>HF997942.1:33037-61411 GCA_000433635.1 Ruminococcus sp. CAG:254
AGCTGGCTCAGCTCGGCGAGGAGGATTGTTAAGGAGGGCAAGCTGCCCTCCTTAACGAAGGTATTGATTAGACAGTTTGAAGATCTAAGAGAAGTAAACAAATGCTGTTCGCCATTCTAGAAACATAAAAAATTCCTGTAAACTGGAATCTAAGAAAGATTCATAGGCAATTCGGACAACGCAACCACCGGCGAACAGCATAAAGGCAAAAAGCGAAGCGATTTTGCCGAACCGTACGCATAAGTTTTTTCTAAGAATCAAATAAAAATCCCCCTGCTTGAAAAGCAAGGGGATTTTTTCATGTTCATATCCGTTTACAGAATTTGCAAAAAACGAGAGGGTTAGAAACTCATTTTCTTATCGGTCAGATGAACGGTAACACCATAGCAAACACCAGCAAACACCAGATTCAATGCCATTGCTGCCAGCAGAAACGGAACAGCGGTATCCAGATTATAGACCAGACCGTTTTCGCTCATGTCAATGCTGATGGAGAACAACCCATTGGATAACAGTGTAAACAAACTGCTGATGGCAGACTGTAAAATTTCCAACGCAATCCAGAAAACGAATGCAACAAATGTACCGATTTTCTTGTTGCCCAATAAGGTTTTGGACATGGAAATTGCCAGATAAATGGTGGTGATCATCACAACGATCTGTAAGATCATGTTCAGCAGGAACAGAACCATTGTACCGATGTTGTCAAAGAACATATCCCGCAGTGGAATCAGAAGTTGCCCGATGAAGGAAGTGTCATCCAATTCCGGAATGAACAACAGAATGTCAGCAATTCCCAGAACGGCAAAGACAACAACCAGAACGGCGGTTGCAAGAAGCCCCATCAGGATTTTTGCAAGAATCCATTGCCAAGTGGGGGTTGGGGTTAAAAACAACATATAACCGGACTTTTTCCGGATGTCACTGTTGTACAGCAGAACACTGTATAGTGCTCCGGCAAGCATGGAACAGCAGGCGGCAACGATGAGCAGGACAGTGGAAAGTGCCCAGATGCTGGTAAAGATGTCGTTCAACTTTTCGTTCTGTGCAAATTTGAATCCGAAAAAACCGATTAAGTACGCAATTTCCAGACCGCCGATGATGATGCCAACAATCAGCATCATAAATCTGGATTTTTTGATTTCATATTTCAATACGTTTCCCATAATGGAAAATCCTCCTTATTTTTGTAAGCGTTGTGGAATGATGGTTCTATTTTTTTGTTTAAAACTGTGGAACGGCAGTGTCCGCATAAATTTCCCGATACAAGTCTGAGATGGATTTGCCATGTTCCGCACGGATGGCTTCCAGTTCGCCTTCCAAGATGACCTTGCCGCCTTTCATCATGACAACATTGTCCACAATTGGCTCTAATTCATCGAACAAGTGGCTGGAGATGATGAAAGTTGCACCGCTTCCGGTTGCCTGAATGATGGTGTGGATGATTTGATCCCGTCCGATGAGGTCGATGCCGTTCAGCGGTTCATCCAGCATGATGACTTCTGCTCGTCTGGAGAGCGTCACTGCAATTTTCAGCTTCGCAGCCATACCGGAGGACAACGCCCGTACTTTCAAGTCCGGAGTCAGTTCCATAAATGTGAGCAGGCGGTCGAATAAGTCTGCGTCAAAGTCGGCAAAGAAATCCTTGTGAAATGCCTTGACATCCCGAATCCGCATATAGTCATAATAGAATGGTTCGGTGGACATATAAGCAATGTGTTTCTTGCTCTCTGTTCCGATTGGCTGCCCCTTGTAGGTGAGCGTGCCGCCGTTGATTTTTACCAGTCCGGCAGCTGCTTTCATCAGGGTGCTTTTGCCGGTGCCGTTTGGCCCAACAAGGGCATACACCTTTCCCGGCTCAAACGAAATGCTGCAATCCTCCAGCACCCGTTTGCTGTCATAATTTTTTCTGACATGTTCAAATGTTAACATAATCCCTTTGCTCCTTTTGGTTTAGTTTTTGTCTGTTGTTTCTGTTTCTTCCTTTTTTTCCGCTTGTTCCAACTGCTGTTCCATGGCTGTAAAGAGTGCAGCCTTTGAAAAATGGTATTGCTGCATTTTTTTCAGGAAAGCAGTCACTTCCTGTTCCAAGATGGTACTGCGTAACCGTTCCGCAAGTTCGGGGTCTTCGCTCAGGAACGTCCCCACGCCTCGGCGAGTGAAAGTGATGCCTTCCACTTCCAGTTGTCGGTAAATTCGCTGTACCGTATTGGGGTTGACAGTATAGGCAACCGCCAAATCGGTGTTAGAGGGCAGCTTGTCACCGGGATGCAGCTCACCGATGACAATCCGCCGTTTGATGTCATCTGCAATTTGCAGGTAGATGGGGTAGTTGTTTTGAAACTCCATCCAAAATGCCCCCTTTCAGAAGAATACACGACTTTTTGTAGTTGCGTGAATTAGTGCACTATCAACATAGTACACTATTTTTATCGATTTGTCAAGGGGTTTCTTAAAATTTTTTGAAACTGCTTGTGGGGGTGATTTTTTGGTATTCTGCAAAAATTCTCTCATCCAGCCATCAAAAAGCCGAAATGTGCACGAGATTTTCAGGATGGATACGGGGAATTCTCAAAATATTTTTAAAAATCTGTAAAATTAAAAAAAACTACTTGACAAACATCTGGGAATATTATAAAATAATAAAATGTATCGTAGTGCCACAAGGGTGACACACGCAAAAACTAATAGTATACCATATCCTTTCCCGCCTGTCAAGAGAAAATCGAAAAATACGAAAGATTTTTCATTTCTGCTTACAGGTGCTAATTTTTTCGATTATAACGAAGGAGGTTTTTTCGCCTATGGTGAATGTGACGCCAAAGCAGTGTGGAAAAAATGTCAGAATGAACTTCGGGAAAATCAACGAAGTGCTGGAAATGCCGAACCTGATTGAAGTACAGAAAAATTCGTACCGCTGGTTTCGGGAGGAAGGCTTAAAGGAAGTCTTCCGGGACGTTTCTTCTATCACAGACTACAACGGCAATCTGGTTTTGAACTTTATTGATTACCGGATTGATGAAAAGCCGAAGTATACCATTGCAGAATGCAAGGAGCAGGATGCAACTTATGCTGCCGCACTGCGTGTGACGGCGACCCTCTGGAATAAGGAAACCGGCGAGGTCAAGGAAAGCGAAATTTATATGGGCGACTTCCCGCTCATGACCGAAAGCGGCACGTTTGTCATCAATGGTGCAGAACGTGTCATCGTTTCGCAGTTGGTTCGTTCTCCGGGCGTTTATTACGCTTCTGAAAAAGACCGCACCGGTAAGGATTTGTTTAAGACCACTGTCATTCCGAACCGTGGTGCATGGCTGGAATATGAAATGGATTCCAACGATGTCATCTATGTCCGGATTGATAAGAACCGGAAAATTGCACTGACAACCTTTATCCGTGCAATCGGTATCGGAACAGACGAAGAAATCTATGAGATGTTCGGGGATGATGAACGTCTGCGGCAGACCATTCTGCAAAAGGACAGCACCAAGAACACCGAAGATGCATTGCTGGATGTTTATAAGAAGCTGCGTCCGGGCGAACCGCCGACGGTGGAAAGCTCCCTGACCCACTTGAACAATCTGTTCTTCGATGCAAAGCGGTATGATTTGTGCCGGTTCGGTCGGTATAAGTATAATAAGAAGCTGGGCATTGCAAGCCGTCTGGCTGGACATACCCTGTCCCGTCCGGTCATCAATGAAATGACAGGCGAACTGCTGTTTGATGCAGGAACGACTCTGACTTACGAACAGGCAGAACAGATTCAGGAAGCCGGCGTAAAGGCTGCATTCCTGACAGTAGAATGTAAAGAATATTATGTCACCGAAGCCGGAGAAAATGCTATCCGGTTTGTACAGCGGGAAGTTAAGGTCATCGGTAACGGCATGGTTGACCTGCAGCCGTATGTACAGTTTGACATCAGCAAATATGAAATCAACGAAAAGGTTTCGTTCTCTGTTCTGAGAGAAATTCTCGAAAGCTCTTCCACACCGGAAGAAGTAGAAGAACAGGTAAAGAAGCGGTTGGATGAACTCGTTCCGAAGCATATTATTTTGGACGATATCTATGCAACCATCAGCTATTTCCTGAACCTCTGCGAAGGCGTTGGTACAGTGGACGACATCGACCACTTGGGCAACCGTCGAATCCGTTCTGTTGGCGAACTGTTGCAGAACCAGTTCCGGATTGGTTTCACCAGAATGGAACGGGTCATTCGGGAACGGATGAACATTCAGGCACAGGATATGGACGTGATCACACCGCAGAGTTTGGTCAATATCCGTCCAATTACGGCTGCAATTAAAGAATTCTTTGGTTCTTCTCCGCTGTCACAGTTCATGGATCAGAACAACCCGCTGGCAGAATTGACCCATAAGCGTCGTCTGTCCGCATTGGGTCCGGGCGGTTTGTCCAGAGATCGTGCAGGGTTTGAAGTTCGTGACGTACATTATAGCCATTACGGAAGAATGTGCCCGATTGAAACACCAGAAGGCCCGAACATCGGTTTGATTTCTTATCTGGCAACATTCGCAAGAATCAACGAATATGGCTTTATTGAAGCTCCGTATCGGCGAGTAGACAAGGCGACTGGTGTTGTAACAGACGAAGTTGTCTATATGACTGCGGACGTAGAAGATAATTACATTGTTGCACAGGCAAACGAACCGCTGACCGAAGATGGACACTTTGCAAATCATAAGGTTGCGGCTCGTTATCGGGAACAGATTTTGGAAGTCGAACAAGACCGCATTGACTTTATGGATGTTTCCCCGAAGATGGTCGTTTCTGTTGCAACTTCTATGATTCCGTTCTTGGAAAACGATGACGCAAACCGTGCGTTGATGGGCTCTAACATGCAGAGACAGGCAGTACCGCTGCTCAAGACCGAACGGCCGTTTGTCGGAACCGGTATGGAATACAAGGCAGCTGTAGACTCTGGCGTTTGTGTGCTTGCACCGTGTGATGGTGTGATTACGGCAGTTTCCGCAGACACCATTACTTTGTTGTCGGATGAAACCCACAAGGAACAGACCTTTAAGCTCGAAAAGTTCAAGCGTTCCAACCAGGGTACTTGCATCAACCAAAGACCGATTGTAGACGCTGGCGAACACGTTACAAAGGGACAGGTCCTGGCAGATGGTCCGTCTACTTCTGACGGTGAAATCTCTCTGGGTAAGAATGCCCTCATCGGCTTCATGACTTGGGAAGGTTACAACTACGAAGATGCGGTTCTGCTGAATGAACGGTTGGTACGGGAAGATATCTTCACTTCCGTTCACATTGAAGAATATGAAATCGAATGCAGAGATACGAAGTTGGGCCCAGAAGAAATTACCAGAGATATTCCGAACGTCGGGGACGATGCCCTGAAGGATTTGGACGAAAACGGTATCATTCGGATTGGTGCAGAAGTACACGCTGGTGATATTTTGGTTGGTAAGGTTACCCCGAAGGGCGAAACCGAACTGACCGCAGAAGAACGCCTGCTGCGTGCAATCTTCGGCGAAAAGGCACGGGAAGTGCGGGATAACTCTTTGAAAGTACCGCACGGCGAAGCTGGTATCATCATTGATGTAAAAATCTTCACCAGAGAGAATTGTGATGAATTGTCGGCTGGTGTCAATAAATTGGTTCGCTGCTATATCGCTCAGAAGCGGAAAATCTCCGTCGGCGATAAGATGGCAGGCCGTCACGGTAACAAGGGTGTCGTTTCCCGCATTTTGCCGGAAGAAGATATGCCGTTCCTGCCGGATGGCACACCGCTGGATATCGTTCTGAACCCGTTGGGCGTACCTTCTCGTATGAACATCGGTCAGGTATTGGAAGTGCATCTGGGTATGGCTGCCAAGGCTCTGGGCTGGCACGTGATGACACCTGTCTTTGACGGTGCACACGAAGATGACATTCGGGAATGCTTCCGGGAAGCAAATCGCCGGAACGCACCGCATCGGAATGATCCGTTCGACCTGAAGCCAATGCAGAAGGTCATCAACCCGAAGGCACTGGAATTCTGCGAAGACGGTAAGTTCACACTGTATGATGGCAGAACTGGTGAAAAGTTTGATAACCGTGTAACCGTTGGTTACATGCACTACCTGAAACTCCACCACTTGGTAGACGAAAAGATTCACGCTCGTTCTGTTGGTCCGTACTCTCTGGTTACGCAGCAGCCGTTGGGTGGTAAGGCACAGTTCGGCGGTCAGAGATTCGGGGAAATGGAAGTTTGGGCACTGGAAGCATACGGTGCAGCTTACACCCTGCAAGAAATCCTGACAGTAAAATCTGACGATACCGTTGGACGTGTAGAAACCTATGAAGCAATTGTCAAGGGTCAGAATGTACCGAAGCCGGGCATTCCGGAATCCTTCAAGGTTCTGATTAAGGAATTGCAGTCACTGGGTCTGGATGTCAAGGTATTGGATGGCGAACAGAATGAAATTGACCTGCGGTCGAACTTCGATGACGATGTCACCGCACAGGTTGTTTCGTATGAAAGTGATGACGACATCACCGATACTGCAAACTATGAAGGTATGTCCAAGGATATGGAAGATGCCGGCATGGGTTATGATGATGATAAGACCATTGCAAATGGAGATCCGGATGCAGAGGATGTTCCATTTGAGGATATTGACGATACAGACGAAGACGATTATCCGGATGATGTAGATGATTATCCGTTTGACGATGACGAAATGTAACAAGTTACCATGTATGAAAATCTCGTGATAGAATACAGGAGGGTACGAATTTGGAATTTAATACATTTGAATCCATAAAAATTGGACTTGCTTCACCGGAACGGATTCGGGAATGGTCTTATGGTGCGGTAACACGCCCGGAAACCATCAATTACCGGACACAGAAGCCGGAACGGGATGGTTTGTTCTGCGAACGGATTTTTGGGCCAACCAAGGACTGGGAATGTCACTGCGGAAAGTTCAAGAAGATTCGTTTTAAGGGCAAAGTCTGCGACCGCTGCGGCGTAGAAGTAACCCGCGCAAAGGTTCGCCGGGAACGGATGGGTCATATTGAACTGGCTGCTCCGGTTTCTCATATCTGGTACTTTAAGGGAACACCGTCCAGAATCGGTCAGATGCTGGAAATCTCCCAGAAAAGACTGGAAGAAGTGCTCTACTTCACAAAATATATCGTACTGAACCCGGGCAATACGGAGCTGTTTAAGAAGCAACTCCTGACCGAAAAGGAATACCTGAATTATCGGGAAAAGTACGGCGATGAATTTGAAGCAGCAATGGGTGCAGAAGCCATTAAGAAGCTGCTCTGTGAAATTGATTTGGAAGAACTTTCCAAAGAATTAAAAGAAGAACTGGTTGGACTGAATTCCGGTCAGAAGCGGTTGAAGCTGCTGAAGCGGCTGGAAATCGTGGAAGCCTTCCGGCAGTCCGGCAACCGTCCGGAATGGATGATTCTGGACGTTGTTCCGGTTATTCCGCCGGACATTCGTCCGATGGTTATGCTGGACGGCGGACGGTACGCAACCTCCGACCTGAATGATTTGTACCGCCGTGTCATCAACCGGAACAACCGGTTGCAGCGGATGCTGGAACTGGATGCACCGGACATCATTGTCCGGAACGAAAAGCGGATGCTGCAAGAAGCAGTCGATGCTTTGATTGACAACGGCAGACACGGCAGACCTGTTACGGGCCCGAATAACCGTGCACTGAAATCCCTGTCTGATATGCTGAAGGGCAAGCAGGGTCGATTCCGTCAGAACTTGCTCGGTAAGCGTGTTGACTACTCTGGACGTTCTGTTATCGTCGTTGGTCCGGAACTGCGGATGTATCAGTGCGGTTTGCCGAAGGAAATGGCATTGGAACTGTTCAAGCCGTTCGTTCTGAAGCGGTTGGTAGATACCAAGGTCATTGCAAATATTAAGAGTGCCAGAAAGATGGTAGACCGAACTTCTCCGGAAGTTTGGGATGCACTGGAAAATGTCATCAAGGGACATCCGGTTCTGCTGAACCGTGCTCCTACATTGCACCGTTTGGGGATTCAAGCATTTGAACCGGTACTGGTAGAAGGCCGTGCCCTGAAACTGCACCCGTTGGTATGCTCTGCATTTAACGCCGACTTCGACGGTGACCAAATGGCAGTACACCTGCCGCTGTCCGCAGAAGCACAGGCAGAAGCAAGATTCCTGATGCTGGCTGCAAACAACTTGTTGAAGCCGTCTGACGGTCGTCCAGTTGCTGTTCCGACACAGGATATGGTTTTGGGTTCGTATTACCTGACCATGGAAAAGGACGGCGAAAAGGGCGAAGGCAAGATTTTCCGGGATGTCAACGAAGCCCTCATGGCTTACAATGAAGGCGATGTTTCCATTCACGCAAAGATTAAAGTACGGATTACCAGAGATATTGGTGATAAGCGGGTTTCTCAGATTATTGATTGTACCGTTGGCCGTTTGATCTTTAACGAAAACATTCCGCAGAATCTGGGCTATGTAGACCGTACAGATTCCAAGCATCAGTTTGATCTGGAAATTGCGTTCTTGGTTGGCAAGAAGCAGCTGGGTCAGATTATCGACCGTTGCATTAAGATTCACGGCACAACGACCACTTCCGAAGTGTTGGATAAAATCAAGGCAACTGGCTTTAAGTATTCCACAAAGGCTGCCATTACCGTTGCGGTTTGCGATGCCATCATTCCAAAGGAAAAGAAGGACATCATTGCAGCAGCCGATGCAGAAGTTGCAGAGATCAACAACGAATATGCATACGGTTATATCTCCGCAGCAGAAAAGTCCAAGCGGTTTATCGAAATCTGGAACGGTGCAACCAATGACGTTACCACCGCTCTGCAAAACGGTTTGGATCGTTACAACCCAATCTTCATGATGGCGGACTCCGGTGCCCGTGGTAGTATCAGCCAGATTCGTCAGCTTGCCGGCATGCGTGGCTTGATTGCCAATACATCCGGTGCGACCATCGAAATGCCGATTCGTTCCAACTACCGAGAAGGTCTGAACATCTTGGAATACTTCATCTCCTCTCGAGGTGCAAGAAAGGGCTTGGCAGATACCGCATTGCGTACCGCCGACTCTGGTTACCTGACCCGTCGTCTGGTAGACGTTTCGCAGGATGTCATCATCCGGGAACAGGATTGCGGCACAAATGAAGGTCTGGAAGTTTACGAAATCAGCAACGGCAATGAAATGATTGAACCGCTCGGCGAACGTCTGGCAGGCCGTTATCTGGTAGAAGACCTGAGAGATCCGGAAACCGGTGAACTGCTGATTTCTAAGAATAAAATGCTCACAGAAAGTGATGCAAAGAAGATTACCGAAGCTGGCATTGAACGGATTTCGATTCGTTCCGTCCTGACTTGCCATGCAAAGCAGGGTGTTTGTGCAAAGTGCTACGGTGCAAACTTGGCAAACGGCAATCTGGTTTGCGTGGGTGAATCGGTCGGCGTTATCGCTGCACAGTCCATCGGTGAACCAGGTACACAGCTGACCATGCGTACATTCCATACTGGTGGTATCGCATCGGCAGAAGACATCACACAAGGTTTGCCACGTGTCGAAGAATTGTTTGAAAGCCGTCACCCGAAGAATGCAGCCATTTTGGCTCGTCTGTCCGGTAAGGTACACATTGAAGAAATCAAGACTGCAAGAACCATTTTCGTTACCAACCAGACTACTGGCGAATCGGAATCTTATCCGATTCACTATAACCTGAAGATTCGGGTAAAGGAAGGCGAAGAAATCGAAAAGGGTACTCGTCTGACCGAAGGGAACATCTTCCCGGGCGATATTCTGGCAGTTCTGGGCGTTCATGCGGTACAGGACTACATCATCAGCGAAGTGCAGAAGGTTTACCGTCTGCAAGGTGTTGATATCAACGATAAGCACATCGAAGTTATCGTACGCCAGATGCTGCGGAAGGTCAAGATTGAAGAATCTGGCAGCAGCTACTTACTGCCGGGCACGCTGATTGATAAGCGGAAGGTAGAAACCATTAACGAAGAACTGCGGGAACGGATGGCAAATGGTGAACCAGATGTAGAACTGGTTACCACTGCACCAGTACTGCAGGGTATTACCAAGGCATCCTCCAGCTCCGACAGCTTCCTGTCGGCAGCATCCTTCCAGGAAACCACAAAGGCTTTGACTGATGCGGCAATCCGTGGCAAGAGCGATATGCTGTATGGCTTGAAGGAAAATGTTATCATTGGTAAGCTGATTCCTGCCGGAACAGGTATGGATGTTTATAACAATGTTCGGATTCAGAAGAATGAAACTCATTCGGAATATCTGGCACATCATATTGCACCATATACCACCCCGAATGCAGAGAAGTAATTAGACGCAAGCGAAAACAGGATACCGCACTGGACGTTTTATCTGGTGCGGTATTCTTTATACTATCCTTACAAGGGCTGGAAAAGAGAAGCGGAGGAATGACGATGAAACAACGAATGTTAGCGTGGCTTTGTGCCGGCATCCTCGGGCTGGGCTGCTGGGGACTGCCAGCGGCAGCAGCAGACGACACCACCGAACCGACAACACAGGTGACAACAGAAGCGGAAACAGAAACGGAATCTTCCAAGTTCAGCACAAAAGATGTGGTAACTGCTGTGATTGTATTCACGCTTGTAACCGCTGGAACAGCAACAGGGGTATTTGTGTTCCGGTGGAAAAAGCTGAAATCCTCCAGCCAGAAATAAAAAACGGGGAATCACGATCAAATTCTGTGGAAACAGAATTGGAAAGGAAGTGCATTGCTTTATGGCAGATTATACCGGACAATCCTGTTTTGTATGCCAAAAGCCATTCGAGCCGGAGGATGATGTTGTTGTTTGCCCAGAATGCGGAACGCCTTACCATCGGGCTTGCTGGCAGCATTACGGGCACTGCATCAATGTGCATCTGCACGAAAACGGCGGAAGCTGGAAGCCGGTCGAAATTCCATTGCCAGAATCGGAAACAGCATCGGAAACACGCCGCTGCCCTCGCTGCGGAACGGAAAATCCTGTGCATCAGGCGTTCTGCGGACACTGCGGCATGATTTTAGAGGAGAACGGACAGCAGCAAACAGCACAGCAAAACCAGCAGACGTGGCAGCAAAGTGCACAGGATATTTGCTGCGGATTAGACCCGAATGAGGACTATGAAGGAGAACGGCTGGAAGACCTTGCAAACTTTGTGCGGACGAATACTATTTATTATGTTCCGGCGTTTAAGAAGTTCCGAGAAACTGGCTCGAAACTTACCATGAATTTAATCAGTGCGGTGTTCCCACAACTGTATTTTGCCAGCCGGAAAATGTGGGGCATGACATTTCTGATTATCAGCGTGTTGCTGTTGTTGGATTTGCCGTCAGAACTGTATTCGTTTGTCACCAACAATGATTCGATTTTGAGCCAGCTGCACAGCATGCAGCAGAGTATGAACAGCATGGGCGGTATGGGCAGCATGTATAACAATTTCCTGCAAGTGATGACAGAACAGATTCAATCATTCTGTACGGCATTGCTGCCATATGAAACTGCTTTACATACGATGTATGTTATTTGTATGTATCTGAGTTTTGCAGTACGGGTATTGTTGTTTGCCTTTTCTAATTATATTTATTATCGGTTTGTTTTGCGAAAAGTGCACAGAATCCGAGCGGAGGGGCTGCCCGAAGGCATGACCAAAGACCGGCTGCGAATGGCAGGCGGAACAAATTACTGGTTCGTTCTGATTGCCATTCTGGCACAGTATGCGGTGACCGTTCTTGTAACGGCTCTGTTTCTGCTGGGCATCAGCATGGCGTTTTAAGGTCGGGAATTTTGTAAAAAAAATTCCGAAAAAACCAGAAAAATGCTTGACAAGTCGAGCAGAGTTTGCTATAATAGATATGTTATCCTTGCTTGCACAATTGCAGGCGAAATCCAGAAGGAGGTGTTTTTAACGTGGCAAAGTTGAATGCAAAGTATGAGCTGATGGCTGTTTACAGCCTGGCAAAGGGTGAAGAAGTTGCAAAGGAACTGGTTGAAAAGTTCAAGAGCAAGATCGAAGCAGCAGCCACACTGGACGAAGTGAACGAGTGGGGCAAGCGGAAGCTCGCATACCCGATCAACGATGAACCGGACGGCTATTACGCACTGTATAGCTTCACAGCAACACCGGATTTTCCGGCTGAACTGGAACGTGTCCTGAACATCACAGACGGCGTTCTGCGGTTCTTGGTAACTGTTACAGAATAAGACGTCTTTACCGATAGAACGGTTTTTTTGAAAAAATATGCGGAAAGGAATGGAATGGGATGCTGAATAAAGTGATTCTGATGGGTAGATTGTGTGCTGACCCAGATTTCCGGCAGACACAAAGCGGCATTGCTGTATGCAGAATTCGAGTTGCCATCGACCGACCATATACGTCAAAGTCCACCGGAGAACGGCAGGCTGATTTTATCAATGTTGTTTGCTGGCGGCAACAGGCAGAATTTGTAAGTCGATATTTCCATAAGGGTTCAATGATCATTGTGGAAGGCAGACTGCAAAATTCGGATTATACCGATGGAAATGGTGTGAAGCACTATTCGATGGAAGTTCAGGCGGACAATGTGACCTTCGGGGAAACCAGAGCCGCTGCACAGGCAAATGGAAACTATACTGCACCATCCAATCAGAGCGGCTATCAGTATCAGACGCAGTACCAGCAGCAGCCATCTGCACCGCAGGCAGCTCCACAGCAGCCAGCAGCAGCTCCGGCTCCGCAGCAGCAGAACAATTCTGTTCCGATCCAATTGGGCGATCTGAGCGATTTTGAAGAAATCCTCAGCGATGGAGAAGTACCGTTCTAATCAAAATTGCAGAAAACAAAAACGAAACTTGCGAAATGCAGTTAGGAGGATTTGACCATGGAAAGAGCACCAAGAATGGGCGGAAAAAGACCGAGAAAAAAGGTCTGCATGTTCTGCGTAGACAGAGTAGATGTCATTGATTACAAGGACATCGCAAAGCTGAGAAAGTGCATGACAGAACGGGCAAAGATTTTGCCGAGAAGAGTGACTGGCACTTGTGCATATCATCAGCGGAAGCTGACCACAGCAATCAAGAGAGCAAGACACGTTGCACTGCTGCCGTATGTAAGCGACTAAGCAGTACAAGTTGTGTACGATAGAGAAAGACGTTTCTTCGGAAGAAGAGGCGTCTTTTTTGTTGTATTTTTCCAAATAATTTGGAAACTGAAAAAGTTCATTCATTGTTTAAAAATAAATTTCTTCCGATTCTTTGGAGAAATCCCTTGATTTTTTGGCTGGCTTGTCGTATAATAGAAAGGAACGTGTTTCGACTCAACATCGACAAGGAGGGCAGGCATTACTATGAAAAAGAAAAAATCATCCGCTCAAGGACTTCCGGAATATACAGGACGTTACCCAAAACCGAAGCTGCGATTTCGCCTGCGGGTTGTTTTCTTCATTTTTTTATCTTGTTTGCTGATAGGACTTGTTTTCTATCTGCTTGGTGTAAATTTTGATTTGTTTTCCTATTAAATTCCGAAGAAGCAATGCTTTTTTCGTTTTCCTATTGACAATTCCGAAAAAATGCGTTATACTGGATAGGCAGCCGTAAAGTACTAGATACATGGTTACTTTACCGGCTGCTCTACTATATTTTGTATATGTAAAGGGGAGCGTTCGCACTTATGATTTCTTATATTATTAAACGTGACGGCAGAAGAGAGTCGTTTGATTTAGACAAGATTGCAAATGCGGTATTTCGTGCAGCCCAGTCTGTTGGCGGAACAGATGCAGCCATGGCGAGAGATGTTGCCGAAAAAACCTGTGCATTGTATGAACAGCTGCACGGCAGTCAAGAACCGACCGTAGAAGAAATTCAGGACTTGGTAGAAAAAGAACTGATTGAGTGTGGACACGCCCAAACTGCAAAGGCATATATTTTATATCGCTATGAGCGTACCAGAGATCGGGAAGTCAAATCCAATCTCATGAAGATTATGAATGAGCTGACGTTTGATTCTGCAAAAGATAGCGACATCAAGCGGGAAAATGCCAACATTGATGGCGATACCGCAATGGGCACGATGCTGAAGTATGGTTCTTCCGCTGCGAAGGAATTCTATGAGATGCGAGTTCTGAAGCCGGAACACGCTAAGGCTCACCGGAACGGCGACATTCATATTCATGACTTGGATTTCCTGACGCTGACAACAACCTGCTGCCAGATTGACTTGATTCAGCTGTTTCAGCATGGTTTCTCGACTGGCCATGGTTTCCTGAGAGAACCAAACGATATTTCCAGTTATTCCGCTCTGGCTTGCATTGCGATTCAGTCCAACCAGAACGACCAGCACGGCGGACAGAGCGTCCCGAACTTTGATTATGCAATGGCTGGCGGCGTTAAGAAAACTTACCGGAAACGGTACTTACAGAATGTTGCAAGAGCACTGGAACTCTTGACCGACATCGAAGAACCACAGGCATTTGTAAAGTCCTATGCGGCTGCTATTCAGCAGGAAACGGGTCTGATTCCTTGTCTGGCAAATAACAACGGTTATCAGGAAGCAGAAGCACAAAAGCTCTCTGAACGGCTGACAGCCGACCAGATTGCAACCATACAGGCGTTTGCAAAGAAGAATGCTTATCGGGAAACCAACCGTGCAACCTATCAGGCAATGGAAGCCCTGATTCACAACCTGAACACCATGAACAGCCGTGCAGGGGCACAGACACCGTTCAGTTCCATTAACTACGGAACAGATACCACACCGGAAGGCAGAATGGTCATTGAAAATGTCCTGCTGGCGGAAGAAGCTGGCTTGGGTAACGGCGAAACACCGATTTTCCCGATTCACATTTTCAAGGTAAAAGAAGGCGTGAACTACAACAAGGAAGACCCGAACTATGATATGTTTAAGCTGGCATGTCGGGTTTCTGCAAAGCGGTTATTCCCGAACTTTGCATTCTTGGATGCACCGTATAACCTCCAGTATTACAAGCCGGGCGACTACCGGACGGAAATTGCCTATATGGGCTGCCGCACCAGAGTGATCGGCAACGAATATGACCCGACCCGTGAAATTGTAACGGGCAGAGGCAACCTGAGCTTTACATCAATCAACCTCCCACGGCTGGCAATCAAAGCAAATGGGGATATTGATAAATTCTTCACGCTGTTGAACAACATGATGGATTTGACCATTGAACAGCTGACAGACCGGTTTGCAATCCAGTGCCAGAAGAAAGTACGGAACTACCCGTTCCTGATGGGACAGGGCGTTTGGTTGGATTCTGAGGGGCTTGGCCCAGATGATTCCGTTGCAGAAGTTCTGAAGCACGGAACGCTTTCTGTAGGCTTTATCGGCTTGGCAGAAACCTTGAAGGCATTGATTGGCAAGCATCACGGTGAGAGTGCAGAAGCACAGGAATTGGGCTTGAAGATTATTCAGACGATGCGAGATCGTACCGATTTGGAATCGAAGAAAACGGGCTTGAACTTCTCTGTTCTGGCAACGCCAGCAGAAGGGTTATCTGGTCGATTCGTTCGGATGGATCGGGAACGGTATGGTGTGATCCCGGGCGTAACGGATCGGGATTATTACACCAACTCATTCCATGTTCCGGTTTACTATCCGATTCGGGCAGTGGACAAGATTCGTCTGGAAGCTCCGTATCACGCCCTTACAAACGGCGGACATATCAGCTATGTAGAAATGGACGGCGACCCTGTACAGAACGTGGCTGCGTTTGAGAAGGTCATTCGCTGCATGAAAGAAGCAGGGATTGGTTATGGCTCTGTGAACCATCCAGTTGACCGTGACCCTTGCTGTGGCTTTACAGGCATTATCGGCGATAGCTGCCCGCAGTGCGGCAGAACAGAACACAGCGGTGATGTTGGCTTTGAACGGATTCGGAGAATCACCGGCTATCTGGTTGGTACACTCGATCGGTTTAACGATGCAAAGCGAGCAGAAGAACATGACCGTGTGAAACACGCTTTATAATGGCTGAATATAGAAATAGTATGTATGATTGAAAATTCCTGTAAGTGGAAGTAGTTCTGCTTACAGGAATTTTTGCGGATAAAAACGAGAAAGGCAGGGGCTTATGATGCAGCTGCGAATTGCAGGAACGGTAGAAAATTCGATTGTTGATGGGGAGGGGATTCGCTATACCATTTTTGTGCAGGGATGTCCGCATGGATGTCCGGGCTGTCACAATCCGCAGACCCATGATTTTCAGGGCGGAAAGCTAATAGATGCAGCAGTGTTGCTGAAAGAGATTGCAAGTGACCCATTACTGGACGGTGTTACATTCAGCGGTGGAGAGCCGTTTTGTCAGGCGGCAGCACTGGCAGCACTGGGGAAACAGGTGCATGATTTGGGGTTGAATCTGGTGACATATACCGGATATACATTGGAACAACTGCTGGCAGACGGTCGGGAAGATTGGATGGCATTGCTGAACGAAACAGATATTTTAATTGATGGACGCTTTGAAGCGGATAAGAAAAGCTACGAATGCCGTTTTCGGGGCAGTACGAACCAACGCTATTTAGATGCAAAGGCAAGTGTTGCCGCCGGAAAAGCAGTTGCAGCCCCCTTTGATTCATGATTGCAGAGTTGCCCTAAAAAATAAAACCGAATAGGATTGTATAAAAAAATCCCACAAGGAACGCATTCCCTGTGGGATTTTGTATTGTTTGCAAAAGTGAATATCATTCTCCCTGACATGTCAGAACCGCACCAACGGTTTTGAAAATGATTTTCCAGTCCAGCCAATAGCTGCGGTCTTGAATGTACTGAATATCCAGTGCCACCCATTCCTCAAACGAAAGGCTGTTTCGCTGCGGCTGAATCTGCCAGTAGCAGGTCAAACCTGGTGTGACGAGCAATCGCTGCATCTGGTATGGTGTGTACTTCTCAACCTCTCTTGGTAAAGACGGTCTTGGCCCTACAATGCTCATTTCGCCTTTCAGAATGTTGAAAAGCTGTGGAAGCTCGTCAATACTGGTTTTGCGAATAAAGTGACCAATTCGGGTAATGCGAGGGTCTTTTTTGATTTTGAACACTGGTCCATCCATTTCGTTCTGTTGCATCAAGCTTTCCAAATTGTCTTCTGCATGAACGACCATAGAACGAAACTTATAGAGTTTAAATTTCCGACCATTCTTTCCTACACGATATTGTGAGAAAATCGGGCTGCCATGTGGATCATCTAACACGATCAGCAGAGCCGTTAACAACATCAGCGGAGAAAGAACGATAATTGCCAGCAGCGAAAAGAAAATATCTCTGGAACGCTGAAAAACTGCATAGACACGCTTTTTGTTAATCAGTTCTTGTTTCAACCAGACTTTCTGACTGCGTTTTTCGGTTAAAATTGCTTGGTTGGCTTTTGCCGCCCAAATCCATTCTGTTTGCATCGTACCATCCTCCTCTTGAAAAATAAATCCCCATATTCAAGCAGTGAAACGATACACCCTGTTTACTGTACGCCGTCTTCTGTCAACTGCTCTGCGAGTTCCATGCAGGTTTCTAACTCAGCCGTTCGCTGCTTTCGCTGCAACAGCTGTGCAGCTGCCTGAAAATTCACAGGGCGACTGGTGAGGTTATGTGCGTCTGTACCCAGCAGGTGCACTTCTCCGTCTGAAAGCCAGCGGAGCAACTGCCGCCGCTGTCGCCAGCGAGCATGACAAAGAGAGCTACAGTTAATTTGTTTGTAGACGGGCAGTTCCATGACTGCTGCAAAGGTTTCTTTATTCCATAAACGGGAAAACCGCTCAATATGGGCAAATACAACTTGAATATCGTTTCGGTTGATGATAGTTTCAACATCTTTCAGCCGAAATCGGCGATAATATGGTAACTCCAACAGCAAGACATTTGTTCCGGAAATGCAGAGCGGTTGTAAGTCCATCTGTGCCAATGCACTGGACATCGCAACTTCTGCCCCTAAGCAAAGCTCTGGAATATCGTCTGCATGCGGTTGGTCGGAAATAGCGGTTTGTAAGGCAGAAAAAGCCTTTTTGCGTCGCTGTAAGAACGCTTCTATCGATTCCTCTTCGCAGTAGAAATGCGGTGTCAGAACCACACGATTTACCCCTTGTGTGTGTTCCTCCCGCAGCATTGCGAGGGAAGTATTGATAGAATCAGAACCATCATCCATCTTGGGAAGGATGTGGCAGTGAAAATCAATCATCATCGGACTGCCTCCTTCTTAGGAAACAGGCTGTTTATCAGAATCTGTATCTGTTGTTGTAGAAACGGGTTCAGATTGCTGTGTGGAATGAGAATGAGATTTCTTTTTGCTTCCGTTTCCATTTCCGTTTCCGTAGGTATAATAAGAGCCTTTTTTATAATACTTCTTGTAATAGCCGCCTTGCTTGAAGTCCACTTCTGTCAGAACCAGACCCAATACAGTTGCACCTGTTACAGAAATTGCCTGCAAAGCGGTTTCTAATTCCTTGGTCGTGGTAACATAGTAGCGTGCTACCATTAAGATGCCACCAATGCAATCGGAAAGCCCCAATGCATCGCTGACAACATTCACCGGCGGTGTGTCGATGATGATATAATCATACTGCTGTTCGGCTTCTTCAAGCAACTTCTTCATTGCCGGAGATGCCAGCAGTTCGGATGGGTTTGGCGGGCAAGTGCCAGCTGTCAGCACATCCATGTTCGGCAGCGGTGCAAGATGGCGAGCCACTTGCCAAGTTGTCATATGCCCCAGAACTTCGGATAAACCGACCTTGTTTTCCAGCTTTAACCGCTGGTGCTGAACCGGTTTTCTCAAGTCTGCATCAATGAACAACACTTTTTTGTTCATCATCGCCATTGCCATTGCAATATTTGCAGCCGTCAAACTCTTTCCGTCCGCAGCATTTGGACTGGTTACTGCAACAATTTTATGTTCCTGTGGAGCCAGTGCAAACATCAAATTGGTGCGGATGGAGCGGTAAGCTTCCGAGCACGGGAACGGAATATCTTTTGCACAGAGCAGCATATTCCGCAATGCGGAAGGGCTGTTCTTTTTCTTGCGGCGTTTCCGTTTTCCGCTGCGAGCCTCCACCATTTCCGGCACTTCGCCCAGATAAGAGATGGAGAAGGACTGAATGTCATCTTCGCCCTTGATGGTGCGATCCAACAGGTAAATTAAGACTGCAACACCGGCAGAGAGAACAAATCCTGCTGCGGCTGCCATCATAGTAATTTTTTTCACATCTGGAGCGGAGGGCGATTGCGGTATTTCGGCATCGCCGATGACTTCAACAGACCCTGCACCAATGATGCGGATGAGAAATGTCGGTGCAACTTCTGCGTAAATGTCGCAGATTTCAGCGGACACATGTGGATCTTTGGTTTGTGCAGAAATTTTCAGCACTTCTGTGTCGCCGTCCGCCGACATGGAAATTGCATCTTTGAGTTCAGAGGTAGAAATGACCCCATTTTTGACCGTAAAGCATTTTGAAATTTCGGATACCCCGAACTTGCTGACCAAACTCATGCCAACCTGTTTTACAACGGTGTCATTTTTTAAAATGACAATATAGGTTTCTACCAGTGACTTAGAAGCCATTAAGTCTTGTTGGTTGATGGCAGTTTTTTCTTCGGAAGTATCCCCATTTTTTACATACATGTAGGTGCTGGAGGTGTACTCCAACGGGAGGTAATACTTGCCGTAGGAAAATCCAATGGCACTGAAGCAGAGTGTTACCAGCAAAATAATTGGCAGACGTTGCATCAATGCTTTGAACAATTTTCCCAAGTCGATTTCGGTTTCATCATCTTGTTTGTTTTTGTTTTTTTGATTGAGAGTCCCCACTGTACCATATTCCTTTCTCGTTTTGGCTTGCCTTTTAGACTCGTCAAAAGAAGATTGAATCGTGTATAAAAAGCAAAGCGTTTTTTAAGGCAATCTTATGATACCATGCTTTGCAATGATTGTCAATCATATTGCAAATATTCCTTGCAATTCAGCAATTTGCCGGAAAAACGCACAAACCGTGCAATTTTTTGCATGAACATTCAAAGAAGGGCGAGAACTGGGAGAAATGAAAAAAGAACCCTTTTGGTTCTGATGGAATGAAAATATCTCAACTCTCATACCGCTTTTGATTATCTTTATTATATCATGTTGGGAAAAAGATGTCAACAATATCCAGTCCGTCAATCTATTTTTCGTAAATATGGTACAAAATTCAAAAGTGGAATAGGACGGTTTTTTAGGCAAAACAGAAACGAAAAGGAATATAATTTTCTCACGATTTTGTTTTTTATGAATAAATTAAGAATTGCTAAGTAAAAATAAGCAATTTAATATGTAAAAACAGGGATGCTTTGGTAAAAACATGATGAAAAATTGAATTCAGACGAGAAATTAACTGGAAAAAGCCGAAAAAATTTGTATGATTTCTTCTATTTTTCTGTTTTTTAGAATTGGAAATAAAAATAGTTGAGAAACAGTATACATAATTTCAAAAGAGAGAAACCGACTGCAAGAATGGATGCCATTGTCAACATCATCAGAATCTCTGTCGAGATGAAAAGGATAAATGATGCTTTCGTGGCAGTTAAATTGTTTTTTTATGATAAAAATTGTGATAATGACCAGATTGCTGACGATTGTTCTGTTTAAAATGATGAAACTGTGAGAAATGATTGACAATCGCTTGAAAATATGATAAGATTGTACCAAGATACAATTTACGGTTTAAATTTCAATCTAAGAAAGAAGGATGCTTTTTGGCAAAGCGATATGATAGCCGGGCAGCAAAGATGAAAATTATGGAAGCGTGCGTGCCCTTGTTTCTGGAGAAGGGATATTATGACACGACCATCAAAGATATTTTGACAGCAGCAAATGTTGCCCATAGTTCTTTTTTTAATATTTTTCCGACCAAAGATGCCTTGTTGTTGGAATACGTCAAATATATGTTTCAAAATCAGTTCGATATGGCAAATCAATTTTTAGGGGATAAGGCGTTTCCAGCATTAATTTATGCAGTGGAAACATCTATTCAGCTGGCAGTGACAGAAATGAAAGAAACACTCCGCAGTATTTATGTAGAGGCATACAGTGCAGAGGGATCGTTAAATTATATCATTCATCATACAGCGATGGAAGTTCAGAAACTGTTTGGACAGTATTTTCCGGAAGCGAATTCTGAATCGGATTTTTACGAACGAGTGATTGGCAGCAGTGGCATGATGCGGGGCTATATGGTGATTCCCTGTGATTTGTATTTTACACTGGAAAAGAAAATTCAGCGGTTCTTAGAGATGTCGCTCACGTCTTATCGTGTACCGCTGGAAGAACAAAAGAAAGCAATTGGCATTGTCCTGCAAATGGATTTGAGAACCATTGCAGAAGGGGCGATTCAGTCGCTCACCGCAAAATTAAGATCTCATTTTACCGTTGACCCTGCGATTGCATATTAAGGGAAAACGGGAATGAAACATAGATTCATCCGTCATCCGCCACCGATCTGACAACATATGAAGGAGGGTATCTTATGGCAGCAGATCCAACACCGGTAAAAGTCCGGCAGAACAAGAAGAAAACCGTTATTTTCATCACAGCAGCAATGCTCATTCTTGCAATTGCAGCAGGCATTGGCGTGAAGTGGTATCGGGACGTACAAAATCGAGTCACCGTATCGTTCAACACGAACGGCGGTGAAACCGTCGAAGCAGTGACATTGGAAAAAGGTTCTGTGTTGACAGCTGTTCCCTGTGCCAGCAAGCAAGACCAAAATTTTACGGGCTGGTTTTATGATGGGGATTGTACCGAACCGTTTCATTCAGAAGACCCGTTCGAGGAAAACACCGTTCTATATGCAGCTTATGAAGAGCCGGAACAGGGTGTTACCAAACAGGATACGGCATATGTGGCGGACTGCGATGCAAAAGAACCCATTGTGATTCGTTCCGAGGAGGAAATTACAGATGAAAACTGGATGGATTACTTGGAAATTGATTCCGCATTGGGCGATTTGCCAACATCCTTTCATGTAACCGCACTGGAAGACAATCAATACGAAGTAACGCCGGAGCAGGATTATCAGGCAGGATTTACATATGATTTTCATGCAAAAAACGGAGCAACGCTGATTTCCGGCGAAAGTGAAGACTTGAACACGGTTACCCAGCGGATTCACAAGGACAATGTAGAAGAAGTTGTCCTCAAGAAAGAAATTGTCTATCTGGACTGGGATGATGTGGTACGAGAAGGAGAAACATATCAGTTCTATATTCCGAAGCGTGCAGAATTTGTCATAACGGAAAAGACACCGATTTGTTTCTTGAATGGCTATAATGAATGGGTTGCAGCCGGAAAAAATCCGAATACCTTCGGCGATTTGTACGATGATGATACATTGTTTGTTTCCGTCAACTTGGTGAATGACCAGTTCCTTGTAAAAGAGAGCGATAAAGGCACTTTGAGCGGAAAGGACTGGTATTTTGTCACCGTAGAAAATGCCGACCTTGCAGACATCATTGACGATGTGGATGTCTACATGGAAGAGAATGTGGAAGCAGAAGATTTGATTGACACCGAACAGATCGAACAGAATATTTTAGCGGGTGACGGCATCAATCAGCTGGAAGATTTGCTGACGTGTGCCATTTTGGATGATCAAACCTTCCAGAATCTTTCCGATGAGAAATCCAACGACAATGTGTTTCTGTTCAACAACATTGTCGCCTCCGCAGCGGAGATGGATAACATTCCCTTCCGGGATGGTCTGAGCATGGGAGAAACCGTAACGATTCCCGTTGCAAAAAAGGGTGATATTACGGTCAGTGTTTCGTGGAGCAGAGATAGTGCAAGAAACCCGAATTTCCCCGGTGTTGATTATGACGACCCAGAAAATAAAAAGTGGTCGGCGATGCAGGTTATGGTAGAATTTGACAAGGTCGTCAACGGCGTGGAAATCAAAGCCGCAACCGATATTACCGAATACCTGAAAATTAACATGCAGGGCTGCAAAGAATGGCAGGGTATCAATTTAAAATTTGACTATGCTGCAAATATCTATTCGCAGGTGACATTTGATTTCAATGTTGCCATTCGGGAAGAGGGCGGCGAATGGCTGGACGTTTCCGAAAGTGTCACCAGTAAGATGACTTCGGAAGAAATGCTCCAGCGATACAGCGATATCATCAATGCGGACACTGGATTTATTGACATCTGCGATGAAACGATTGTCAGCGGAAAATTCCGTGTCATTCCGTTTATTCCAATTTTCACAGTTAGTCTGAATTTGAATTATACCTTGCGGCTGGATTTGGCAGCTGGCATTTCCAGTAACTTTACCCAGCTGGATGCCACACAGGTTGGCATGAGAGGCATTTCCAGCGGAAAAGTAGAGGGATATAAAAATGAATTGAGTGGTGCAAACCGTTACGCCTACAATTTCAATGCCTGCGGACGAATTGGTGTGGAAACCGGTTTGAAAGGCGAGCTGACCCTTTCCTTTACAGGACTTGAAAAATATGGAGAAATCGGCATTTCGATTGAAGTGGGCGTTTATACGGATTTGTATGGATATGTCAATTTCAGCCTGAAAAAAGAACGGCAGCATTCCTCTCTCGTAGAGAAGAAATTCAACGGTGCTTACTACTTGGAAGTGGGCATCTATCTGGAAATCAAGGCGTTTGCGAGAGCAGAGGCATTCGATGTGGAAAAAGATGCAAGATTGTTCAAAGATAAGTGGAAGCTGTTTAGCTGGGGCAGCCGGTATGTTGTATATGGATTGGACAGCAAAAAGTCTACAGGGAATGGCGTTGGATTCAGTCAGGATGAAGACGGAAACAACCGCTATTTCATGCACCAGAATCAGGCAAATATTGTTGAAATCTGTGGACTGAAACCAGAATATGTGGACTTGACGACAGGAAAACTTACAACAGCGGTCGACCAAGAATTAAACGGCAATTTCTATCCGCAATTTTCCAACAAGGCTTTGCGTTACAATGATTCCAATCGAATGGTTTCTGTTGATACGAACAAGACGAATGCAAAGGCGTTCATCGCAAATGTGGATATTTATTTTGATATTCCGATGTTCTCGCTTTCTTCGACACAGACCGCAGATGGAGAATCCTTTGTTTCCACGAAACTATATTGGTCAGACCCATCTACCGATATTACATCGATTGATGATTTTAGTAAGACCTATACGGCAAGCTTTGGATATCAGTTCCCAGACGGTTCGACTAAGATCATTGAAACAAAAGAAGTGCTTGCAATAGAACCAGTTGGTTCTTTTGGAGTACACAAAGATTTGGACAAAGTGATATTTCGGGTAGATGGATATAGCTGTAGCAATGATGAATCTTTCAAATATAACCCAAGTAGTGAATATAGAATGAACAGCGTTTACATTGCAAAAGATACTTCTTTTTATGTGAATGTGACCCCAAAACAGTATTATGTGTCATTTTCCTATTATGATGTAGATGCGAAACAGTGGAAAGCAGAAGTTCGGGCTTGTACGGTTGGGGAAACACCCGTTCCGCCAAAGGAAGCAGAAAATGCAATGTTTACTGGATGGGGAGGTCGAGATTATGTAACAGGTGATAGACTTTCTGAATTAACCGCCCTAAGTTATGGAACGAGTTGGAATTCAACTTGGGATCCCAGTGTCTCTCAATATTATGAATTAAATGATACGATAGAAAGGTTGGGATTGACTTCATTCGACAAAAGTCCGGAGGAAGTGTTGGCAACTTATGATGCAAGTTATTACAAAAATAAGTGGGATTATGCATGGAATGCAGTTCAATTCATTAACTATAGGAATCCCAAAGATGGCTTTGTACAGGTATATCATGCCAACTATCGGGATTGCAACGTTACATTCTTGTACGGCAACGAAGATGCCTATGACAAAACCGGCAACGAAGCAGTAGATGTAAAGAGCCTAACTCGTGCATTCGAAATCGGCGACACCATAAAAGCCCCGTATGATTCCACCTATATGGAAGGCTATGGTCTGGTACAGGGATGGGATAAAGATGGCGATGGCGTCAACGATTATGAATTGGATGCCGATGGAAAAGCCATTTTACCGGAAGCCACGGAGGATGGCATGATTTTAAGAGGGATTTATGAAATTCCAGAAATCACGCTGCATTTTCAAACCTATAATGGCGACAAACAGCAATATGAGGACTTTACCGAAGTCACATTGAAAAATGGGTTGGAAATCAATTTTGACGGAAAAGAAGTGACATTTGGTGGAGAAAAAGTCTATGCAAGTGGAGCAACAGAAGATGTCTTCACGCAGACCATTGCAGCTTCTTCCAATTTCAGTAAGTTCCGTTATTGGGAATATCATCCTGTTTCAATAAACGCATGGATCAGGGCAGATAAAGCATACAAGACAACTTATTACACCAGTGATATTTTCTTCCGTCCTGCTTTTATGACCTATTACAAGATTGATTTTCTGCCGGGTGAAATGGGGCAGTTCCGTGTTAAGAATGACGATGGAACGATGACGGAGCAGGAACAGCTTACACATCGAGTACTTCCCGGAGACACCGTTATACCACATGAACTGATTGACAATGCTTATCCAACAGAAGATGGTGAAACATTGCAGTGGCTGGAAGGCTGGGATGCAGATGGCGATGGTGAAATTGACTATCGGCAGAGAAGTTTATTCACCGCAGAAAAGAGCCTGACGCTGACCGCAATTTACAAAAAAGAACCGCTTACCTTCCAGACAGAAATCGAACTGCCATTGCAGTTTGAACCGGAATTTCCAGCTTCAGCAAAGCCTTATTTGACCAATGAAACCAAAGAAGGCGATTCTGTTCAGACTTATGTATATGAAGGACCATATACCCCATATTTACCGCTGGAAACCTACATCAAAAACTTGTATGAAACGACGAAGCACATCGACAGTGAAACGGGATATGAAGTGTATGATTATGCTTCAATGACCTCCTTGCAGACGCATTTCTATTATCCGAATGGAAAATCAACTGCAGTCAATGTATTCAAAAAGGTGGAAATTCGGGAAGGACACACCGGACATACGATTACATTTGATGCGGGCGAAGATGGTTACTTTATGAGTTATGGAAGTGCAGACGTCAAGAAGCATCAGACGTTCACAAAGAAATTGGACAATGGCACGTATAACATTGCAGATTATACCTGCTGGGCAAATACCCGCCCGAACCGTGACAGTTCGGACTTGTCTTCCGACTATACAATAGATTATTGGACAGATGAAGACGGAAACCGATTGGAGAACGACCAATTTACGGTTGACAAACAAAACAAGACATTGACAGCACACTGGATATGCAATATGCAAATTCGGCTGGATAGTGAACAATTAGAACCAATCGGGCAAATCGGCAGTTATACCTATAGCGGTATGAACACTTCCAATATGCTGCTTGCAGAGGGAACACACAAATTCTCCGAATTGAATCAGCCCGTTCAAACGTATTTTCCAGAGAAGTATTTATTTGAAGTCGTTGGCTGGAAGGATAGTCGGGATAAAACAGACATCATTCATGGCTTAGAGGAAGAATTTACACTTTCGGATGAAGAACAGGATACCGTCTTTACTGCTGTTTGGAAACAAAAGGGCGTTGCTGTGATTCTTCATGCAGATAAAAACTTCCAAAACGCAACAGGAAATGCAGTTGCACCGGAACATGACTTTAATGAAAACAATCAGGTTCTTTTGAACTTCGGAACGTATCCGATTAGCGGTTTCCCAGTTCCCTATGATTTAGACGGAATCTTTACCTATCAGACAGTCGGGTGGAAAGACTCGAATGGAACGGTATACCGATTGGATGACCCGAATGCAGCGATTACCCTGACAGAAGATACTGGTTATTTAGAATTGACGGCTGTTACAGAGATTTCAGAGTGTACCTTTGACTTTGATGCAAACGGCGGAACATTCAGTGATGGCGGAACACGTTACACGAAAAAACTTCCTGTCGGAGAAAATCAAGTTGATGATTGGGCGATTCCGGAGCGAGAAAACACCGCTTATGAAACCTATGTCTTTGCCGGATGGAAAGTTGTAACGAATGACGATTATGACGATTATCAGGAAACGATTTGCAAGGCTGGGGACACTTATACAGTAGATGATTCTTGTTGCAGTGTATATGCAATCTGGCAAACGACCGAGCAGAAGCATCATTATCGTTATGGTTTTGATGAGGATTCCCATTGGTTGGTTTGTCTGAATGAAGGCTGTACAGGAATTGATGCTGAAAAGACAGCACACACTTGGGATGAAAATCAGGTTTGCAGCGTCTGCGGATATGGATGTGTCACACCGCAAACCGATGAAGACGGCAATTATGTAATTACCAACACTGCGGAATTGTATGGATTTGCAAAGCTGGTCAACGAGGGACAGACCGATGCAAATGCAGTGCTGGGCTGTGACATTACAGTCAATCAGGGTGTATTGGATGCAAACGGCGACCTTTCAGATGGTGCATTTATCACATGGACACCGATTGGATCTTCCCATACAACGCCATATTCTGGAACATTCGACGGTAGAGGACATTCGATCAACGGGCTTTATTTCTGTCAAGACCGAACACAACCATTACAAGGAAAGTTGTATTTGGGACTGTTTGGACTGTTGGAAAATGCAACTGTTGAGAATGTAACGGTAGCAGATTCTTATTTCAATGCTGGTGCTGATTATTCCTCTGTTGGTGGAATTGCTGCACAAGCAGGGGGTAGTACCATTTCTTGTTGTGAAACCAGAGTCAATGTCTATGCAATGGTATCTGGTGGTATTACCGCAGAAGCGCACGGTTCAGAAATTGTCAACTGTTCGAGTGTTGGAACGATTGATTCGTTTACGAAAGCAGGCGGCATTACTGCATTTGCAATGGAAAGTAATATCAAGAAAAGTAATATCAAGAATTGTTTCTATGCCGGAGCAGTAACAACTTCGTTGCAGGGAAGCGTGATTCCAATTGCAGATTGTGAAACGATTTCTAACTGCTATTATGACAAGAATCAATTCTCAGGACAAACAAAACTCCTATCTGGTGTTACAGCAAAGACAACCAAGCAATTCCAGTCCGGTTCTGTTGCATATTTGCTTCAGGATGGACAGGAAGCGGAAGTTTGGGGACAGGAAATTGGTGTGGATCAGTACCCGAAGATTCATGGGAAGAAAGTTTATCGTTCTGGAAATAAGTATTTCAATGAACAGGTAACAACAACTACCACTACCACTACGACGATTACAACCACTACTACAACTGTAACAACGACCAAGTTGATAACAACGAAACCAATGACTACAACATCTACAACCAAACAGATGACGACAACGACGAAATTGACAACAAATCCAGTAACAACAACATCTGCAACC
>HF997943.1 GCA_000433635.1 Ruminococcus sp. CAG:254
GTTATACTGTACAACATTCATTATAATCTGAGAATATGAAACAAGTTTTGTAAAGTTGAATGTGGGATAGATGATTCTGCGTTCAAGTAAGCACATTAAAAATCTGCCCTTGATGATGAGATAATCTCCATCTTCTGCATCGGTTTCAAGTTCCACGGATTCAATCAGTCCGAAATGTTCCTTGTCATCATCACGACCAACAATTCTGCCAGTTTGAAAAATCTCGATATTTCGGGGAGATGCAGCAATATACACTTCAAAAGCACCGCATTTGTAATATTCAATATCCCATAAAAGCGAAGAAAAGCTGTCACAGACAGCCTCAAGTGATATGGAGATATTTTCGCCAACAGGAATCATATTGTAAATTTCAATCTGCATTTCTCACACTCCTAAGTACGCATTTCGGTGTATCAGGCGAACTTTGATATTGTTCAGCCCATTTGATGCACGGACATAGAATTTATTTTCGCCTGCTTTCAGATTTAGCCATGTTGAGCCTGAAACAAGCCGATTGATGATGTTTGTCACAACGCCCTCACGCTCCAGAAGAACGGTTTTGTTGCCTGTTTTCGTAGTTATGGTGATAACATCGCCCTTTTGAATATCGCCTGAAATCTGCATATATTCGTCCGTCAGAGCGTTATAAATGGTCGGATTTTTCGCAGGTCCACCGCTAATTTCAAGGGTGAATCCGACCTCATCACCGCTGTTGTTGATCGTCATCATATCCTGCGTATTGTATG
>HF997944.1:0-2947 GCA_000433635.1 Ruminococcus sp. CAG:254
CTATCTGTGGAAAGTGTTTTTCAAGGCGATCAATCGTGTGATGGAAGCCACTGGGCATATCATGCACGGCGGTTTACACGAGAGATATTTTCCAGAGAGATTAAAAAGTGAGCAGATTATATGGATTGCTTTCCGCATTTTTCAAAACCCCATGTGCATCGGGGTGCAGTTTGCAGGAGGTGCTGTCTAATGCCAGAACCTCCACTTTGATTGCAATAATCTTTTCCTGTTGCAGAGCATGAAACACACGCTGTATCACACCATTTTTACACCATCTCTTAAACTTTTGATAAACACTGTTCCATTTGCACCCGTTTTCGGCAATCTATAAGATGGCATTGATAAAAGCGTAGTTGTCAATCTTTACGTTCCCTCGCTGAATTGGAAAATACTTTTCGATTTTTGCGTACTGTTCTTTAATGTCAACAGGCTCTAAAAAGTTCAAATCTTAAACTTGAGGTATTGAGATGACAAAAAGAGAGTTAAGAAAAAAATTAAATGCGTTAAATATTGACAAGTTTGCATATGACCTGAATGGTGGCCTTCCAAATGAGACATATTGTATATAGCATAATACAGCCCATTTGTCAATCGAAAATGTTGAAAAACAGATAAAATTCTACGAAACTGCAAAAAATACTGCCCTTTTAAAGAGGACAGTATTTTTTTACTTTGTCGTTTCTCTGCGAATCAAAACGGGAGTAAGCACCTTGTGAATGGGTGCGGAAAGAGGCTTTGGTCTGCGTTTCTTTCGTTCGTTAATTTGCTGTGAAAGCAGTTCTACTGCCTCTTGTGCAATTTTATCTATCTGCTGACCAACTGTAGTGATTGGAATGACCGCCTCTCTGGAAACAGGAGAGTTGTCGAAACCAACAATTTTATATCGTTCCGGCAACATCCCATATTTCCGGATTATACAGTTCAGTAAAATGTTGGCATGCGTATCATTTGGCATAAAAATTCCCACTTTTTTCTCTGAATATGCTTCTTCGATTTCCTGCAACAGCTTTGCAATTTCAACATTGTTTTCCTCAAAGCTGGCACCAAAATCCCGAATTAGGATGCGATGTTCAAATCCATTTGCCTTACAGAAATCCTGAAATCCTTGGATTCTGCCATAAGCTGGAATGTTGCTTGGAAAATCTGCATTGGCATGAATTAGAATGTCGCAACCGCTTTTGGCGAGAATGGTTGCTGCCTGCATGCCTCCCATGTAGTTATCTGTGTTGACACTGCACACATATTCGTCTTCCCGTTCAATCGTTACAATGGGAATATGGTATTCTGACAATTCTTTAGAAGAAAGCGTATAGCTCAAGATAATCAATCCCTCTGTTTTGTAAGCAAGAAGTTCCTGAATGTACTGCCGTTCGACCTCTGCATCTTCGTTTCCGGCAAATACGATGAACTTATAGCCATACTTTTCATAAGTAGATATGATATGATCCAGCATATCCGAATAATAATGCATATATAAATTCGGGATGATTACCCCTACCATCTCTGTTTTTCCGTTTGCCATCACTCTTGCCAGTTTATTTTCCTTGTAATTTAATATTTCCAAGGCATTGGCAATCTTCTCTTGATTTTCCACGGTAATAGAATCCGGATTATTAAAATATCTGGAAATCGTTGTTTTTGAAAATCCAGTATATGCTGCAATATCTGCAAATGTCACATTTTTTTTCGCCATTTTTCTGCCTCCTATTTTTATCTTCATTATAACACAGAACCATTCTGGAATCAACAAAAGAATTAGTAAAGTAACTGGTTTTGTAGAATTGCACAAAACATTTTCATTATTTTTAGAAATTGCTACAAAAATCGGGAAAATGCTTGACAATCCCCTGCTCCTATGGTATGATGTAATTAGTAAAGTAACCGGTTACTTAACAAGGAACGGAGGAAAACAGGAATGAAAAAGCTACCAATCTTTTTGACAGCTCTTTCCATACTGACAAGCACAGTTTCATTGACAGGATGCAGTAAAACTGTGAAACCTGGCGATGTGCAGGGCTATGATGAGGGAGAGCAGTACATCAGTATGTGGGTACATACCATTGAGGACACACCAGAGGGAGAAGCCTATAAAGAATCGGTGGAACGTTTCAATGAAAAGTATGACGGCACTTACTTTGCAGACATTGAATTTATTCCGAGAAATGACAGTGGCGGCGGTTATTCGGATAAAATCAATGCATCTGTTATGTCGGGAGATCTCCCCGATGTCATCACTGTAGACGGACCAAATATCTCTGCTTATGCAGCAAACGGCATCATTCAGCCGCTTGCCGAACTGAGCGAGGAAGAAAAATCGGCTTATTTAGATTCGATTCTGGATCAGGGAACGATAGATGGCAAACTATATGCATTAGGTGCAATGGAATCCAGCGTAGGTCTTTATTATAACAAGGCAATCTTAGAAGAAGCTGGCATTGCAGTGCCAGACAAGGATCATCCTTGGACGTTCTCAGAATTTTTGGATATTTTGGAACAGCTGAAACCAATTATGGACAGCAAAAACGGGTATCCCTTGGACATGACCTTTCCGGTCGGGGAAGCCAGCATTTATTATTATGCTCCATTCATCTGGTCAAACGGCGGTGACCTTATCAGCGAGGACGGACTGACCGCAGACGGATATTTCAACTCGGACAAAAACGCAGCCGTATTCCAGTACTTCCGAGGACTGGTGGAAAACAAATATATGTCTGCAACCCCGATTGAAAACTTATTTGAAAGCGGACGTGCAGCATTTAAGTTTGACGGTGCTTGGGAAGTCAATACCATCTATCAAAGCTACAGCGATATTGATCTTGGTGTTGCACCGTATATTGTCAGTGACAACTGGGATGGAGGCAGATATACCCCAACTGGTTCGTGGGCATATGCGGCGACTACCAAAACCGAACACATTGAAGCAGCCACAGAACTGGTAAAATGGATG
>HF997944.1:2959-9555 GCA_000433635.1 Ruminococcus sp. CAG:254
CCACAGAACTGGTAAAATGGATGAGCGGCGTGGACAGCGGCGTTCTTCTCTATGAGAATACAAAAAGTATGCCTTCCACTTATGCAGCATATGACCAAATTACCACTTTTGAAGAGGATGAAAATTATAAGGCTCTTTATGAACAACTGAGAGATTATGGTCACCCCAGACCAAAAACCCCTGTTTATCCGCAGGTCAGCACATCATTCCAGCAAGTTTTAGAGGATGTTGGATTGAGCGGCAAAGATGTGCAAACAGAAATGGATCAATCTGTAGAAAGGATTAACGCAAAGCTCGAGCGTTACACAAGATAACATGAAAAAGAAATCAAATTCCATTCTCGGGATGTCTTTTTTTGGACCCGCACTGGTTCTGATGACGGTGTTCCTGTTCATTCCGATGATACTCACTCTGATTTACAGCTTTACCGATTATTTTGCATTGAATCCAAAGCTGACACACTTCATAGGACTGGAAAACTTCAAAAACATCTTCAAAGACGATCTGTTTACTACCGCTTTTGGAAACACCATCAAATTCGTGTTGATCATTGTTCCCCTGCAAACACTGGGAGCATTGGGATTGGCATTGCTCATCAACAAGGTCACAGTTTGTAAGAAATACTTCAAGGTTGCATTTTTCATCCCAGTGGTCATGTCCTTGGCGGTCGTTTCAAACCTCTGGATGCAAATTTATAGCCCAGAAGGCATTCTAAACACCATTCTCTCCAACTTTGGCATTGATGCACAGCCGTTTATTTACGGAGCCAATCAGGCACTCCCCTCCATTGCACTGATGAGTGTCTGGCAAGGTGTTGGCTATCAGATGATTATTTTTCTGGGTGGCTTGCAGGCAATCAATCCGGCACTCTATGAAGCTGCGGAAATGGATCATGCCAGTGCTTGGAGCAAATTTAAGAATATCACACTGCCGGAACTGAAACCGCTTTGTGTATTTGTCTTTATCACGGTGACCATCGGAGCATTCCGTATGATTGTACAGCCAATGGTAATGACTGGCGGCGGACCTTCTCACTCAACCTATACGATTGTCTATGATATTTACGAAACCGGCACGGTAAACTGGGAAATTGGTCTTGCTTCGGCAATGGCAATTGTCTTCACCGTATTTGTTGTCATTCTTACCATCATTCAAACACTTCTGACAAAGGATAAGGAGGAAAAACATGAAAACAAAAAAGCAAAGAATCATTAACGGTATTTTTGTTGCCGTCATGTTGGTGTTATCCCTGTTTTTCCTGTTTCCAGTTATTTGGATGATTGCAAACTCGTTCAAACAGGATGCAGCCATTACCGCAGATATGAACTCTGTTCGTGCATTCGTTCCACCTGCTCCAGGAAAAGGTTTTTTCGATAACTACAAGGAAATCTTATTCAATACCAGCTTTCTCCGCTATATGTTGAATACCCTATTCTATGCTGCCATTTTGATTGTTGCAGGTGTCATTGTCAATGGATTAGCAGGATACGCTCTTGCAAAAATCAAGTTCCCATTTCGTGACAGATGGCTGGCAATTATCATGATGCTGATGATTATTCCAACAGAAACCATTATCACCATCAACTTTATGTTTGTTTCCAAAATGGGACTGCTGAATACCGTTTTTGGCTATGTCCTCCCGATGATCGTCAACCCGTTTAATATTTTCCTGTTCCGACAAGTTTTTGTCAGTCTGCCCGATGATGTCTGGGAGGCTGCACAGTTGGATCACTGCAATCCGGTCAAATATTTCTTTACAATGGTGTTGCCAATGTCCAAAACAGTTGTTGCAACGGTCAGCGTTTTCACATTTCTAAATGTATGGAATGACTACCTCTGGCCATCTCTGGTGTTCACATCCAGCGATCTTTTGACGGCTCAGATCGGTTTAAATTCCATCACATCCAATGACAATACCACGATGGGACAGACACTTGCTGTCATCACCTTGATTACGATTCCGGTTATTATCATCTATGCCCTTTTCTCCAAGCAGATTGTAGAGGGTGTTGTTTCCACAGGTTCCAAGGAGGGTTAACTTATGAGCTTTATTGAAATGAAAAACATCTGCAAGAAATATGCAGGTGCAGAGAAAAATTCCGTAACCGATTTCAACCTTTCCATCGAAGAGGGCGAATTTATTGCCTTTGTTGGCCCTTCCGGCTGCGGAAAATCGACCACACTTCGTATGATTGCCGGATTTGAAGAAATCACCAGCGGCGACTTCTACATTGACGGAAAACGCATGAATACCGTTTTGCCAAGAGATCGTGGAATTTCTATGGTGTTCCAGAATTATGCACTCTATCCGCACATGACCGTGGAAAAGAATATTTCCTATGGCTTGAAAAATATGAAAGTTCCAGCAGACGAAATCAAGAAAAAGGTGGACTGGGCAATCGAGATTCTGGGACTTTCGGAATATCGTTACCGGAAGCCAAAGAATCTTTCCGGCGGACAGCGGCAGAGAGTCGCACTGGGGCGTGCAATTGTCAAAAATCAGAAACTGTTTCTGATGGATGAACCGCTTTCCAACTTGGATGCGAAATTGAGAGTCAGCATGAGAAGCGAAATCAGCAAGTTGCACCGTCAGCTGGGCAGCACTACGATTTATGTGACACATGATCAGGTGGAAGCAATGACGATGGCAGACCGCATTGTTATTATGAAAGATGGTGTGATTCAGCAGGTGGGCAAGCCAATGGACTTGTATGAGCATCCGGCAAATAAGTTTGTGGCTGGGTTTATCGGTTCGCCGCAGATGAATTTTTATGCAGTAAAAGTGACTGGAACTACCATGACTTTCTCCGATGGGAATAAGATGCACTTGCCGGAATCTATGGTATCGAAACTGAACGGCAGACAGGGTGCATTCATTCTCGGCATTCGTGGTGAGGACATCAAGCTGGATCCGCAAAATCTGGATCTATACAAGAACAATATCATGTCTGCAACCGTGGACAGTGTAGAAGTTATGGGAAATGAGAATAATCTGTACTTTAACTTTGGTGGCACTGGTTCCGTTGCAAGAGTGTCTAAGTATGAAATCAGCAAACCTGGCGATACCATTGATTTTACCTTTGTTCCGTCCAGAATGCACTTCTTTGATACACAAACCGAAGAAAGCCTTTTCTAATAGGAGGATATGATTATGATGCAGAACATTCATTTTAAAGCTCCAAATTGCTGGATCAATGACCCAAACGGATTTATCTGGTACAAGGGACAATATCACTTGTTTTATCAATGTTTTCCCTATGCTCCGCAATGGGGCAGAATGCACTGGGGACACGCTGTCAGCAAAGATTTGGTAAACTGGGAGGAAAAAGGCATTGCCCTGTATCCGACCAAAACAGATGACCGCAGCGGCTGTTTTTCCGGAAGTGCTGTGGAACAGGATGGGACACTCTACTTATTTTATACAGGTGTCAATTATTTGGAGGAAAATCCAGAAGACATTAATCAGTGCCAAAACGACCAGTTTCTTGCTGCACAACTGATGATTTCTTCCGATGACGGTATGACGTTCGATAATGTCAAAAGAAAAAAGACCATCATTCCACCCATTGCAGAAGAAGCCATTGGCAACAAGACCCACACCCGTGACCCAAAGGTATGGCGTGGAAAAGATGCGTGGTATCTGGTTCTGGGAAGTTCCGTTGACCACAAGGGCAGACTGCTGATTTATAAGAGCAGTGATTTGCAGAATTGGACATATCTCAGTCACGTGGAAAAGGACAACTTTGGCTGGATGTGGGAGTGTCCAGACTATTTCGAGATTGATGGCAAGGGCATTACAGTATTCTCTCCGATGGAGTTTCTGAATGATGGAAAAGCATATGATTCCGCAGCGATTTGTATGTTTTCCGCATTCGATGAATCGACTGGAACGATGCAGCTTGCAGAGGACTATCAGTTTTTGGACTACGGATTGGATCTCTATGCCCCGCAGAGTACAACGGATGAAGACGGAAACCGTATTGTCATTGCATGGATGAGAATGCCGCAGGCAGTAGACGGTAAGTGGAACGGCATGATGTGTATTCCAAGAGTGGTTTCTGTGAAGAATCAACAGATTTATTTTCAGCCCCATCCGCATATCCGAAACGCATTTGTGAAAGAGATTTCCTCTCCAAAGCAAGCTGGCAAGTCAGGCTATCTGGTAAAAACAACACTGGAAAATGGCGAATGCATCAATATTGGCGGATACCAGATTTGGAGAAAGCAAAACAAGCTTTTCACTGACCGCTCTGCTGTATTTGTGAAAGATGACAATTATCGGCTGACTGCAGAAACGCCAGTCCTCAAGAACGGCTGTGAACTGGAAATTTATGTGGATTCCAATTTGATTGAAGTCTATGCCAATCAGGGCGAAGCTGTAATCAGCAGCGTGGTATACGGGTTATCAAATCACATTGATGGCGAAGCCTATACGTTGTATACAACAGAGTGAGGAAAATGCAATGAAAAATTATGATGTAACAGCTTTGGGTGAACTGTTGATTGATTTTACTGAAAGTGGAATCAGTTCACAGGGGAATCCTCTACTGGAAGCAAATCCAGGTGGTGCTCCTTGCAATGTGCTTGCCATGCTTTCTAAGCTGGGAAAACGAACTGCATTCATTGGAAAAGTCGGAGCAGATATGTTCGGCAGACAGCTTGCAGAAACCATAAACGAGGTTGGCATTTGTACAGACGGACTCGTGACAGATGCGAGCGTTCCAACGACGCTTGCCTTTGTGCATACCTTTGCAGATGGCGAACGGGAGTTCAGTTTTATTCGCAATCCGGGTGCAGACATGATGCTGAGCAAGCAGGAAGTGCGTACAGATTTGATTCGGGATTCCAAAATTTTTCACTTTGGCACGCTTTCCTCGACCCATGCAGGCGTTCGGGAAGCCACCAGATTTGCTATAGATACTGCAATCGAAAGCGGAGCGATGCTTTCCTTTGACCCGAATTTACGGGAACCGCTTTGGAAAAATCTTGAAGATGCAAAAACAGAAATTGAATATGGATTTTCAAAATGCAATCTTCTGAAAATCTCAGATAATGAGGTGGAGTTTCTGTTCGGGCATTCGGACTATGACCGGGCAGCAAGGGAACTCTTGGAAAAATATTCGCAGATGCAATTGATTTGTATTACTCTTGGTGGAAATGGAAGCTGTGCTTATACCAGAAATGCAATCGCAAAAGCACCGGTCTATGATGTGAAACCCGTGGAGAAAACTGGTGCAGGAGATACATTTTTTGGTTGTGTACTGAACTATGTGTTGGAGCATGAAGCGGACAAGCTCACGAAAGAGCAGCTTCTGGAATTGCTGTATTTTGCAAATGCGGGAGCATCGCTGATTACAACAAGAAAAGGGGCATTGAAGGTGATGCCAAATCGGCAGGAAATACAGGACTTGATGAACGCAGGAATCGTTTCAAAAGCATAAAAAGCTAAAAAGCACGTTACTTTTACGCCTATCGGTGTGGAAAGTGATGTGCTTTTTGATCCTATATAACAAACTTGACACGTAAGCCACAAGGGAATAAAATAGAAAAAAGGAAAAATGAAGGATACGACGAGGAATACAAAGTGCAGGCGGTCAAGTTCGCCAAAAACCTTGAATCAGCAAAAGCAGCAGAGGAGCTGCAAATCCCTGCCAACAAATTGTACAGCTGGATGCAAAAGGTGAAAACAGCCGAGCTGATCGGATGCGACGAACGCAGCTAGGAAGAAGCGTTGAGCATTGCCAAAGAGAATCAGCAGCTGAAAAAGCGAATCAAAGCGTTGGAAAAAGAAAATCGTCGTTTGAGTGAAAAGAATGAATTTCTGGAGGATGCAGCAGCTTTTTTCGCTGCATGCCGTCGGAGGTCCGGAAAGAGCAGCGATTGAGATATACCATCCTCTATTCTAAAAATCAATAAAAATCAGAAAAATCAAACACCTCGAAGCGAAAAGTCAAAAGGGAGGAAAGCTGTTCAAAATAATTTTCATGAAGCGTTTTTACAAAGCTTTCAATCGCAGAATAAAAATCCCGAAAGCTATGGTAGTATTGATTGGCAAGGATTTCTTTTCGGAGAAATTTCCAAAGTCTTTCTATCAGATTCAGATTTGGAGAATAAGGTGGCAAGAAAACTAAATTGATATTTCATTTTTCTGCTTTGTCCCTAGACCTTGTTTGAAAAATCAAGATAATTGTATCATTTCAACAAAATAATAATAGAAGCAGGGTAAACAAAGGAAAGAAAAGAAGCATCCAACGTATCATAACGAGTAGCAATTCTGCGAAACCATTTTAATTTTTGAAAAAAACATTCTACAAGATGACGTTCTTTATAAAGATAATAATCACATGCCCAGGGTTCTTTTGTATTTGATTTTGGAGGTATTGTATAGGATTCGCCGTTTTCTGTAATATATGACCGAATTTCTTTTGAACCATACGCTTTATCCCCAAGGATATTGCTTTTCGTGATGTCTACTTTTTTCAATAAATCAATCGCATGCTTGCTGTCTGCATCATTCCCAGCACTGATTAGAAATTCTACAGGATTTCCAAGACCGTCTACAATTGCATGGAGCTTTGTGTTCAATCCTCCACGGG
>HF997945.1 GCA_000433635.1 Ruminococcus sp. CAG:254
TTGGATCAAAAAACTTTTTATTTTGCCTGCGGCTCGGTTCTTGCAACCAATCCAAACCATAAAAAAGAAGACAGCCGGCCCTTTCTCAGAATCGGCTATCTTCTGTTGCGGATGTTTGTGCTTCACCAGAAGCACAGGGAATGGACATTTCGGACGATATCCCCAACGGAGGCGTATTTTCCCGGTATATCGCCCAAAATCTCTATGGCAGAAAAAACTTTCGATACAATCTTATTTCATTCAGCAAAACCGCTGCTTACAGCTTCGCACCAATCAGTGCTTGCATTTCAATTTCAACCAGCTGTGTTGGACGGTTCAGTTCCTTAATGCCAATCCAAGTGCAGCACGGACGGCTTTCCTTGAAAAATTCCGAATAGGCTTTTGTGATTTCCATATTATAAGAAGAACTGGTTGCCCAGATATTCACCTTCACCACTTCTTCCTTAGAAACGCCGTTTTCTTCCAGCAGCTTCACCAGTTTTGTAAAGATATACTTTGCCTGTGCATACGGGTCGCCCTCGCCATAAACCGTCCCTTCCGGTGTAACCGCAGTTGTTCCGGAAACAAATACAAACGGATCTGCTTTTACAATTCTCGAATAACCGGCAACCTCTTCAAAACTTGAACCACCGCTGATATTCACTCTCTGAAATTCCATGTTACACGACACCTTTCTATCTCTCATTTTTTTGGATTGGTAAGAATGTTTCTTACTGTCGTTAGTATAACACAGCCTCTCGCTTTCGTATTGAAAAAAACAGACATTTCCACATACAGAAAGAAAAGTGTTCCGTAAATTTAAAACCGTTTCCCCAACGTTTTCACCATCTTCTATGGAAAAGTGGCTCGATTTTTCCACATTTTTCTAAAAATCATTCCCATTTTTCATAGAATTTCTGTCCGTTTTTCCGGTTTTTTGCCGAAAATCCAAACTTTCAACTTCATTTTCAACAATCTGTGGAAAGAAAACACGAGCAGATACGCTATTTTTTGAGTTTTCCACAGTTTTCAACTATCCCGACATCGAAAATAGCCCCAGATATCGGCGTTTCCCGATTTTTCAACTAGTTGTGGAAAACACTGTTGAAATCTTTTTTCTCTGCTGCCACTGCATAATTTTGATTCCTTCCGTTCATACTACCAACACGCAGAAAAATAGGGAGGTGAAAACTGGATGCACGCTCGAAAATGGCTGCCTGCTCTGCTGGCAGTTGCCTGTTTAACCGGCTGCGGCGGAAAGACCAATGACAGTTCTCAACCGGCTACCACAACCACCATCACGAATTCTCCCGGCGACAGCATCGTGACAAAATTAAGCGATGTCGCTGACGATATTGGCGATGCCGGAAAAGATGTATTAACGGATATCGGCGACGCTGCCGAGGATGTCAAAGATGACCTCATGGGAGAAACCACCGAAACCCATACCACCATATCGGATTCTTTGGAATCTACGAAATCTACAGAAACAACAACCAAATAACAAAACAAGAACCGCTGCTCAAAGGAATCCTCTGAGGAGCGGTTCTTGTATCAAGGAAGGATAAAATGAAGAGATTCTAACACTGCCATCAACCGCAATAGCGGAAAATGTCGCTTAGATTCATGGTATGGTCGTAGAAAAATCCCCGGAGTGTCTGGAAAAATTGCAATTCATATGCTTCATTCATTTCTCCGGTCGGTGCTTCTGCATACTGGCAGCCATATTCTTTTGCCAGTTCCTGCAATGCCCGATTATAAATGGTTGCCTGCGGCAGCTGCTTATTCACAGAAATCAAAACCAATCGGCTATCCGGCATTGCGGTATGCAGCTGATATAACAGCCAACGATAAGCTTCTATGATACTATCAACCGACTGCGTGCCGGCATTCAGTTCTTCTTCTCCAAAATGCAGCAAAATCATCTTCGGCATGAGCGGTGCAATGCAGGGCTGAATGTAAGATTCTGCCTGTTCGATGGTCAAGCCTTCTACGCTGCGATTATAAACGGTGCAGCTGACACCAAAATCCTGTAACAATTCATTTAACGGCAAGTTGGCTGCGGTGGTTGAACCAAATAATACTACACCGGCTGCCTCTGCCACTTGATTCAAAGTCTGATATGCAGAAATCATATCTTTTGTTTGCATTTCAAAAATGCCTCCTTTTGCGGCGTATGTGTCCCATGCATACACCGCTTTGTCTGGTCTTTGTCTTTTGACGGTTCTTATTATAGCATTGACAATTCCAAACGTCCAATATATAATAAGAACACATCCATTCTATCGGCGTTATCCATTTCGGGGGTTTTGTGCGGGGTTTATCACACATTCCCCTGTGATTCATAAGGTACAATTTATGAATCGTTTCTATCTGCACAAAAATAATTCGACACTGACAGGATTTTTTTCAGAATGTGCAAAGAATCTGGAACGCCTGAAAATTAAGAAAATTGGAATCAAAATTGGGAATGATGAGGAGTTATCTATGGAATTATTACAATTAGAATATTTTTATGCGGTCGCCAAGACGCAGCACGTCACCCACACCGCAGAACAGTTACATATTGCACAGCCTGCCCTCACCCAGAGCATTCATCGGCTGGAAAAAGAACTCGGCGTGCCACTGTTTCACCGCAGCGGCAGAAATATTGCCCTGACAGAGTATGGGGTCTATTTACGGGATGCCTTAAAGCCGATTCTGGAAAATCTGCATGAGCTGCCGGAAGTATTGCAGGAAATGGCAAACGTCCGGAAACGTACCATTCGAGTGAATGTACTGGCTGCCTCGACACTGGTCACACATGCCCTGATTTCCTATCAGAAATCCCATAGTGGATTGAATTTCCGGCTGATTCAAAATTCCCAGTGTGAAGATGCAGATATTACAATTTTTACCCGTTCCTTTTTCCAGCAGCCGGCAGATGGTCGGGGGCGGTATCAGATTTTTACCGAACGGATTTTTATAGCTGTTCCGCAGGATTCGCCCTATGCACGCTGTGAAAGTGTCCGGCTGAAAGACTTCGCCCATCAGAATTTCATTAGCTTGTCCGGTTCTCGCAGCATTCGTTCCATCTGTGACCGCTACTGTCAGCATGCTGGATTTACGCCGAACATCATTTTTGAGAGCGACAGTCCAGATACTGTGAAAAATTTAATTGCTGGTGGGCTAGGGGTTGGATTCTGGCCGCACTATACATGGGGACAAGAGAACATGGATCAGATTGTCTTGTTGCCGATTTCTGAACCGACTTGTCAACGAGATTTGGTTGTCCATCTGCATCGGCATGCTGTGGAACATGCGGAAGCAGTGGATTTCTTTCAGTTTTTGAGTCGCTATTTGCTGGAATTAAAAGGGCAGAAGCAAAAATAAGATTTTTCGAGCGTGGTTGTAAGATACGAGCCGCAGGCAAATAAAAGTTTTTCGGTGCAGCAGTTTTACAAAAATGCTGCCGAGGTGTGGGCGAGCAGCCCACATTTGCGAAGCAAATGAAAACTACATGAGAAACTACAACAAAAATCTAGGAGAGAACCGCAAAGAATCGCAATTGCCTTTAAAATTGAGAGGTTGTAATAAGAGATAAGGTTTCAGGGGCAATTGCGGTTCCCAAGGCAAGCTGGGGATGTGCCCCAGCCTTGC
>HF997946.1:0-1048 GCA_000433635.1 Ruminococcus sp. CAG:254
GATTTAGGCGGTAAAATTACAAGCTCGCTAAACTTATACAACTGCCCAAACATCACGGGAGACTTATCCGATTTAGGCGGTAAAATTACAAACTTGCTGGGCTTATACAACTGCCCAAACATCACAGGAGATTTATCCGATTTAGGTGGTAAAATTACAAGCTTGCTGAGCTTATACAACTGTTCAAACATCACGGGCGTCTATTCTGGCACAAAATATCCTAAAAATGTTAACATATCCAAAACAGCTATCACACCAGCCGATATGGACGCAAATTTGATAAATTTTGCAGCAAGTGGTGTCAAATCAGGCAAGTTTACAGCAACCGGAATGAAACGGACGGCTGCATCCGATGATGCTGTTGCAACATTGGTTGCAAACGGATGGACAGTATCAGGTCTTACAAAGGAGAGTTAAGCTTATGTACATAAGATATACAAATTATAAAACAGGAATGCAACTCGGAGAAAATGACAGCGTTTTGATGTCATTGCAAGAATTTTTAGACGGCGGAAAAGATTTGGAGGACGTGCCGGTTACGATTACGCCGGACGGAGAACCACCGACGGAAGAAACGGAAGAAGAACCTGATGTCAGTGAAGAGGAGGCGGCCGAATGAAAGAATGGATTTGTGCAGCAGCCGGAACGGTCGGCGGTCTGATTGCCGGGCTGTTTGGCGGCTGGGATGCAGCAATCAGAGCCTTGCTGATTTTTATGGCGATTGATTACCTGATGGGGTTAGCTTGTGCAGGGATTTTTAAAAAATCCCCGAAAACAGAATCAGGCGGCTTGCAATCTAAAGTTGGCTGGAAAGGTTTGTGCCGTAAGGTTGCAACGCTTGCACTTGTTGTGGTTGCCGTGCAGGTGGATGCTGTCCTGCATACGTCCTACGTAAGAGATGGCGTTTGTATCGCATTCATGGCAAACGAGTTGATTTCGATGGTCGAAAACGTGGGCTTGATGGGTGTGCAGTTCCCCGAACCGCTCCGAAAAGCAATTGATTTGTTACAGAAAAAGGATAAATAAGAAAGGGTGATAGGATGTCAGT
>HF997946.1:1143-4877 GCA_000433635.1 Ruminococcus sp. CAG:254
GGGAATTCCGGTGTAGCTGTGGAAAATCTCATGAAACGCTACTTGCCTCTGAATTGGTCGACAAGCTGGAAGCCCTCTATACCGCCCTGAATTGCAGCAAAATCATTGTAACAAGCGGCTACCGCTGCCCAGACCATGATAAAGCTGTAGGCGGTACGAGCAGCGGTCAGCACACAAAAGGTACTGCTGCAGATGTCTGCTGTTACGGGCAGGACGGGCAGCCGATCAGCAGCAAAACGGTGTGTTGCAAGGCTCAAGACTTAGGTTTTGGCGGTATTGCCAACATCACAGCAGCTTACCAGTACACACATCTGGATGTGCGGACAGGATACCGTTGGCTCGGTGACGAGGTCAAAGGCAATGGCACAGTTACAGAGGATTTTTACAAGTATTTTGGTATCAAAAAGACAACCGAAACAACAAGTATTTTAAAAGGCATCGATGTGTCATACTGTCAAAACGAGGTTGACTGGGACGCTGCAAAAGCATCCGGACTGGTTGACTTTGCGATTCTGCGAGCAGGCTACGGAAGGGAAACCACTCAGGTAGACACACAGTTTGAACGAAACTATGCCGCTTGTAAGCGTCTGGGTATCCCCTGCGGTGCGTACTGGTTTAGCTATGCGATGTCGGCAGACGAGGCAAGACGTGAAGCACAGGTGTTTTTGCAGACTATTAAAGGTAAATCGTTTGAGTATCCGGTTTATATGGACTTGGAGCTTGCAAAACAATTTGCATTAGGCAAAGCGGCTTGTTCTGCAATAGTAGATGCATTTTTAAGTGTGCTGGAGCAATCTGGATACTATGCCGGTCTGTATTGCAGCACCTACTACTTAGACAATTACCTGTCAGATAGTATCAAAAGCCGTTATACGGTCTGGTGTGCACAGTACGCAAGTAAATGCACGTATCAAAATCCATACGGCATTTGGCAGTATAACGTAGCTGGTAACGAAGAGTATGACATTATTGGGCAAAAAAGTATACCTGGTATTGTTGGCGAGTGTGATATGGATTATGCTTACAAGGATTACCCGACAATCATAAAAACTGCTGGATTGAACGGGTTCACAAAAGTAACGCAACCGAATGAACCAGAACCAGACACCGAAGAATCCACGCTGCAACAAATTCTGAAGCACGTGGCAAACATAGATGAAAAGCTATAATTTTTCATCGACAAAATTCGACAAGTGATTTTATTGACAAGTTGTAAAAAAACATGATATAATAAATTCATTCAATCCGGATGTACCGGATGAAAATTTTTTATTTTTTCCAACCTACCAATTGTGGAAAAAGCCGTTTTCTGAAACTGATCATCTCAGGAAACGGCTGCTTTTTTATTATGCTGTGTCCACTTCTTCTTTGGACGTGGACACAATGTGGACACAGCAAGCAAAAAGGACGTTTCTGCATCGCTGCAAAAACGCCCTTTTTCGTTGTATCAAATGAGAAAAACGCCGATATTGCTTAGAACTTACCAGCCTTTGCTGCTTCTTCTACGGATACAGCAACTGCTACGGTTGCACCAACCATCGGGTTGTTGCCCATGCCGATCAAGCCCATCATTTCAACGTGTGCCGGTACAGAGGAAGAACCTGCAAACTGTGCGTCAGAGTGCATCCGTCCCATGGTATCGGTCATACCGTAAGAAGCCGGGCCTGCTGCCATGTTATCTGGGTGCAGGGTACGACCTGTACCACCACCAGATGCAACAGAGAAGTACTTCTTGCCAGCGTCGATGCATTCCTTCTTATAAGTACCTGCTACCGGGTGCTGGAATCTGGTCGGGTTGGTGGAGTTACCAGTAATGGAAACGTCTACGCCTTCCTTCCACATGATTGCAACGCCTTCGGTTACATCGTTTGCACCGTAGCAATTTACCTTTGCTCTCGGGCTTTCCGGATCCTTGGAATAGCACTTCCGGAATACTTCCTTGACTTCACCGGTGTAGTAATCCATTTCGGTTTCTACATAGGTAAAGCCGTTTACTCTTGCAATAATCTGTGCAGCATCCTTGCCCAGACCGTTCAGGATAACCCGCAGCGGTTCTTTCCGAACCTTGTTTGCCTTTTCAGCAATACCGATTGCACCTTCTGCAGCTGCGAAGGATTCGTGACCTGCCAGGAATGCGAAGCACTTGGTTTCTTCTTCCAGCAGCATCTTGCCCAGGTTACCGTGACCCAGACCTACTTTTCTCTGGTCTGCAACAGAACCCGGAATGCAGAATGCCTGCAAGCCTTCTCCGATTGCTGCTGCTGCATCTGCTGCACGGCGGCAACCCTTCTTGATTGCGATGGCTGCACCAACAGTGTAAGCCCACTTTGCATTTTCAAAGCAGATTGGCTGAATGCCTTCTACCATCTTGTAAACGTCCAGTCCAGCTGCCTTTGTTACTTCTGCAGCCCCTTCGATGGAGTCAATGCCATATTCCTTGAGAACCGCAAGAATCTGCTTTTCTCTTCTCTCATAAGATTCAAACAATGCCATGGATGAAATTCCTCCTTATTCTTCTCTCGGGTCTACAAACTTTACAGCGTCTGCAACACGGCCGTACTGTCCCTGTGCCTTTTCAAAAGCGGTGTTTGCATCGTCGCCAGCCTTGATGAAGTCCATCATCTTGCCGAAGTTTACAAACTTGTAGCCAATGATTTCATCATCTTCATTCAGGGCAATCTTGGTGACATAACCATCGGTCATTTCCAGATACCGAGGACCCTTTGCCAGTGTACCATACATCGTACCAACCTGAGAACGCAGACCCTTACCGAGGTCTTCCAGACCAGCACCGATCGGCAGACCTTCTTCAGAGAATGCGCTCTGGCTTCTGCCGTATACGATCTGAAGGAACAGTTCCCGCATAGCGGTGTTGATGGCATCACATACCAGGTCGGTATTCAATGCTTCCAGAATGGTTCTGCCCGGCAGAATTTCTGCTGCCATAGCGGCAGAATGCGTCATACCAGAACATCCTACGGTTTCCACCAATGCTTCCTGAATGATGCCTTCCTTGACATTCAGGGTCAGCTTACATGTTCCCTGCTGCGGTGCACACCAGCCGATCCCGTGTGTCAGACCGGAGATGTCAGAAATTTCCTTTGCCTTTACCCACTTTGCTTCTTCCGGAATCGGAGCAGCACCATGGTTCACGCCCTGTGCAACGCTGCACATCTTGTTTACTTCGTTTGAATAAATCATCTTCAAACTCCTTTCATATGATAGTGGTTTTCCGGCACAGATGATTCGTTCTGCACAAAGAACATCCTGTACGGGAAATCTGTATGCCGCTTTTGCATACATCCTTATTATACAACATTTTTTGTCAGGAATCAAGTGCTTTTTCGATTTTCCGACTGGTTTTTCAAAAGTCGCTGGCATCCTGCGGAAAAATCATCCGGAATGTTTCCGGTCTGCTGAAAAAAATTCAACGGTCATTTGTACAATTCCAAACAAATTGAAAACAAATCCAAAAAATGATTGCATTTTCTCCAAAGAGCGATTATAATAAAAAAGATATTGCTTCTCAAAAAAAATAAAACAGCTGCACCACCATTTTGCAGCAATGATCAAGGAAAGGATGATTTTAATCATGAAGCAAGCAAACAAAACTGGCTTTTCCAGCCGTCTGGGATTCGTCATGGCGGCGGCAGGGTCAGCGGTCGGGCTGGGAAACATCTGGCGATTTCCCTATCTGGTAGCCAAATACGGCGGCGGGATCTTCCTGCTGGTCT
>HF997946.1:4890-6023 GCA_000433635.1 Ruminococcus sp. CAG:254
GGGATCTTCCTGCTGGTCTATCTAGTCTTAGCCGTTACCTTCGGCTTTGCCCTGATGACGACAGAAATTGCAATCGGCAGAAAAACCGGAAAGAGTGCCATTCTCGCCTACAAAGCCGTCAACCAAAAATTTTCGTTCCTGGGTTACATTGCCTCAGCAGTTCCGATTCTGATTTTCCCCTATTACTGTGTGATCGGGGGATGGATTGTCAAGTATATGACGGTCTATTTTACCGGACAGGCACACGCAGCCGCAGCAGACGATTATTTTTCCAACTTCATTTCCGGCACAGCACAGCCCATTGTATTCCTTGCAATTTTCCTCTTCTGCACGGCGTTGGTCGTTCTGATCGGGGTGCAAAAGGGTGTGGAAAAGGTCAGCAAAATTCTCATGCCTGTCCTGATTCTGCTGTCGCTGGCAATGGCAATTTATGCATTGACTTTGGATGGTGCAATGGATGGTTTTGTCTATTACATCAAGCCGAACTTCTCTGATTTTTCCATCAAAACCGTCGTTGCAGCGATGGGACAGCTTTTCTATTCCATGTCCCTTGCAATGGGCATCATGATTACCTACGGCTCTTACATGGGCAAACAAGACAACTTGGAACAGTCTGTTCGACACGTTGAAATCTTTGATACGCTGGTTGCGTTCTTGTCCGGTCTGATGATCGTTCCAGCAGTTTTTGCATTCTCGAATGGCGACCATGCCGCTTTAAAGGCTGGCCCTGGACTGATGTTCATCACCCTGCCAAAGCTGTTCGACAGTCTGTCCGGCGGAGCAATTTTCGGTGCAGCCTTTTTCCTGCTGGTATTCTTCGCTGCACTCACTTCTTCCATCTCCCTAATGGAAACGATTGTTTCCGTATTGCAGGACAAGCTGAAGTGGAAACGGCAGACGATTTGCCTGCTGGTCATGGGCGTTGCCCTGCTGATGGCATTGCCGTCCACGCTGGGTTATGGCATCTGGAGTGAAGTCACGATTTTCGGCTATCAGATTCTCGATTTCTTCGACTTCTTCTCGAACAACTTACTCATGCCGATTGTGGCTCTGCTGACGGCTGTTTTAATCGGCTGGGTCGTAAAGCCAAAGTATGTCATCGAAGAAGTTTCCCTCTCTGGAACATTCCATGC
>HF997947.1:0-1708 GCA_000433635.1 Ruminococcus sp. CAG:254
CTTCAATGACCAAATCATCTTCTTTTTTGCGGAAAAATACATGAATCAAACCACTGGTGGTTTCTGAAAAAGCATGATAAAATGCATTTTCTACAAATGGCTGCACCAATAGCTTTGGAATGGATAGCGATTCACACGATTCCGCAATGAAAATATCTGTGTGAATTTGTTCTGAAAATCGGGTATGCAGCAAGAACATATAGTTTTCTAGATTTTTTGCTTCTTCTGCAACGGAAATAATTTCGTTTTTGTTGCTAATCGTATTCCGCAAAATCATAATAAATGCATCAATGGATTTTACAGATTTTTCCGTTTCTCCCTGCCAAATCAGCCACTTAATGGTTGTCAGTGTGTTATAGATGAAATGCGGATTGATTTGCATTTGCAATGCGTGAATTTCTGCCTTACGGCGATTGCTTTGCTCCTCTACCAGCTGATTGATATAGCGGTTAATATCATCCAGCAAAATATTGTAAACATGAGAAAGTTCTTTGATTTCATAGCTGCCGCTTTCCTCAATTTTAGAGGTTAAATCCAGCTGTCCATCCTTGGTTTTTGACATCCGCCGAATCAACCGATAAATCGGCTGCACCGAATAATTGATGAAGAAGAACATCGGTATCATCAATCCAATACAAATCAACATGCTAATCAAAATGGCATTTCGGAAGATATGGGCATCTTTTAAAATCTGTTCCTGATTGATGAGGCTCATAATATAGCAATGCAGCTGCGGCTGATAGGAATAAACAACAGAGCAGGTTGTTCCATTGTAAGAAATTTTCTCTGTTTTTTTCCTCGCACTCTGCAACAATTCCGGTTGTTTTGTTCCAATTAAATCCGTATCGGGAGCAGCTAATACGGTTCCCTGTGTATCCAGCAAAAAAAGTTCACTGGCAGCTCCTGTATATCGGATATCAAATCCCGACATGGTATCCAATGGAATGACTGCATAGACATAACCATATGGAATGGTGCTGTTTGAATAGGTCAGCGAAGAACCAATTACATATGCACCTTTTCCCTTTGCAATGGTAGAAAGTCCGTTTTCCACATACTGAACAACTGGTTTCCCGTTTGCCTCCCGAATTGATTTTGTAAATGTGCTGTTGAGGATTTCTTCTTGTGAGATAGACAAGGAGGATTCGCCGCTGATAAAAGATCTTCCATTTCTTCCAATTGCTATGATTCGAATCGTTTGTTTTAGCTGATTACTTTGTATAGCATCAATTTGCCGTTTCATACTATAAATAGTATAGGATGCTTCTGCTGTGGACATATCCAACATACCAAAATATCGCCGGAATGCCCAGCTTTCTCTGACGGTCTGCATTACAGTTGCCGTTTCTGCATAAAATTCTGTCATATCGGTGTTGATTTGTTCTGTGAAAATCTGGTTTGCATTGCGAAATGTTTTCAGATAATTTTTTTGCAGTGTTTGAATGGAGATCCACGTGATCAGAATGGTTGCCAGAATCACGCCTGCCACTGCAACGGAAATAACCCGTAAAAATAAATTGTTCGTTTGCAGCCATTTTTTCAACTTCATAAGGGATTCCTCCTGTGCAGCTCATTGTTTTTGATTGCGGAATTGTTTGGGCGTATATCCCGTAAATTTCTTAAAGACTTTCGTAAAATAACTGTGATCCATATAGCCAACCGCTCCGCAAATCTCTGAAATCGGCGTTTTTTCTTTCAGCAGCATTTC
>HF997947.1:1735-12068 GCA_000433635.1 Ruminococcus sp. CAG:254
TTTTCTTTCAGCAGCATTTCTGATGCTTTTTCCACTCGAATCCGGTTTAAATATTCGTTGAACCCCTCTTTGCAGTGAGAAGAAAAGTATTTAGAAAGATAATAATAATTAAAATTAAATTGCTCTGACAGCTGCCGCAACGTCAATGGTTCATCATAGTGCTGAGCGATATAATCTAAAATCGAACGAATGGTCAGGGATTCCGGTGAAATATGATATTTCGCTTCAATTTCCGCCATGTCCGCTTCCATGATCTGTAAAAATTCCAGCAGTTCTTTCGCCGATGGAATGTGATTGATTTGCATGAAATAATGCTGCTTCAAGTAATTGATGCTTTCTGCATTTAGTTTTAAGTCCTCCAGAATTGCCATAATCTGATAAATACTGTTCAGCAGCATGGATTTGACTTCATATTCCGGCTGTATCCGTGCTGTCATCACTTCCTGCATATAGGCAATCAATAATGCAACTGCCTGCTGCAACCGCAACGACTTTAGACAGACAGAGAACCGTTCTGTTTCAAAGCGTTTCATATCTTTTGCATCTGGCAAAGTCGCTGCATAGAAAAAGCAGGCTTCCGGAGCGTAAAAATGCTGGTTCAATGCGGTTCGCCAATCCTGCTGATAGATTCGCTTCAACAATAACGGATTCTGAAAGGCTGGTGGAGCTGCATAAAAAGAATCTGGGAAATGATTTCTCAGCTTTTCAAAGAAACCATTACAAGTTTGCAAGACAGATTGCAAATCATTCTCGGAAATGTTCAGCAAAATCAATATGCATTTCCGGTCAACTGTTGTCACTGCCCATGCCATTGACTGTTTGAACTCGTTTGGAATGGCAGTTTGCAGCCATTTTTCCTGTCGCTGGAGCGTTTCTCCTGTTTTATTGATGGCAATCAAATCCGTTCCCAGCAATAAAAAGGTATCATAGGGAAACGCTTTCCGCCAATCGGCTTCCGAAACATCCGCAGCAAAGCCGGAAATCCATTTTTGCACCATCTGTTCCGGAATGGTCTGCTGCTTTTGAAAAGCGGCAAGATTCAATTTCGATGCTGCGGATTGTACCGCTTTCAGCAGGCTATCCGGATTCATTGTCGGTTTTAACAAGTAGTCTTCTGCTCCGTTCTTCATCGCAGATTTAATATATTCAAAATCGCTGTAACTGCTTAGGACAACCACTTTGATTTCCGGATATCGTTCTTGAATAATTCCGGTCAGTTCAATGCCATCCATAATCGGCATCACAATGTCTGTAATGACAAGATGCGGATGCAGCGATTCAATCAGTTGCAAGGCTTCTTTTCCATTATTGGTTTCCCCTACGACTTGGAAACCTTCTTGTTCCCAGTGCACCAGATTTTTTATTCCCTGTCTGAGCAGAAATTCATCTTCCACAATCAGAATTTTACAATAAGATTCCATGTCATTTTCATCTCCTTATTGACCTAAAAATAAAATAAAAATTGAATTTCTTTTATTTTAGCACAAAATCGTAAAAAAAGTCAATCGATTTTGTAAAACGTGCATATGTACGGTTTGTGACGACTGTTCCAAAAAAATAAAATCGACTAAGATTTGCTCTCAGTCGATTCTGCTCAGCTCTGAAATTTACGGGAAATTAAGCCTTCCGACAGGCGTAATGGCGTACCCGTTTGATTTCCTCGGCAATTGTCCAAATCACTTCGGAATTGGACGGTTTCCCACCGGAATTGGGAAAAGAACCATTTAATTGTGTCTTATCATAAGCAGTTTCAATCGCATAGCGGAGCGTTCGTTCAATGCTGACTGCACTTCTGCCGTGCTGGTTGCCGAGCAGCTGATAAATTTGCATCACTGGCATCTGTGGATTCTGGAGAGCGATTTCCACCGCATCTTCTAGATATTGATACCCTTTTAATTTTTTCGATACACCAATTTGTGTTTGAATGATGGCGGAGAGTGTTTCTTTGTCTGCTTTATTCATATCTGATTCACCTTTCCAATTTATTTTTTACATGTAAATCCCGTGGCTTTTGCTTCTTGCTTCTATTATAGCACATTCATTTCCAAATTTCAATAACTTTTTTTACATTTTTCTATTTTTTCAAGAATAGTTTGTTTTCCATCGAAAATTCGAGGATTTTTGTGAAAAATACTCTTGTGTTTCAGAATGAAACCGATTTCATAAAGAATGATGGAAATTTTTTTAAAAAAACATGGATTTTAGGGTTGACAAATGCAAAAAGGTGTGCTATACTATAATTGTAAAGTAAAGGAGTCGGAAAATAGTTTTTTTAAAAATACCACTAATACCACTAATACCACTAATACCACTAAGTAACAACTATATCTTAAAAGATCATTAAAATAAACTAAGTTCTTTTACCTCGTATGCATACAAAAACAGTTTCAAATATCTTTTTTCTTTTTCTAGAAAGGGTTGGTTTCTTATGAAAAGAACAAAAAAATTATTGGCAAGCATTTTAGCTTCTTCGTTGGCAGTGATGTCGCTTCCGTTCTTTGGATTGTCCGCTTCTGCTGGCAGTGAAATGGTAATGGATACGACCGAGATTGTTAAAGAGTCTAGTCAGACATATTACGAATTAATTAGCATCTCTTCTTTCGATCGGTTTTCTTATTTGTACTGTAACCCTGAAACAAAAACCGCTTTTACAATTCCTGCACGTGAATTTCCGGATACTCTGTATTGGTTATTGGAAGATGAAAAACGATTTGACGATGGTATGACGTGCATTCTTCCAGCAAGTACCGAGGAATTTAAGTTCCCAAATGCGGAGATTACCATTGCAGGAGACAGTATGTATGTCGTTAATCACGGGGCAATTGTCTATGTAGATGACAATGGCGAGGAACATTCTTTTTCTAGCTTCTCAGATGTAGAACAGTACGTCATTCAGAACTACAATGTCACACTTGTAGATTATGAGGAAGTTAAGGATGATAATAAAGTTGAATATCCCGAACAAACGTGGATCGAATTGGTTGATGTTGTGAAAAGATTTGAAGACAGTCCTCACAAAATTTGTCTGTACCACAATGGTGATACAAAAACTGCCTTCGAATTTTCGACAGCAGACCTTCCAAATGAATTGCAGCTTTTAATTAATTGCTCAGACACATTCGATGATGGTGTAGTTTATGGAACGAGTTCAAAGAATAAAACTTTGAAGTTCCCAAATGCAGAAATCACAGATAACGGAACTTTCATGTCCGCAGTCAATCATGGTTCGATTGTCTTCGTAGATGACAACGGTGAGGAACATCCTTTCTCTGGATTCTCAGATTTGGAAAATTATGTCATCCAGAACTATGATGTGACTGTTGTTGACTATAACAAGTATGTGGAAGATGGTTCGATTGTTCCGATTGATGCTACAACAACGCCTGTCAACAATACAACCGCTCCCAGCTATTTCACTGGAGATGTAACCGGTAATGGTGCCGTTGATTTGACAGATGCCATTTCTCTGAACAAGATTTTTGCCGGTCTGATTACTCCAACGAATGTACAGACTACTGCAGCTGACATCAATCAGGACGGTTCTGTTACAGATGAAGACCTCTCTATTTTGATGCAGTTCTTAATTGGCATTCGCACCGATTTGACAGATGTCGATTAAATTGTTGCTTCTCTGATTTATCATTTATGCTCACAGTTGAATGTCCGTTCAGCTGTGAGCATTTTTGTTTCATCAGAAACAATCGATAAAAAATGGGCAGTCATTTTCGCTCTGACTGCCCGTGAACAAAAAAATAGAAAAACCGAGAAGTATCACAATACACTTCTACGTCGCATAAGTTCTGCTTCTGGATGACTTAAACAAAAGCAGCTTTTATGCTCAGGGTTTCTTGTGGGAACCTTATGCCTTTAGTTTACCATGTGCCCCCCAAAATGTCAACGTATTTGCATCAAACGGGAAAATTTTGCACTAAATGGGAAAAAGTCGAGTATAAATGTAAAAAATAGGAATTTTTTCAACTGCGAAATGAAGGATGCTCTTGCAAAAAAATTGGATTTCTGTTATAATGTTAGCGTATACTAACTAGATTTCAGGAGGTATTTTCCATGGGAACAGAAAAAATTAAACCAGAATTGAACGGCGTTGCAGAAACCATGCTGCTAACCTTTTATGCACGAGCACAATATTCCAAAAGCAAAAAGCATGCTTTCTATGATGCAAAAGCTGTGGAATTGGTAGAACGCTTGGATTATGACTTTTCCAGTGCATCAAAAGATGTCGCTATGGGCGGCGGAACAATTGCAAGAACACTTGTCTTTGATGAGCTGGTACGGGATTTTCTGCAGAAGCATCCAGATGCTGTGGGCGTCAATATTGCATGCGGACTGGATACCCGTGTCTATCGGATGGATACCGGCGTTTGTACTTGGTATAACTTGGACTTGCCAGAAACCATTGCTGTTCGTGACCCCATCTTTCAGGAACAGGGTAGAATTTCTACAATTGGCTGCTCGGTATTAGATCCTGCTTGGGCAGATGCTGTAACAAAACGAGGAACGATGCTGTTTATCATTGAAGGGCTGACCATGTATCTTTCTGAAGCAGACATTGCAGCAATGTTGAAAATCATTCACGATCATTTCGACAATGCCTATGTGATGATGGAAACAACTTCCCCATTCTGGGTGAAAAAGCAGTCGATTGAAGCGTCTGTTGCAGCAACCGGAGCAAAGTTCACATGGGGTGCAAATTCTTTCGCTGAAATGGAATCTCTCGCCCCGGGTTTTGTCTCTGTAAAAGATGATAATATTTTGCGTGGCATGGTGCAACTATATCCGATTTATCGGCTGGTTTCTTGGATGCCGATGATTCGGAAAATGGCAGAAAAAATTCTAATCTTCCAGAAAAAAAGCTTCTCCTAAAAATTTTTCTCTTATTTGTTCCATTATAATAGTGTCTTTTTTGATTCCTCTGAAAAATCCCCCTTGCATCTATCATAGAATTGTGGTATAATAGAACCGTATCTTATAGAAACGGTGGTTTTTTTGAAAATATGGAATATTATCTTGACCATGCGGCAACGACAAAGCCATGTCCGGCTGCGGTTGACGCTTTACTACGCTGCCTCTCTACACACTACGGCAACCCTTCTTCTCTGCATCGCTTTGGCGTAGAAGCACAGCGAGAAGTCGAACAAGCCCGTGCAATTCTGGCGGCAGTTCTTGGATGTACCTCGCAGGAAGTCGTTTTCACTTCCGGTGCAACGGAAAGCAATCATCTTGCCATTGCTGGTGCGGTACAAACATATGGAAAACGAAAAAAGAAATTAGTTGTCAGTGCTGTGGAGCACGCTTCTGTGCGGAATACCATGCAATTTTTGCAGGATTCCGGCTATGAAGTTGTAACAGTTGCTCCAGATGCAACTGGCATTTATCATGCCTCGGACTTTCTGGATGCCATTGATTCTAACACTTGCCTGCTCAGCATGATGATGGTGAACAATGAAACAGGTTATCGGCTACCGGTACAGACTGTTTTCCGAGCTGCAAAGCGAAAGTTTCCAGAACTCATTACGCATTGCGATGCAGTACAGGGCTTCTTAAAAGTACCATTTCAGGTTCGTTCTCTGCAAGCTGACTTGCTCTCAATCAGTGGGCATAAAGTGCATGGTGTCAAGGGCGTTGGTGCACTTTATCAGAAGAATGGGATTCATCTGCACCCGACATTTCATGGTGGTTCACAGGAACGGGGGCTGCGTCCGGGAACAGAAAATGTTCCGGCAATTGCTGCATTTGGTGCAGCTGTACAAACTTATGGCAGCACAGTTCGGGAACGCTATCAGGCAGTTACCGAGAAAAAAGCATATTTACTGGAACGATTACAAGAACTTCCAAACTGTAAAATTCATTCTGTAGAAGATGCTTCCCCTTATATCATCAGCTTTTCATTAAGACCTTATCGTTCAGAAATTTTGCTGCACTTCTTAGAAAAACGAGAGATTTTTGTTTCCAGCGGGTCAGCCTGCTCCAAAGGAAAGAACAGCGGTGTTCCGGTTTTATTTGGGGCGACCGATGCAGAAGCAGATAGCATTCTCCGAGTGAGTCTTTCTGCGGAAACGCCAAATACGGCTTTGGATGCATTGGTTTCCAGCTTACAGGAAGCAACAAAAACACTCCTCTATTAAGGTTCGAGAAAAGAAAGGAATCAACATATGCAAACAGAAATCATCCTTGCCAAATACGGCGAGTTAGCACTAAAAGGCTTAAACCGAAATACATTTGAAGATATTCTCATGAAAAATATCAAGCGGCGACTGAAGCCACTTGGAAAATTCACCTATACCCGTGCACAATCTACGATTTACATTGAACCGGAAACGCCAGATATCGATTTGGATGTTGTCATGGACAACATGAAAAAAATCTTCGGGATTGCAGCACTCTGCAAGGCTTGTGTCTGTGAAAAAGACTTGGCAGATATTTCTAAAGTGGGAATCCCCTATCTGGAAGAAATCCTGCTGGGTGTTAAGACGTTCAAGGTAGAGGCAAAACGGGCAGACAAACAGTTCCCGCTGAAATCGCCAGAAATCTGCCGAGAACTGGGCGGTCAGATTTTAGAGGCTTATCCACATTTACAGGTAGATGTTAAGCATCCGGATGTCACCGTCATGGTGGAAATTCGGGAAAAGCACGCTTTCGTGCACGCTGGCAATGAAAAAGGTGCAGGCGGTCTGCCAGTCGGCAGCAGCGGAAAAGCCTTGCTGCTCTTATCCGGCGGTATCGATAGCCCAGTCGCAGGTTACCGGATGTCCCGACGTGGCGTTCACATCTCTGCCATTCACTATGTCAGCCCACCGTATACCTCTGACCGTGCACAGGAAAAAGTAGAACAGCTTTGTCAGAAGCTGACAGCTTACTGTGGCAGCATTGCATTTTTCTGTGTTCCATTTACAGAGATTCAGGAAGAAATCAAGAAGAACTGTCCAGAACCGTACTTCACGATTATCATGCGGCGGCTCATGGTAGAAATCGCACAGAAAATTGCCGCAAAAGATGATTGCAGTGCTTTGATTACTGGCGAAAGTATTGGTCAGGTTGCCAGTCAGACCATGCAGGGCTTAGTCTGCACCGATGCAGTCAGCCAGATTCCGATTTTTCGCCCATTGATTGGCATGGACAAGACCGAAATTGTTGAAACTGCACGACAGATTGATACATTTGAACTCTCTACCCTGCCATATGAAGATTGCTGCACGGTATTCACGCCAAAGCATCCGAAAGTACGCCCATCACTGGAAGAAGTCGAGGCTGCACAGGCACATTATGACTTCACTGCTTCGGTTGAAAAAGCGGTTGCCAATACAGAAATGAAAATCTTTAAACTCCAGAACGGAACGCCTTTCTCCATCTGAGAACTGCGGATTGCTGCAAGGTTGGTGAAATTGTGATAAAACAGAGATATGATTTTGACGAGGTTCGGAAAATATACCAAGAAAATCAAAAACAACTTGACAACCTTGTTCAAAATATTGTACAATTATCCTGTGAAAACGGGCAAACCATTGCGACAGCAGAAAGCTGCACCGGCGGTCTGTTGTCACAAAAAATCACGGCTGTACCGGGGGCTTCCCAGATGTTCGCACTGGGCATTTGTACGTATACAAATGAAATGAAGACAGCCATTCTGCACGTTCCGGAATCTACACTGCATACTTATACAGCTGTCAGCCCACAAACTGCCATTGCAATGGCAAACGGCGTTGCAGCACTATCCCATGCAGATTTAGCCTTGTCTGTAACCGGATATGCTGGGCCGGGCGGCGGAACGTCAGAACATCCTGTGGGGACAGTTTTTTTGGGTGTTGCGTATCATGGCACTGCATTTGCCGTGCATCTGCCGTTTGACCAGCTGGGCGTTTCTACTAGAGAAGGTGTCCGGCAAGGAACGGCAGTCTGTGCATTTGGCATTGCAAGGGAAATTTTGATGGAGGAATCCGTATGTCGGAACATTTAAAATCCCCTGCATCTACGTCAGAATCCGAACAAACCAAACAACAAGCAAAAATGAATGCCATTCGTTCTTCGCTTCAAAAATTGGAAGAGGAAGAAGAAGAAGAAATGCTGCAACAGCGAATTGCAGCAAATATTCAACTGGCAAAGGAAAAAAAAGCGTTTCCGGAACGGTTTGTTCCAAAACCACCGCCACCCGTCAAACATCCTGTCCGAAAACGAAAAAAACGTACCAAACGGCAAATCCTGCGGGATCTCTTTCCAAAGCGGGGAGATGGGTTCGGTGAAACAATGAGAAAATGTATTTTTTGGATTTCCATTCTCATATTTGGGGCTTGTTTGGTGTTGATGATTCAGTACCTATTCGGTCTATGGCAAAGTAAAAAACTATATGATGAGATTGGAAGCAATTATCACAACGTTGCAACGACACAAGTCGTGACAGAAGCACAGACGGAAGAATCCGCATTAGAAGAAACAGAAGTGCCAACTGAAACAACAACAGAAGTCAAGCATTATTCTGTGATGGAAGGAGCTGCAAACCTGCTCTCCATCAATCCGGAAGTAATTGGATATCTTTCTATTCCAGATACCGAAGTGGACTATCCAGTGATGCAGCACCCGAATGATGTAGAGGGTGACGAATATTATCTGCATCACGACTTACAGGGCAACCGTTCACAGAATGGTTCGATTTTCTTGGATTCTCGTTGCAGTTTTGACGCTGTGGGGGCAGATGGAACGCTTGCCGTTCCAAACTCTGATAACTTAATTGTCTATGGACATGACATGCGGGATCGTTCCATGTTTGGCAGTCTGCGGGATTATCGCAGCGTAGATGGCTATTATGAAGCCCATCCGCTGATTTTCCTCAACTCCAACTACGAAACCTATGTCTTTAAAATTTATGCTTACTTTATTGCCGATGCAGAAGATACGACGGATACCCGATTTGATTACTGGAACCGGATTAATTTCGATGATGAAACTGCATTTTATGATTATGTCAATGAAGTAAAACGCCGTACGCTGCGAAACACCAGCGTTGATGTGAAATATGGCGACCAACTTTTAACCCTTTCCACCTGTAACGGTGCATTCAGTACGGCAAGACTGGTCATCTGTGCACGCATGGTGCGGGCTGGAGAGGATCCGCATGCGGGTACTACGGGCAGTACACCTAATACAAATATTAAATGGCCATCGGTTTACTACTATGGGAATGAAAATACGTATGACCCGAACGCACCGTTTGTTCCTTATGGACCGTAATCGAAAGAGGGAGTTCTTTTTATGAAAAAACGAAATCGTATTCTGGTTGCTCTGCTTGCAGCGATCTCTGTTCTGACAGCCGGATGCAGTGGAGAAATTGAACAGAATCCAATTGGATTGGAACAGGAAGAATCACAGGCAGAAGCATCCGCAGATGCATCAGAGTCCACAACCGAGAATGAAAAAGCTCCGGATATGCTGGCATCTCAGAAGAAGTTATACAACCAGAATAAAGATACCATCGGTTGGATTGAAGTGCCCGGCACAAGCGTTGACAATGTCATCGTTCAGAAAAAAGACGAAGCAGAAAACGAGAAAAACACCTATTATCTGGACAAAGATTTCAGCCATCAAAAATTCCGTGCCGGAACGGTCTTTATGGATTATCGGGATGTATTCGGCTATAAGGAAGATGAATTCTCAGAAAATCTCGTGCTGTATGGTCATAATATGGCAGATAATACCATGTTTGGTTCTCTCCGGCGGTATCGACAGGATTTAGAATTTTATAAAGATGCTCCGTTTATCAAACTCAGTTCCAACTATAAGGAATATGAATATGTCATCTTCGGTTTGGTCATCACCAGCGGGGATGCTGACAACGGCGGCGATAACTATGCTGATCCGATGACTTGGACAGGCTTCCCATACTGGAATATGGAAGAATTGGACGACAAGACCCACTTTGACTACTACGTCAACACCATCGAATCGCTGAACATGATTGACAATGTGGTAGATGTCAAGTATGGTGACCAGTTACTGACACTTTCCACCTGCTATTCTGACGAGGACAACTCTCGTTTCCTGATTGTTGCAAGACAGCTGCGAGATGGAGAAACAGAGGCATCGTTGAAGAAACTGATTACAGGCGGTGTCGCAGAAACAGACGCAGAAGAAAGTGATACGGATTCTACAACCGATACGGAGGAAGAGACTTCTTCCGAAGAATAAGGGATGAACAAGGATTCATTTTCAGGGGTAATTTCTTTAGAAAGCAAGGGACGTTCAAACATGACTGCTTCTATTTTGAAAAAAATCAGCGGCGTTTTGTCCGCTGGAGCTGTATTGTTCTATGCAGCCTCGGCTGCAC
>HF997947.1:12100-26631 GCA_000433635.1 Ruminococcus sp. CAG:254
ATGCAGCCTCGGCTGCACTGCCAGCAATGGCAGCAGAAACCGATAAAAATTGGAAGAAAGCACAAATTTCTGACTACGATACTTCTCTTTCTCTGGTGGAATATCAGGAAGTAGACGAAACCGAAGCAGAAAAAATGCAGATTGCAACTGCAACCGGTGAACTGGCAACTTCCGGAACGGTTGGTTCTAGTGCTCCGGATGCTGCGGTTTCTCTGGCAACGGATTTGCAGCCGGGAGAATTTGGCTTTACCACTTATGGATATGGACATGGCTGCGGACTCAGCCAAAATGGTGCAAACTTCTATGCAACCTATGGCGGATATGATTATCAGGCAATCTTATTCCATTACTATCCTGGCACAACACTGATGCAAGTGGATATTCCAGATTCTGTAACAGCTGGCGGCAGAACAGGCAGCGTTTTGGATATCATTTCCATGCTGGTTTACAACGAAATGGGTTCTACCATGGCTCCAGAAGCAATGAAGGCACAGGCAGTTGCAGCATTTACTTATGTGATGAATCCAAAAGCAAATAACAATAGTTTGATTTGCAAGGATAATCCGCCGCAAAATGTCATTGATGCCGTACAATCTGTACTGGGGCAGGCATTGTATTATAATGGAGATTACGCTTTGACGGTATACAGTGCTTCCAGTGGCGGCTATACAGCTGCTGCATCCGATGTATTCGGCGTGAATTACGATTATCTGATTAGTGTTCCATGTGAATACGATGCAGAATATGACCCGCATTATGGCACGGTTGTTTATTTCTCGGAAGCAGAAATTCGCAGCCGCCTGCAATCTGCTTATAACATTACACTGTCAGACAATCCTGCAAACTGGATTTCACTGGAAATCGGTGGTGGTGGCTACATCAGCCATGTCACCATTGATGGACAAAAAACGGTTACTGGTGAATCTCTGCGTTCTGTATTGGGATTAAAGAGCGACCGTTATAATTATGCAATTGGTTAAAGGCATAACTCGTGTTTCCTTTTCATAGGATACAAATAAAAAATCATTTTAGGAGGTTTGGTTATGGAAGTCAAGAAGATGTTTGAAAAAGCTGGCGATTCTGTCAGCAAGTTTGCCAAAAGTGTTGGAGATAATTCCAAGAAGGCAGCAACAAAACTGAAGCTGAACAGAAACATTCACGACTTGGAAAAGGTCAAAGAAACTGCTTACACAGAAATGGGCAAGCAGTACTTCCTCTCGCACGCTGATGCAGCAGAAGAACCATATGCAGAATGGGTGCAGAAGATTGTAGAAGCAGATCAACAGATTGCAGCGTTCAAGAAGGAAATCGCTGCTCTGGATGACTTGAGAATCTGTTCTGCTTGCGGTGCAGAAATGGCAGAAGGACAGAAGTTCTGTCCAAACTGCGGAGCAAAGAATGAAGTTCCGGAAAAACAGCCGGAAGAAACAAAGACCGAATCTGTTTCGGAAGAGGAAGTGGAAATTCTGTCCACAGAAGAAACCAAAACAGAAGATACACCAGACCAGCCGTCTGAATCGTAACCATCACAAAAAGAGCCGCTGTCGGTCCACTAAAAAAATCGGCAACGGCTTTTTCCATCTGATAGGAAAAGGAAGTGATTGTCTTGCATAAGCTCCATGCTACTGTATTAACCGACCAAGGAAAAGTTCGTACCAACAACGAAGATAATTTTTATTTTGACGGAAAAGGCTATGAAGAACCACAGGCATTCTGTCATTTTTCTGAGAAATGCAGCACCCGAAAAAAGCCAATCTTTGCGGTATTTGACGGCATGGGTGGAGAATCTTATGGAGAAATTGCTTCCAGCTTAGCAGTTCAAACGCTCCGACAACATGAAAAAGCAATCAAGCATTGCAAGAGCGAGCAATTGGATGCGGTGGTACAGGAATTTGTTGCCGATGCCAACCAGAATATCTATCAGATGGCAAAGAAATTGCAGGGCGGAAACAGCGGAACAACGATGGCAATGCTCTGTTTTCAGGGCGACCAAGTCTATCCGTTCTATATCGGCGACAGTCGCATTTATTTATACAATGGAACGGATTTATATCGCCTAACCAGCGACCACACCCTTGCAAATCATAAGTTGCAGACCGGCATTTACACCAAAGAAGAGGCAGAGTTAAGCAGCGACCGCAACAAGCTGATTCAGTTTTTGGGGGCAGATTTACAACATTTCACCCTGCCACACGCTGCACAGCCACCACTTCGCATCTATCGGGGATACCGATTTTTACTTTGCTCTGATGGATTGACCGATATGTGCGACGACCAGACAATTTATCGGGTATTATCCAGCGGACAGCCAGATATGGCAAACGAACTCATGCAGCTGGCAATGGATGCTGGCGGTGTCGATAATACCACCTTGATTTTAATTGAAGTTTTATAAAAAAATCCGCTGCTCGTAGAATCTTTACGAACAGCGGATTTTTTCGTGTAAAAGCACAATTTGTCAAGCAGTTTCTGCCTGTATTTTTTTGAGTGCCTGTGCCAGCTGATCCGGACAGGAAGTCGGCTTGCCGTTGCAGCGAATATGCTCCAACCGTGTAATGACATCTTCGATTTTCATACCCTTGACCAGTGCACCAATGCCCTGCAGATTTCCATTACATCCGCCGACAAACGATACATTCTGTACTACACCATTTTCAACATCAATGGTGATTTGTCTGGAACAGACACCACTTGGACGATACTGATACTGCATCTGTTGACACCTCCTTTTTTCTGATTATAGCATATTTCTTCTGAAAATGCAAGCGATAAAAAATGCCTTTGTGTGTCCCACTCACAAAGGCATTTTATCGTTCTATTATGAATTATTTATTCCGGCTGAATTGCTCCAGGCCCAGTTTCTTTGGTACGAATCCGCATGGCATCCCGTACATCATAGCTGAAAATTTTTCCGTCCCCAATGTTTCCGGTATATGCTGCTTTCTGAATCGTTTCCATCGTTTTCTTTTCCCATTCTTCCGACGAAACCAATACTTCCAGTTTGATTTTCGGCAGCATGTGAATTTCTACTTCCTGATGCCCACGCACATAACTTTTCATGCCACGCTGCGTTCCACAGCCCATAACCTGATAACAAGTCAAGCCGTGCACTTCCATCTCGCCCAATGCATCTAAAACATCCTGCAATTTTTCTTCCCGAATGATTGCTTCTACCTTGATAATCATATGATGTCAATCCTCCTGTCCATTAATCCAAACCTGTGAACGACGGATAAGCAGCTTCGCCATGTTCTGCACGATCCAATCCGGCACGCTCTGTTCGTGCATCGACACGAATATTTCCACCGCTCACCAGTTTTGTCAGTGCATAACAAATCAATGTGCCAACAACGGCTACCACAATGGTAATGCCAATACTTGCAAGCTGCATCAGGAACAGCTTTGTATCGCCAAAGAATAGGCCATTGCCCTGTCCAATATCATTGATGGATGCCTGTGTGAATAAGCCTGTGCAGATACCGCCCCAGATTCCGCCGATACCATGGCAACCAAATGCATCCAATGCATCATCATAACCCAGCTTTTTCTTTACAAACGAAATCATAAAGAAGCAAATCGGAGAAGTTGTGAAACCAATGATAATTGCTGCCCAAATCGGAACAAATCCAGCACCCGGTGTAATGCCGACCAAGCCAGCAACCAAACCTGTACTTGCACCAACGAATGTTGGCTTTTTATCTGCAATTACATCGCAGAGCATCCAAGAAAGCATACCTGCTGCGGAAGAAACCGCAGTGGTTACAAATGCATGTGCTGCCAAGCCATCTGCTGCCAGTGCAGAACCGGCATTGAATCCAAACCAACCAAATAACAGAATAAATGCACCCATTGCAACAAACGGAACATTGTGAATTCGGTAGTTTGTTCTTGCGTAATCATACCGCTTTCCTAACAAGATACACAGCAACAATGCAGAAACACCAGAACTGATATGTACAACATTTCCACCTGCAAAATCGACAGAACCAATCTTTGCTAAGAATCCGCCATCACCCCATACCATGTGTGCCATTGGATAATAAACAATGATACTCCAGAACACAATGAAGAAAAACAACGACTTAAACCGCATTCTGCCTGCAATCGCACCTGTAATCAAAGCTGGTGTGATAACGGCAAACATCATTTGGAACAAGCAAAAGACCATATTCGGAATTTGTTGTCCCTCTACATAGGGTTCTGTTTTGGAAACACCTTCCAATCCCAACCAGCTGAAATCACCGATGATTCCAAAGTGATCCGTTCCAAATGCCAATGAATATCCAAACAATACCCACATTACAATACCTGTCCCGATGGTGATGACAGAAGCAAACATTGTGTTGACGGCATTTTTTCGGCGAACCAATCCGCCATAAAAATAAGACAAGCCCGGTGTCATAAAAAATACAAATGCTGCACAAATCATTACAAATCCAATACTACCCGAATCCATTGATTTTGTCCTCCTTTAAGTTCCTTTTCCATGATGTCTTGCACTGCTGCAAAAACATATTGTTTCATTTGCATGAATCACACCGGTGTCCTGATTCTAAGATACAAAAAAACGCCCACAGACAGCAAAGTACTTGCCATCTGGGACGTCATTGTTCCAAATCATCATTCAGTTTTTAGAGCCCTTTATGTATTTTATTTTACGCCATAAATTTGTATTTATCTCATTGATTACGTGAATTTTATGTAAATTAGTCAATCAAGTAGCTGGTCGTTTCAGAACTGTTTCTGCTATTTCTTGTCCAGTTGGTGTTGCTGCCAAGCCCCCTTGTGCTGTTTCTCGAACTGATTCCGGCATATGCCGCCCGATTTCTCCCATCGCATCTATCACTTCATCGGCTGGAATTCGGCTGGTAATCCCAGCCATCGCCAAGTTTGCACTGGAAATGGCATTCACGACACCAATCACATTTCGTTTCACACACGGTATTTCAACCAATCCGGCAACAGGGTCGCAAACCAATCCCAGCAAGTTCTTCAATGCAATTGCACAGGCATTTCCGCAAGCTTCTGGTGTTCCGCCCCGCAAAAATGTCAATGCTGCTGCTGCCATAGCAGAGGCTGCCCCAATTTCTGCCTGACATCCTGCCTCTGCTCCAGAAATGGATGCTCGTTCTGCAATGATATTTCCAAATCCGCCAGCAAGATATAGAGCATGTACCATATCTTCTTCTGTTGTGTCCGGATAACATTCTAGATACGGAATCAACGCTGCTGGAATCACACCACAAGAGCCGGCTGTCGGAGCAGCAACAATTCGTTTCATACAGGCATTGCATTCACTCACTTTCAATGCTGTGGCAATGGCTGCATTCCAGTAGCAATCCCCCATCAGAATTCCGGATGCCCATGCTTCCGCATAACGTGCACCATCTCCGCCAACCAATCCACTGTAAGAACGCTGTTCTGATTGATATTGCGATGCGGAATTTTTCATGACTTCCCACATATGTTTCATTTGCTTCAGAGATGCTGCACGAGCTTCCGGTGTATCCTGATCCAAATCCTGTCGAAGAATCACTTCCCACATCGGCAACTGTGTTTCCTGACAAGCAGCCACCCACGCTGCAACAGATGAAAAGCCCATATTCTCACACCTCTTCCTCTACATTATAGCTGGTTACCTTGATGATGCCGTCCAAATCTTGCAGCCATTCCAAGGTGTTTTTCGGGATTATATCATCACATTCAAGAATCATAACAGCATAGCCGCCCTGTGTGTTTCGATATAGCTGCATGGTTGCAATGTTCACGTTCTTTTGTGCCAGCGTGGTGGTTACCTGTGCGACGTGCCCCGGTGTATCCATGTTGTGTACGATAATCGTATTATATTCACCAGAAAAGTTGGTGCAGATGCCATCAATTTCACAGATTTTGATTCTGCCGCCGCCAATGGATGCCCCCACAACCTCCAATTCATTTCCGTTTTCTCCGATTGCATGAATTTTCGCTGTGTTTGGGTGAGCATTGCGGATGACACCATGTGTCAACTGAAAGGAAAGCCCTGCTTTCTCTGCCTCTGCAAAACTGTTCGGTAATCGTTCATCATCCGGCTTGTATCCCAACAGTCCAGCAACAATTGCCCGATCTGTTCCGTGTCCAGAACCCGTTGCAGAAAAAGAGCCATGCAGCAGAATTTCCGCCTGAACCGGACGTTCTCCCAATAATTTTCTGGTCACATATCCAATTTTTGCAGCTCCTGCCGTGTGCGAACTGGAAGGTCCAATCATGACAGGGCCAATGATATCAAAAATATGCATCTTGTCCTCCCGGTTGTCTGAATTTCTTTTCTTCATTGTAGCACGGCATTTCTTTTTTTGTCAAGGCTTTCCTGCTGATTTCAAAGGATTGTTCCCTTCTACACTTAAAAAGTTTTCTTTTTTTCTTTTTTCAAGAGAATTACAAAAAAAGAAACAGCAGTCATTCAAAAAGAACAAACTGCTGTTGGATGGTTATTCTTTCGGCTTTTCCGGATGATTATCATAATCATCCAAAAAGCTATGGAACTGTTTATTTTGCTGATAGGAAATAATTTTGTTCAGATGGACATTTTCCACACTGCGGAAAATATTCTTCTCGATTTGTGGGTTATCCTGTGCCAGTTCTGCAATCAGCTGCTTAATTTTCTGCCGCTTGGAACTGGTATTGCTGCTTGGATTGCAAGTGGTACAGGTGTCTGTAAACCGACACGCACACTGAATAAACCGCAAATTATGATAGCTGCACCAATGCTTAATATCTGCCTCTCGAATCAGATACATCGGGCGAATCAGCTGCATCCCTGGGAAGTTTGCACTGTGCAATTTTGGCATCATTGTTTCGACCTGTCCACCATAAATCATGCTCATCAAAATGGTTTCAATGACATCATCAAAATGGTGTCCCAGTGCAATCTTATTACAGCCCAACACTTCCGCCTGATGGTACAAGTGTCCACGCCGCATTCTTGCACAGAGGTAACACGGGTTGTTTTCTACATTGTAAACGGAATTAAAGATGTTGGTTTCAAATACCGTAATCGGAATTTGCAGCAATTTTGCATTGGATTCAATAATGGCTCTATTTTCTGGGCTATATCCAGGATCCATGACCAGAAAGACCAGTTCAAACGGGAATTTTCCATGCCGCTGCAACTCCTGAAACAGCTTTGCCATCAACATCGAATCTTTTCCACCGGAAATACAAACTGCAATCCGGTCATTCGGCTGAATCAAATCATACGTATTGACTGCTTTTGCAAACCGACTGAAAATGACACGATGAAATTTCTTCCGCAGGCTCTGTTCAATTTCTGCTGCCTTTTCACCAGTGGTTTCCCGACGAATTTTCCGCTGTAACCACTGCACATATCCGCCAACCAGATTCACCGCAGAAAATCCGTCTTCCCGCAATTCTGCCGCTGCGTCTTCGCTAATAATACCACTTCGGCAATAAATCACCAGTAATTGGTCTTTTGGCAATTCTGCATGCCGCTCCGGCAGTTCATTTGCCGGAATGTGAATTGCCCCGTCCATATGTCCAAACTGAAACGCTGCTTCGTCCCGAATATCAACCAGTAAATAAGTATCTTTCGGCTGTGCTTCCAACGCTTCGAGTGTGATTTCTTCTTGTACCATTGCTTTCCTCACTTTTGCATCATTTATACCTGTTGTATCTCGTTTTTTCCGTTGCTTATTGTAGCACATTTTGGGTGGAAAGTCAAGCAATTTCCAAAACCAAACGATAGAATCTGAAAATCTAATAAAATTTCCAAAAAGCCCTTTTTTTCTGCTGGAATTTATGGTATACTATATCATGACAACTTTTTAGAACGTGCAGCAAAAAAGGAGTTTTTGCAAGATGTATGGATATGTGCAGGTTTATCGTCCGGACTTGCGGTTTCGGGAATATGAAGTCTATCGCTCTCACTATTGCGGGCTATGTCATACGTTACAGCAACGCTGTAATGCCATCAGTCGGCTGACATTGAGCTATGACTTTACATTTCTATCGCTGCTGCTGGATGCCCTCTATGAGCCAGAAACCGATACGCACAAGCAACGCTGCTTTTGTGGCATTGGAAAGAATGCAACGGTCTATCACAGTGCGGTTCTGGACTATGTGGCGGATATGCATTTATTTTTCGCTTATCTACACTGTAAAGATGACTGGAACGATGAATACAGCATTCTCCATGCGATGCTTGCAGCTGGAATAAAAGCTGCTTATCGCCGTATCTGCAACGCTTATCCACAAAAAACAGCTGCCATCTTGGAACATATGCAGCAGCTCACAGCGTTAGAGCAGCAACAGGAAACGCAATTTGCTCTGCCGGCTGCTTGCTTTGGCAGAGCATTGGCGGAAAGTTTCTGTATGGAACAATCCGATGTGTGGAACGCTGATTTGCGACATATGGGCTATCATCTGGGAACTTTCATCTATGTACTGGATGCCTACGATGATTTGCAGAAAGACCGCAAACATCATACCTACAATCCCTTTCAGCAGGCATCTATCCATGACCCTGCATTTCACCAGACCGTCAAAGATTTTTTGCAACACGCAGCATCAGAAGCCGCTGCAGCATTTGAACGGCTGCCCATCTTGCAAAATGCAGATTTGCTGCGGAACTTGTTATATGCCGGTATCTGGCAGCCATTTTTGAAAAAACAAAAAGAATACCAAACCGCTGTAAACGAACAGCAGAATCAGGAGTCGTCTTTTTATGTCAAATCCTTATGAGATTCTGGGTGTCGGTGAACAGGCATCCGATGAAGAAGTAAAAAAAGCATACCGAAAATTGAGCCGCAAATATCATCCGGATGCCAACGTCAATTCTCCGAACGCTGCGGAATACGAAGAAAAATTCAAGCAGGTGCAACAGGCATATCAACAGATTATGGATGAACGCCATAATCCGAACGGTTCGTTCTCCAATTTCCATGCAGAATCCAGCGGCGGACAGGATGAGGATAGCATTCACCTGCAAGCAGCCTTGAATTTCATTCAAAATTACCGCTTTATGGAAGCCGTTCGGGTTCTCAATGAAATCAAAAACCGAGATGCACAGTGGTATTATATCAGTGCCATTGCAAACAATGGTGCACATAACTATGCGATTGCCTTGGAACACGCAAAGATGGCTGCAAAATTAGAGCCAGACCGTGTGGAATATCAGCGATATGTTGAACAACTGCAAGGGCACAACACCTCTTATCAGCGGATGCAGCATACTTATACCCCCTCTTTTGACTCCAGTTGTCCGAGTTGTTTGGAGTGCTGCTTTTATAATTTACTGTGTAATTTGTTCTGTGGATGCTGTTCCCCTTGTGGAAATTGACGAAACACAGGATTTTCCATGAAATTCGACATTTCACTCTTGACTTTTTTTCGGAATCATGGTATAGTATTAGAGTTGACAGAAAAACAGTTGTTTTTTGTATAAGTACAAATTTACAACAGGAATCCATAGAAAGGAGCCGGTAACTGCTCCCCCATCTTGGGAAGCATCTTTTTACTGCCGGATATAGCGGATTATGCGTGCACAATTTATTGTGGTAAATACCTCCGTTTTACCAGAAATCTTTGAAAAAGTACTGGAGGTCAAAAAACTGGTCGCAGACCATTCTGAAAAGAGTTTTGCCTCCGCCTGTAAGCGGGTCGGTATTTCCAGAAGTGCCTTTTATAAATATCGGGATTATGTCTTTCACTATGAGGATAAAATGACACAGCGAATTGTCAATTTGACCGCTGTTTTACGGGATGAAGCCGGCGTTTTGTCCAGCGTGTTGGTGGAACTGCATAATTTGCACGCAAATATTTTGACTGTAAATCAAAGCATTCCTGTTGATGGTGTGGCAGGCGTTTCGCTCTCCTTGCAAATCGGAAGCGACAGCGTCGATTTGACACACATTACAAAAACACTTTCCGCACTGCATGGCGTTGTGGAAGTCAAAATCATCTCTGGTCAATAAACTGTCAGGTTTTCAAACCTGTTGAAAAACATGAGAGTGAGAAAAATCATATTATTGGAGGAATTTCATTATGCAGAAGAAAAAACAAATTGCCGTATTGGGCTATGGTGTCGTAGGCTCTGGTGTCGTGGAACTGTTCTATCAGAATCAAGAAAAGATTGAAAAAAATACTGGTTATTCGATGGACATTAAATACATCTTGGATCTTCGTACGTTTGAAGGTGATCCGTATGCAGATAAGGTTGTCCATGACATCAATGTCATCCTGCAAGACCCAGAAGTCGGCTATGTTGCAGAATGCATGGGCGGTGTCAATCCGGCATTTGAATTTGTCAGCAGCTGTCTGAAGGCTGGCAAGAGCGTTTCTACCTCCAATAAGCAGCTGGTTGCAGAAAAAGGAGACATCCTGCTGCAAACTGCAAAGGAAAACAACTGCAACTTCTTCTTTGAAGCAAGTGTTGGCGGTGCGATCCCGATCATGCGTCCGCTGCATACCTGCCTCGCTGCAAATGATTTGTATGCGGTTGCTGGTATTCTGAACGGTACAACCAACTTCATTCTGGAAAAGATGTTCTGTGACCAAATGTCCTTTGCAGATGCTCTGGCTCTGGCTCAGCAGCTGGGCTATGCAGAACGGAATCCTTCTGCCGATGTTGACGGTGCAGATGCCTGCCGGAAAATCTGCATTATTTCCTCTCTGGTATTTGGCAAGCACGTTTATCCGGACAGTGTCTTTACAAAGGGCATTCGGGATATTCAGCTGGAAGATGTCAAGCTGGCTCAGCAGCTGGGCGGTACAGTAAAGCTGATTGCTCAGGTTGTACGGGAAGACGATGGCAAGATTCTGCCGACTGTTATGCCGATGGTTGTTATGCAGGACAGCTTACTTTCTCATGTAAACGGCGTTTTCAATGCCATCATGGTATGGGGCGATGGCATCGACAAGACGATGTTCTATGGTCGTGGTGCTGGAAAGATGCCGACTGCAAGTGCTGTATTGGGTGACATCATTGACGAAGTAAAGTCGAACGGAACCGTTCCGGCTCAGACTTGGGAAACTTCTTCCGATACCGACTTCATCGCTAACATTGATACATTTGTTGCTCCGAGAATGTTCCGGACAAGCACCTGTGCCGCAGATGTTGCAAAGCAGGCTGCTGGTCAGGTTGGCGTAACCGTTCGGATGCATACAGAAAATGGCTTCTTGGTATCTGCTTGTACCGAACGAATCGCTGCAAAGCTGACAGATGCACTTCAGGGCTTGGGCGTTACCGTTTACTCACAGATTCCGGTTCTGAAAGACCACTCTAAATTCTCTGAATAAATATTTTCTCCAATTCAATCTATAAAAAACAGGTGGAACATGATGCTGTGTTCCACCTGTTTTTTGAAATAAATTTTCATACCTTTTCATTGAAAATGACCATTTTTCAAGCTACAATAGAGAATGTAACATTCATTTTTATAAGGAGGTCTGCAATATGCTGCAGGAAAAAAGCATGCCAAAAATCTATGGGGAACTTGCCCTGTTATTGGCGGTATGCATCAATAGTTTGGGCGTTGTGCTGATGCTGTATTCTGGGGCAGGCATCTCAGCGATTTCCAGCGTTCCATTTGCCTTTTCAGAAGTACTCCCCCATCTTTCCCTTGGAACATGGACGTACTTATTTCAAGGCTTGCTGATTCTCAGCCTGATGATTTTACGAAAACAATTTGTTCCGCAGTACTTATGCAGCTTTTTAGTTGGCTTTGTATTCAGCGAATTGTTGGATGTACATGAAGCTTGGATTGAAATTCTGCCGACCACACTGCCATGGAAGTTTCTCTACTTCGCAATGAGTTATCTTTTGATTTGCATCGGTATTGCCTTGTCTAACCGCTGTGGGTTGCCGATTATTCCGACAGACTTATTTCCACGGGAATTGTCACAGATTACCGCTGTTGGTTATCCAAAGATTAAGATTGGTTTTGATGTCACTTGTCTTGCTGTCACGGCTGCTTTAACCTTGTTATTCCTGCATCGTCTGGACGGCTTGGGCATTGGTACGATTCTTGCAGCGTTTACAATGGGAAAAGGCGTTGGCATCATCGGAAACTGGATGGATCGCCGCTTTCAATTTGTTTCGGTTTTAGCAAATAAGTTGACTTGGTTCAAACCTCTGTAAAGTATCCAGATATAAAAACAGAACCTCGGCACACCATGAAACACAGTGTGCCGAGGTTCTTTGTATTAGAAGGAGTAAGCTTACTTTTTTTTCATTGTCTGAGAATGGCAGTGTGCTGCGTTCGGGCAGCCGCCACAAGTTCCCCCACAGGAATGTTTCCCTTTCTTTTGGTCACTTCTCAACTTCCAGACAATTCCTACTACTATGACCAGCAATAGAATTCCAATAACGATACTGCCCATAGAAATGCCTCCTTATATACGGATGTTTGGTTATGCCTTTACTTTTACACCCAGCTTGTTGCTTTCCTTGTACGGGCGAACCAGCATGAAAATAATCAGTGCGATTGCAATAATGGCAACAATCAGACCGAATACATTTACATCACCAGTGAACAGCTTGCCCAGCTGATTTATAATCAGTGCAATGACATATGCGAAACCGCATTCATAACCAATTGCAAACCAGAACCACTTTGCACTGTTCATTTCCCGCTTGATTGCACCCATTGCAGCGAAGCACGGTGCACACAGCAGGTTGAATACCAGGAAGGACATACCAGATACTGCAGTAAATGCAGCAGCGATGTTAGCGTAAACGGTACCATCTCCGCCGCCATACAGGATACCCATCGTTGCAACGATGTTTTCCTTTGCAACCAGACCGGTAACAGCTGCAACGGTTGCCTGCCAATCGCCCCAGCCAAGCGGTGCGAAGATCCAGCAGATTGCCTTACCGATATGAGCCAAAATACTAAATTCCATCTGATCTTCAGTCAGCATCTGGAACGAACCATCAACCCAACCAAAGAAAGATGTGAACCATACAAAGATGGTAGAAAGCAGGATGATTGTACCAGCCTTCTTAATGAACGACCAACCACGTTCCCACATCGAACGCAAAACATTTCCAACGGTCGGAATGTGGTATGCCGGCAATTCCATAACGAACGGAGCCGGATCGCCAGCGAACATCTTGGTCTTCTTCAGCATAATACCAGAAATAATGATTGCTGCCATACCGATGAAGTAAGCACCGGTTGCAATCCAAGCAGAACCACCGAAGATTGCACCTGCAATCATTGCGATGAACGGCTGCTTTGCACCACACGGAATAAAGGTAGTGGTCATAATGGTCATACGACGGTCACGTTCATTTTCAATCGTTCTGGAAGCCATAATACCCGGGATACCACAACCAGTACCAATCAGAATCGGGATAAAGGACTTACCAGACAGACCGAACTTCCGGAAGATACGATCCATAACGAATGCAATACGAGCCATATAACCGCAAGCTTCCAGGATTGCCAGCAGGATGAACAATACCAGCATCTGCGGAACGAAGCCCAATACTGCACCAACACCGGCAACAATACCATCCAGAATCAAGCCCTGCAGCCAATCTGCACAGTTGATTGCTTCCAAACCGTTTCCAATCAGAACCGGAATACCCGGAACCCAAACGCCATAATCTGCCGGATCCGGTTCGCCAGCTGCAAACAGATCTGCTGCTGTGTTCAGGTCATCCATGGTAGCGGTTTCCGTTGTAACTTCCAGTGTCTCTTCATCTTCTACATCATAACTGAAGTCTGCATGGTAATCCTTTTCAAATGCAAGGATTGCATCCTTTGCAGCTTCACCATCATAAGTATCTGCTTCGGCATCAATGTAGCCTTCCAATGCTTCGGTATCTGCACCCTGTTCGCCCAGATATGCAACATAGCCATCAATGATTGCATTGGTATCGCCATATTCATCCGCAGCATCATTATAAGAACTGGTTCCGATTCCCAGCAAATGCCAGCCATCTCCGAACAAGCCATCATTTGCCCAGTCTGTTGCAGCACTTCCGACAGTTACCATAGAAATATAATAAACCAAGAACATGATTACTGCAAAAATCGGCAAGCCCAAGAACCGGTTGGTAACGATCTTGTCGATCTTATCCGATGTGGTCATACCAACCTTTTTCTTCTTCAAGCAGTCCTTAATAATAGAAGCAATATAAACATACCGTTCATTGGTGATAATGCTTTCTGCATCATCGTCCATTTCTTCTTCGGCAGATTTAATATCGCCTTCAATGTGGGTCAAAGTGCTCTGGTCAATCTTGAGCTGTTCCAGAACCTTTTCGTCCCGTTCAAACACCTTGATTGCATACCATCTCTGCTGTGCTTCCGGCATGTTGTGCAGGGCAGCTTCTTCGATGTGTGCAATCGCATGTTCTACACAGCCGCTAAACTTGTGCTGCGGAACCATTGCCTTCTTCTGCTGTGCAATTTCAATTGCCTTTTCAGAAGCTTCCTTGATACCAGTGCCCTTCAGTGCAGAAATTTCTACAACCTGACAGCCCAGTTCTTTTGCAAGCTGTGTGGTGCGAATCTGGTCGCCGCTCT
>HF997947.1:26674-30001 GCA_000433635.1 Ruminococcus sp. CAG:254
CCATCATGTTGATGGCTACAACAACCGGAATACCCAATTCTACCAGCTGTGTGGTCAGGTACAGATTTCGTTCCAGGTTGGTACCATCAATGATGTTCAGAATCGCATCCGGACGTTCATTGATCAGATAATTTCTGGCAACGACTTCTTCCAGTGTGTACGGAGAAAGGGAATAAATACCCGGCAAGTCGGTGATGACAACATCACTATGCCCTTTCAGTTTCCCTTCCTTCTTTTCAACTGTAACCCCCGGCCAGTTACCAACGAACTGATTGGAACCCGTCAGTGCATTAAACAGTGTTGTTTTACCACAGTTTGGATTCCCTGCCAACGCAATTTTAATACCCATTTGTCTACATTCCTCTCTTTCCAACCATATTTTGTTCAGACTGTTTCAATCATTTCTGCGTCTGCTTTTCGCAGAGAAAGTTCATAGTCCCGAACCGTTACTTCGATTGGATCGCCCAGCGGTGCAACTTTTCGTACATAGATCTGCACACCCTTGGTAATGCCCATATCCATGATACGCCGTTTTAACGCACCCTCTCCGTGAATCCGCTTGACTGTAACGGTTTCGCCAATTTTTGCTTCTCGCAATGTTGCCATATGTGCCTACTCCTTCCTATTTTTAAACCAGAATTTTGTTTGCCATTTCCTTGGAAATTGCCACTCTGGATTCTTTAACATTAACAATCATGTTTCCGTTGATTTCGTTCACCACGATTACAGAACCACCAACGACAAAGCCCAGATTTTCCAAAAACTTTTTGGTTTCCGGATTTCCGCCGATTTTCCGAATGCAGTTTTCCTCGCCAACGTTCGCAAATGTTAACGGCATCATAACGCATTCCCTCCTTTATTGATAATGATGAATAATCTATATGAATTTTATGGTTAGCAGATTCTAACGATGAAAGAAATGTAATAGGTTAGCATTTCCTAACCTTCATCCCTTATCTTACCGCATTTTTTCGCCCTTGTCAAGGGCTTTTTTTCTTTTTTTTGATGGATTTTTATTTTTGTGCAACTTATACAGACTTTTTTCTGTTTTCCACCATCTTTTTCGATTGCCACAGAATACACATTTTTGCGTAAATTCGTACACACAAAAAAAAAAACAACTAAAAGTTCATTGCAAGTTACAAAAGTTCAAGAATAAATAATGAATCCTTAACGGGAAATCGACTATAATAATAAAAACGAACAGAACAGGTGGATGTATACATGTCAAAATTAGTCAGAATGTCGGATATTGCCCAACGCTTGCACATTAGCACGGTGACCGTATCGAAAGCCCTCTCCGGAAAAGATGGGGTCAGCGATGCCTTGCGGCTAAAGATTCAACAGACAGCGGAACAAATGGGATACCAGCGAAAAACCATTCAGGCAGAACGCAGCAATCGTTTTACGGTTGCAGTTTTGATTGAACGTTATCATGTCAATCGAAAAAATTCGTTCAGCTGGACGATTTATGAAGGGCTGCTCACAGCACTGGAAATCCGTGGACATACCGGAAAACTGGAAGATGTTCCTGCTTCTGATGTAGAATGTGGCATCCTCCCCGAATCCATTCAGCAACATCAAGTTGATGGCATCATTCTGCTCTGTCCGTTTCCAATGGAATATTGTAAAAAGTTACAGGAAACGGGAATTCCAATCGTTGTTGGTGATGTCATGGATGCCAATTTTCCACAAGATACCGTTCTGTCTGATTCTTATTATGGCATGTACACCCTAACCAATTACATCTTGCAAAAGGGACATCGAGATATTATGTTCGTTGGTGCAATCCACAAAAATCCTGTTCTGGCAGACCGATTTTATGGCTTTTGTCGAGCAATGATGGAAGCTGGTATTCCCGTCACTCAAAATCATATTTTAGTGGATCGAGATGAAAACGGACACTATGCACTCTCCGCCAGCCAGCTTTCTCATATTCCAACTGCATTCATTTGCAGTCGGGATTCTTCTGCCTATCAGCTTCTAAAGATTCTAAAAGAAAAGAATATTCGTGTGCCGGAGGATGTTTCCATCACTGGTTTTGATGATTATATTCTTTCCTCTCTCTGCACACCGAAAATTACCACCTATTCCATTGACGTTGCCAAACTTACAGATTCTTGTATCTGGCTGCTACTAGACCGGATTGCACAGCCTGACCGTCCACTTCGACATATTGTCATCAGCGGAAAAATTATGGAACGAGATAGTGTTCGCACGCTTTCAACAAATCCGGAATCCCGCTGACAAGTATTGAGAGGAGATTTGCTGCATGAAACAAGAAAGCCCATCAGAAAATTTATTCCATTACTTGCATTGGAGAGGTGACCTTTCTTTTGCACAAGCACCATTTTGTCCCGTTGACAACTTGATTTTTTGCTGCCTTTCTTATTTAAATTGGGGGATTCCTGCAAGCGGTTCTACACCAGAAACCGCCATTACTTTAAAAGATGCTGCTGCTTACTGGGAACATCTGCCCGAATCCTTGCAGCAAACCCGTGTTCCGTTGGATTTACAATTGCTTCAACAAGCAGCGAACAGCACTCGTTTTGGTTCTGTTCGCTTATTTCGCTATATGGAGTCCTTTCAGGAGCAGCAGGAACAGCAATTTTCTGCAACGACGTTTCTATTAGATAATGACACCGCCTATGTTGCTTTTCGAGGAACAGATAACACCTTAGTAGGCTGGAAAGAGGACTTCAACATGTCTTTTCAATCAGAAGTTCCCTCTCAAACAGCCGCTGCTGCCTATTTACAGGAATTTTCTGCACTTCCCATTCATCATATTCTGGTTGGCGGGCATTCAAAGGGCGGAAATTTAGCAGTATTTGCTGCGGTAAAAGCTCCGCCTGTCTTACAAGCTCGCATTCAAGCCGTATACAACAACGATGGTCCAGGCTTTTGCAGCGATATTCTGCATAGTGTTGCTTATTATCAGATTCTCCATAAGGTGCACACATTCGTGCCAGAAGCATCCATTGTAGGAATGCTACTGGAACATGAGGAAGATTATCAGGTGATTGCCAGCACACAGCACGGATTTTTACAGCATGACCCGTATTCTTGGTGTGTGAATGGGGCGGATTGGTACTACTTGCCGGAAACGTCTTCCACCAGTCAACGGTTGGATGCTTCTTTGAAACACTGGATTGCCAGCATGCAGCCAGCAGAGCGGGAACGTATGGTCGATACGATTTTCCACCTGCTCCGCAGTCAGACCAATGCAGAAACGATACAGGATTTATTGAATGGCGGAACAAGTACGATTTTTCAGCTGCTCCGCACTTGGAGCGATACACCGCTAGAAACACGAGAATTCATGCAAAA
>HF997947.1:30032-101383 GCA_000433635.1 Ruminococcus sp. CAG:254
ATGCTCTTCCGACTATTTACTATGATGCGGCAAAAACGCAATGCACTTCCGGATTCCTCCAATACTTGATTAACAAAAAATCGTTCCCATCTATGAAAAGATGAGAACGATTTTTTTATGTCTATGCGTATTTTTGTTATAGATTAAACAGCTGCATCTGCCAGTTCTTTTTTCTGAATGCGTTCTTGCTGTTCTGGAGAAAGTGGGGTATTCTGCTTCGGAAATACAAACTTCAGCAGAATCGGAGTGATGATTGTGGTAAATACAACCATGATAACAATCGGGGTCATGTATTTCTCACTCATCAAGCCAACCGCTGCCCCCTTCGAGGCAACAATCAAGGCAACTTCCCCTCTGGAAATCATACCAATACCAATCTGCAAGCTTTCTTTGTTGGTATACCGCATGATTTTTGCACCCAGACCACAGCCGATAACCTTGCTAATCAACGCTACAATCATCAGCAGCACCATGAACAGAACCAGTTTTCCGTTCAAGCCCTTCAAAGTCATTGCCAGACCGATATTTGCAAAGAAAATCGGGGAGAGCAACATATAGGACAAGGTGTTAAACCGGCTGACAACATATTCATTTCTCCGCAGACCAGAAACTGCCAGACCTGCAACGAACGAACCGGTAATATCTGCAACACCAAAGAATACTTCTGCACAGAATGACAAAATCAAGCAGAATGCGAACGTAACAATGATATGCCGCCGCAAGTTGGTTGCACTTGCTTCTCTCCATTTCTTGAACCACTTGTGATAAATCACAGCAGCTGCAATCGCAAAGATAAAGAATGCCAGAATGTTGATGAACACGGTCAGAACGCCGTCACCAGCAAAGCTGCCGAAGGTCTTTTCGCCGCCTTCTTCGCCAGTCTTACCGCCAAGGCTGATGATTACGGTCAGGGCAATAATACCCAGAATATCATCAATTACCGCAGCCCCTAAGATGGCGTTTCCGGCTCTGGAGTTCAAAACACCCAATTCTTTCAATGTTTCTACAGTGATACTAACCGATGTTGCAGTCATGATAACACCGATGAACATATTCTGCCAGAACAAGCTAGACATTTCTGGGTCTTGTTCTGTGTTGAAGAAATGTGCCAAGAAGAAACCGCCACCCAGCGGAACTAATACGCCCAACAGAGCAATGACAAATGATGCAAGCCCTGCTTTTTTCAGTTCCTGTAAGTCGGTTTCCAGACCAGCACTGAACATCAGAACGATAACGCCCAATTCTGCCAAGTTGCTAATCAGAGAATTTCGCTCCACAACATCCAGCAACATCGGCCCTAAAATAATGCCGGCTGCTAACGCACCGACAACCTGCGGCAAACTGATTCGTTTTGTAACCAATCCCAATAATTTTGTCGCTAACAAGATGATGGCAATTTGCAATAGATATGCATAAGAATTGTCAAATAAGAAATCTTTAATCCCTGCCAAAATAAATCACTCCCTATTTTGTGCTTTCAAATACACAATTTAAATTTTTGATGGACATCCGCTTTTCCAACCGTTTTGTTCCATGAAAAACCTCCTTTCCTGACTGGTAAAAACCTTTCATCGACTCCTCCCCCTCCCAAAAGGACATTATAATATAGAATACCATAATTTTACCGAATTGTCAACGGATTTTCTTGAAGATTGCACGATAACAGCATGACATTTTCGCTGATTTTGTACAAACTTACAGGAATCTGTTGGTTATTCACAAAAAAGCTGGTAGGAATGTTTCCACTCCTACCAGCTTTTTTCTCATGTAACAAAATTAGTTTTGTTGCTTAAAAATTAGTCCCAAGTTGCATCCTGTCCAGCTGCCTTCTTTGCATAGTAAGTCAGAATTGCAACAGCATCTTCTACTGTAATTTCACCATCGTCATTGACGTCACCAACCAGAATATTCTGAAAGATTTCATCCTGGGATACATCCTGACCAGCTGCTTTCTTTGCGTAGTAAGTCAAAACTACTACAGCGTCACTAACGGAAATCGACTGGTCACCGTCTACATCGCCTTTTTCAATGGTCTTTTCCGGAACAGTAACGGTAAAGGTATAATCATTCACATAACCATTTGCCGTCAGCTTCAAGGTGTATTCACCAGCAGTCGGGAAAATTTCTGTGGTTTCTCCACGGAACGACTTTGCAGCAGAGAAATCAACCGTTCCATCTTCCTTTACAATGGTAACAGCTCCACGACCAGAAGCACTGTAAGGAGTATCGTTTACAGTAACGGTTGCCAGATTGCTCACGTAATTAGTGAGGTCTGCATCGGTCGAATCGTCTGTAATGGTCAGCTTGTTGGTTTCTGCATTATAAGCAACCGGAATTGCTTCCGTTGTCAGCAGCAGATTTGTTGTGAAATGTGCATAAACATTGTTGCTGTCAGTGACATCTACGCTGTACTTGCCCGGCTTTGCAGCTGCTGCATCATAAGTCAGCTTTCCGTCTGCATAAGCAGCACCTTCCAGATTTGCAACTGCAACAGACAGACCAAAGTCTTCCGGCAAATCTGTAATGGTTACGTTTGCAGTACCAGCAGTGACATCTGTATCTTCTGCGGTAATTGTTGCAGTGTGCTTCTTTGGCAGGTATAAACCATCTGCACTGTGAACACTATAAATACCAGTGTTGGTCAGATAAGTTACTTCTGCAATAGTTGCACCAGAAGTTTCTACATATGGTGTATAACGCAGAGTGTTTCCGTGCGATTCCTGTGTTTTCACGCCAACCGACCAAGCCAGCTCTTTTCCGCCCTTCCAGATGTTTTCCAGATGCAGCATACCATACTGCTTTCCATCCTTCATGGTTACGACTGCACCATAAACGGTATCATCACCTAAATCCAAACCGTCCATATCAATTTCATAGTCACCATATTTTGTGTCGGTGCTGATGCTCGGTGTTACATTGCTCAAGTCCACTTCTGCTTTCTGAGAAATGGTTGCGGACAGCGTACCGTCTGCATACAATTCCTTGTAAGCCTGCGGTTCGTTCTGGTCTTCGTTTACAGTAAAGAAATCAAACAGGCTGCCCAGTGTACCGGAAGTCTTACCGCTTTCTTTGTCTGCCAACAGACTGTTATACAGGTTCTTTTCAATGGCAACTTCTACGCCCTTAACGCCCAGAATTTTACCACCGCCGTTTTCATCTGCTTCGGAAGTATAAGTGCCTGCCTGCTTTGTCCATTTTTTAGCTGTTGCAGAAGTCACTGCATCATATGTATTTTCTGCACGCATACCAGCATCGCCTGCCAAATCCGATGTATAGGAAATTGTGCCGTCTGTGGTGTTGGTCTTATTGCCCAGTTCGCCATAGTAGTAATCTGCATACGGAATATCCATTGTACCATACACATACTCAGTCGGAGCAGCTTCAATGGTAAAGGTGTAATCTTGATAGCCCGTTGCATAAACAGTAACATTCCATTTGCCTGCACCGCTTTCATAACCAGTCGGCAACTGGCAACGCAAGCTCTTTGTCAGACCCAGCTGAATGCCCATAGACTTGTGCATCCAGTTATCTGCTGCAAACTTTGTACCATAGGAAGCCAGAACCGTATCCTGATCGCCATAGTAATCCCAGCGAACGGCATACATATGTGCACCCAAATCGCCGTAGTCACCGCCAATGTCCACCCGCAGGAAATCGCCATATCCTGACTTGTACTTCACATCAGAAATTTCAATTGCACTTTCATCTACTGTTTTACCCACATTGGTTTCTGCACGCTTTGAGAATGTGTAAGTGCCATCTTCGTTCTGAGAAACGGTTTTCAAACCATCTGTATTTGCACTTACATCTACAGTTTCATTGATTGCTACCAGATTCTTTTCGGTGTAACCGCCAACCATGCTATCGCCATTTTCCAGAACACTGTATTTCTGCTTGAAATCATCATACAGAGATGCCGGAACAGCAACCGGAACGTATTTCGGCCCTAAAATCATAGAATGGTCATAAGTACCAACTTCTTTTCCATCAACAGTGATCATCGTGCCATTGTCGCCCTTTACAACGTCAACAGATTCCCCATTGCCTTTTCCGGTATAGTCATAAGCATTGCCATCGGTGTCATAAACTTTTACCGTGCACTGATAGCTGCCACGGTGTAAACCATGGTTGCTGGTTGCACGAGTAACCGTATCATATGCACCCAAGTCAGATTCGCCTCTGGTATCCGAATCCGCAGATTCTGCTGTCCAATCGCCGTTGGCATCATCGCTCAGAAAAACACCTTCCTGTTCCCAGTATTCTGCCCAGCTCAATGCAGCTGCACAATATACATAATCCTCGTCTGCTGCAACTGCCGGAAATGGCATTGCAATTTGTGTTGCTGCCAAGAGTGTCGCCATTGCAGCACTGGCAATTCGAATTTGTGTGTGCTTTCTCATAAGTACCCTCCATAAAATATCAATCTATAGCAACCTGCTACAGCAGGCAAACTATGCTACTTAAAAAGTTAGTATACGCTAACCAAATAGAAACATTTTTTACATTTTTTCAATTTTCTGAGCTATTCCAGAAGTTATTGAACACTAACCCATTCCTGAAAAAAGAAACGGTTCAGCGGATTGCCTTTAGGCAAGATGTTCCGCTGAAATCGTCTTTGTTTCGTTCTTTTTCTGCTTTGCAGATTCCGTTCGTTTCCAGTGTCGAATCAGATAAGTTGCTGCCAGCCCAGTAAATAAACCTGTTACACAACCACTAATCAACAAGAATGGCAAATACCAAATCACCTGTGTGGTCTGCATCACCAACATCGCTGCAAGAATTTGTCCGATGTTGTGCAGAATCGCACCGCAAACACTGACAAACCATAAATACCGATTCTGTAACAATCGACACAGCAATGCCATGCCAACCAGACATAATAAGCCGCCACTCAATGAATACAAGCAGCTGACCAGTGTCCCAGTAAATAATGACCCCAAGAAAATTCGCAGAACCAAAACTGCAAGTGCATCTCGCACCCGATATTTCTGCAAGACAAATAGCGTAATAATATTTGCAAGTCCCAGCTTGATGCCTGGAATCGGAACAGGAACAGGAATCTGTGCTTCTACAACGAAAATCACCAGTGCCATGGTCGTAAACATGGCAAGCGTTACCAGATGTTTAACCGACTTTTGCATCAAACTCCTCCGTTTCTGATGATTCTCCAGTATCCTCAACAATTTGAATCTGTACTTTATTTGGCAGGCAGACAATGGGCAACAGCCCGTCTGAAATCGCTCCCTGATGCACACAAAGCCCATCCGGACAGCTTGCCGATTCCATCTTTACACTGTCTTCCGAAATCCAAACTCGATTCCATGCACCATCTTCGCCCGTAATTTCAATGATATGAGGATTTTTTACCGTATCCATTGCAATCCGCTGCACTTCTTTTCCATCCTGAGAAATTACAACGACTCGATGCGGAATCGAACGATGCAGCACAAAATAACTGCCCAAAATTCCTGCCAGCAACAAAAAAAGAAATATGCCAATTACAAGAATTTGCTGTTTTCGAATTTGTATTTTTGTCATTAGCACCCACTAACTTTCTGCTCTGTAGTCGACAATTTTAATCATATGCAGTATATCACGTGCATGATGAAAAGTCAAGTGCTTTTCCATTCTTCTCTCTTTTCCACAAAAGCTGTGAAACGAACGGCAAAAAAACTGATTGAAATTCTAATGATTGGTTTTTTTAAATACCTGCTAATACCAGCACCACACCCAGAACAACTGCACGCAAAATGGTAAACCAGATTTCATTACCTCTCAGCTTGCCAATTCCGCTGTGTGCATTCTTCTTCGGGCAAATATCCACGCATTTTTGACACTGAAAACACTCGCCATTTACAGACCAGCTGCCTGCTTCCGGAAGGGTTAAATCTGCTGGGCAACAACGTGTACAAGCAGAACACCCTTTTGCACATTGTTCCTGTTTTCTCCGTACGGAGAAAATCGGCAGCATGGGCAACAAAGAGAAAACTGCTCCCATCGGGCACAAAAACCGGCAGAAAAACCGCTCACAAAGTGCCATGCCTACAAGAATGCCAGCGAATAGGAGGATACCAAGCCAATAACCGCCCAGATGAATATTTCCTGCTCGCAGCATGGAAAAGACATCCCACGGATTCCAGCCCTTTAAATCGCTGTATACACCTGTAAAACAAAGACATCCTACAACCAACAAAACGCCGTATTTCAGGAAATGTAATGGCAATTTTTTCGGTTTCCAAGTAATTGGCTTCTTCTTGCATTTTTTGCAGATGAAAACATAAAGACTTCGAACGGCATCGCCCAATGAACCAAATGCACAGGCATAACCACAGAAAAACCGTCCAAATACAATTGTAAAGGCACAGAGTGCCAAGCAGACTGTCAGGAACGAACTCCATGCAATCGGTGCTTGACTGCCAATCTGTGTAAAAATGCTTTTAATTGCAGAAAAAGCAGTGGTAAAGGCAGATGGGAAACATATAAAAAACACGACTTGAATCGCTGCTCGAATGTAAGCATGCAGCTTTTTTGCTGGAATGGTTTTTTTCTTCATTCTGATTTCTCCGCCTTTCTCAATGCGTCTTCTGTCGCATGAATAATCCCATTTGAACTAAAGGTTGCACCGCTCACAGTGTCTACATCTGTGGACTGCTCTTCTAGAATCGTATCCAGCAAGCTGCTTGCTGCATCAAAATAAGCAGCATCTTCTTTTTCCGCTGAAACAACGGTCAAATCTGTAAACTTTCCGTTTTCAATGGTCAATTCTACAGCAACTGTTCCGCCGTAACCCTGTGCTTCCCCCTCATAAACGCCATCTTGATAGGGAGAATCCACAGTTTCTGTATCTTCCGCAGCTATAGCTTGCTGCTGTAGCTGTGCTTCCAGCTTTGCAATCTCTTCCTCCTGTGTACGGTGATTTTGAATTGCCTGATAACCACACAGCAACCCCACCACGAGCACACAATTGCATAATTTAATCCAGAATTGCATCCGCTTATCCCTCCCGTAATGCCTGCTGCAACGCATCTTGTACGGCAGCTAATATTGCGTCTGAAGAACAAGTTGCACCAGAAACCGCATCTACATCCGTTGTCTGTGCTGCTAAAATCTGTGCAGCAATACCGGAAATTTTCTTTGTTCCGTTCAATGCTCGGTCAATATACCAATCGTTAGCAGAATCATAATCTGCACCAAATCCTTCCACATCTGTAATGGAAATAATTTGGTCGTTCTCAATGCAAACTTTCACAGTCAAATCATAAGGCAAAAAGTCTTCGTCATCATCCGGATAACAAGACGCAGAGCCGATATATTCCCCGTCTATATATAAAGATGGTGTCGGTTCTGTCGTTTCCACCGGTTTTGTCGTTACCACTGTTGTCGTTGTGGTTTCTGCTGGGGCTGTGGTCACTGTTGTGGTCTGATTGCCAGAATTGGCTTGCTTTGCCTGCTCCAATGCGTCGGCAATCGCCTCTAAAATGCCCTCTGAACTGAAAGTTGCCCCGCTAATGGCATCCAAATCCGTTGTCTGTTGCTGTAATACCTGTTTCAGCAATGATTCTGCTCGCTTAAAATAAGCAGTATCATCTTCCGTGTTCATGACCATGATATTATCAATTGTTCCATCTTTCAATGAAACAGCTACCGTTGTTTCTCCTCGGTATCCTTCCCCACTGCCTATGTAAACGCCATCTGGATACGGGAATCTGCCTTTCGGCACTTCTACAGGCGTGGTTTCTTCTGCATTGTTTCCGCTATCTGCTCCGGCATTTGCCAACGCATTCCGGACTGCTTCAATCAATCCCACGGAACTAAAGGTTGCACCAGAAACGGTATCCACATTGGTGCTATTCAATGCAATGATATGATTCAGCAGGGACATGGCATTGTCCAGATAAGGGCTGTCATCGCTGGCACTCAATACAGATATATCCGAAATTTTTCCGTCAGACACAGTAACTTGTACGGTAATTGCTCCGGCAAATCCACTGCCTGTTCCGACGTATGTTCCATCCCGATAAGAAGACGGTTCCGAAACAGCAGAAATAGAGGGAGCATCTCCAGATGCATTGCTGTTAGTTGCAGCTAACGTCGGGAGAGCCGAATCCCCTGCACTGCTGCCGCCAGCCTTTTGCAACGCATCCCGAACAGCAGAGATTAACCCAACAGAACTGTAGGTTGCACCGGAAACCGTATCTACATTGGTGCTCTGGGTTGCAATAATGGTTTTCAGCAGAGCAGAAGCATTGTCAATATACGGGCTGTCATCTGTTGTGCTGACAATGGTAATATCGGTAATCTTTCCGCCCTCAATGACAACCTGTACCGTAATTAACCCAGAAAAGCCCGTTCCAGAACCTGTATACGTTCCATCTTTATAACCGCCGGTCTGTTCTGCCAATGGCTCTACCGTTGGTGCTGCCTTTGTTGTAACAGCTGCCGTTTTAGAACTGGATTTTTTCCCATTTGCAGTGGTTTCCTGCGTAGAAACCGCCGTATCTTCCTGTTCCACCGAGAAAATCGGTGCAGTATAATCGTGCAGCGATATGGTTACAAACGCTGCTAAAAGTGCTGCCGGTAAAAATCCGAACAGCGATGCCCAAGGTGTATGTTTTCCCTGCATTATGATTCTGCTCCCTTCTGTTGAATGATTTCACATGGATAATTGGCGGAAAAAGCATCCTGAATGCCCTCTGTGACATACAATGTTTCGTCTTCCGTGCAAAGAACTGCATCAAATTCTGAAGCGTGTGCCTGCCAATAGGCAATTGCCTTATCCAATCCCATTACAAACAAAGCGGTAGAAAGTCCATCCGCCAATGTTCCATTTTCACTGACAATCGTCACCGAAGTCAAATCACTTTCCGCTGGTTTTCCAGTTGCAGGATCCATGATATGATGATACCGTACGCCGTTTTCTTCAAAATAACGCTCGTATCCCCCTGATGTAATCACAGCACAGTCTTTTGTTTCTAAAATGCCGAGAAAATCGGCATCTTCTTCAGCAGTTGGATTTTGAATTGCCACTTTCCAAAGGCTGCCGTCCGGTTTTGTTCCAATCGTCTGTACATTTCCGCCCAAGCTGACCATTCCACTGGTAACGCCGTTGGAACGGAAACAATCCATCATTGCAGAAGAGGTATAACCCTTTGCAATGCCGCCCAAATCCAATTCCATTCCGGAAACAGAAAAAGAAACTGCTCCGGTTTCTGCTGAAAACTGCATCTTAGAAGGGTCTGTCAACTGCAACAGCGACTGAATCTCTGAATCCTCCGGCACACGATATTCATGGGTTGGAAATCCCCATGCCTGCATAATCGGATACATCAACGGATTGAACGCCCCATCTGTATCCTGATACAACGTGATTGCCTCCTGTAAAATGGCACTGGTATCTTCGGAAAGCGTTCCAGAACCCGTTGCATTTAACTTTGCAATCTCGCTTTCGCTGTTCCCCGTAGAAAGTCGGGCATCTAAATCTTGAATACAGGCTTCTGCTGCGGAAATGCCTGCTTCTGCATTGTTCCCGTAGGCAGTTAATGTGATGTAAGTATCCATTGCAAACAAATCTCGGGTTGTCTTTTCATCCGCAGATTGTGTAGTTGCAGTGACCGCTTCCGAACTGGTCGTGTTAGATTCATTAGAAGTCGTTTCTGAACAGCCACAACCGAAAATTCCCAAACAAAAACAGAGGGCAAGCATCCATTTTCGCAGCATAACAATCATTCTCCTTTTTTTATTAGTGCAAACTAACCACCATACAGTTTAGCAAACGAAGTTCCAAAAATCAAGCAAGAAAGTATGTCCAAGATAAAATAATTTGTTAGGAAACCGTCAAAATTCCCGATACTTCCGGCATATTGAAATGTTTTTTGATATGAAAACAAAAACACCATGGTCAAATTGACCACAGTGTTTTTTCCCTATGTTCATTTCTGTTCAGCTGTCGGACTCTGGTTCTGCCCGTTTCACTTTAAAAACCAACCGAAAAATTCCGGTCAACAGTTTGGGTGTTTTCACCACTACAATTTTCATGGCGTGTGCCTCCTATTCCATGGTTTTACTGTATTGTATTCCAACAGCTGTAAAAAGGTTCTTGCTTTCTTAATTGGCAGCTGGTTGCAGGGCAAGTTTTTTCGTTAGCCGCCGCTTGATGATACAGTAACAGAGAATATGCGTCGATAGTGTGATAATCCAAGTAATCGGATAAGACAGATATACAATTTGCACAGTGTGAAATTCCGGCATCTGAAAGACGGTTGCGATCCAAACCAACCGCAAGCCACAAGCTCCCACCAGAGAAACCACCATCGGCAAAACAGAATAATTCAAACCACGCAACGCTCCGACCATAACATCCATAATCCCACATAGGGCATAAGTTGCAGAAATAATATGCAGACGCACCATTCCGGCTGCAATAACATCGGGATTACTGGAATAAATATGAAGCAACTGATGCCCAAACAAAACCGCAAGATTTCCCAATACAACACCAACAACAATGACACAGCCTTGCCCCGTCAACAAAATTCGGTTAATGCGGTTATATTTTCCTGCACCATAATTCTGACTGGTAAAGGAAATCGTTGCCTGATAAAAAGCGTTCATTGCCATGTAAACAAAGCCCTCAATATTTGCAGCAGCTGAATTTCCGGCTACCACAATATTTCCGAACAGATTGACAGAAGACTGAATGACAACATTGGAAAGAGCAAATACAACGCCCTGAAACCCTGCTGGAATCCCGATTTTCATGATTTGCAGCATCTTTCCACGGTGAATCCGCAGTTTGCTCCACTGCAAGTGCATTGCCCCCTGTTCCTTACACATACAGCGTAAAACCAAAACGGCAGAAATCGTTTCTGAAATCACAGTGGCAATGGCAACCCCGGCAACATCCAGATGCAGAACAATGACAGTCAGCAGATTCAAAACAACATTTACACAACCGGCAAAGGTCAAGTAATATAGCGGTCGGCGAGTATCTCCTACGGAACGCAGCAAGGCACTGCCAAAGTTATAGACCATGTTGGGAATCATCCCGATAAAATAAATATGCAGATAGAGCGTTGCCAGCGGTAACACTTCTTCCGGTGTCTGCATCCAAATCAAAAACTGTTTTGCTCCAATCAAGCCGACAATCATCAGCAAAAGACCGCTTGCAAAACTCATTGCAATGGAAGTGTGAACGGTTTCTTCCAAGTCTTTTTCACACTTTGCCCCATAATGTCGAGCTGCTGTAACATTTGCACCAATCGAAAACCCTACAAATAAGTTTGTCAATAAGTTAATCAGTGCGGTATTCGAGCCAACCGCTGCCAATGCATTATCTCCAGCAAACTTTCCGACTACCACAATATCGGCTGCATTGAAAAGCAATTGTAGAATACTGGATAGCATCAATGGCAGTGTAAATAGCAGCATTTTCTTTAAAATCGAACCGCTGCACATATCCATTTCATATTGTTTTTTTGCAGTATGCATGGGTGAAATACCTCCTTCATTTTTTCATAATCAAATAAAAAACGTGAAAAAAGCCCAGCGAATCTGCTGGACTTTTTCCATTCTGCAACAAGTGATTGCAGTTGTAAAGTCTTATTTTTGTACCTGTTTTTCTGCTGCTTCCAACGATAAATATTGATAAAAATGGACGGTGTTGGTCATGATCTGTTCCGCCAGATTTTTTCCTGCTCGATAAAGCGTTACAATCCACGCTCCATATGCTTGCAGCAGGTCTTCCGAATATGTCAGCAGTTCTCCCCTGAGATATGTTTCATAAGATGTCTGCCATTCGGTGTCTTCTGATGTGTGAATCTTGCGTGCCTGCCCAGCAAGATTGGGATACTGCTTTGCAAAATCTTCCATCCAACTCACTTGAATCGAAATAATTGCCTCACAAAGTGCCTGCTTTTGTTCTGAAACGGGCGGAAGTTCTTTTTTCAGAGCAGCATAGGCTTCCGGTGCAGTCGATGCCATCATACGGGCATATTTTTCCGTCAGCAGATTCCAGCCACGTTGACTGGCACTCTGTAATTCTGCCCAATACTGTTGCAGCATAGGCAATTCCCATGTGAGATACTGACTTTTTCGCATAATCGAAAAGGTTTCCCAGTCGTCCTGACAACCTGCTCGTACCCCTTCATTTTTCACTTTATCGAACTCTGAAAATTCCAGCCGGACAATTTTTTCAACCAATACTTCTTTTTGTTCCAGTAAGGCTGCTTGTTGTGCAGCTGCTTCTGCATGTACTTGCATATAGGATTCCTCCTGTGTGGAAATGCCCTGTTCTTTCATCTGTTTTGCAATGATTGCACAAACAGGTGCAATGATTTCCGTTTCCCATTGTTTCAAGGGCAGTGTTGTACTTTTTTGCAGCAATGCTGCAAGTTCTGCTCCTTGCGGCAGTTGTTCCGTACTGTGCAGCAGCCATTTATAATAAGGTGCATAGTTCCGTGCACAGAGATGAGCCGCCCGCATTGCACTTTCTGCAAAATGCGAAAAAGCAAGCATCGTTGTCAATGAGTCATTCCGCTGCAAAAGCCGTGGGACATTATATTGCCCACGCTGTGCCATCCATGCGGTTTCCTGAGCCAATCTCCGCAGCCGAACAGCTTCTGGATAGCCTTGCTGCAATTGGTTGCGAATTTTAGAAAACGCCTGATTGCTATCCTTGAAAAGAACACCATTCGTTGCAGCAGCAAGCTGTGCTTCTTCGATTTGCAACCATTCCTGTTCTGTCTTTGGAACGCCCGAAATGCCAAGCAATCGCTGATAAAAATCAGATGTCCGGCAAACACCAACCCGATGTTCTCCCTGCGGCATTGTTTTTCTGGTAATTCCACAATATGTTTTCGGTAAGAGGTTATATGCCTGCTGCAACGCTGTAATTTTTGCTTCTGCCATCTCATCCGGCACCCAGATACAAAATCCTGCTCCGAAATCATGGTCTTGCGAATAGGCATCATCATAGCCGAAACATTCTGAACCCTCTCCAGCCAGTCCGATGGTCAATTGCTCCCAAATATCGGGAAACATTCGTTGCAACATTGGCTTTCCAAAGGTTTCATAATACTGCCGGCAAAGTTCCAATCCTTTTCTAATCGGCTTCCCGCCTAGCTTTTCATAGGCATGGTCAGCATTTTCCTGCACAATCTGATAGGCAGCCCCTCGTCCCATGTGCAGTTCCATTTCTGAAAGGGCGGCTTCGTAATACCACACTGCCTGCTCATAATCTTGCAGCTGATATTGTGCATCTGCCATTGCTGCCAACGCAGCAGAATAGTGAAAATCAGAAGGACTTAGCCCGTCAAAAAAAGACAACGCAGATTTCAGCAATGGCAAGGCATCCTGTACCCGATGCAAATGCAGCAGAGAACTTGCCAAGTTGGTCTTAGAGATAGCAACTCGTCCCTCTTGACCGGGTTGCTGCGTAACAATTTGCAGTGCTTGTTCCAGTGCCGTGCAAGACGCTTTCCAATCGCCCATTTCTTGATACAGCAAACTTAAATTGTTGTAATAGCTTGCAACTCTGCTATCTGTTGGCGAAAGCAATGCATCATAAAGCTGTTTCACTTGCTGATAGCTGTTCAGAGCAGCTTCCTGCATACCAGCTGCTCGCTGTGCATTGGCAACATTCAGCAGCGTGGTTGCATGGGCTATTGTCTGTTTTAGATGCAGCTTTTCCACACATTCCAAAGCTTTTTCTCCAACTGCAAGCGATTCCGGAAACCGTCCGCAATCTCGAAAAAAACCGATTTGATCATTGTAAAGAGTCAATGCTGTTTGCCAATCTTTTGCCTGTTCTGCTGCTGCAATCTGTTCCTTTAAAAATACATCTGCTTCCTGCAAACGGCTATTTTTCAGAAGTGTATCCAGCTGCTGTAAAATTTCCTGTACCTGCATTCGTTATGCCTTCCGAATAGCTTCTGCCAAAGCTTGCAGCTGCAATTCTGTTTCTGGTTTTATAGTGGAACGGATCGTGACAGCCTGTTCCAAAATTGTAATCTTCTTCATTTCATTCAAAAGGTTTGTCATGCATTTTTTTGCACACGGTGCCCAAGAACCATTCTCAATCAGAGCAACCGTTCGATTCTGGAAAGACTTTGCCTTCAAGTGCAGCAAAAATTCTTCCATTGGTGGGAACAATCCGCCATCATAGCTGGCTGCTGCCAAGACCATCCGGTCATATTGAAAGGCATTTGCAACAGCTTCCGCCATGTCATCCCGTGCCAAATCCACAACGGCAACGGTTTCTCCCTCTCGCAGCAACAAATCTGCTAACAATTCCGCTGCCTTTGCAGTATTTCCATGAATGGATGCATGTGCAATCAAGATGCCATGTTCTTCTGGCTGATAAGTACTCCAAAGGTTGTATTTTTCCAGATAATACCCTAAATTCTCTGTCAAAATTGTCCCATGCAGCGGACAAATTTTTGCAATGTCCAGCTTTGCTGCTTTTTTCAACAGTGTCTGTACCGGTGCACCATATTTTCCGACAATGTTATAATAATATCGGCGTGCTTCTTCCTCCCACGGTTCTTCCGTATCCAACGCACCAAATTTTCCAAAACCATCCGCAGAAAACAGAATCTTTTCTTTCTGCTCGTATTCGACCATAACTTCCGGCCAATGCACCATTGGTGCCATAAAAAATTGTAACGTATGTACACCAAGAGAAAGTGTATCTCCCTCTGCAACGGTCAACTTTGGCTGGTCTTTCAAATCAAAAAAGTTCGGCAGCATCGCAAATGTTTTTGCATTGCCGACTAATGTAACCTGCGGATACTGTGCAACAAATTCTGCAATCGTACCGGCATGGTCTGGCTCTAAATGGGAAATAATCAAATAATCCGGTACTTTTCCCTGCAAAACAGCGTCCAAATTCATCAGCCATTCGCCAGACATCCGATAATCAACCGTATCCATGATGGCAATTTTTTCATCCAGAATACAATAAGAATTATACGAAACACCATTCGGAACGACATACTGACTTTCAAACAAGTCAATGGTTTTGTCATTCACGCCAATATACACAATACCATCTGCAATTTTCTGTTCTTTCATGATAAAGCCCTCCTGATTGGTACAAACACGGAATTGTTCCTGATAATGAATCTTAATAAGAGTATAGCACATTTTTCGAATGGGGTCAAGCACTTTTTAGAAACAAAAAAGGATGCCGCTGGAGCATCCTTTTCCTGATTTTTTTATATGTTGAGATTCAAATATTGGAACGGTCATGCTTGGCTTTCTGCACGGCAAAAATCAATGCAAACAATGCCACTGCAAACAGGCATTCCACACCAAGATACTGGAGAAATGTCCGTGTTTGAAATACTTCACCGGAAATTCCAAACAGCATATTATTTGCCCGAACATACCAATATGCCGGTAAAAACTGCCCTGCTTTTAAAACGCCATCACTTAACATCGACTGCGGAACAAAAATTCCACACAGAAAACTCATACCCAAGCCGATGACCTGATTCCAAACATTCAAAACCGTATCACTGGGGGCTGCTGCTGATAACAAAATCGCAATGGCTGCGGCTACCAGTAAAAATATAAAGCTGTTTAATATCGCATACCAAAGCTTTCCGGTAACCATACCGCCATTGAACCAGAGTGCTGCAACCATAAAAATCAACCAGACAAATAGTACAAATAATCCGCTGCCCAGCAACATTTGCAGTGTCTGCGAACTGGAAGATAAGCAAGAACAGTTCGTGCGGTTGCGAATGTCTTGCTTTTGCAGTGCAATCAGAGTGGGAGAAAGTGCGGCAATTAAAACCGAAAGAAAAATATAGGGCAGATACTGAAAATAATAGCTGAAACTTTCATTGTGGGAAGCTGGATTCGCTGTTTCTGCAAACGGGTCGCTGTTCACAGAAATTTCCTCAGAAAGCACCGCTTCTGCCGATGAAATCGCATCCATACAGGATAATCCGCTTGTTTCATATGCCAATACGGTTTTCACGTATTCAGAAAGTGTACTGTCCAATAAGGTATTTGCATAGCGGTCATCTAAATAATAATGGGTGAATAGCGTATCCGTCTTGCCAGATTGCAAATTTTCTGCATAGCCTTTTGCAATCGTCATGGCATAGTCAATTCGTTCATCATAGAGCATATCTAAAATGGTATCTTGCTCCTGCTTAACAGAAACGAGGTTATGATGCTTTCCCAAATAGGAAACCAGTGCTTGACTTTCAGGAGTCTGATCTTCATCAAATACACAGATGTTAAATTGATTTTCTGTAAAGGAAAAGGGACTACTGTTGTTCGTGGTCACACCAACTGCGATAATCAAAAACACAACCACCCAAATCATTGCAGTTAGCAGCTTTTTTCGCAGAATCCGCAAAAACGCTTTAAAGACTTGCATATTTCCGCCTCCTTGTCAGTAAAAATCCAATCATCGTACAGAGCACCGACATTCCTAAAATCGTCCCCAATTTCACCAGATACCGTTGATAATTGCCATCCATATTCAGGCAATAAAATAAATCACAAATCAAGGATGCTGGATTGATGGAATGAAACAGCGGAACGTGTTCTGCCAGATATGGACGAATCCCATGCGACATTAAACCGCTGCAAAAACAACTCAGCATTGAAAATGTCATTGCAATTCCAGTTTTTGCCCCCTGTTGCAGCGTTCCGAATGAACCAATTGAAAAACCAAGAGAAACGCCGAACAATCCGCTGAGAATTGCAGAAAGATAAATCAATCCAATATTTCCGACAAACTGCACCTTTAATATAAATACCAAATAGGTAACCGCAATGCTCATGCAGACGGTCTGCAAAATATAGCTGCCGACCAAGCACGCCAACTGACTCACTAATTTTGGCGTTGGAGAACAGCATTTTCGTGCTCCCAATGCGGAAAGATTCCCCTGTCCATTGATGGCAATATGCATACCCGTTAAAGAGCCAAACATTGCCACCATCGCAAGCAGGTTATAAAAATAGTTGGTGGTTGCATCCGGATTGCCGGAAGTCATAGAAATTTTTTGATTGCCTACTACAGTATCATTCAAAGCGGCAATCACTGCTTCCATTTTTTTCGGAGCGGTCTGCATCGTCTGCTGAATCACTGCCTTCTGAATCTGATATTGTTCAGCAAAGAATTTGATAATAGTCTGTTCCACGCCGTTTTCTGAAAAACTGAGCGACAAGGTTTCTCCAGCGTAAAGAATGCCATCCACTTTTTGTTCTTTCAATAAGGATAATGCGGTCTGTTCGTCGGTATAAGTCACTGCAAACAGCGGTTCTTTCTCGGATTCCAGATTGTCTAATACTGTGTGCAAGACTGGCTGTTCCGTTGTTTCGACCACTGCCATGGGAATGGTCGAAAAGAGCGTTGTTTTTTCATAGATACTCCCGAATGCGATTTTGAAAAATGTTGCAAGGACGATGGGAAACAGAATCAACCAGAATAATACATCCTTTACCCGCAAGCCACTCAACACCTCATATTTTAAATTATGCCAGAACATTGCTTTATCCCTCCTGATCCCGCAGTGCTTTTCCGGTAATCTCCAGAAAGACATCATTCAAAGTCGGCAGGGTCGTATAAACTCGACCAATTGCAACTTGCTGCTCCTGTAAAATGTGCAGAACATCAACCAGATTATGCATACCACCGGAACAGTAAACTTTTAATTCTTCTTGTTCATAAGTTGCCTGATAAATGTGTTCCAACGCCTTTATGGATTGCAAGACGCTTTCCGGCAACATGAGCACTTCAATGGTAATCGTTTCGGTATTCTTGATGATCTGCTTGAGTTCTTCCTTTGTTCCCTCTGCGATTTTCTTTCCCTGATCCATAATCGCAATGCGTGTGCAAATCTGCTCGACTTCCTCCATATAATGCGAGGTGTAAATAATTGTCGCCCCGTTTGCATTCAACTTTTGAATGCCCTCTAAAATTTGATTTCGGCTCTGTGGGTCAACCGCAACGGTTGGTTCGTCCAAAATAATCAGCTTTGGTTTGTGTGCAATGCCGCAAGCAATGTTTAATCGTCGCAGCAAACCTCCAGAAAGCTTTTTCGGGTAAAATTTCAGAAATTTTTCCAGTCCGGTAAAATGAACCGCATCCATGACATACTGTTTTCGAGTTGCCTTATCCCGAATATATAGTCCACAAAAATAATCGATGTTTTCATAAACGGTCAACTCCTGAAAAACTGCCACATTCTGCATAATCACACCAATTTGCCGCTTGATGTCATATTGAACTGGCGACATCTCTTTCCCAAAAATCTCAATCTTGCCTTTGTCAAACGAAAGCAGAGAAAGCAGACAATTGATTGTCGTTGTTTTTCCAGAGCCGTTCGGCCCTAACAACCCAAAAATCTCCCCCTCGCGAATCTCCAGTGAAAAATGATCCAGTGCAATGAGTTCCTTGTATCGCTTGACCAGATTGTCAATTTTTACAACAACTTGTTCCATATTTATCCCTCCGAATGGCTGTGAATGGTTTACTATCTTATTATAGAACCAATCCAACAAAAAAGGAAGTGTCAAATGTCATCAGTTTTGATGACAAATGTCACTTCCTTTTCAAAAATATCTCAAATAGGATTATTCTTCCACCTGTGCAGCCAAATCGTTCAGCACTTCTCCGGCAACGATCAGCCCTACAACAGACGGAACAAACGCAGTTGAACCCGGAATATCTCTCCGAACGGTACATTTCCGAACCGTTCCCGGCGGACAAACGCACTGTGTCCGGCAAGAATTTTCCGAATCATCCAACGGGCGGCGAGGCTGTTCTTCGGAATAAACGACTTTTAAGCTTTTAATGCCACGTTTCCGCAAAGCATTCCGCATGACTCTTGCCAGCGGACACATTTTTGTTTCATAGATGTCTGCAACCCGAAAAGCAGTAGGATCTAATTTGTTTCCAGCTCCCATTGCAGAAATCACTGGAACACCTGCATTTTTTGCTTGCTGAATGATTTCCAGCTTTCCGGTTACGGTATCAATTGCATCAATGACATAGTCATACTGCCGAAAATCAAACTGGTCAGCCGTTTCCGGCAAATAAAAGCACTTATGCCGATGTACCACCGTGGATGGGCAAATGTCTTGAATCCGTTCCGCAGCAGCATCTACTTTATACTTGCCGACGGTGCTCCGCAGGGCAAACAGCTGCCGGTTCAGGTTCGTAATACAAACTTTATCATCATCAATCAAATCCAGCGTACCAATGCCGCTGCGTGCCAACGCTTCTACCGCATAACCGCCAACACCGCCGATGCCAAACACAGCAACCCGGCTCTTTTGAAAATGCTCCATGACAGCTTTCCCATAGAGCAATTCTGTTCTCGAAAATTGATTTAACAAGGGTGCAATCCTCCTCCGATTAACGGGATTTTCTTTGATTATAGCATATTTTTCTGGAACTTGCAAGGATTTTATCCAACAAAAAACGGGCAGGGTTGCAGTTCCCTGCTCGTTTTTCTCATAAACATCGCTAACTTACAGCAATCCTTCCTGTTCCAATGCCTGCTGCAAATCTGCAATAATATCTTCTGCATCTTCAATGCCGACACTGAACCGGAAAAATCCATCATGAAAGGCTGCCGGATAGAGATACTGCCGCTCGTCATTTTCGCCCAAAAAGACAATCAAACTTTCATCATGTCCCAGAGAAACTGCCGAGGTAATCACGTTCAAGTGACTGACAAAACGGTTATGGGTGTCATGGTCTGCTTTCAATCCAAACGACAAAACACCACCATATCCGGGCTGCATCTGCTTCTTTGCAATTTCATGACCGGGGTCATCTTCCAATCCCGGATAGGCAACAAACCGTACACCCGGAACGGTTTTCAAGTAGTTTGCCACTTTCATTGCATTTTCGTTGTGCTGTTTCATTCGCAGCGGCAGCGTTACAGAACCACGCATAATCAACCATGCATTGAATGGGCTGATGGTTGCCCCTAAGTTGACCTGTGACTGTGCACGAATCAAATCCAAATATTCTTTCTTGCCGATGATTGCTCCGCCCATCGCATCGCCGTGTCCATTGATGTATTTGGTTAAGCTCTCAATGGTGAAATCTGCTCCCAGTTCGATCGGTCGCTGGTTATACGGAGAAGCAAATGTGTTATCTACCGACAGTAAAATGCCGTGTTCATGGGCAATTTCTGCAATCGCACGAATATCGGAAACTGTCAGGGTTGGATTTCCCGGCGTTTCAATGTGAATCAGTTTCGTATTTGGACGAATCGCCTTGCGAATCGCATCCAAATCAGAAGTATCCACAATGGTGGTTTCCACCTGAAATTTGTTGTTGAACAGTTCATTCAGCAGCCGATAAACGGCGATATAAGTGACACTGGAAAAAATAACATGGTCACCGCTTTGCAGCAGAGCAAAAAACAATCCGGACAGGGCAGCAACACCGCTTGCCAATACGATGCAGTCTTCTCCGCCCTCTAACGATGCAAGCTTTTCCTGCAAGTATTGCTGGTTTGAGCCACCGTTTCTGGTATACAAATTCTTTCCGGCACTGCTCCAGTTTAAATCGCTTGGGTCATATGGCAATTCATAACTATTTGCCATGGTAATCGGGCGTTTAATTGCTCCGGTTTCTGCATCCACATCATTTCCGGTGTGTACTGCCCGTGTCTGAAAGCCATATTCTGCTCCATAAGTTTGCTTTCCCATTTTCTTCACCGCTTCTCTGTTTTTTTGCAGAAATTGCCATGCGGATTCGCATGGCAATTCTTGTTTCTGTTCCATGGTTGGTTTGCTTCCTTATTGTGGGAAAATAACCTTTCTGTAAGTATCAAACCGCACCCATTTTGCAAAGAACGCTGTCTGGTCAGCTTCATTGGTTGCAGCATATTCCTGTAAGAACTGCTGTACCTGTTCGTTAGAATCTGCCAATACGGCAAAACCTCTGCCGTTGATAACCGGAACATGGTCATAAACATAATCTGCTGCCGGCAAAATAGCAGTGATTTTCTTATTCCGAACCCGTACGGCAACCTGATCCCGCAAAACGATAATATCAAAGCTATCCGGATACTGGTAGCTTTCTCCGCTAACTGGGATTTCGTCGCCGATGGTATAAGTCCGGTTGACTGGCTGATACTTCAAGACATTCAAGCTGCTGGTATCATAATAGAATTCTTCAAAGATATCGCCTCTTGCAGTCAAATCATTCAGACGGAAGGATGCTTTTTCTGTACCGTTTGTCACCTTTTCTGCAACTGCTTCTACAACGCCGCATGCAGAAGTCATATTGGTTACACGGTCAATCAGAATCAGTTCACCCAGTGTCTTATGCTTTGCAAACAAATCTACAACAATGCCTTCTGTCAGCAACAGTTCGCAGACGGCAATTTCATTCTTATGTAAAGAATCCTTTGTAACGTGTTCGCCTGTATTGACATCGATTGCATACTGAACGTGTGTCAGAATGCCCGGAATGGTCTTTGTACCCAGCTTTACCAGATAGTCCTTTCCGATTGCCAAATCTTCGTCATCCATCCACAGGAGCGAAACTGTCAGCTTCTTATAAACGCCAATATCTGTATTTTTCACCAGTACGCAGCCACGGGAAACATCCACTTCCCGGTCTAAGGTAATGGTAACTGGCTGTCCCTGCTTTGCGGAAGTTGCTTCTTTGTCTGTCACGAGAATGCCCTTAACGGTTGCAGTTTCGTTGCTCGGCAAGGTGGTAATGGCATCGCCTACAGAAATGCTGCCGGATTCAATCTGTCCCTGGAATCCACGGAATGTATGGTCTGGACGGCAAACACGCTGTACTGGCATATAGAAGCCTTCTTCGGTATCCGATGCAATGTCAACAGTTTCCAGATATTCCAGCAGCGGCTTTCCGGTATACCACGGAATGTTTTCTGAATGGGTGGTAACATTGTCGCCCTCTGTTGCAGAAAGCGGAATAATCGTAATGTTTTCCAGTCCCAGTTCCTGCTTCAGGGCATCAATCTGTGCAACGATTTCGTTGAAACGGGATTCGCTATAGTTTACCAAGTCCATCTTGTTTACAGCAAAGACAAAGTACCGAATACCCATCAGTTTGCAGATTCTTGCATGACGTCTGGTCTGTACCAAAACGCCCTGAGAAGCGTCAATCAAAATGACTGCCAAATCCGCAAACGATGCACCAACTGCCATGTTTCTGGTATATTCTTCATGACCTGGGGTGTCTGCAACGATAAAGCTGCGGTTGTCGGTTGTAAAATACCGATATGCAACGTCAATCGTAATGCCCTGTTCCCGTTCTGCCATCAAGCCATCCAGCAACAGCGAATAGTCAATCTTACCGCTCCGACTGCCGACCTTGCTGTCCAGTTCCAAAGCCTTTTCCTGGTCTGCATACAGCAGCTTTGCATCATAAAGAATATGTCCGATCAGCGTGGACTTTCCATCGTCTACACTGCCGCAAGTGATAAATTTCAATAAGCCTTTCATTAAAAATATCCCTCCCGCTTTCTACGTTCCATGCTGCCGGCTGCTTCGTTGTCAATGACTCTGGAGGTTCGTTCGGAAGATACAGAGCTTAACGTTTCTTCAATGATTTCATCCAGTGTGGTTGCAGTCGACTCAATGCCACCTGTCAGCGGATAGCAGCCCAATGTCCGGAATCGTACCGACTTCATCTGCGGAACTTCACCGTCTTTCAACGGGAACCGGTCATCGTCTACCATAATCAAATTTCCGTCCCGTTCTACAACTGGACGTTCTGCTGCAAAATACAACGGTACAATTTCAATCTTTTCCCGTTGAATGTACTGCCAAATGTCCTTTTCTGTCCAGTTGGAAATCGGGAATACCCGAATGCTTTCGCCCTTCTTAATCTTGGTATTATAGAGCTTCCACATTTCCGGACGCTGGTTCTTCGGGTCCCATGCCTGTGCTTCGTTCCGGAAAGAGAAAATCCGTTCCTTTGCACGGGACTTTTCTTCATCACGTCTGCCGCCGCCAAATGCTGCGGTAAACCCATATTTTGCAAGTGCCTGCTTCAATGCCTGTGTCTTCATAATATCAGTATAAGCAGAGCCGTGGTCAAACGGGTTGATGCCCTGCTTGACACCGTCCTGATTGATGTATTCCAGCATTTCAATGCCCTTTTCCTTGGCAATCCGGTCACGAAATGCAATCATTTCCTTGAACTTCCAAGTGGTGTTGACATGTAAAAACGGGAACGGCGGCTTTTCCGGATAGAATGCTTTCATGGCAAGATGCAGCATTACAGAGCTGTCCTTACCGATGGAATACAGCATAACTGGCTTCTCACATTCTGCGGCAACCTCTCGGATAATATAAATTGCTTCCGCCTCTAATTCATCCAGATGCGAAAATTCGCTCATGTGACTTCCCTCCTATTTAATATTGATTCGATTCTTTTTGATTTACACGGATTTCTGTGGTCGTACCGTCTGTGCGTTCCACAATCCATCGTAAAATATCGCCTTCTTTTTCAGTATGTACCAAACTGCCCATACCGCCCATATCTGCCCCCAGATAAAACCGAATAGCATGCACGGGGCATTCTTTCAGGCAAGACGTACATCCCCAACAATCCTTGGGGTATTTGATAAATGCTTTCCGGTCTGCATTCAGGTGAATCAGGGTACCCGGACAAACGTCATGACATTTCCCGCATCCAATGCAGGCATTTTGATTAATGGCAATGCTCATAGGTTTGTCCTCCTTCCACCAAATCCCGGAAAATGATTTTCAATTCGCCGTTTTCCAATTTGGAATTGACGTATTTTCTCCAATGCACATCGTCTTTTTCCGGATAATCCAGATTTTCTGCGAAGCTGTGCCAGCGAGTTTCCTGCCGAGCCTTTAAGTGTGCAATGACACTCCGACAGACAACCAGCCGTTCCCGCAGTTCATAGATGTACATCAGTTCCTGAAAATCATCTGCGTGCAGCTGTTCAGAAAGCTGCATCAGCTGTACAATCTTTTCATCTGCAATCTTCAATTGCTTCTCATTGAAGCGATAATTTGTTTTAATGCCGCCTGCATAGGCATCCATCACCGTCTGCATCGCTTCTTCCAGCTGTTCTGTTGTAAAGCGAGAACCGCTCTGCGTCAGGAATCGCTGCACTTCTTCAGCGTGTTCGGTCACGGAAGATTCTGCAATTGGAGCAGCAGTATGCTGCTTTAAAAATTCCAGTGCAGAGCATGCGGCAATTTCGCCCTCTGCCAATGCACCTGTTACATATTTCTGTGGGCATCCGCCGGCGACATCTCCAGCTGCAAACAAACCGGTAACGGTCGTTGCCCGATGGGTATCCACCCAGTAACCGCTTGCTGTGTGTCCGCCGACAATATATGGCTCTGTTCCTTCGATTTCCACATTCTGCTGAGATGGATTCTTTCCGCTCTCAATCCACTTCAACGTCTGAGAAGGTGCCATATTCAGATAGGCTTTCAGCAAGGATTCATCCTGTTCCGGTGTAATCCCCTCTGTCCGCAAATAACATGGACCTCTGCCTTCCACATTCTCATTTACCGTTCCATAAACCCGTTCGGAAGTCGTTAGACCATACTTGGTTTCATAAACTTCTCCATGAGAATTGATTTGCTTGGCACCGACACCCTGTGCCAGTGTTCCGGTTGGTGCAATGGTATCTTTACAACGCAGAGCAATAAACCGCATTTCAAAGGTGGTCATTTCTGCCCCTGCACGAATGCCCATTGCATAACCTGCTCCGGTATTAAACGGCGGATACCACATTTTGTGACGAGAAAATCCCGGATTATTCGGCTTATATAAGCCAGCTGCTCCACCAGTCGCAATCAAAACTGCATTGGCTTCGATGACATAAAACGTATCATTTTCAATGCCGATTCCAAAAGCTCCGCAAATGCGATTGTCCTTGACCGCAAAATCAACAATATTGACCCGATTCAAAACCGTGGTATTTGGCAGAGCAGAAACTGCATCTGCCAAAATCGGCTTAATATTTTCCCCGTTGATTTTTAAGTTTCGGTTGCCACGGGTGACATAGTTTCCGTCTGCATCTTTCAGTAGAACCAGCCCCAAATCTTCCAGCTTTGCGGTTACGGCATTCAGCCGCTCCGACATGGTCAGCAGCAAATCTTCCCGTACAATTCCGTCTGCATCTTTCTTTGCATAGTCCACATAATCCTGCGGCACTCTGCCCTTTGTGATATAGGCATTTAACGCATTCACGCCAGCTGCGAGGCAGCCACTGCGTTTAATATGTGCCTTTTCACAAATCAAAACAGAAACAGCAGCGTTTTGTTCTGCAATGGTCAATGCTGCATAGCAGCCAGCTGTACCGCCGCCAATCACCAGGACATCTGTTTGCAATCGTTCTGTTTTCACGGTATCACCCATTTCCTTTTCTGAAATACTGTTCAATCGACTGCACGCAGTTTGCACCGTCTGCAACCGCTGTTACAACCTGCCGCAGCGGTGTTGTCCGCACATCTCCAGCGGCAAACACACCCGGTGTTGTGGTAACGCCGGTTTCGTCTGCGAGGATATAGCCGCTCTCATCCAACTTGCACAGATCTCCAAGAAAATCTGTATTTGGAATTGATCCGATTGCAACAAAGACACCATCCACCGGCAGCGTTTTCGATGCTCCGTTTTGCAGCAGTTCCAAATGATCTACTCGCTTTTCTCCCAGAACAGCAGTCGGTACGGCATCCAATACCAGTTCGATTGCTGCATTCTGCTGAACAGCGGTCTGCAATGCCTGATTTGCACGGAACTCCTGCCGACGATGCACCAGATATACTTTCTTTGCCATTCTGGAAAGATACATGGCATCGCCCAGTGCAGTATCTCCGCCACCAATCACTGCAACGGTTTTATCTTTATAGAATGCTCCGTCACACGTTGCACAGTAAGAAACGCCTTGCAGTGTTCCGCCCGGCACATCCAATCTGCGATAAGATGTTCCGGAAGCACAGAGAATCGTACGGCTTTGCAGTGGTTCTCCCTCTTTACAGAAAACAGTAAAGCCCTCTGCGGTTTGTTTGATGTGGTCTACTTCCACATTCTCAAACTTTGCACCCAACTGCTCTGCGTGTTCCCGAAACTTTTCGCCCAGCGTATAGCCATCAATGCCCGGAAGCCCCGGATAATTATCTACCTGTTCACTAACTGCAATCTGTCCGCTGCCCAGATAATCTTTTTCCAGTACCACTGCTGTCAACTGTGCCCGACTGGCATAGATGGCAGCGGTTAAACCAGCAGGTCCACTGCCGATGATGATGATGTCATACATAATTGTTTACTCCTCAATAACCAGCGGTTCCTTCTCCGCATCATCGCCCTCAATATGGAACGAATTGAGTACTGGCTGATCCAATTCCATCAGAGAAAGAATCATATAACTTGCGGTTTTATCATATGCTAACCGCTTGTCTTCCTGCGATGGACGGGATGGCGATTCCGGATGAGAATGCCAGTTGCCCAGTGGAACCAGACCGTTTGCACGCATATCCTTGATGGCTGCGAGCTGTTCTTTCGGATCCAGAGAGAAATGCTCGTTGGAATGGTCGATATTGGTGAGCAGATAAACCTTTTGAATGTGCTTGTCTGCTCCATCCTTGACACCTGCAATCAAACCGCATGCTTCATTCGGCAGTTCTTTCTTTGCATGTGCCAGAATTTTTTCAAAATCTGCTTTTTTCAGTGTAATCATAATCCTACCCCATCACATTCAGCCTGTTCGTAGTCAATTAACTTGGTGATTGTCGGGTGCTTTCCGCAAACCGGACAATTATCCGTGTTATGCGGCAGCTTTACCTTCCGGAAATCCATAGTCAGTGCATCGTAGGTCAGCAGATAGCCGGTCAGCAGATCGCCAACGCCAACAATGTACTTGATGGCTTCCATTGCCTGTAAGCTGCCAATGACACCGCCCATTGCACCAACAACGCCAGCCTGCTTGCAGGTCGGAACAGCATCCTTCGGAGGCGGATTCTTGAAAACGCAACGATAGCAAGGACCTTCTCCCGGTACATAAGTCATCAGCTGACCCTTAAACCGAATGATTCCGGCATGAGAGAACGGCTTCTTTGCCATTACGCAAGCGTCATTGATCAAGAACTTTGCTGGGAAGTTGTCTGTTCCATCAATGATGAAATCATAGTCCTGAATCAGTTCCATGATGTTTTCACTGGTAACGAATGTGTGGTATGTAATCACCTTAACATCCGGATTCATTGCTTCCATGGTTTCCTTTGCAGATTCTACCTTCGGCTTTCCAACATCTTTGGTTGCATGGATGATTTGCCGCTGCAGGTTGGACAGATCCACTTCATCTGCATCAGCAATGCCGATCGTACCAACGCCAGCAGCTGCCAGATACATCGCAACCGGTGCACCCAATCCGCCAGCACCGATAATCAGAACCTTTGCGTTCAGGAGCTTCTTCTGTCCCTTTACGCCAATTTCTTTTAAGATAATATGACGGGAATACCGCTCTAACTGTTCATTTGTAAATGCCATTACTGACCGCCTCCCATGAAATACAGAAATTCAACATTGTCGCCGTCTTTCAGAACGGTGGTTTCAAATGTTCCGCTTTCTACAAAGTCATCATTGATGGTCACGGTAACATACTGCGGGGTTTCTACCTTTTCCTGTTCAATCAGCTGTGCAACGGTCAGACCGTCTGCAACTTCCTTTGTAACGCCTGCAACTGTAATTTTCATGATAACATAACTCCTTATGAATTTATTTTTTCAGAGAATCAATGACTTCTGTCAATTCTGCTTTTTTTACCAAGCCTCTCAGACGGGCAACTTCTGCACCGTTCTGGAAAAAGACAAGGGTCGGGGCTGCCTGTACGGCATACTGTTCTGCCAGTTCTGCATCAAAGTTGATGTTGACTTTTACCACTTTCAACCCGTCCGGGTCAGCAGCTGCCACTTCCGAGAGCAACGGTGCAATCCGCTTGCATGGAACGCAACTGTCAGAATAAAAATCCACCAGAACCAATCCCTCTGCCTGCAATACTTCTGCCGCAAAGGTTTCCGCATTTACACGAACTGCCATTTAATCACCAACCTTCTTGACAATCAGGTTATAAGTACCGTCTTCGTTGTCGATCAGCTTCAGAATCTTGTGACCTTCTTCTTTGATGCTTCTCGGTACGTTCTGTACTGGTTCGCCGTCGTTCATCTTAATGGAAAGCACCTGACCGTCGTCCAGTTCTTCCAGTGCAACTTTTGCCTTTACAAATGTAACGGGGCAAACGACATCGGTGATATCCACGGTATCGTCAATTACAAAATCAGCCATTTTTTACTACCTCCTGAATCAAATTTTCAAAGGATTCTCTGCCAACCCGATCCAGTGTAAACTTAAACCGTTCGCCTGGCTTTGCGTGGTCTGCAAAGAACTGAATGGTTGCATCGCAAACTTTCAGCAATGTTTCCTTATCCGGCAGGAATGGAATAATTGCTTCACCCTTGCTGATGCTGTTGCCGAACAACCCGCCAAAGGAAACGATATAACCGTGTACCGTATCCCAAGCTTCGGTTGGACAGGCTTTATAACAACGTCCGCAGAAATTACACTTGCTTTCATCTACGGAAATCTTTCCATCTTCTAAAGTAATTGCATTGCTTCGGCATGCCTTTACGCAGACACCGCACTGAATGCAATCTTCTTCTCGCCAGCTGACTTGAATGCCGCCCTTGATGCCAAGGTCATTTTCTTCGGACTTCAAGCAGTTGTTCTGGCAGCCAGTAATGCCAAACTTGAACTTATGCGGTAATTCTCTTGCAAAATACCGGTCATCCAGTTCCTTTGCCAGTGCATACGTATCAATACAGCCACTCGGGCAAATGGCTTCGCCCTGACAAGCGGTAATGGTTCGAACTCTCGGGCCACAAACGCCCGGTTCTACGCCGCCCTCGCTCAATGCTTTCTTTACTTCTTCAATCTGTTCCAACTTGACGAATGGAATTTCTACGCTCTGCCGAGAAGTCAGATGAACGTGTCCATCGCCAAATTTTTCAGCGACTTCTGCGATTTTTGCAAGCTGTGTTGCTGTTAAATTTCCACCTACAACACGCAAACGCAGGGAAAAATGATTTTTTTGTTTTTGCCGCATGAATCCGCCTTTTTTTAAGGTTGCGTAATCCACTGCCATAATTTTTTTCACTCCTTGCTTTGATCTATCGCCTGTGCAAAATCAGCAATCAAGTCGTTAATATCTTCAATTCCGACGCTAATCCGAATGCTGTCGTCATAAACGCCTGCACTCGCTTTCTGCTGTTCGGAACTATGTGTATAAATCGTACTTGCCGGATGGATGACCAGCGTCCGTACATCCCCGATATTCGTTGCATTGACAGCATATTTCAGGGCATTGATGAGTTTGAATGCCTTTTCCTTGCTGCCTGCCCGTAAGGTCAAAATTGCACCGCCTTTTCCGCCGAACTGTGTCTGTACCAAATCATAGTATGGACTACTCTTCAATGCCGGATAATTGACGGTTACATCATCCCGACTTTCCAGATATTCTGCCAGCTGCTTGGCGTTGCTACAGATGCGTTCCATCCGCAAGCCCAGCGTTTCCAGCCCAACCGTATTCATGAATGCATTCATCGGAGCTAAACAGCTGCCGAAGTTTCTCCAGATACCGTTCCGCAATTTTGCCAGATAAGCAAACTTGCCATATTTTTTATATTCTGCAAAGCTGTGATACCGTTCTGGATCCCAGTGGAAGTTCCCACTGTCAATGATGACACCGCTAATGGAATTACCGCCACCGTTGATATACTTAGAAGAAGAATGTACAATGACATCTGCACCAAAATCAAAGGTATGCAGCAGATATGGTGTTGCGGTCGTGCTGTCAATAATCAGCGGAACACCATGTTCATGAACCAAAGCGGATACTTTCTTTAAATCCACAACATCCAGCTTTGGGTTCCCAATCAATTCTGTAAAGACAACTTTTGTCTTTTCGTTGAGCAGCGGTGCAACGGCTTCCGCAGTCACACTCTCTACAAAATGCGTTGTAATGCCGAACGCTTTCAGGTCACCGAACAAATCAATCGTTCCGCCAAATAAGCCCGAACCGGCAATGACTTCATCGCCAGCTTCCAGAATGTTCAGCAATGCCATTGTGACAGCTGCCATTCCAGAAGAACAAGCCACTGCTCCGATGCCCTTTTCCATAGAAGCAACTCTTCGTTCAAAGGCATCTACGGTCGGATTGCTGATTCTGGTATATGCAAATCCGGCTGCTTTATTATTAAACACTTTTTCCAGCTGCTCTGCGGATGACTGTGCAAAGGCACTGACCTGATAAATCGGTGGAATGGTTGCACCATTCTGTGTGTCGCTGTCAAATTGCTGATGCAGCAATGCGGTATTAAATTCCATTGTACCACGCTCCAACTGGTCTTTCTTTTATTTTTTGTATATTTTTTACGATTCTTGATTAAATATAATACATCGGGCCTTCTGTATCGGAAAGAAAGGTTCGATATTGTTCCATCATGTCAGAAATGGTAATGCTGTCACAAAATTTCCGAAGATAAGTGGTCATCGGATTCCAAAGCTGATGGTTCACGATTGTTTTCAAGGGTGTTTCGGATTCTTCTTGAAAATGGACATCTGCCAATACTGTTACATCCAACGCATCAATTACCGTTCGCAATGTGATTTCTTTCGCCGGACGAGTCAGTACATAACCGCCCTTGAAGCCTTTTGTGCTTCGCACCAGATTGGATTGCCGCAGTACCATGAGAATCTGTTCCAGATATTTCATCGAGAGATCCTGCCGATTGGAAATACTGCTGACCGTCACCGGCTTTCCCTCTGTTTGATGCATCGCAATATCCGTCAATGCTAAGATTCCGCATTCAACCCGAGTGGAAACTTTCACTCGACAGCACCTCCTTTCTAACGATGGAATATCAATGACTTATTCAGAAAACAAAGTGGTAGAATAATAACGGTCACCACTATCCGGCAACAGTGCCACGATGGTCTTGCCCTTATTTTCCGGACGCTTTGCCAGTTCCAATGCTGCCTGTAATGCAGCACCGGAAGAAATGCCGACCAAAATTCCTTCGTGCTTTGCCAGTTCCTTGGCGGTTGTAAATGCATCGTCATTCTGAATCTTAATGATTTCATCATAAACGCCAGTGTTCAATGTCTTTGGAACGAATCCTGCTCCAATGCCCTGAATCTTATGCGGGCCTGGCTTTTCTCCAGAGAGAACAGCGGAGGTTTCCGGTTCTACAGCAACAATCTTTACATTCGGATTCTGTGATTTCAGATATTCTCCAACACCGGTAATCGTACCGCCTGTACCAACACCAGCTACGAAATAATCGACCTTACCATCGGTATCTCTCCAGATTTCCGGGCCTGTTGTCTTGCGGTGTGCTTCTGGATTTGCTGGGTTTTCAAACTGTCCCGGAATGAAACTGTTTGGAATTTCTTCTGCAAGTTCCTTTGCCTTGGCAATTGCACCCTTCATACCCTTTGCACCTTCTGTCAGAACGATTTCTGCACCGTATGCTTTCAGGATGTTTCTCCGTTCCACGCTCATGGTTTCCGGCATTGTCAAAATCACCCGATAGCCCTTTGCTGCTGCAATGGCAGCCAGACCAATTCCGGTATTTCCAGAGGTCGGTTCAATGATTACAGAACCAGTATGCAGCTTTCCGCTCTGTTCTGCATCTTCCAGCATGGATTTTGCAATCCGGTCTTTTACGCTGCCGGCTGGGTTCAGATATTCCAGCTTGATCAGCAGGGTTGCCTGCAAATCATGTGCCTGTTCCAGATTGACCGCTTCAACCAGCGGTGTGTTTCCAATCAGTTCAATTGTACCCTTATAAATGTTTGCCATGATAATACCCTCCATCAAGATTTTTGACTGTTTGCCAAATATTTTTTTACAATGATTAAATAACAACGGAGTTTTCCTGCAACGACTGGTTCTCCAGCAAATACGCTTTATCCCCAACCGTTACAAAAATCCGATATAAGAACACATCCACGGTTTCGCCAACAAAAATGCGATTCTCTTCCAAATCACGCTTTGCCAGCAAAACAGTGTCATTCACTCGCACTCGCAATTCCATCTTATCGCCACGGAATGAAACATGTTCCACAACGCCCTTGGAAGCAGAACTCCGATATTTCTGTACTTCGTTTTTCTTTGTAATCTTTACGAATTCTGGACGTACAATTGCCTTTTCTGCTCCTTCGATTTTTTCGAAGGTGTGGAATGCCTGATAATCTTCAATAATAGAAGTCTGCCCAAAAAAGGAAGCGGTAAACGCTGTCTGCGGTTTTTGATAAACATCCAACGGCGTTCCCATCTGTTCGATTCTGCCCTTGTTGGTGATGATGATTTCATCCGCCACTTCAATGGCTTCATCTTGGTCGTGTGTGACAAAGATACTTGTTACACCCAACTGTTCAATCATTTCCTTGAGCCAGCTTCTCAGCTCCTGCCGTACCTTTGCGTCAATCGCTGCAAACGGTTCATCCAATAACAGCAACTGTGGATTTGGTGCTAACGCACGAGCAAATGCAACTCTCTGCCGCTGTCCACCGGATAACTGACTGGGATACCGTTTATCCAGTCCCTTTAATCCAATCAGTTCAATCAGTTCTTTGACCCGCTTATCAATTGTCTTTTTATCGACTTTCTGGACTTTCAAACCAAAAGCGATGTTATCATAAACCGTCATATAGCGGAACAACGCATAGTTCTGAAAAACAAATCCAATACCTCGCTTACTTGCCGGAACATCATTGACCACTTTACCGTCAATGATAATTTCGCCGCTATCCGGCTGTTCCAATCCGGCAATCATTCGCAGAATGGTGGTTTTTCCGCTGCCGCTCGGCCCCAGCAAACCAATCAGTTTCCCTTTTTCAATTCCAAAGCTGACATGATCAGAGGCTTTGTAGTTGTTAAAATGCTTGTTGATATCTTTTAATTCCACATACATATTTACGATACCTTCTTTCCTCTGTACTCAATCACGCTTCGGATAATCAAAATTACAATTGCCATCAATACCAAAATCGAAGAAACTGCAAACGCTGGTACATACTGAAACTCATTGAACAAAATCTCTACGTGCAACGGTAAGGTGTTTGTCTTTCCTCTGAGGTGTCCGGATAAAACAGAAACCGCTCCGAATTCCCCCATGGCTCTTGCTGCACAAAGAACAACGCCATAAAGAAATGCCCATTTGATATGCGGAAATGTAACTCGACGAAAAATCGTCAAGCCCTTTGCTCCCATCAGAGCCGCTGCTTCTTCTTCATCCGTTCCCTGCGATTCCAAAACCGGAATCAATTCTCTGGAGATGAACGGGAATGTAACAAAAATTGTTGCCAGCACAATGCCCGGAACAGCGAATACTACTTGAATACCAAGCTGCTGTAAGTACGGATACAGGAAACTTTGTCTGCCGAATGTCAAAACAAAAATCAAACCGGCAATGACTGGAGAAATGGTAACTGGTACATCAATTAAAGTTGTCAGCAGTTTCTTTCCTTTAAAATGGAACTTTGTAACTGCCCATGCAGCAAATACGCCGAAAATCGTATTAATCAGCACTGCACAAATCGTTGCTTCCAATGTTAACAAAATCGCCTTGATTGTGTAGCGGTCTGTAACTGCTTTCAGGTAGGTTTCCCAGCCGCTCCGCAACGCTTCCGAAATGACGGTAATCAGCGGCAGCAGCAACATGACAATCAGAAACAATGCACTGATGCCAATCAGCAACCATTTGACTACTTTTGAACCAACTGTTTCTTCATGCATGATTAAGAACCTCCTTTCAGCTTTTTACTGCTTCTTGCCTGCACCCAGTTGCTCAGGAACAGAATCAAGAATGCAACGATTAACATTACCAATGCAATTGCGGTTGCACTTGCATAGTCATATTCTTGCAACTCTGACATGATAATCAATGGTGTAATCTCTGTTTGAAACGGCTGATTGCCGGCGATAAATACGACGCTGCCGTATTCTCCAAGGCATCTGCCGAATGCCAAACCAAAACCGGTAATGACTGCCGGACGAATTTCCGGAAATACCACACTCCAGAAAATCTTTGTTCGACTTGCTCCTAAAACGCCAGCCGCTTCTTCATAAGATGGATCTAACTTTTCCAACACCGGCTGTACCGTTCGGACAACAAATGGAATTCCGATGAAAATCAATGCAAATGTAATACCAACTCTTGTATAAGCAATGTGAATGCCAAATCTTGCAAAGAACTTACCAATCAAACCCGTGTCAGCCGTTAAAGAAGTCAATGCAATGCCGGCAACGGCGGTTGGTAATGCAAAAGGCAGCTCAATCATACCATCCAAAATGCGTTTCAGTGGGAATTTGTATCGCACCAGCACCCACGCTAAAATCACACCCATCACTGCATTGATTGCAGAGGCAATGAACGCAGTCAGCAGACTGACACGAAAGCTTGCCAGCACTCTCGGACGGGTCAGGGTTTCTATAATTTCTGACGGACTGAGCTGTGCCGTGTAAACGACAAGCGATGCCAGCGGAATCAGTACCACAATACTTAAAATTGTGAGCGTAACGCCCATGGAAATCCCGAATCCCGGAATCACTCTTTTGCTCTTTTGTTTCATAACGACTCCCTACTTTTTATTTCTCATAAATTTTATCAAAAATACCGCCATCGGCGAAATGGGTTTTCTGTGCTTCCTCCCAACCGCCAAAGTCCTGAATGGTAACTAAGTTGACATTCAAATCAAATACATCTGCATATTCTTTCAAGATGTCTGGATTGGAAGGACGGTAATAATTGTCGCCTGCAATTCTCTGTGCCTCATCGGAATAGAGGTAAGAAAGATACTCCGTTGCAACTTCTCTTGTTCCTTTCCGGTCAACAACATCATCTACTACAGCAACGGAAGGCTGTGCCAAAATACTAATGCTCGGTGTAACAATTTCATAATCATCTGGTGCATCCTTGATGGAAAGATACGCTTCATTTTCCCATGCCAGCAGGACATCACCCTGTCCATTTTCTACAAAGGTTGTCGTAGCACCTCTTGCACCGGAATCCAAAACCAATACATTCTGATAAAGCTTTTTCATGAAATCTTCTGTCTTTGCTTCATCATCGCCATATTCCTGTGTTGCATATGCCCAAGCGGCTAAGTAATTCCATCTTGCACCGCCGGAAGTTTTTGGATTCGGCGTAATGACACCAACGCCATCCTTTACTAAATCATCCCAATCCTGAATGTTTTTCGGATTACCCTTGCGTACCAGGAAAACAATCGTGGACGTATATGGTGCACTGTCATCATCGAATTCAGAAATCCATCCATCATCAATCAATCCGGCATCCTGAATTGCATCCACATCATATTCTAGTGCCAAGGTTACGACATCTGCCTCTAACCCGTTGGCAACTTCCAATGCCTGTTTTCCAGAACCGCCATGGGACTGTGTGACTTCCACATCCTGCCCAGTCTTTTCTTTCCAATGCTTTGCAAAGAGTTCATTATAAGCGGTATACAATTCTCTGGTTGGGTCATACGATACATTTGTAATTTGTACTGTGTCCCCGTTGCTTGCAGAACCGCAGCCGGTTGTCACCGATGCCAATAAAGCAGCGGATAAGGAAATGCCAATCACCTTTGTAATGGTTGTATGTTTCATAGAAAATAACCCTCTTTCTTCTTTTTTATGTTTTCTTTCGTCCGCATCAGAGGGTCAACATCGTGCCACCTCTCCGGCTACGCCAAACCATAAACCTTGCATATTCTGCAAACCTCCTTGCACATCTTCAATTCCTATCATTCCGATGTGTTTTGTATATTCGCTATTATACACCCCTTTTCTGGATTTGTCAATCCTTTTTCCGGTTTTCTCCCAAACGATTATAATTCCTATGGATTTACTAGGTTTAATGGCAAAATTGCACAAAAAATCTGTTCTTTTCATCCGATTTCGGAAATTTTATGCCATAATTTGTAATTTATAGGCATGAAAAAGCCCCCATTCTCAAAAAGAACGAGGGCTTTTCTGGAAAAATTCTGTTATTTTCTCTTATAGGTTCATCTGATACATCCATTCCTGTGCAACTTCTCCGGTTTTCGGATAGGTTCGGCTACCATTTGCATCTATACAATGCATACCAATTCGTTCCATCACACGGGCAGAGGCAGGGTTGCGAGCATCACAACAGGCGAACAATTCTGTATAGGGCAACTGTTCCTTGACCCACTGCACAATTGCAAGGGCTGCTTCTGTTGCATAGCCATAGCCTTGTGCATCCTTCCGCAAAATCCAGCCCAGCATTCCTTGCGTATCACCCATATATTCTACGGTAATCGTTCCAATTAGTGTATCTTCTTGCAGAATAGCAAACTCATACGCTTCTGGGCATTGTTCCGTCCAAGCCTGTTCTGCATGCTGAAGAAAAGCTTTGGTTTCAGATTCTGTTTCCTGTGGATAAAACAGCATATATCGAGTCAATTCTGCATCGGCTGCAAACTGTCGAAATGCGGAAAAGTCATTTGTTGTCAATGGTCGCAAAACCAATCGTTCTGTCTGTATTACTGGCATATCATCTGCTCCTTTAATAGATTTTTGAAAAATAATTGCAAATGCTGCTGTGCATCTGCAAAGATAGCCGGACAAATTTCCGGAAAAACTTCTCTTCCAAATGTCCGATGGTCAATATAATACGCATAGCTCAACTCAATCTGAGCCGCTTCTATTTGCGTATCTGCTCCATAGTGCTTTGTGAGGTAGCCACCTGCAAAGGGTTGATTTTCTGCAACTCGCAATCCTTCCTGCTCCAATAAAGTTTGTAAAGTTGTAGAATAGGCTGCCGAACAAGTCTGCCCGAATTGTGTTCCAATAATCGCATCGCTGCCAGTATCCATCCCATAGCTATGCAAATCCAAGAAATAAACTTTAGAAAACCGCTGTTTCTTTTTCGCTAATAATTGCTTCAACGCCTGATGATAGGCATCATAATAGCAGCGTTTCCGCTCCAAACGCACAACTTCTGTCAACGGTGCTGCATACATTGGTTCTCCGCTGGTTGTCGTTTCATAAATACAATTGGTCGTATAAGCATCTCCGATTTTCTGAAATGGCGGACGGTTCGGGTCAATCACATATCGAGATATTGGATTGACCAACACAGTTACACCCCATTCCACTAAAAATGCATAGAGTTGTGGCAAATACCAATCCATATTAGATAGGACTACATCGGGCAAAAGCGTTTCCTGCATCTCCCTTGTCAATTGTGTTCCGCTATGCGGTATAGAAACCACAAGCGGAAACGAATGATTTTCGGAATGATAGATGGTATATGGTTTTAAATTTGTTTCTTGTATCATATCGTTTTCCTTTTCTAAATGCTATTCTCATTATAACAAATCCAATTTTTTGTGTCAAGTATAGAAAAAAAACAAACAGCAGAACGATTTTTCACGCTCTGCTGTTTGTTTGAAGGGGGTTTTTTATGAGAACTGCCGCTAATATTCGGCAAGGAGTTTTTTGTCCGTTTCTGCAACACGGAAACGGTAAGGTGGCGGATGCTTCCGCAATTCAGATTGGATTATAATCTCTTTCTGTGATTCTTATGATAATCTACAAATGTGACAAATAGGTGTACAAATTCCGTATAGTTGCAGAAAATCCGATGAAAGCCAATTTCTTTTCCAACGCCATTGTTTTTATGAAAGCTTGGTGAAAGGTAGTTGTTCTATTTGTGATAAATGACGGTAAATTATGTAAAATTCATCTTTTTTCTTGACAAGTTGCACAAACATCGCTATAATAAGAGCAGAAGTTTCCCCCATCTCAAAGAAAGGAGCGGTTTTCTCATGAAATCCAAAAAAAAATGGATTGCAGCAATGTGCAGCATTCTACTCAGCAGTTCGATGCTGACACCGGCAGCCTTTGCAGTGGAAGTGCAGAGCAACGAAGAAATGATTTACACGTTTCTAACCGAGGAATTACAGCTGAACGCAGCCGTCGCCAGCGGCATCTTGGCAAATCTCTATCAGGAAAGCGGATTTGAACCAACTGCCTCTTGCATCGACTCCAATCACCAAATCAGCTATGGTATTTGTCAGTGGAATGGTGCTCGTTATGCAGATTTACAAGCGTTTTGCAGTGAAAATGGTTATGCGTATGATTCGCTGGACGGACAGCTTGCCTATCTGGAAAACGATTTGCTGACTACATACGCACCCTATTATTATGATACACTGTTGAACGACTTTGAAAATTCGGAAGATGGTGCATATGAAGCAGCTTACTCTTGGGCAGCCATCTATGAAGTTTGCAGTACGCTGTATCGTTCTGGGCGGGCGGAGTTGGCGAGAGATGTCTTTTTCCCGTCTTATGAATCCTATCTCCCACCGGAAGAATCTCCCTCTGACGTTGGCTCTGATTTCTATACCACCCTGCAAGTTGGAGATGACTCCAAAACGCTTTCTATGACCGCAGAGAAACAGGTACAGTTTCAGACAGAATCCACGCCGACACAGTGGCACGTTTCCAAACAGGACGATGGCAGCTATTTTCTCATGCAGTCAGAAGGACGATACTATTTAAATGGGCAAACGGACTTGCTGACAGTATCAGAAGAGCCGAGCCGATGGTGGATTTACCAAACCGAAAACGGCTATGTGCTGCAAGATGCTGAAACGGAACAGGTCTTGCAGGATTCACTTGCTTTGCAAGATACAGACATTGAAACAGGCACTGCATTTTCCATGCATCCCCTGCAAGCTCCAGCAACAGCTCCGCTGACAGTAAAAACAGATACAACACAGGCAATTTTCCAATGGACTGCTGCCGCTGATACGGACAGCTATTCCCTTACCATCTGGAATGGAACAGACTCTACACAAACCCCACTGCAAAATGACAACTGTCTGCAAGGAAATTCTTTCCGGACAACACTCCCAGCTGGAACGTATACCGCTGTTCTGAAACAAATCAATGCAGCTGGTACAACCACTGGCGAACCGGTTACATTTACCATTACAGAACCAATTCTGAAAACCAAACGCAGCAAAGCGGATGGTTTCCACTTTGACAAAGACAAGCAACTCCCATAAATACAAATCGGCATCGTTTCAAACCATGCCGATTTTTTCTATTCCTATAAAATGCCCTCTAATTTTAACAGTGCAATCTTATTTTGCAGACCGCCACCGTATCCAGTTAATGCTCCATTCGCTCCAATGACCCGATGACAGGGAACAATGATTCCAATCGGATTCCATCCAACTGCTCCGCCGACCGCCTGTGCAGACATGCGAGAAATTCCCTTTTTCGCTGCAATCTGCTTTGCAATTGCACCATAAGTGGTTGTTTGCCCATAGGGAATCGCTTTTAAACGTTCCATGACTTCTTGACGAAATGCGGTCAAGTGCAGCATCGTATAAGCTGGTGTAAAATCAGGCTGTTTGCCGGAAAAATAAAGGTCTAGCCAGCGTTCGGTTTCCTGAAAAATAGGCAGGTGCTGCCGGATTCCAATTGTGGTATGCTTCTTTTCATCCGGCGAATCAACAAACCAAAGCCCTGTTAAAACGGTTCCATCACTGCACATCCGCAAATTTTGAAAGGCATCCGGTGTATGGTAATCCCATTGTATCATTGCTATTTCATCCCCTTTGGTGCATGAAGCGGACAAGTGCCCTGTAATTCATAGTGGCAGTTGCAGCATTCATCTCCTGCTCCCAATGTTTTTGTTCGAGAAAATCCATTGCCCATATAGTGGGAAATCATAAAGTCCACGGAACAAATTCCCGGCAGCATTCCTTCCACGCCATATTTCTTTGCAATGGTGATAAATCCGCAGCGGTGAATATCAATTTCAAAGCTATTGTCATCCAGATTCCGATAAGTAATCAGCCAGTCATTTTCTGGAAAATTTGGCTGATTTTGTCGTTGCAGATGCTGTTCTGCTTTTTTGCGGAATCCATTCAAATAACTTTTCCCAACTGCGTGCAGCAATGGCTTCGGAACAGTCAGCAACATTTTTTCATTCATTTTCCATAGGTTTCCTGAATGTATCGCTTACTCCGCATCATCGTCAAGTGATAAATAAACGCCTGCATGAAACTTTCCTTTCTTACTGCCACATTTGCTGGAAAAATTCAATTTCTTCCCCCAGTGCACCCTTGCAGAAAGCAATCTTTGCAGAAAATGCTGGATTTCCACCAATGGCAACAGTTTTTGGCTCTACTAAAATCGGATAACCGCCAGCCCGCACCGCTGCAACACATGCTTCTACATCTTTTACTGCAAAGGCAAAGTGCCGAATAACGCCTTGTCCAAGTTTTTCCGCTGTTTCATCCTGAAAAATCTCTACAATGCCTGCTCCCGTATCCAGCAAGATTCCTGTTTCCCATTCTGTCAAAACCGGAATCCGCAGCAATTCTGTATAAAATGCCCGTACTGCTGCATATTCTTCCGCATTGCTGCATTTCATAGAAACATGATGCATACCTTGTATCATATCTGTATTCCTCCTGTTTTCTCAAAAGTTATATGGTTTACCAGATATTCCAGCCGATTGCAATTAAGATAATCGGCAACAATACCAAAATCGTATTCCGGTGCATCTTTTTTCTGGCTCGTTTCCATTCTGCGGCGGACATGGCTTTGATTCTTGGTGTCCCCAACAGCGTCAGCATCACATCGGAAGCAATGTAAATAAAATATGCATTGATGATAAACAGATAGAATGCACCCAACAGCATCCGAAATTCTCCATTTGCAAGGGCATATCCACAAGTACAGAGTGGCGGCATCAGTGCAGTTGCAATTGCCACGCCGGGAATGATATTATTGGACTTGTCTTTTCTGGTCTGCCCGACAATTCCAGCAACACCGCCTGAAATCGCAATGATGACATCAAAGAAATTGGGATTGGTACGAGCTAGCAGCTGTTCTGTCGGCTCTTTGACTGGAGATAATAGGAAATAAATGGTTGCGGTTACAACACTCATTACAATCTGCACCGCAAACCCAAAGGAATGCCGCTTGATTAAATAGGCATCATTGGAAACTGTTCCGTAGGAAATTGCCAAAATGCTGCCCATCAGCGGAGAAATCAGCATTGCACCAATGATGACCGCAATCGAATTGGTATTCAGCCCCACAGATGCAATCAAAATCGCACAAATCATGACGACCATATTTGTTCCGGTAATTTTCCCACCGGATAAAATTCGATCTCGAATTTCCTCGTTTGAAGCAGCATCTTCCGTAATCGAGAACATCTTTTTCAAAATAGTTCTAAAATTTTCCCGTTCTTTGTCCATTTCATATCGGTTCACATAGAAACCTCCTTCTTTGATCAGATATTCCTAGAATACCACATTTTTCAACAAAAGTCAAACCGATGCCACTCCGATTATTTCTAAAAATTCACAAATCCATGGATATTCATCACAATGATACGTGCCGTTTCTTTTCAAAAAAATTAGAAAAGGCTCTTGCTGTTTTTAGAAGAATGTAGTATAATAAAAAAAGCTTACTTTTATTATTTGTGCAATCTCACAAAAGGAGGGATTAGACCATGCAGCAAGTATGCAAATGCTGCGGCAGAACCATGGAGGTTTCCGAAACCGCCTATACCGCAACTTGCCATTTCTGCGGAAAACAACAGACACTTCCACCTTGCCACACCCCAAAACTGCGAAAACAATATGCACAAATCTATGCCCTGCGACAAAGCGGTGCGTTTTCTGCTGCAATCGAACAAATTGAACACCTGCTGCACCTCTATCCCGAAGAAAGTGAATGGTACTGGCAGCGGCTGCTCTGCCGATACGGTATGGTTTATCTGCCGGACATCGGAAAGAAAACATATTCCCTGCAATGCACCCAGCCACTGGACTGCCCCATTTCAGAAGATGCAGATTACTTGGCTGCCCTGCAATTTGCAAAACCAGAAACAGAACATTATTATGAAGCAGATGCCACGCTTTTAGAACAGGAACGGCTAGAAGAATGTCACCCCTCTGACCCGGAAAAAAATGCAGAATGGTTGTTAGAGAGCGGCTTTCAGAGCCTAGAGGCAGAGCATTGGCAGCTGGCAACGGCACAATTTGACTTATTATTGCAACGGCAACCGGAAAATGCAAATGCCCATCTTGGAAAAATGATGGCACAACTGCAAGTTCGCCGAGAAGAAGAACTGCTGAAAACCGGAAATGCCATGGAACAAACCGAACAATATGCAGAACTGATGCAGCATGCAGACCCAGCTTTTCGGGAAAAAATCTTGCAATACGAAAAGAAAGCCAAATATCAACAGGCAGTCTTGATGAAAGAAAAGGCAAACAGTGTAGAAGCGTTGCAAGCTGCTGTTGATTTACTGGAAACCATTCCGAATGACCCCGATGCAGAACGGCTGATTGTTGTTTGCAAACGGCAGATGCGGGAACGAATGCTGGCGTATTCAGAAGTGCTCATTGGCTGCCACGCTGCGGAACATCTGATTCTATCCGGTGAAAGCGAAGAAAAACGAATCATTGTTGCAAAATATTATTATGATTCCGATACAGAAGAAGAGGAACAAGCTGCCGCTGCTGCGGAACGGCATGCAGCTCCGTTGAAAATCATTGACTTACGAACCATATTATTATTGATTGCAGTTGTTGGATTGGCAGCTGCTCTTGTCATCGTATTATTCTTCCAAAAAGAAGCACCACAAGTGCAGCCAGAACGGCATACATACCCTGCCATTCCTAGCACTTCAACGCTGTTAGAAACAAATTCCTCGCATTCTGCTACAACAGAAACCAAGCAATCTGTCAAAGCTGATGCAAAGATAGAAAGCAATCCCATTGTTTCCCAGATAGAACCCACACAAGCATTATTTACTGCGGACGCAGATGCCATTGCCTGCGGAGAATATCGGTATGTGCTGTCAGAAGGAAACCTCTATCGAATTGAAGCAGTTGGTTCTAACAGCGGACAAGAAAAAATACTGGAACAAATTCAAGAAATCCTGCCAGACCAAGACGAACGACTGTTATATCTACAAGCCGGAACGGTCGGATTTTTACAGGCAAATGGTGATTTTGGCGATGCGATTTCCAATGACAACATCAAAAAACTGTTTTTATTGCCAACCAATGACCCGCAAACCAGTGTGTTCTTATTATCAGAAGATGGAATGCTTTCTGCTTTCCAATATATAGCAGAAACCAATCGCTATGAACCACAGGCAATTTTCATGGATGCAGATGCTGTTACTGCACAGGTTTCCGGATGGGAAACTGTAGCAAATTTGGAAATTATCGACCATATTTTGATTGGAACGGATGAAAAAGGAGCTCCGGTTCATGCCATTCCCCTGCAATTCTAATTGGTATCCCATCATTTTCAGCGAAAAACGAATAAAAAAATAAAAATCGCAGAAAAACTTTCGATTTCTTTTTCATTTGGGCTTTTTTCTTTCCGGATGACACAAATTCAGAAAATGCTTGACAAACTTCCGGATTTGCGGTATGATAAATGCATGAAATCAATCGTTTCTGAAACAAAGGCGTTTCGTTGGTACATTCTTTTCGTTATCGTCATAAAATACATTACGTGACGACAAAGAAAGGGAGCGTTCCCTGCGATCGTCTTTTTTATTTTAGGAGGTTATCTATCATGTCGAAAAATGTTGCGGAATACTTTGCGTGTGATGTCTTTAATGATGAAGTAATGAAAGCAAGACTGCCGAAGGCAGTTTATAAGGCACTGACCAAGACCAGAAAGCTGGGTGTGCCGCTGGATCCGACTTATGCTGATGTCGTTGCAAATGCATTGAAGGATTGGGCAATTGAACACGGTGCAACACACTATACCCATTGGTTCCAGCCAATGACCGGTTCTACTGCTGAAAAGCACGACTCCTTTATTACACCAACAGACAACGGCATGGTAATTATGAACTTCTCCGGTAAGGAACTCGTAAAGGGCGAACCGGATGCTTCTTCTTTCCCGTCCGGCGGTCTGCGTGCCACCAGTTCGGCAAGAGGCTATACGGCATGGGATCCGACTTCTTTCTGCTTTGTAAAGGAAGGTTCTCTGTACATCCCAACTGCATTCGTTTCTTATACAGGCGAAACATTGGATAAGAAAACACCGCTGCTGCGTTCTATGGATGTTCTGAGCGAACAGTCCATTCGAATTCTGCGGTTGTTTGGCAATACCACCGCTACCAAGGTTACTTCTACTGTTGGCCCAGAACAGGAATACTTCCTGATTGATAAGGCAATGTATGACAAGCGGGAAGACTTGATTATGACCGGCAGAACCTTATTCGGTGCAATGCCGCCAAAGGGACAGGAACTGGATGACCAGTATTTTGCAAACCTGAAGCCGAGAATTCGGGATTACATGGCTGATTTGGACGAAAAGCTCTGGAAACTGGGCGTTTTCGCAACAACCAAGCACAACGAAGTCGCTCCGGCACAGCACGAAATGGCTCCGGTTTTCTCTACCACAAATATTTCCACCGACCAGAACGAACTGGCAATGGAAGTCATGAAGAAGCTGGCAGTCAAGCATGGTTTGGTTTGCCTGCTACATGAAAAGCCGTTTGAAGGTGTTAACGGTTCTGGTAAACACAACAACTGGTCAATCGCTACCAACGATGGTCAGAACCTGTTGAATCCGGGCAGCACCCCAATGGAAAACTTGCAGTTCCTGACATTCCTCTGTGCAGTGATTAAGGGCGTGGATGAATATGCAGACCTGCTGAGAATCAGTGCCGCATCTGCCGCAAATGACCACAGACTGGGTGCAAATGAAGCACCGCCGGCAATCATCTCCATCTTTATGGGCGAAGAATTGCAGGGTGTTCTGGATGCTTTGGTATCCGGTGATACTTACACCAGCCAGTCCATGACCTTTAAGATTGGTGTTGACGCCCTTCCGGATTTCCCGAAGGATTCCACCGACCGAAACAGAACTTCTCCGTTCGCTTTCACCGGCAACCGGTTTGAATTTAGAATGGTTGGTTCTTCTGAAAACATTGCTTGCCCGAACCACATGCTGAATACCATTGTTGCAAGTGAACTTTCTGACATTGCAGACAAGATGGAAAAAGTTCCGGCTGACAAGTTTAAAGATGAACTGAAGAAGTTGCTGGCTGAAATCGTAAAGGAACACAAGCGGGTTATCTTCAACGGCGACGGCTATTCGGATGCATGGGTAGAAGAAGCTGCAAAGAGAGGTCTGCCGAACTATAAGACCACTGCTGATTGTGTACCGCATTATGCAGATGAAAAGAATGTCAAGCTGTTTGAAAAGTTTGGTATCTTCTCTAAAGCTGAAATCGAAGCAAGAGTTGAAATCTTGCTGGAATCTTACTCTAAGACCATCAACATTGAAGCTTTGACCATGATTGATATGGCAAAGAAAAAATACATTCCGGCTTGCCTGACTTACTCCAAGGAACTGGCTGATGCAATTGCTGTAAAGAAGAGCATTGATGTTTGCACTTGCGTAGAAAAGGATCTGGTTAAGAAGGTAACAGAAGAAACCGAAAAGGCTTATGATGCCGTTCAGAAGCTGGAAGAGGTTACTGCTGTGGCAGCAGCAAAGACCTGTATGCAAGAAATGGCAAACGCTTATCGGGATACCGTCCTGCCAGTTATGGATGAACTGCGGAAGGCTGTGGATGCTCTGGAAGTACTCCTGCCGTCTACCATGTGGCCAGTACCAGCATACAGCGAAATGATTTTCAATGTATAAGATATAACTTGTTACCATTTGGTAATACCTCATAAATTTATAGAAGGGTCTGCTCGTTGGGTAGATCCTTCTTTTTTTGAAAAAATCATGAAAATTGGTTGCAATCATACATTTTTTTTGTTATAATAAGAGAGATGGGTTCAAAAGCCTACCATTTAAAATTAAAAAAGGAGAGGAAACTATGAAAAAAATTGCAAGTTTCACCATCAATCATGACTCCCTGACAAGGGGTATGTATGTTTCCCGTGTGGACGGCGATGTTGTAACGTATGACATTCGCATGAAAACGCCAAACAATCCGGAAAACGATTATTTGGAAGACAACGCTCTGCATACATTCGAACATCTGTTTGCAACTTATGTTCGGAATACCCCTTATTCAGATGAAGTTGTCTATGTTGGACCAATGGGTTGCCGGACAGGATTTTATTTCCTGACCAGAGATACCCTTCCAAAGGAAACCGCCATTCGTCTGGTGCAGGAGACCATTTCCTATGTGTTGCAGTTCGAGGGAGAAATTCCGGGCAGCAAACGGCGGGAATGCGGCAATTATCTTGCCCACGACTTGGCAGGTGCAAAAAAAATTGCACAGGAAATTCAGCCGATTCTAAAAGACTGGACACCTGAGCAGATGACATATCCGGAGTAAAATAATCATGACAAAAACACTTTATTTTTCTAATGCGTGCAAAAAACTTGCACAGAAAAAACAAACCCTGCAACCATTTCTATGGACGCTATTTTCCCTGATTTTATTGGTTGGCAGTGCTTCTACCGTTCTCTATTACATCTTTGCTGTAGCAATCAATGAATTTCATTCCGACTGCACCGATACACTCTATTGGGCAGAAGCAGCGATGCAAGGAAACGGACTTATCAATCCCGATTTCACCTATGCAGCATTGATGCCTTTAGGTGGAAACCTCTTTATGCAAATTTGGATTCCGCTATTTGGTATTTCCATGAAAACACAAGCGTTCGGTATGGCGACTTTCTTCGTTACGTTTTATGTGTTCCTCTGTTTGATGCTGCGAGAGATGCATTTCAGCTTGCGTGCAACTGCGGTTACAGTCAGTGTATTATTACTGACGCTTTGTTCCAGTGTGAAACTGCGTGAAATCTTCTGGAATCACATCATCTATTACAGCATCGGAATTTTATTCCTTGTCATTGGACTATTCTTTGTCCTGCATATCCGAAACCTCAGCGAACGGCGGCAAACAAAATCTGTGAAAATTCAAACGGTAATTTTCTATGTGCTGCTGGCGGCAGACTTTATTGTTTGCTGTACCAACTCCACAACTTCCATCGCTTTGTTTGCCCTGCCAATTCTCGGCGGCGTGTTCTGCGAACGGTTCTTGGATATCCGTACACCATGGAAGAGCCGGAAAAGTGTCACTGCTCTGTTAACCTTGTTGATTTGTGCCATTGGTCTGTATCTTGGCATGAAACTGGGAGCACATATTGACGGCGATGTACAGGAAGGATATGCAAGTGCTTATTCAAGATTTTCCAATCCGGATACTTGGTGGGATTATGTAGAGGCTTTGCCACTTGCATTTTTACAGCTGTTGGGACTGAATGTTCAGGAGAGCGACCTTCTCGCTTCCATTGAAGGCGTACGGGCAATTTTAACCATCTTCTATGCATTATTCCTTGCAATTGTTCCGATTATTGCACTTTGCTGCTACGCAAAAATTGAAGAAGCCGGCGTACGGGTTTTAATCTGGGCACATTGGGTTGTAACCGCTTTTATTTTGGTTGGTTATCTGTGCGGTCTGCTGTCTGCCGGAATTTGGCGACTCTCTCCAATTGTCTGCACCTCTGTTCTTGTTTCTCTTGCCTTTTTGCGTTGGCTCTATCATAAGGTAGAAACTAGACGCTGGTGTGTGCTGCTCTGCCTTCCGTTGGCTTATCTGTGCTTGCACGATGTACATAAAGTCATTGAAATTCCAGTCAATGACTACAAGGAAAGCATCAACTACAAGCTTGGTGAATACCTGAAAGACCAGAATTTAACCTATGGTTATGCAAGTTTCTGGCATTCTCAGGCGATCACAGTTTTGGAAGACTCCGATGTAAAAATCCGGACTGTCAACTTTACAGATGATGAACGAGGCTTGGAAGCTGGTTTATATCAGAGTAACAAAAATTGGTTTGAAGATCAGCCGGAACAAGATCGGTATTTCCTGTTGATGCAGCAGGATGAAAAGGAAAAGATGGAACAGTCAACCAGTTCCATTCTCACACTCCCGCATGAAGAACAAACCTATGAAGGTTATACCATCTGGATTTTCAACGAAAACATTTTCTAAAAACAGAATCCCCCATTCCTGCACACCAGTAGGAATGGGGGATTTTTTGATTTTTATGCTTGCGGCTGCTCTAAAAAGTCAAACGCTTCTTTGAGCGTCCGGACACCCACTAATTGAATTTGAAAGTTAGAAGTTTGTAATCCACGCATGGACTGCTTTGGAATGATGCAAGTTTGAAAGCCCATTCGCTCTGCCTCTAAGATTCGCTGCGTCAGGTTGGAAATGCTCCGCACTTCTCCACCTAAGCCCAGCTCTCCAAATGCGGTGACATGTTCCGAAATGGATTTATCGGTCAAAGAAGAATACAGGCAAAGTGCTACTGCCAAATCTCCAGATGGTTCATCCAATCGAAATCCACCGACCACATTCAGGTAAACATCCAGCGTTCCATAAAATAAACCGCAACGTTTCTCTAAAATCGCCAGTATAATAAATAGACGATTATAATCAAATCCGTTGGCAGTTCTACGAGGACTCGGCAAGCTGCTTTTTGTCACCAATACTTGTACTTCCGCCAGAATCGGGCGAGAACCTTCCATAACACAAGTTACACACGTTCCGGAAACATTTAGCGGTCTGCCCTCCAGCAACATGGCGGATGGATTTGGCACTTCTTGCAATCCGGATTCCATCATTTCAAATACGCCAATTTCATTGGTAGAACCAAAACGATTCTTGACTGCACGCAGAATGCGATAGGAGAAATTTCGTTCGCCCTCAAAATACAATACGGTATCCACAATATGCTCCATGACCTTTGGCCCTGCAATCGCTCCATCTTTGTTGACATGCCCAACAATAAAAATCGGAATATCATGCTGCTTTGCAGTATGCATAAAGAGATTGGTGCATTCTCGTACTTGCGTTAAACTGCCCGGACTGGAGGAAAGTTCTGTAATTTGCATGGTCTGAATGGAATCGATAATCACAATATCCGGCTCGCACGCTGCAATCGTATCACAAATACTCTGTGCGTCATTGTTTGCAAGCAAGTACAAGCTTTCTGTTGTGACGTGCAAGCGTTCTGCTCGTAATTTGATTTGTTTTGTGGATTCTTCTCCGGAAACATATAGAATCGAATGAGAAGCCCCGAAAAATTCACAGATTTGCAGCAGCAACGTGCTTTTTCCAATGCCCGGTTCTCCGCCAAGCAGAACAATCGAACCCTTTACCAATCCGCCGCCCAAAACTCGATCGAGTTCCCCGATTCCGGTTTGGTAACGAATATCTTCTTGCGTATCAACTGCCTGTAGTTCCTGAATGAAGTTGGAAAGGTCTGCTTTCTTTCGAGAAGCTGGTGCTTTTGCAGCTGCTGGCTGTATGGTTTCTTCTACCAGACTGTTCCATGCTCCGCAGGATGGGCATTTTCCATTCCACTTTGGGCTTTCAAATCCGCATTGCTGACAGCGGAAAACGGTTTTCGATTTTGCCATGAAATACTCCTTTAAGCCTGATACTGGTAAATGGCAATATTTTCAAAGCCATCCAGCAGATTGTCAATGTTCTTAAAGGCAATGGCAGTTCCCTTTGCAACACAGTTCATTGCATCTTTCGCAACGACACACCGCACCTTCAAGGTATGCTCGACCAGCTTCCGCAAGCCGCCCAGCATTGCACCACCACCAGCCATCAAAACGCCATTCTCATAAATATCGCCCACCAATTCCGGCGGTGTTTCTTCCAGAACTGTTTTAATGGCTTCGATAATATCTGAAATTTCATCCTCAACCGCTTCAAAAATTTCAGTTTCACTGATTTCAATCTGTTCTGGCATACCGCTGACCAGATTTCTGCCCTTTATATACATTGTCACATCTTCCCGTGGGTCGAATAAATTTGTCAGCTGAATTTTTGCCCGTTCTGCCATATGTTCCCCGATGAGCAGCTTATATTTCGTCTGCACATAACGGATAATTGCCTGATCCAATGTATTTCCAGCAACTTTAATGGAATGTGATGTTACAATTCCGTTCATGGATACAATTGCAACGTCTGTTGTACCGCCGCCAATATCCACAATCATATTGCCTCTTGCTTTTCCGATATTGACACCTGCTCCGATTAACGCCGCAATCGGTTCATCAATCAGATATGCCTTTCGAGAACCGGCACTCATTGCCGCTTCTACAACTGCCCGTTTTTCTACATCGGTAATAAACGATGGAACACAAATGATAATTCTAGGCTTCAGCAGGCGTTTTCCAGTGACTCGCAGGATAAATTCCCGAATCATATATTGTGCCATTCGGTCATCTGAAATCACCCCATTGGATAGCGGACGCACAACTGTGATATAGTCCGGTGTTTTTCCAATCATTTCATAAGCTGCCATCCCAACTGCCAAGACTTCCTTTGTCCGTAGATGATAGGCAATGGCGGACGGTTCTCTTAAAACAACCCCTTTTCTTCCCAAGGTAATCACGGTGTTTGCCGTTCCCAAATCAATCCCGATGTCTGTTGTTGCCATAAATTTGTTTCCCTTCCTTTTTGGTACACGCTGTTTTTCTGTTTTTCTCATGCTTTTATTTTTGTGGTTGTCGTTGCTGTTACAACATAAACCCGTTCTGCTCCACATTGTTTCAGCAACGAAGCACAGTAATTTGCTGTGCTTCCCGTTGTCAAAACATCATCACATAAAATGAAAATATAGCCTTTCAATGATTTCCCAGCTGATGCAAATTGCAAAACATTGGTACGCCGTTGTTCTGCATTCAACGTATGCTGCGGAATTCCGCCCGGCTTTTTCCAAAGCAAATCCGTACGAACCGGAATCTTTGTGACAAAAGAAATCGCATTTGCAATGCGTTCCGCCGGATTCTTTCCCCGTAAAATCCACTGATGCTGCTGCATCGGTACTGGAACAATGGCATCCGCCATCATCCAGTCCGGTTTCTGCAGGATTCGTTCCCCTAATACTGTTCCCGTGTAGTTCGCAAAGTTTAAATTTTCTGCTTGTTTTAGCTGTAAAATACCCTGTCTGGCTCGTCCTTCATAACGACTGACTGTCATTGCACCATCAAAGGCAAGTGATTCCGAACACATACAGTCATCGAATGGTTTTCCACATCCACTACATACAGTATCCGGATTCAATGCCGTTTCAATCTGACATGCCTCACAAATCCATGCATCCCATGCAATCACTTGATTACAGCAGGGGCAGCGATTCGGATACACAAGGTCAATCAGAAAGCGGTAACTGTTCTGGAGCAGATGTGTCTGTTTCATGCAATGTCCCCTCTGTCATCATATGCTTGAGGCAGGTGTAACGATGACACCGCCGATTATTATCTACCATCTGATAGATTTTCTGCTGTGAACCAATCAGAATCAGCAGTTTTTTGGAACGAGTGACGGCTGTATACAGCAAGTTTCGATAATACAGCTTCTCAAAACCGCCCAACAAGGGCAGAATCACTACTTCAAACTCACAGCCCTGACTTTTATGCACGGTAATGGCATAGGCAAGTTCCAACTGTTCCAGCTGGTCAAAACTGTAGACCGCCGTTCGTCCATCAAAACAAACAACTGCTTCCCCTGTCTTTTTCTGCAGCGTCAGAATCTTTCCAATGTCACCGTTGAAAATACCTGCTCCCGGTTCGCCATCTTTATGCCATTCCAAGTCATAGTTGTTGCGAATCTGCATGACCTTGTCCCCTTCTCGGAATGTATAGAGAACCGATTTATATTCCTGTTTTCCTCGGCTGGGCGGATTTAAAACCTCCTGCAAGCGACGATTCAATTCAATTACCCCTAATAACCCCTTTCGAGATGGCGTAATCACTTGAATATCATCCATTGGATGATATTGATAGGCATTCGGCAGCCGTGTTTTCACCAAATCCAAAATCAATTGCGTTGCATCTTCTGTTTTCAATCGCTGGAAAAAGAAAAAATCACTCTGCTTCTGCTGCAAATCCGGATAATTCCCCGTGATAATTTTATGGGCATTCGTGACAATGCAGCTTTGCTGTGCCTGCCGGAAAATCTGATTCAGAGCAACCACAGGAACTTGTCCGCTGTCAATCAAATCTTTCAGGACATTGCCAGCCCCTACCGATGGCAGCTGGTCACTATCGCCCACCATAATCAACTTGCAACTAAACCGCAATGCACGCAGCAAGCTTTCAAATAGCAACACGTCTACCATCGACATTTCATCCACAATCATTACATCACAAGTCAGCGGATTGGATTCATTGTGCCGGAATTTGGTTGCCCCTGCCATGTCAAATTCCACCTCTAACAAGCGGTGAATGGTCTTTGCTTCGTAGCCTGTTAAATCCGAAATTCGCTGTGCAGCTCGTCCAGTCGGAGCAGCCAGCATGACTTGATAGCCTTGCTTTTCAAACAGAGAAATCATGCCGTTTAGCGTCGTCGTTTTTCCTGTCCCTGGTCCACCTGTTAAAATCAATAAACCACGGGATAATGCAGATAAAATTGCCTTTCGCTGCAATTCTGCATATTGAATGCCCTGTTCTGTTTCTTCTCGTTTGATTAAGTCCAGATAAATTTCTTGGTCTTCTGGTGCAGAGAAATCCCGCAAGACACCGATTCGGTCTGCAATGTACTGTTCTGCCTCGTAATATGCTGGCAAATAGACAAATTCCCGTGTTTCTTTTTGATAGGAAACCAAATTCCCCTCTTTCTGTGCTGCCTGATAGGCTGACAGAAATTCTGATTCTGAAACCTGTAAATATTCACACACTTTCGGCTGTAGCCGATCCAACGGCAAACAAGTATAGCCGTTGTGCGTGTTATGCTCCAGAATATAGCATGTTCCTGCTAAAATTCGCTGTTCTGCGTTTTTTGGAACTTTTAAATCATCCGCAAGAAGTTCTGCTTTTTCAAACGGCAATTCGATTCCCATTCCACACAGCAAATAGGGATTTGCCAGAATCATTTCTTTTGCACCGCTGCCATAGCACTGATAGGCTCGCATCGCATAACGAGAGCGAATGTTGTATTGTTGCAGAAACAGCATCAAGCTGCGTAATGCAAAAATTTTCTGTACTTCCTGTGCAATCGTTTCACATTTTTTCGGAGAAATGCCACGAATTTCCATCAGGCGAGTGGGCTGCTTCTCCATGATTTCCAATGTCTGACTTCCAAATGCTGTTACAATTTTCTTTGCCAAAGCCGAACCAATGCCCTTAATCACACCAGAAGAGAGATACCGCTGAATGTTGATGGCATCTTCCGGCAGCTTTCGTTCTACATACTGTGCCTGAAACTGTACGCCAAAGCGAACGTGATTGACATAAGTACCATCTACGGAAAGCTGTTCGCCCTCTTCCACATCGCCCAGCTCTCCGACAACCGTAATCAATGTTCCATTCGCATCCAAATCCAAAACGGTATAGCCGTTCTGTTCATTGCGATACAGCATTTGTTCAACCGTTCCTTCGATATGCAAAACGGTTTCCTGTTCCAACGGAACCCCTCCTCTCTCAATCGTTTTACGCTACCCTTTATTATACTATTTTTTCAGACAAATTGCAATCATTTTTCGATGGAAAACGACATTCCATTAAAATTTTCTGAAATTCCGAAAATGTTCCACATTGGAAACGGGTGTGGTCTTGGCAATACTGTCGAATTTCTTCTGATTGCAGTGTCGGTTCTTCCGGCAGCAGCAAAAAAATCTCTGCGGTTTGCAGGGAAACTTGCCACTGTAAATCCGAAAACAAATGATTCAACTCTGCTTTCCAATCCGGACGCAACTCCAGTGCAGAAAGCAACACATAACAGGATGCCGGACGCTTCTGGTTGTGTAGCTTTCGCTTCGTGCAGATGCAGATTCCCTCAATTAGTGCCAGAATTGCAAGCAGAAACGCAATACCGAACAGTGTGGTCATAAAAATCGCCGCCTCTCACAGATTTTCGTTGTTATAATGTATGCAGCGGACAAGCAATTTTGATACAAAAAGAAAATCCACTTGACAATGGAAAAAATATCATTTATAATAAAAATGATACCTTCGTTTTTTGTAGAAACAAGAAACAAAACCAATTTTTTAGGATAGGAAGAGATGATATGGGATTATTCTCCTGCTGCTTTTCGCAGTCGACCCCAAAAGTCGGAGCAGAGAGCAAACCAGCCATTCAAAAATTAAAACAATGGGAAACCACACATTTTCCAGCACCTCGGACAAGTGGATCGCAAAATCCAGCAATTCGATATCAAGTTTACCGAACCGAACAGGGATCATCCATTTCCTTGAAAAAGATGAAAGTCCCAGCAGCATCTTCTCAATCGCAAATGGAATTTATTTTCAGTAAAATCAAAACCATTACCAGTGGGATTGACCCCAATGAAGTTGCCTGTTGGATTTTTGATTATCGAACACAAATTTCCAACGAAATCCAGCGATTTTTAGAGAATCTCCAAAAATTAGAAAACCTGAATAAAACATTGCGAGAAGATTCCCTGTTTTTCGATATTGACCATGTATTTCAAGTGAAAGTGCGAAACCTTTATCATGAACTGTTGTTCTGTAAGTTTGAAAACCTCGGAAATGCTGCCTATTTTCAAAGTGTGCAATCTCATCTGATTGCTATTCGCAAAGACATGAACGATTTGAATACCAATTTTTTGGATTATATGCATGCCCTCACCAATACGGAACAGGAAGATACCACACAGGACTTGGAATTGATTCGGATGCAGGTACAAGCGATGGCAGAACTGGCACAAAAACAAATTCAAGACTCCTACAGAGGCATTGGTCAATAAAAAAGCGGCTATCTACACCAATATACCGTGTAGGCAGCCGCTTTTTGTATGATTATGCAAATCTTTTAACTTTTCTGTTTTGCTTTCCACAATGGAATCATCCGGAAGATACAGTACAACACTGCCAAAACACCAATGATACCGCCAGCATAGCCAATATTTGCAATCGAAAGCTGATTGCAGACCGTTCCGCCCAGCCATGTTCCGCAGCCAATCCCCAAATTAAAAATACCAGAGAACAGGGACATTGCAACTGCTGAAGCTTCTTCTGGAACTGCCTTGATGGTTTCTGCTTGGAAGGCAACATTGAACGCTGTAACTGCCATTCCCCAGAGCACACAAACCAGAATTACCAGATACAAGCTAATAGATGCTACTCGCAAGCAAAGCAAGGCTACTGCAACACTGGCAATGATGAATCGAATGAATGCATACCGATGCTTATCATACAGCCGTGAGAACAAGAAGCTACCCAACAGACCAGCTGCACCAAACAGCGTCAACACAATGGTAATCCAGCTGTCTGCCAGATGTGCAACCTGCTTCAGGAATGGTTCAATATAGCTGTAACCGGTATAATAGGCACTTGCTACGAGAAACGTAATCAGATAAATACCCAGCAGCTGCCGACGCTTCAAAATCTGCGGAAGCTGCCGAATCTGGAACGGTGTTCCGTTGGACATCTTCGGAAATACAAACAGCAGATAAAACAGCACCAAAAATGCAACCGCTGCTACACATAAAAAGGTCATTCGCCAGCCAACGGTTAACCCGATGACTCTGCCCAGCGGCAACCCGAAAATCATAGCAACCGATGTTCCTGTCACAATCATACTCATGGCAAGCGTTTGGTGCTCCTCTGGAACGAGTCGAACTGCAATTGGAGAAGCGACTGACCAGAAAATTGCGTGCGTACAGGCAACGCCAATTCTGGAAACCATCAGCATTCCATAGCTGGCAGAAACCCCAGATAAAACTTGGAAAATGCCAAATAGAGCGATTGTTCCCAGCAATAACTTGCGATAAGACATCTTAGAAACCAACAGCATGAGTGGCAAAGACAACAAGGTTACCACCCAGGAATATACAGAAATCAACAAACCTGCATGCGATTCTGTAATCCCGAAATTTGCTGCAATGTCAGAAAGCAGCCCGATGGGCATAAATTCAGATGTGTTAAAAATAAAAGCAGATACTGTCATCCCGATTAATGGCAGCCATGCTTTTAAAGGCATTTTTTGTTTGGTCATTTGTATGAAACCGTCCTCTCTCATGATTATTCTGGTATTTCCGTTTCAATATTATAGCACTGCCTTTGTGGGATGTCAATTTTAAATATCAAACATTTTTCCAGGAAATTGGCTACAAAATAAGCAATCAGACCCACAAAACGATAAGCCTGCCGAAAAACATGAAACAGACTGAAACATTTTCAGATTCTGTCACGTTTTTTCTATCTTTCCACACAAATTCTCAAAGATGCAAAACAATCAGCAGCCCACATTTTCACGAACTGCTGATTGTTTCAAAATCGGGTAACAGCCATTCTGCTGCTTCCCATATTTGTTTTCGTAGGAAATCCTTTGCATAGAAATAAAATACCTGCTCTGCTGCCTGTTGCAGCTGCTGTTCCGGCGGTTCTGTCCATAGATGGGATACGACTGCCATTCTATCCGTTTCTGCTGCACACGCCTGCAAAAATTCTGTCAGCCATTCTGGATGTTCTGCGAGTTGTTCTTCCCATTCCTCCGGAATTGCTTCCATCTCAACATCTTCAGAATCATCATACAAATCTGGGAAAATCATAGCCGTAATCATTTCCGCTTTCTGTTGGATGTTCATTGGAATCTGTTCATTTGGTTCACAGTTTTCATAATACCATCTGCTCAACGGGCAGAGATTTGCAAAACAGTAATCACAAAAAGGCAAATTTACGTTGGAATCATCCCGATAAAACTGCCGCAGTGTTTCATATAATTCGATGTAACATTGATAATTGTCAAAATTTTTCCCGTTATCAAAATCAATATGATAATCCTGATATTGAAACGCTGCCTGCAAATTGGGAATGAAGTGCTCCCGATTCATCATCATGCCGTGTTTTCGGCTCAAGATTGCAAAAATAATATAAGGCTTTGCTGCCTGTAACTGTGGATTTCCGTTCAGCAAACGCAGCAATTCCCCGATATTTTCTACATAAGCAGTGCTTTTTCTGCCAGCATAAAAAAACGGATTCTGAATGGATAAGTAGAAAATCGCATCTCGTTCATCTGTTCCCTTTTCTGCATTTCGTTGGAACTTCTTTGCTGCTTGTTTAAAAATCGGCAACTGTGCTTTTTGTATTGCCTGTTCCTGTAAAAATGCCTGAAATTCAGAAACTGTTTTCGACTGCTTCAGCCAGACTCGAATATCCTGCTCTTCGCTGCGATTCTCTGGATGCCAGTCAAACAGCAATCCTCGGTCGGTAATCCAAGCAGCATAGAGAAACGATAACTGCAAATCTCCGGGATGTTCTTGCAATGCCTGCAACAAACCCAAACTAATGGCTGCTGGATTTTGATTGGAAATCTGCCAGTGCTGTAATCCATCCTGAAACTGCTTTCGAAAATCTGCAACCGCAGAACTGGCTGCTTCCATGGTCAGATGTGCATCTTTCAACAATTGAGAAAGGGAAACATATGCCTCTGCTTCTTTGCAAAGAAATTGATAAATTTCAAATTCCTCTGTCGGATTCATTTTTCAGAATTCTCCTGTTCTGTGGGAATAAGACCGTTTTCCTGTAATGTTTGCCGCTCCTCCTGAATCTCTAGCATTAATGCTTGCCATTCTGCATCTTGTGCTTCTTTGGAAAATGCCAATATCCGCAGAAAAACTGCAAATTCCCCGGTTGCTGGCGGTGCTTTTCGCACCAACGCAATCCGGGGAATTTGTTTTGCTTTTTGGAGCAGCGAACACTCGTTATGCTTCATTCAGTTGTCTTTTCCAATGCTTCCCGCAAGGTTCTCCATCCCAATACCGCACACTTTACCCGTGCTGGCATATGGGAAATATCCTGCAACGCAGATGCCTCTTCCAGTTCATCCACTTCTTCCTCTGTTGCAGTTCCCTTGATCATCTTCAAAAACAAATCCGATAAATGCAGGGCTTCTTCTTTGGTCTTTCCCACAATCATCCCGATCATAATATCCGCAGATGCCTGCGAAATCGCACATCCATCGCCACAGAAAGACGCATCTTGAATGATACCGTCTTCCAGTTTCAAGTTCAGGAAAATGTCATCTCCACAGTTTGGATTGACCCCTTCCAGCTTGATGGTGGCATCCGGCAAATCATACTTGAACTCCGGACGTACGTTGTGCTCCGTTAAAATCTCATTATAAAAATTATTCGCCATAGCCCATACGCCTCCGAATATTTGAAACACTTTCCAAGAAACGATCTGTCTCTTCCTTGGTATTATAGAACATCACACTTGCTCTTGCAGAAGAATGAATGCCTAAATACTGATGCAGCGGTTCTGCACAGTGATGTCCGGCACGAATATCCATGCCGTCACTGCTCAAAATTTCGCTGATGTCATGCGGATGCACCTGATCCACGGTAAATGCAACAATTCCCGTGTGATTTTCTGCCTGTTCTGAACCCAATACATGAATGTGCGGAATGGACTGCATACCACGCAATAAATATTCTGTCAATTCCTGCTCTGCCTGCTGTACGTTGGACATACCCAGCTTTTGCAGATACCGAATTGCCTCTGCCAATGCAACTGCTCCACCAGCATTTACCGTACCTGCTTCAAACTTGTGCGGCAATTCTGCATAGGTTGCATCATAACGGGAAACGGTTTCAATCATTTCTCCGCCTGTCAGGAATGGCGGCATGGATTCCAGCAGTTCTTTCTTTCCATAGAGAACACCAATTCCCATCGGAGCAAGCATTTTATGCCCGGAAAATGCCATAAAGTCAACATCTAACGCTTGCACATCCACTGCCATATGCGGTGCACCCTGTGCAGCATCCATCAAAATCACTGCTCCGCATTGTCTGGCACGTTTCACCAATTCTGCAACCGGATTCACACAGCCCAAAACATTGGAAACCATGCCAATTGCAACTAATTTTGTATGGTCAGAAAAAGCAGCATCCATTCGCTCTTTGGAAATCGTTCCGTCTGGGTCGCATTCCAGATAAACCAGCTTTGCACCGGTCATCCGTGCAACCATCTGCCACGGTAACAAATTGCTGTGATGTTCCAGAATGGAAACTACGATCTCATCGTCCGCTTTCAAGTGCGACAATCCATAGCTATAAGCAACCAGATTGATGCTTTCTGTGGTGTTTCGTGTAAAGATGATTTCTTCCGGTGCAGCTGCGTGAATAAACTGCTGAACCGTTGTTCTGGCTGCCTCATATCGTTCGGTTGCCTCAACACTCAGCGGATATAAGCCACGCAGAACATTGGCATTATAGCTTTCGTAAAATTCCTGTGCTGCCTGCAAGACACAAGCCGGCTTTTGTGAAGTCGCCGCATTGTCAAAATAAACACGGTCATGCTTGGCAATCAACGGAAATTCTGCCCGAATGGCTGCAATCTGAGAAGCGGTCATGTTGGAATCACCTCATCAATCGTTTTTTGCAGCAAATCTGCGGTCTTTTCATCCAATCCCTGACAAAGTGTTTCCAGCTTTGCACGGGAGATAATTTTTTCAGCGGTTTCTTTTTCAATGCCACGAGATGCAAAGTAGAACAGAATATCCTGCGGCAATTCTCCAATGGAAGCCCCGTGACTACCCTTTACATCTTCTTCTGAACAGAGAATCAGCGGAATGGTCTTATTCACGACATCATCCCCCAGCAGCAAAACCGTTTCGTTTTCCTTGCCCTCAGAACCGGAACAGCCTGTCCGCAAGTCAATCGTACCACGGAACACTTTTGCAGCATGGTTCTGTACCGTTCCCTCTGCGGTAATGTCACTCATAGTTTTCTTTCCGATGTGGTTAACAATTACATTCATATCCAAAGTGCGATTCTGCTGTACCAAATAGCCAGAATGGCTGGTGAAACTACTGCCATCACCAATCAAATCAGCCCGAACGCCAGAAGTCAAATTGCCCTTTGTCAAATACAGTCTTGTCAGTTCAATTGAACCTTTTTCCGCTGCAACACAGCCAACATCATTCCAACTATCTGCACTGTTATCTGCTAAAACCTGAATGAGATGAACAGTTGCATTAGCTGCTACATGCAAAATTGTCCGAACCGCTGCGTGATTTGCCTGTCCCTCCCAATTCTGTACAATGGTCAAATGGCTGCCTTCGGCTACATTTACGAGCACCTGCAAAGCAGCTTCTGCCTGTGGTGCATTCTGAATGGTCATCCGAACGGTATCTGTTGTGTTAGAAGCGGCTGCAATCTGCATGCCCCACTGAAAAACAGGGGTCAATGCTGCACCAACGCCAGTTTCCACGCTCTGTTCCGGCTCTACCTTTGAAACAGCAGAAATCTGTGTAGTTCCCTGCTCTGATTCTGCCTGTACGGTGCAAGCTGCGGTTGGTGTATAGGCAATGGTTTTTGCTTCGTTGACATCCAACCGATGCCAAGTCTTAACCGGCAGTGCATTTACAATTATCTTTTGTTGTTCCATTTTATCCACCTCACCCGATACTGCCCTTCATTTCCAGACGAATCAAATTATTCATTTCAATTGCATATTCCAACGGCAGTTCCTTGGAAACATTGTCCGCAAATCCGCTGACAATGCAAGCTCTTGCATCTTCTTCGCTCAAGCCTCTGGACATCAAATAGAAAATGGCTTCATTGCTGATTTTTCCAATCTGTGCTTCGTGTCCAACATCTGCCTTTCCGGTTCTAACATCAATTGCCGGAATGGTATCGGAACGAGAAATGGAATCCAGCATCAGCGATTCACAGGAAACAGAAGATTTACTGCCAACCGCTTCTTTCTGTACGGTAACGGCACTTCGGAATGTGCTGACACCGCCATCCTTGGAAATCGACTTCGTATTGATATAGGAACTGGTATCTGGAGCAGCGTGTACAACCTTTGCACCGGTATCCAAATCCTGACCGTTTCCGGCAAAGGTAATGCCTGTGAATTCCATCTTTGCACCCTTGCCCTTGAGGATGCTCATCGGATACAGATAAGAAACGTGCGAGCCGAATGAACCAGAAACCCATTCAATCTTGCCGCCCTCTTCTACCAATGCACGCTTAGTATTCAGGTTGTACATATTCTTCGACCAGTTTTCAATCGTAGAATACCGCAGCGTTGCATTTTTGCCAACATACAATTCCACACAGCCAGCGTGCAAATTTGCGACATTATATTTTGGTGCAGAACAGCCTTCAATGAAGTGTAAGTTTGCCCCTTCTTCTACAATAATCAGGGTATGTTCAAACTGTCCAGCTCCCTTTGCATTCAGTCGGAAATAGGACTGCAACGGAATCGTTACAGTTACATTCTTCGGAACATATACAAACGAACCACCTGACCAAACTGCACCGTGCAGGGCTGCAAATTTATGGTCAGTTGGCGGAACTAACTTCATAAAATGCTTCTGGATCATTTCCGCATATTCGCCATGCATTGCACTTTCCAAATCGGTATAGACAACGCCCATCGCTGCGACTTCTTCCCGCACATTATGATAAACCAACTCAGAGTCATACTGTGCACCAACGCCAGCCAGTGATTTCCGTTCTGCCTGCGGAATGCCCAGCCGTTCAAAGGTGTTCTTGATGTCCTCCGGTACTTCCGACCAGTCGCCCTTCATCTTGGTGTTCGGACGCACATAGGTGACAATCTGATCCATGTGCAAGCCTTCGATGGATGGTCCCCAGTCCGGCACTTGCAATTTGTTGTAAATTTCCAGAGAATGCAGCCGAAATTCTTTCATCCATTCCGGATCATTCTTTTCCTTGGAAATTTGTTCTACCAATGCCGGTGTTAAACCTGCATCAATTTTATAAAAATCATCTTCCCGATCCTTGATATCATAGACGCTTCTATCAATATCGGCAATCTGCTGTTTTTCTTCTTTCATGATGGTTCTTCCTCCTCTCAGCTTTGGATTTAGAGCGTTTCATAAGCGGAAAAACCATTTTCATTGATTTCATCAATCAGCGAGCTATCGCCAGTCTTGACAATCTTTCCGTTTACCATGATGTGGGTTTTGTCCACATGCAGAGATTCCAGAATCTTGGTGCTGTGGGTAATAATCAGCAGGCTGCCCTTGCTGCTCTTCCGATAATCAGCGATTCCCTGAGAAACAGTCTTTACAGCATCTACGTCCAAACCAGAGTCTGTTTCATCCAAAATAACCAGTTCCGGATGCAGCATCAGCATTTGCAGGATTTCTGTCTTTTTCTTTTCCCCACCGGAGAAACCAACGTTCAAATCCCGTTCTGCATAAGACGGATCCATCTGGAGCAGTTCCATTTTTTCTTCCAGTTCTTTCTTAAAGCTGAAGAACCGAACCCGCTTGCCGGTCTTTGCTTCTACTGCACTGCGGATAAAAGCACTTACTGTAATGCCCGGAATTTCAATCGGGTTCTGGAACGACAGGAAAATGCCTTTTTTTGCACGTTCGTTGTCCGGCAAATCGTTGATTTTTTCACCCTTATAGAAAATATCGCCGCCAGTAATTGTATATTCTGGGTTTCCCATCAGGGTAGAACCCAATGTTGATTTACCAGTGCCGTTCGGCCCCATTAAAACGTGTACTTCGTTCTCCTGAATATCCAAATCAATTCCATGCAGGATTTCCGTTTCTCCTACATTGACCTTTAAATTCTGAATCTGTAACAATGTTTCCTGACTCATGTTTCTGGTTCTCCTTTCCAATTTGCAACTTCTGCAAGTGTAATACCATCTAAATATGCATTGATGACACCGGACAATCCTTTCCAGATGGGCAACACCTGACAAGAATCTGCTGTTTCGCAGATGGGTGCTCCCTGTACAATACAGGTGACCGGTTCAATGGATTCTTCTACTGCTCTTAAAATTTCCCCGACACAATACGCCTCCGGCTTTCTGGAGAGCCGATAGCCGCCGCCTTTTCCGCTGGCTGATTCCACCAAATGTTGTTTGGAAAGTGCCGTTGTAATGCGTTCCAAGTATTTCAGGGAAACATTTACTTCCGTAGAAATAATTTTTAACGGAATGAATGAGCCGTCTGCATGCTGTGCCAGATACATCATCAGCTTCAAAGCATACCGTCCTTTTGTGGAGATAATCATATTGCTACCTACACCTTACCTTTCGGTTTCCTGCCACTCATTATACACCAACTCCCCTACCGTGTCAATAGGGTTTAGCAGCATTCACAAAAAGTTATCTACATTTTTATTTTTGGGCAATTTCTCCTTTTTGATACATCCACCACAAAAAAAGCAGAAAAAAGAGCAACAGAACTGCGTTTTTCAGCTCCATTGCTCTCTTTTCGATATCAAATTTAATTCTGTCCAGTGATTTCCTGATATAAATCTAAGTAATCCTTTGCAGAACGATTCCAGCTAAAATCACAGAGCATGGCACGTTTCACCAATGCATTCCACTTTCGCTTTTCCTGATACAACGCACACGCACGCTTCACAGCGTCCAGCATATCCATTGCATCATAGGTCTTGAACGTGAAACCGTTTCCGCCAATCGTTCCAGCATCGGTTACGGTATCTTTCAAGCCGCCTGTTTCCCGTACAATTGGAATCGTTCCGTATCGCATGGCAACCATCTGTGCCAAACCGCACGGTTCATTCTGGGATGGCATGAGGAAAATGTCTGCTCCGGCATAGATTCGCTTCGCCATCTGCGGCAAAAAGCCAATGTGCACAGAAACTTGCTCCGGATGCTGCAACTGCATCTCCCGGAAAAAGTCCTCGAAAATCTTTTCTCCGCTGCCCAAAATAACAAATCGGCAGCCCAGTTCCAACATTTCCTGAAACGCATACTGAATCAGATGAATGCCCTTGTGGGCAACAAACCGAGTTACAATGCCAATGACTGGCTGACCGTTGTCTTCCCACTTCATTTCTTCCAACAAATCTGTTTTGCAGGCTTTCTTTCCGGTTCTGCGATTGACCTGATAGTGTTCTTTGATGTCCGGATCTGTTTCAGGATTGTACAAATCCACATCAATTCCGTTCAAAATGCCACGAACACCATCCTGTCGGCGAACCAGTTCCCGATCCATTCCATAAGAGAACCACGGGTCTAAAATTTCCTTTGCATAAGTTGGGCTGACGGTTGTCACACAATCTGCGGTTTCAATTGCACCTTTCATCAGATTGACGCAGCCGTCATAATCCAACAAGTTGGTGTAATAAGTCGGAATCCCCATCAATTCGGAAATGATTTCTTTTCCATAAACACCCTGATATTGAATGTTGTGAATGGTGTAAATCGTCTTGATTTTCTCATAGCCCTGTCGATATTTATAGAAAATATCATAATAGACCGGAATCATTGCTGTCTGCCAATCGTTGCAATGAATCAAGTCCGGAAAGAATGCAATCTCGGACAACAGCTCTAATACCGCCCTGGAAAAGAAAATAAACCGTTCTGCATCGTCATAAAAGCCATACATACCATCCCGCATAAAATAATAAGGATTGTCTAGCAGGTAATAAATCACACCATTTCTCTGAATGGTATAAACGCCGCAGTATTGTTTTCTCCATCCAATTTCCACATCAAAATCCTTTAAAAAGGTCATTTGATTGCGAACAGCAGGCTTTACGCTCCGGTAAAGCGGCAGTACAACTCTACAATCACACTGCTGCTGTACCATTGCCTTCGGCAACGCACCCATCACATCTGCCAGTCCGCCAGATGCGGCAAACGGCAATGCTTCACTGGCTGCATATAAAATTTTCAATCGTTTTCATCCTCTCCGTATATTCGTTGCAATCGGTGTATCATACAGAATAGAAGCACTGCTGCTCTCTGCAAGACAGTGCTTCTCTCTCATCAATCTTTTTAATACAATCTATTTTCTTAGATTTTTCCGTTTTTGCTCAGGTACAGCGGGAAATCATCCGAACCAGTCAGTACTTTATCGCTGGAAATGTCTACGTTCTTATCTGCAATGACACGTTCAATGTTGCACTTTTCGCCAACATGTGTACCCTGCATCAAAACGCTGTTCTTTACGACGGCATCTTTTCCAATCCGAACACCACGGAACAGTACACAGTTTTCAACGCTGCCTTCAATCACACAACCGTCTGCAATCAGAGAGTTCTTGACACTGGATTCCAGACCGTATTTTACGGGTGCATTGTCGCCAACCTTGGTATAAATCGGAGCAGATTCCTGGAACAGACCTGCACGAGTATCTGCCTGCAACAAAGACAAGTTTGCCTGATAATATGCGGCTAAACCGTCAATCTTTGTAAATACACCCTTGTGTTCATAGCCCTTGATGACAAATTCATCTTTTCTGCCTTGCAGTACATCTCTTACTAAGCTATGCTGACTCTTGCTAGCTGCTTCCTGTACAATCTTCTTCAGGAATTCTGTCCGCATGATAAACATTTCCAGAGAAACATTGCATTCTCCAGTAATTGCCGGTGTAATCAGAACTTCCTTAACGGTATGATTTTCATCCACACTAATGACATTGGTAGACGGATTCTTTTCCTTGCTGTAAAAGCCCTTGGAATAGATGATGGTAATATCTGCTTCCGTATCAATATGCTGCTGCAAAGCGGCATTGAAGTCAATGTTGGTTACTACATCGCAGTTGGAAAGTACAACATATTCCGATTTGGAATGTTCTACGAATTCCCGAACATTGTTCAATGCTTCCAGTCTGCCCTGATAAATACCGCCGCCAACGTGGCTGAACGGTGGGAGCAGATGCAGACCGCCGGTTTTACCAGTCAAGTCCCATTCTCTGCCAGAGCCCAGATGATCCAGCAAAGAACCATAGTTGGACTTTGTGATAACACCCACTTCTGAAATTCCGGAGTTTACCATGTTAGAAAGCGGAAAGTCAATCAGCCGATATCTTCCGCCGAACGGAATCGAACCCATTGTCCGCAGCTTTGTCAAATCAATGACATTGGTATCATTGATGCTGGCAAAAATCAAACCTAATACTTTATTGTTCATACCCATTTCTGCCACCGCCTTTATATATTCTCTGAAATAATCTGTTTCGGTTCAACTTCCTTGTTTTCCGAAACGGTAATATCGTGTCCCAGAACGGCGATACCCCAATCGTCCCGATTTTCTACGGATTCTGGGCTCTTTCCGATTCTTGCACCACTTTCAATCACACAATTTTCGCCGATGATGGCATATTCTACAACAGCACCCTTTTTAATCGTTGTACCCGGCATAATAATGCTGTACTTGACGGATGCTCCTGCTTCAATCGTAACGCCTGCGGAAATGACAGAGAAATCAACTGTTCCATCAACATTACTGCCCTCGGTAATCATCGAGTTTTCAATGTGTGCATTTTCTCCTACATACTGCGGCGGCATATTGTTGTGTCTGGAATAAATCTTCCACTGCGGGTCATAGAGATCCAGCGGTACGCTTGGGCTGAGCAGATCCATGTTTGCTTCCCACAAGCTATCCAGTGTCCCAACGTCTTTCCAATAGCCTTCAAATTCATAAGCGAACAGCCGTTCTTCATTTTTCAGCATAGACGGGATAATGTCCTTACCAAAATCCTTTGAGCCAGTGTTTGCGTTTTCGTTTTCAATCAAATATGCCTTTAATTTGCTCCAAGTAAAGATATAAATCCCCATGGATGCCAAAGTGGACTTTGGTTCTTTCGGCTTTTCGGTAAATTCTGTTACACGGCGATTTTCATCACAAGTCATGATACCAAACCGAGAAGCTTCTTCCTTCGGAACATCAATTACAGCAATCGTGCTTGCTGCGTCATTTTCTACATGAAATTCAAGCATTTTGGAGTAATCCATCTTATAAATATGGTCGCCACCCAGTACAATTACATATTCTGGATCATACCGTTCGATGAATGCCATATTCTGATAAATTGCATTTGCAGTGCCCTCATACCAAGAAGCACCTGCTGCGGTCTGATACGGCGGCAGAACATGCACACCACCGTGCATTTTATCCAAATCCCACGGCTGACCATTTCCAATATATTCATTCAGAACCAACGGCTGATACTGGGTCAACACACCAACCGTATCCACACCGGAGTTGGTGCAGTTCGATAACGGGAAGTCAATGATACGATATTTTCCGCCGTAAGGAATTGCCGGCTTTGCCACTTTCTGTGTCAGTGCATATAGACGGCTGCCTTGACCGCCTGCCAGAAGCATGGCGACACACTTTTTCTTGATTTTCATTGTTTGTATTCCTCCTAACAAAAGTGCTTGGATATGCTCAATTCTACTGTAAATACAATAGAATGCATCAGCTGAATTCAGGGGTTTTGCTTTTTCTCTGCGGTTTCTGCAGATGAAGCAATGGATCTTGTTGCACGTCTGGCATGAATCTTTGTGGTTGTTCCCTTTCTGGTCAGACGCTTTTTGGTGGGAACATATTTCAGATAGACAACAGACAATGGTGCTAATGTCATTGAAATATGCTGTTCAAAACCATGCATCGGTTCTGCAATGGTGCGGAATGTTTTTTCTGAAACACCGCTGCCGCCAAATACGGCATCATCGGTATTAAAAATCAACTCATATTTTCCTGCAAACGGAACGCCGATACAATAATCGTTCCGCAATACCGGACAGAAGTTGCAGACAACCATGACTTCGTTGCCATCATCATCAATCCGGCGGAATGCAATGACACTCTGCTGATAATCATCATTGGAAATCCAGCTAAAGCCTTTCCAAGAATCATCGTTTTGCCAGAGCGGTGCATGCTCTAAGTAGAATTTGTTTAAGGCTTCTGAGAATAATAACATCTTCTGATGTTCGGGCTGGTCTAACAAATACCAATCTAATTGTGTTTGATAATTCCATTCGTTGACTTGTGCAAATTCCTGTCCCATAAACAACAGTTTTTTGCCCGGATGTGCCATCATATACGCTAAAAATGAACGATACGTTGCGTATTGGTCAGTTTCGTTTCCTGACATCTTTTTCAACATGGAACACTTTCCATAGACAATCTCATCATGAGAAATCGGCAAAATATAATTTTCTGAGAAACAATAGAAGAAAGAGAATGTTAATTTATCATGGTTGAAAGAACGGTAAATGGGGTCTAAGGAAACATAGCTGAGCATATCATTCATCCAACCCATGTTCCACTTGAAATTAAATCCCAAACCGCCAATATCCGTTGGTTTCGTAACCAATGGCCATGCAGTAGACTCTTCTGCAATCATCAAAACGTCTGGATTTCGGCTGAATACGGTTTCATTCAGTCGCCGCAGGAAATCAACTGCCTCTAAATTTTCATGTCCGCCGTAGACGTTTGGCCGCCATTCCTGCCGGTCATAATCTAAGTAGAGCATAGAAGCCACGGCATCTACTCGCAAACCGTCTACGTGATAATCTTCTAACCAGCTGCATGCACTGGAGATCAAGAACGAACAAACTTCACCCTTTCCATAGTCAAATACCCGTGTGCCCCAAGATTTGTGTTCCATTTTCAGCGGGTCGGTATATTCATAACAATAAGAACCATCAAATTCACAAAGTCCTGCGGCATCTTTCGGAAAATGGGCTGGAACCCAGTCCAAAATAACGCCAATGTTTGCCTGATGGAATAAATCCACCATTTTCCGGAAGTCATCCGGTGTACCATGACGGGAAGTCGGTGCAAAATAACCGGTTACTTGATAGCCCCACGACCCATCGAACGGATACTCTGTCAATGGCATGAATTCCACATGCGTATAAGACATTTTTTTCAAATACGGAATGATTTCCGTAGCAAATTTCAAATAACTCGGGAACTGTTCCCCTTCCTTGTGTTTCCAAGAGCCAAGATGCACTTCATAGATATTCATGGGTTCTTTGTATGGAATCCATTTTTTTCGCTGCTGCATCCATGCGGCATCTTCCCACTGATAACTGCTTTCAAACAATTTGGAAGCCGTACCGGGACGAGTTTCAAAATGCACAGCATAAGGGTCAGACTTTTCCAGAATCTGTCCATTTTGTGTTTCGATACTGTATTTATAGAGGTCAAATTGCTTCAATTTTGGAATGACAACTTCCCATACTGTATCTGAAATTTTTTCCATCGGATTTTGCGTGCGATCCCACTGGTTAAATTCCCCAATGACAGAAACGCTTTTTGCAGTCGGTGCCCAAACTCGAAACCGGTGATAACTGCCCCTTCCTCGTTTAAAGGCATGTGCTCCGAAAAACTTTCCTGCTTCGGCGTTTTTTCCTTGGTGGAACAAGTACAGCGGAAAATCATTTTCATTTGCTTTCGTTGTTGCCAGCATGATGTGCCCTCCTTTTTTTCCGGTATTCATATTTTAACATATTTTGCGACAAGATTCAAGAGTTTTTTGCCGTGTCATCTGATTTTTATACATCACGATAATTTCCAACTGTTTTCTTTGTGCAATTTGTACAAAGAAAACGGTATGGGTGTTTCATGTTTCTGGTTATCTGTATGAAAAACTTGGGTAAAATCAATTCGCATTCCGACACAGCTTCACAACTGTCACAGTGATGTCATCTCGGTGCTTTCCGCCAGAAAAAATGTCTGCTTTGGCACAAATTTCCTCTGCCATCTTACGAATATCATCAGTTGATAACAAAAGTTCTTTAATAAAGGTGTATTCTGTTTCATGAATCCCATCAGAAACCATAACAAACACATCATTTTCTGACAACAAGATCTGCTTTTCGTAAAGATCAGAAACCGCCGTTGATCCAATCGGGAACGTAGGAGCACACACTCGCAAAATAGTGTTTCCCTGCCGGATGAGCGTGGAGGCTGCCCCTGCTTTTAAGAGCGTCAACGTGCCCTCATCCAAATCGACACGGGCAGCGTCTAAGGTTGCAAATGCCTCCCCTGCGGATTTTGTCACCATCAGCCCATTCATCAGCCGAACCGCTGCCATATCTGAAATACCACTGCAAATCAGCTTGCGAAACATCTCCGCCGTCATTTTCGATTCAATCGCAGCATTTGCCCCCGTTCCCATTCCATCGGAAAGCACAATATACGTGCAGCCTGTTCCATCCTGAAAGCGAATAGAAGTATCGCCGGACATTTCCGCCTCTTCTGTTGCTGGAATTGAAATTGTATATTGTTCCAGCTGATACCGCATTGCCTGACACATCCGATACCGCATAGTGGAACGAGTGCGGACAGGCTCTAACTCCTGTAAAGCAATGCCCAGCGACTCCGAAAGCATATGACAAATTGCTGGCATACAGCTGCCAATCGAACGGCTTTTGCAATAGAGTTCTACCACCAACCGTTCTTTTGCGGTATAGTAGGCAATGACATAATCAAAATCATAGCCGTACCGCTCCAAAAAGCAACAAATGCGGTCGGTTAATTCTGTGCTGTATCGCACCGTCATTCGGTCACCTACAGAGGCAATCAAATCTTCTGTTGCTTGCAATTGCTCAAATAAAATGTGTCGGCTGGCATCCATCCGAGAAATCTGCATGGTTTCCATCTGCACACGCCGTTTTTCTCGATAAAATTGCTGCTGCAACTGTTTTGTATGCAGACAATCGGACAAACTTTCCGGCACTTCTGGCAGTGTGGAAACTGGCTGCCGTTCCATCTCCGAAAAAGCAGCATCCGTTTGCGTGTGCTGCAATTCCCAGCAGTGATGCTGTGCCTTACAGCCTGCACAAATGCGGTCGCAGACGGCTTCTTTTACCGGTTCTGGCTTTTGTTTTTGTAGCAGGGCTGCAATTTCGCTGGTGTCCTCCCGAACACTGTGAATGGCTTCTGACATAAACTGCAAACGGGTAGAAATCGTCTGCATGGTACTGTCATAGCTGCTATTTGCAGTAATTAACCAGCGGTCAAAGCAAATATTATTCAGCAACAGAAATGCAATGCAACCTAAAAATAAATCTCCGATGGAAGAAAATGTAATGACCTGTAAGCCAACTGTCAGCTGTGCCAATGCATTGATGAGGAAAAAGGCAATCGTCATCAGCCCAATGCCACGGTCTACCAAATACCCAGACAACAACCCTGTAATCGGCAGAAACAGCAATGGCATTCCCAGTTCTCCAGCACAAAGCATTGTTCCGCAAGCCGTCAATGCTCCGCAAATCACACCGCCCATATAACGAAATCGCCGAGCTGCCAGCAATGTTACCGCAATTCCTAAGATTCTGCCAAAATTCATAAATGGATAGTCAAAAGAGGTCAACGCAGCAATGCAGAGAATATAGACAATTGCCGCTGCACAGCCTGTTGCAGATTTCAGCTGAATTTTCTGTTGATTTTGCAATCCCAGCAAAACTGTATGTAAAAACCATGCAGTTGTACCCGTTAGGCACGCTGTCATGCCGTATAGCAAAAAATCCTGTGCAGTGCCATTCATCAAAAAAGACAATAAAATCCCG
>HF997947.1:101415-105387 GCA_000433635.1 Ruminococcus sp. CAG:254
AAACCCCGCTGACCAGCGTACAGCCGCCCGTGCAGAGTGATAAAAACGCAGCCGAATGATAATTGCGTAAAAATAGCCGTACACAGGTAATCAATAACAGAGCAAATAGCAACGGCAGCCGCTCCAGTAATAAATCACTCATGAGATACCGCAACAATGTTCCAATTAAAACGGCAATTGCTCCGGTACTGGAAAGACAGCCTGCAATTGCCAGCGGCAGTGGTGAGGGCAAGCTTCCAATTTCTGCCCCTGAAAATATCAGTCCGCAGAGAAAGGCAATTCCAGCCTCCCCCAATAACCTTGAAAACGGATTTCTTCTGACAGCGTGTACTTGTGACATAACAATACGTCCTTTCTATTTTTCGTTCCGAACTTCGATGGAATCACACATTATTATATAAAGAAAGTCCTGCTATTCTCTGTCAAATCCCGTTGTCTTTTTTCTGCCGGAAATCTAATTTCCCCTGTTTTTTCCTCGAATCTACAAAAAGAAACAGACAAGCATTAGAAAACCATGCTTGTCTGTCGAAAAAGTGCTGTATGAAATTTGTATTTTTTGCATTTGCTATCAAATCAATCTGCATAATGACTCAAAAATTGTTTGGTTCGTTCTTTTTGCGGATGCAGGAATAAATCATCTGGCGTTCCTTCTTCCACAATGACACCATCTGCCATAAAGATAACTCGGTCAGACACTGCCTGTGCGAATCGCATTTCATGCGTAACAATGACCATTGTCATATGGTCTTCAGCCAACAGACGAATGACGGCTAAAATTTCCCCTGTCAATTCTGGGTCTAGGGCGGAAGTCGGTTCATCAAAGAATAGAATTGCTGGTGACATCGCCAGTGCCCGTACAATCGCAACTCGCTGTTGTTGTCCGCCGGACAATTCACATGGATAAGCGGACGCTTTTTCTTCCAGACCAACTTTTTTCAAAAGTTTCATTGCATTTTCCGTTGCTTCTTTTTTAGAACGCTTGAGCAAAATGCATTGTGGCTCTACAATATTTTTTAATACGGAATAATGTGGAAACAAGTTGAAATTCTGAAAAACCAAACCAAAATAAGTCTGAATCTTCCGAAATTGCTTTTTCGGTGCATAAACCGGTTTTGCATTTAATGCCGCTGTTACCGCAGTTTCCCCCATATAGGCAATTTCTCCGCTGCTGAGTGTTTCCAAAAAAGTGGCACACCGCAGCAATGTCGATTTTCCAGAACCAGAAGGCCCGATAATGGAAACGACTTCTCCTTGATTGACAGTCAGGGAAATATCTTTCAGCACCTGTACATCACCAAACTGCTTTTGCAGGTGGGAAATGGTTAAGTATTCTGCCATTTTTGCCGCCCCCTTATATCTTATAATAATTCATCTTTTTCTCTACCAGTGCCATTAGGCCGGCAACCAGCAAATTAAAGACATAATAGAAAATAGCAGCAGCCAAATATGGCAGCATGGAAGTCTGTGCAGCGGCAATCTGCTTGACTTCAGTAAACAATTCTGTATAGGCAATCGCAAATGCTAAGGATGTATCTTTTACCAGCGTAATTGTTTCATTGGTGACTGCTGGCAGAATTCGCTTGATAACCTGCGGCAGAATAATCCGCAGGAACATCTGAACACGATTATATCCCAAAATACGGGAGGCTTCGTATTGTCCCACTGGAATAGACTGAATTCCACTTCTGAAAATCTCTGCAAAATATGCCGCATAATTCAGCGAAAATGCAATGATAACCGCATAAAACCGATAGGATGTACTCAATGGAATCTGAAAAATAAAGTAAGGTCCAAAGTAGACTACCAGCAATTGCAGCATCAGTGGCGTTCCACGCAGAACGGAAATATAAATCCGTGCCAGCCATTGTAATGGTTTCCAGCCATACATTCGCATGACGCAAACAATCATACCCAACGGAATGGAAAAGACCAACGTCAGCAGGAAGATTGCCAGCGTCCGCAGCATACTATCGCCTAATTGTGCAATAATCTCAAAAAATGACATCTTGAATCGTACGCCTCACTTATTAGTCTAAAATGACGCTGTCTTGTAAATCCCATTTTTCTGCAATGGTCTTAAATGTTCCATCGGATTTCATTTCGTTTAAGGTATTCTGTACCTGATCCCGCAGGGTTTCGTTACCCTTCTTAAATCCAACCGCATACTGTTCTGCTGCTAACGGCTGATCCAAAATGGTGAAATCGCCATCTCTGGATTCCAGCTGATACTTTGCAACCCCGATATCCATTGCAATTGCATCGACTGCATTGGATTCCAAGTTCAAGAAAGCAGTGTTATATTCTCCAACTACCAGCAATTCCTTGAAGGAATCCTTTAAGGCTGCATTATCCTCTTCATTCAAAGCAGCTTCTGCGGAAGAATCCGTCTGTACCGCAACCGTCTTACCAGATAAATCATCAAATGTCGTAATGCCACTATCAGACTTTACAACAAATACCTGGCTGTTGTCTACATACGGATCTGACCATGTATAGTCGTCTTCTCTGCCATTCATGGTGAAACCATTCCAAATGCAGCTAATCGTTCCGGAATTCAGTTCCATATCCTTAGAATCCCAGTCAATCGGCATTTTTACGAGTTCCCAGCTGTTCCGAGAGCAAACTTCCTGTGCCAGATCTAAGTCAAATCCAACATATTCCCCACTGTCATCCTGATAACCATATGGCGGAAATGCAGCATCAAAACCAACAACAAACTTGTTGTCGCTCAGTCCGTTGCCATTATTTGCAGTGCTGCTATCATCTTTGCTGCCACAGCTACTCAATGCTCCCAACATTGCAATGGCTGCTGTTGCAGCAACCAGTCGTTTCATCCACATCATTTCTAATTCTCCTTTTAAAATCTCATCGAATTTACGCACATGCGTGTTATCATTATAGCATGCTAACACGCTGCATGTCAAGGTGCAATGTCGAAAAACTATTTTTGTTTTGGAAAAAACGATGGTTTAGAATTAGAAACAGATGCAATCTAGAAAATAATATTGGTTTCTGTCAATTCATTTTTTTTGTAAGAGGGAGACTCCTTGAGTTTTTGCCATAGTATCAAGATAAGACTTCAATCCACTCCCTCGTAAAGAGGGAGACAGTATGCGGAATGTGCGTGGTGCAAGCAGTGGTGATTTCAATCCACTCCCTCGTAAAGAGGGAGACTCACAATTTAAATCTTTTTTAGATTGCGAGGCACATTTCAATCCACTCCCTCGTAAAGAGGGAGACAACCATTCAGGAAAACGAAACTGTGATGCAAGGCATTTCAATCCACTCCCTCGTAAAGAGGGAGACCTGCCGGTTACGGCACTGTGTCCATAAAACACAGTATTTCAATCCACTCCCTCGTAAAGAGGGAGACCGGGGCTGGGACGTTATTGATTACCGGCACACCGAATTTCAATCCACTCCCTCGTAAAGAGGGAGACAACATCTACGGACGGAACAACCAAAAATATTTTATTTCAATCCACTCCCTCGTAAAGAGGGAGACTCATAAAATCCATTGTGACAGGGAGAAAACAAAATATTTCAATCCACTCCCTCGTAAAGAGGGAGACGACGTGGTTTTGTCAATAAGTATACGCCTCTTGGCGATTTCAATCCACTCCCTCGTAAAGAGGGAGACTCTCGCATTGCTTCACCTGCCGGAAACTCCGGCATTTCAATCCACTCCCTCGTAAAGAGGAAGACGGCATGTCTGCTCTGATTGGATATCTTCCGGAACATTTCAATCCACTCCCTCGTAAAGAGGGAGACATAACCGACCTCGTCACGCATAATGTGTGACGGAATTTCAATCCACTCCCTCGTAAAGAGGGAGACGTTGTTCAGTATACTTATTGTGAGGACGGCATCGACATTTCAATCCACTCCCTCGTAAAGAGGGAGACTGGCAGAAAGTTTGCGGTTGACGCAATGGACGACGGAATTTCAATCCACTCCCTCGTAAAGAGGGAG
>HF997948.1 GCA_000433635.1 Ruminococcus sp. CAG:254
GCTGAGCCAGCTCGACCGCTTTTGCCTGCGGCTCGATTCTTACAGCCGTTTACTCTTGAATATACGGCAAATCTGTAATCTTCATCAGCACATATGCCATTAAAACTGTCGTATCTGCATCATCCAAATCACCGCTTGCGTTACAATCTGCATTCAAAGTTCCTGCAACTGACAATGCAATTTGCCCTGCCAGATATTTATTCAGGAAAATCGCATCTGCAATATCTACCTTACCATCTACATTGACATCGCCGTAATTTCTCGGATATTCATATGTTGTTTCTGTGGTCGTTTCTGTAGAATCGCTCGTAACTGGAGCAGTCGTTGTGATTGGCTTTGTTGTCATCGTTTCCACTGGTTTTGCAGTGGTCATGACTGGTTTCATGACGGTCGTTTTCACTGGTTTTGCAGTCGTTGTTGCTGGTTTTGTAGTCGTCGTCGTTTCTGTAGTTGTCAAGATTGTTGTTGTAACAGTTGTTGTCTGAGATGGCAACGTATAAGCAACCGGCTCTAACACCCACTTCTGACAGTCATTGTCATTCCATGCCCATTGCTGTGCAACTGCTCCGCTACTCGTCTGTGCTCCGGCAATTTCTACACAAGACAAGTCTTTGGATGCTCTGGTTACAATCGTATACGTTCCATCTTCGTTGTCCACAAACTTGAAATACTGGGTGCTCTGCTTGTTATTGGCTGCAATCGTCAACGGCTCTGCATTGTCGCCATTGTTGACATTCAGTACAAAACTTTCTCCATCGCCCAGAGCAGAATAAATATAATAGTAGCCCCAGTTGATTTTCTTCACGTGCCATACATTGTGGGCAGCTGCTCCATTTGCACCCCACTGCTGCACGGTTGCTCCGGCTTGAGCTGCACCGTCCTTGACTTCCAAATACAAGTTGCTATTCACGTTTTTCAGCATATAGCAGGTATTTTCATCCAGTTCCACGCCGTCTTTAATCGTGTCCACACTGATTTTCCACTTCTGCGAATCCTTGCCGTTGCATGTCCACTGCACAATATTTGCTCCGGAGTCGGTCGAGTCAGAAGCAACCGCAACACAAGCCTTGTCTTCGGTTGCCTTGGTTGTAATGGTATATGTTCCATCGCCATTGTCTACAAATTTAAACAGCTGTGCATCGCTGTGCGTGTTCTCCCAGATGCCGATATTCGTTCCATCATCCGGTTTGCCGTTGGCAAGGTCGAGGAAGTATGTCTTTCCATCACCTACGCACGAACGAATATAATAGTAGCCGTCACCTGCTGCAATCAGTTTCCAGCTGTTGTGCCCGTCAAAGGTATCTGCTCCCCACTGCTGTACATTTGCACCGTTTTCGGCTTTTCCGCTGTCCACTTCCAGGTATTGTCCGCTGCCGACATTCTGGAAGTGATATTTTACGCTGGTGTCCATCACTGCACCAGTCGGACGGGTCGGGGTTGGTGGTTCAATTGGTTCAACTGTTCCGCCATTTCCGTTGACTTGTACCACTGGTCTTGCCGGAATCGGCTGATCAGAGCCTAAATAGAAGCTAGCATGCGGCGGCTGATTATAGGAAATATTCTGTCCGGCAACCTGATTGCGATACTGCGGGTCTTGCATCAAGGTTGTAATCCGGCTGCCCGTGGTATATGGCGTGCAGTAAATCCGAATCGACTTGCTGTCAGCTGCCCGTACAATCAATTCTTCTCGCCAGTCCCCGAAAATATCAGCGGACAGGCAGGGTGTTCCCTTGGTGGTATTGCAAGTATAATATCCGTCTGTGGTCAGTAAAGTGGTCAGCTTGCCATCTGCTCCCATCTTGCTGATAGTTGCCGGAGAATCGGTGTAACCATCCAGAATTTCCCGTTCAAAATCTCCATCCCAGTAACTCAAAAAGTTAATGGCTGGTCGGCGACAGTTCAAGGTATTTCCGTTGCCATCAAATACATCATTGCCCAGTCCCCAAAACTCTGCACCGTTATTGCCAGCCCAGACATTATCGGCACAGCAACGTCCGGTATCGCCTGTTCCGTCTTTATGGAAGATGATTTCGCCAGTTTTGGCATCCGCCAGTGTCACCCCATATGGTTTATCTTCGTGACACATCCAAACTTCCAGCCCCGGGCGTTCCGGCAATAAATCCCCAACGTGCAGAGCATCGCCGTGTCCTTTATTCAAGCACCACAATACTTTTCCATTGTCGTCCAGACAGGTCGAACCCAATATGATTTCCTGTTTACCGTCCCCGTCTACATCAGCTGGCATACAGTTGTGGTTGCCATCGCCATAGCCCGGTTTGCTGGAATCGTTTCCAGTATCGAACTTCCACCGCTGCACCAACTTTTTATTTACAACATCATATGCTGTTGCGGTCATTCTGGTATAGTAACCTCGAATCGTCACTGCACTGGGATGCACACCGTCTAAATAAGCAACCGACCCTAAGAAACGGTCAACCCGGTTGCCGTATTTATCGCCCCATTTGGAAACCGTTCCACGGTCAGGCACATAGTTGACGGTATCCAATGCCGCACCCGTTCTGCCATCAAATAAGGTATAATATTCTGGCCCACTCAAAATATAGCCGCTGGAATTGCGGTAATCTTTTGAGCCGTCCCCGATGGTTTTTCCGGTTCCGTCTACTGTTCCATCGGCGGTTTTACAGGTCATTTCTGCATAGCCGTCCCCGTCAAAGTCTGCCACTAAAAATTGTGTATAGTGTGCTCCGGCACGGATATTTTTTCCCATATCGATCCGCCAGAGTTTTTCTCCGGTCAGCTTATAGCAATCAATATAGACATTTCCAGTCTTGCCCTTCTGGGAGTTGTCCTTGGAATTGGATGGATCCCACTTTACAAACAACTCATACACGCCATCCCCGTCTACATCGCCCACGCTGCAATCATTCGGGCTGTATGTACAATCCGAAGCAGTCGGCACATCCATCGGAATTTGAAAATAATCCGTTCCGGAAATCAGACTGCAAGTGCTAGTCGTCTGCACTGTTCCATTGACAAGGGAATCCACCCGATAGCGAGAAGCGGCTGAACCGCTTTCATCATAGAAACAAGTTGCCTCATCGCCTTTGCTGGTCATCAGCAGTTGGTCATCTCGATAGAGCCGAAATTCTGTTCCGGTCGGGTCGCTCGCAAGAAACCGCCAGCTGACCAACATGCCATTGCCGCTTTTGATTGCAACAATGCCTCGGTCGAGATTTTCCACTACGGGTGCAGCTGCGGCAGCTGCTGAAAGAGATGTGACGGATGAAACAGCAGAAAGCGGCAGGGCTGTCAGAGAAAGCACCGCTGCAGAAAGCATTGCCCATCCGTGTCGGAATGAAATCTTCATACAAAATCGCTCCTTTTTATGTTGTTTGCACTTTTTTACGCTGGCAGGTGTGCCAACGTCCCCAGTTTTCATGATACCGTATTTTCCATCGGAATGCTTTCTTTTTTTTGCTCTTTTTTGTGATAGTTTTGTGAATTTCAATAAAAAATCGTCAACAAAAGGGAAAATGTATAGTAAAAAAGAACATTTTTGTGCTTTGTGTTGGAGAACGTGTGCATTCTGCACAAAAAGAACGGTGAAAATTTGGAACAATTGTTGGTTGACAAATGGTATTATACGGCGTATAATATGGGATAGTGAACGATATTATTCACCATTTCACAAAAACAAGGGAAAACAGGGAAAATAAAAAGATGTGAAGTTGGCTGCAGGATACGAGCCGCAGGCAAATAAAAAGTTTTTCGGTGC
>HF997949.1:0-1748 GCA_000433635.1 Ruminococcus sp. CAG:254
GGTATAAAATAGAAGAACAGGAAGAAAAAAGACAAAACTCAGCATTGATGGCGTACCATGCTATGGATACCGATTTGATCTTGACAAAGTCAATGCGGCATTTGGTCAGATTGACGATGCAGTGTATTCCAACATAAAGAAATACAAAAACTCTAATCCGTTCAGTGATGCGGTTCTGGATATTGTGAACGATGAGGAGGCTGTAATCCATGCGGGAAATTACAGAGTTGCAGATAGCAAGAAAGCAATTAGCGGAACAGCAGTATTATTACCATGATTGCAAAACAGCAGAAACAAAACATGCGGACACTGCGGAACAACCCTTATTAGACCTTGCAGCGGACGTGCTGATTCAAATTCTGAGAAAGGAAAGCGAAGAATAGATGCGTATATTTGTTATTCGACCGCCATAGCACAGGGCGGAAAAGAGAATGATGATGCCATTGTAAGCAAAGAAAAATCAGAAAGGAAATTAGGATGGAGAAAATTATCGGATATATTCGCTACAGTTCCCATGCACAAGATGATGGAAACAGCGTAGCAGCACAAACAACTTGCATAGAACAGTATGCAACTGCACACGATATGGAGATTGAAAAATTCTACATGGATACGGCGAAAAGCGGACGATTCACAGAAAATCGTCCGGAATACAACCGCATGAAAGAAGAGATTCAGAATGGAACTGTTCAGGCAAAAACCATTGTGGTCAGAGCGTTGGATCGGCTGCACAGAAATGCGGCACACCAGTTGGAAGACCTTACTTTTTTGAAAAACAGAACATTCGTCTGATTGCAGTCACAGACGGTACAGATACTGCCAGCAAATCGTATAACAAGCTGATTACAACGGTCAAGGCAGCAGTCGCAGAAGAATATTCAGAAACGCTTTCTAAAAATACCCGGGCAGCACAACTGGAATCAGCGAAACAATGCCGGCATTTAGGCGGACTTCCGCCGCTGGGTTATCGGGTTAATGAGGTCGGACTTTATGAAATTGATGAAAACACCGCTCCCATTATTCGGGATATTTTTCAGCTGTATCTAAGGGGAATGGGTTATGACTATATTCAAAAATCGCTGAAGCAAAAGGGATATCAAACTGCTAATGGAAATGACTTTTCCAAATCGGCAATCAACAGCATTTTGAAAAATCAGAAGTACATGGGCACTTACGTATACGACCGCACAGAATCAAAAGATTCTGAGGGCAGGAGAAATTCTCACAAGGAGAAAGCACAATACATTCAGATTTCCAACGGGATGCCGGCAATCATTTCGGAAAAAGATTTCCAAAAAGCACAAGAGAACATGCGAAAGAATGCAACCAAACAGACCCATAGAACCGGAAAAAACTACTATGCTTTGAATGGGTATCTGCATTGTTCCAGTTGCGGAAAGGCATATTCCGGAAATGTGAACTACAGCAATGGACATAAGTATTTGCAATACAGAAAAAGCTGCGGTTGTGATGGAAAAAGCATCAGAGCAGACCATTTGAATGATTTTGTATTCCATGCTTTGCAGCAATGTATTTTCAGTCCAGAGAACAAAGAAAAACTGCTGCATAAGATCCATGAAAAACTGGCAATCCAAAGGCATATCCAATCAGATGAAGAAAATCGTTTGATGAATCAGATTCATGGATTGGAAACGGCACAGGAAAATTTGACAGCCTATCTGGAAACTGGGAAAGGCTCGGACACAATTCTGAACAAGCTCCAGCAAAACGAAACAACCTTGAAAACG
>HF997949.1:1805-3587 GCA_000433635.1 Ruminococcus sp. CAG:254
AAGAAAACAGAAATCCCGACTGTAGATGAAGATACTTACCGCAAGTTGGTCAAACAGTTCAAGCATTATATGAGCCATGTCAAATCACCGGAGGCATCTGCCTTGAAAGCTGCTGCAATTCAAGACATCAAAATTCAGAAAGAGGATATTACTGTGAAATTCTGTGAGGGTGTACCCATTAACAAGGAAACAGAAGCATACTTTCACTTGCAATAACGGAGGAACTAATGGAATTTTTATTTGCAGATTACACACAGAAAACAGAAGCACTAGTGACCGGCATACGGCTACAAAATGAAGCGTTTGACATTTATGAACTGCAGCTGCTGGGACTGGACAAGAATAATTCTTGCAGCTATACCAACAGCGGAACAGCGACAATATCGGATACAGAATTGCAAGAACTGTTGCACACAAATTGACTACCATTTCCAAATGGGATTGTCGGGCAGCGGATAAAGATTCTTTCAAATTTGGAGATGCAGAAAGAACAAGTCCAGGCGGATATTTTGCAGAAATTGAGCAGCAGCGGAGAAGAATTGAATATAGATGGATGAAAGGAACGAATGCGATGTTTTATTTAACGTATAACTACACGAATGCAAGACGATCTCGGATGGCGATTGCATGCGTAATCAAATGCAAAAACACATATGGAAAGCAGCTTCGGGTGCGGGACATCATTGAAATGCATCGTCCTGGGCTGTACCAGCTATTATCTCGTGGAGATCAATGCAGAGTTGGCAGAGCAATCAGCAGGTTGTACAACCAGGGGATGCTGCCACATTTGAATAGAGGAAAAAAGAAAGGTTCAACGAATCCATACTACTGCTAAGTGTTTATAAGGAGAAAGCTCCAGATTGTCCAAGGGATGGGGAATCCGGAGCTTTTTTGTGCATGAAAAAGTTGCTTTTTCCTTCTTGCTGTGATATAATAAGAAAAAAGAGTTGAACCTACAGCAAGGAGGGAAGTACAATGGGCATTTACTTGAATCCAGAAAATGTTGATTTTCAAAAAAGCTTAAATTCAGAAATCTATATTGATAAAACAGAATTGATTTCGTATACAAATAAGAAACTGAATACAGAGCAAGGATACATCTGCGTTAGCCGTCCACGACGATTCGGAAAGTCCATGGCAGCCAATATGCTAACAGCTTATTACAGCCGAGGTTGTGATTCCAGAGAGTTGTTTCAAGGGCTGAAAATTGCAACGCATCCAAATTTTGAAAAGCATCTGAACCAATACAATGTCATTCATTTAAATATGCGAGATTATTTGACAGAATCGGAAAATATGAAGCAACTGATTCAATTTGTAGAGGATGACTTGCTGGATGAGCTGCAGCAAGAATTTTCAGACCTTAGAATGCCCCGGCGAAAAACGCTGGTCAAAGTACTGGAACAGGCATTTGCACAGTACAAAATTCCGTTTGTCTTTATCATTGATGAATGGGATTGCATTTTTCGAGTGCATAAAAGTGATGCTGCATCGCAGAAAGATTATCTGGATTTTCTACGAAACTTGTTAAAAGACAAAAGCTACATTGCCCTCGCCTATATGACTGGCATTCTGCCTATTAAAAAATATGGGGAACACTCTGCTATCAATGTATTCTATGAGTATTCCATGACCGATGCTTCCCCGATTGAAGAGTTTACAGGCTTTACAGAACAGGAAGTTCGGCAGCTTTGCGAGCAATACAACATGCCATTCTCTGAAACAAAGAAATGGTACGATGGATACTGTGTCGACGGCGTTTCGATTTACAACCCGAAATCG
>HF997949.1:3608-3820 GCA_000433635.1 Ruminococcus sp. CAG:254
TTTACAATCCAAAGTCTGTTGTAGAAGCCATGCTGCGTGGAAAATTTAGCAACTACTGGACACAAACAGAAACCTATGAGGCTTTGAAAATCTATATTCAATCCAATGAATTTGGGGTACAAGATGTCATTTTGAAGCTGCTTGCAGGAGAAAAAGAAAAAATTGACACGACTACCTTTAGCAATGATATGGTTACGTTTGCAACAAAAGAT
>HF997950.1 GCA_000433635.1 Ruminococcus sp. CAG:254
TCGCCCCTGTACCGCTGATATTTAGCGTGCCGTCTTCATACAGCTTCCAGGTCAGGTTGCCTTCGTTCCAGTAAGTATAGCCTTTTTCCACAACCTTATCGCAATCCGGACAATAGCGGTCGCCGGAATATCCGGGGGCTGTTTCTGTCGGTTCTGATGCGTTCTGGATGATGGCGTTTTTGTGGTTCAGAGCAGGAATGATAAATTCTGACTGTTCCACTGCCTTAGCGGTTTCTGGATTGGCATCATCTGACAAGAAATACTTTCCGCAGTGTTCGCAAGTCCAGTATTCCTTGTTTCCATCCTCTGTACAGGTTGGAGCTTTGGCTTCCACCTTTGTCAGCTTATGGCTTGCAGGAATCACGGTTTCCGAAAGTTCCACTGCCTTAGCGGTTTCCGGATTGGTATCATCTGACAAGAAATACTTTCCGCAGTGTTCACAAGTCCAGTATTCTTTGTTGCCGTTTTCGGTACAGGTTACAGCTTTGGCTGCTGTTTTCTTTAAGATATGCGATGCGGAAACCAAATTCGCTTGCTCACCAAAATCACTTTTTTTCAAGGAAGATTTACAGCTCAGAGAAATGGTTTTCAAGCGGGTGCAATTCTTAAATACATTCCCTCCAATGCTGGTAACGCTGTCTGGAATCGAGATGCTGGTTAAAATACGGCATTCTTCAAATGCAGAATCTCCAATACTGGTGACACTGTCTGGAATTGTGATGCTGGTTAATTCGTTGCAACCAGAAAACGCAAAATTTCCAATACTGATGACACCATCTGGAATTGTGATGCTAGTTAATTTGGTACAACTACGAAACGCACGATTTCCAATGCTGGTAACACTATTCGGAATGGTGATGCTGGTTAAGGAATAGCAACTAGAAAATACAAGATCTTCAATGCTAGTAACACCGTCTGGAATGGTGACACTGGTTAACTTATTACAATTCCAAAAGGCAGATTCTCCAATATTGGTGACACTGTTTGGAATCGTAACACTGGTTAAGCTACTGCAACCCCAAAACGCACGATTTTCAATGCTAGTAACACCATCCAGAATTGTGGCATCAGTTAAGTTTCTGCAATCTCTAAATGCATACTCTCCAATGCTGGAAACACTACCTGGAATTGTGACACTGGTTAAACTCATGCAATCTTCTATTGCACAATTTCCAATACTGGTAACACTACCTGGAATTCTGATGTTGGTTAAACTACAACCATAAAATGCAAAACTTCCAATGCTAGTGATACCATCTTCAATCACCACATTTTTGATATTTGAGTTATCGCATGCAGGACTTTTAATGCTATAAGCATTATAACCTCTCATCTCTCCTGTACCACTGATGTTCAGCGTTCCGTCCTCGTACAGTGTCCATGTCAGACCGTCCGATTCTGTTTTTGTCCACGTTACTGCACTTGCATCTTCTGCACTTGCTGAAATTTCCAACCGGATATTTTGCAGGGTGTCGTTTGGGAAATACGTCAGCGTTGCCGCTGCCATGACGATTGCCGATGAGAGGGCAGCCAGTCGTTTCCATTGTTTCATCATAATATGCCTCCTTTTGTTTCAAATGTGTCATACGTTTTTGGCAATTTTATTATAACATATTTGCATAACATTTGTCAAGAAAAAAGGAGATGATTTTTTTATTCTTTAAAAGTTAGAACGAAACGACATAAAATCAGTATCTTTTGTCGTTTCGTTCCATGTTTTTACCGGAAAGGTTCATCGTCACCGTACACATTAAGGTCATAGGTATGAAATAAATGCAGCCGCAGTGCCACCGGAATGTTGGAAAACAGAGTGCCTTATGACAAGTTGTTGTTGTAATTGCACCAACTGTATGGTATAATAGAAATAACAAAAATCCAACAGCAAACATGAGGTGAACGACATGGAACGATATTTCAATATTACTGGCTGCTGCAATCCACAGGAACATTATATGGTGAATTTGGATAGCCGTCTTGCACAGATTAAGAAAATGGTGGATAGAGGACAGTATTTCTGTATCAATCGAGGACGACAGTACGGGAAGACAACACTCATAATGGCATTAGAAAGCTATTTGGAAAAAGAGTATATCGTAGTCAGCATGGACTTTCAGGGACTTAGTACACCAGAGTTTTCAACAGAAGGAATGTTTGTCAAGGCATTTGCTCGTGAATTATGGCTGGATCGAAGAACACAACACTTCATGAACCATGACATCCAAACTGCGATGAAAGAGATTAGAAGTTCTTCTGCCTATACGATGGCAGATCTGTTTGTCTGCCTAAGTGAATGGTGTATGGAAGCAGAGAAAAAAATCGTGTTGATGATTGATGAGGTAGATCAAGCATCAAACAATCAAGTTTTTTTGGATTTCTTGGCACAGCTTCGTTTCTACTATCTAAAGAGAAACAAACGCCCAACGTTCCAATCTGTGATTCTGGCAGGTGTTCATGATATCCGAAATCTTCGCCAGAAGATACGTCCAGATGCAGAGCATAAACATAACAGCCCATGGAATATTGCATCCAATTTTGACATCGACATGAGTTTTAGCGTGAGCGATATTGCTGGAATGCTGACCGAATACGAGCAAGACCACCATACTGGCATGGATATTGTAAAACTGTCCCAACTGATTTATGACTATACTTCTGGTTATCCAGTGCTGGTTTCTTCTATTTGTAAGTACATGGACGAGAATCAAAGTTGGAATGATCTATCTTTTGAAAATGCTGTTAAATATCTTGTGAAAGAGAAAAACCCACTGGTAGAATCACTAATCAATAAGTTAGAGGATGACAAAAATCTAAGAAATCTGTTATACAACGTTCTTTTTTTAGGACAGAAAATCTCCTATAATATTGATAATACTGTGATTGAAAATGCTGCAATGTATGGCTTTATTTCTAACACAAACGACTGTGTTTCTGTTGCAAATCGCATCTTTGAAACAAGAATTTATAACTGGTTTATTTCGCAGGAAGCTACCGATAACCGAATGTATTCTGAGGGTGTTAACGACAAAAACCAGTTTATTCAGGGCAATCAACTGAACATGGAAAAAATTCTGGAGAAGTTCATCCTCCACTTCAATGACATCTATGGCAGCCAGCCAGATAAGTTTAAGGAAGAAGACGGCAGAAAATTATTCTTGCTGTATCTTCGCCCGATTATCAACGGTACAGGCAATTACTATATTGAAGCACAGACGCGTGACCAGAAACGAACCGATGTGATTGTGGACTATCTGGGGAAACAGTATATCATAGAACTGAAAATCTGGCGTGGCGAGGAATATAACACAGAGGGAGAAAAACAGATTGCGGAATATCTGAACTATTATCACCTTGAGAAAGGCTATCTGCTCAGTTTCAACTTCAACAAGAATAAGAAATCGGGTATGAAGACCATTCAGATGAATGGAAAAACGGTCATTGAAGCTGTGGTGTGATGGACTACCACAAAAAGAATGAAAAGCAGTATTTTCTGAATCTCATAGCCTAGAGATTGTCATCTTTTATTTATCCCCTGTAACAGCCAAAAAGCAATGTTCTTTTTTATGAGTGCTTTTGCGTCATATGAAACAACTCATTTTCAAATGTGATAAACTATGTATACCATTCACTTTGTAATAATCCACAATCTAAACCAAAAGCCGCTTCCCTACATGTCCACATGAGACAATCAGAAGGCGGCTTTTTCTTTCCACGCAGTCGGTGCTTTCAAGCGATTTGCGAACGGTAATACGAACTACTATTCTGTTTTTTCTCCATTCAATGGCAATCTCACAGCAAAAGTTGTTCCCTTTTCTGAACTGGATTCCACGCACACACTTCCTCCATGCAGAACAGCAATCTCTCTTACAAGGGCAAGCCCCAAACCAACACCGCCCATCTGTCTGCTTCTTGACTTGTCTACACGAAAAAATGGCTGGAAAATGCTTTCCCGATATTCTTCCGAAATGCCGCAGCCTGTGTCTGCAATATGCAGCAAAACCTGATGATTTTCTTGCTGCATGGAAACGGTCACACTGCCACCTGCATGATTGTATTTAATTGCATTTTCAATGAGATTAAACAACAGTCTATAAATCAGCGTATCACTGCCAATCATACAAATATCTTCACAATTCTGATGGAATGTAATGTTTTTTTGTTCGGCAAGTGTGGTGAGGTCTGTCAGAATCTCATCAATGAGTGGTGCTAACTCGATTTCATCAGAACGAGAAACAGACTGCAAATTGCTCATTTCCAAAAGCGTACGAACCAGGGCAGTCAAACGGTCTACCTGAGCCATTTGAAATTGCACCAGTTCTGCGGTTTCTGTATTAATATTGGAATGTTCTTCGGCAAATAACTCTAATTTTGTTTGCATCATTGCCAAGGGTGTCCGCAATTCATGTGCAGCATTTCCTGCAAACTGACGCTGTAAATCAAATGACAATGCAAGCCGGTCAAGCATCCGATTCACCGAACAGCTCAGCTGCTGAAACTCTGCTGCTGTATCTTCATCAAGGCGTGTGCTGGTAAGATTGTCCTGATTGATGTTTTCTGTCTGCTGTGAAAATTGCTTCAACGGTTTGAGGGCTCTGCCACTTACAAAATACGCAATTGCCGCACTCAGCAGTGTGACTACGGCTGTAATACACCAACCTTTTTTTCCAAAAGCTGCCTTAGCATCATAAACTTCCTGAGAAAACTGATGGAGAAATGCAGACATCTGCTGATCATCGAATTCAATTTTCACAACATCAGAGTTTCCGGGGTCATATTTCATGACAAAACCATTCAGCGAATCCATGCTGACAGTACCAGAACGATACAACAGAAGATTTAAACAGATACAAGTTCCGGCAATTAAAATTGCCGTCAGCAATGTAATTCGCCATTGAAAAGACAGACGTTTCATTCGCTTCATTTCGATTCTCCTTCTATCTCATAGCCCTCTCCAATTCGATTCCGAATGGGGTCATAACCAAGCACTGCACGAAGTTTCTTTCGGAGTGCAGAGATATGAACACGAATCGAATTGCTGAAACTGTCCACACTGCTATCCCATACATGTTCAATGAGCTCTTCTTGACTGACGGGTCTGCCCTGATGCAACATCAGATATTCCAGTACGCCAGTTTCCTTTCGTGTCAGATTGATTGCAACGCCATCTACTGTTGCAATCCGGCTTTTGGTATCATATGTAATTTTTCCGCATTGCAGACAGACATCCCGCTGAATAAACTGTCTGCGTGTAAGACTGCGAATTCTGGCTTCCAGTTCGGCAAGATGAAATGGCTTGGAAAGATAATCATTTGCACCTGCATCCAACCCCTCCACTTTGTCATTGATTTCACTTCGTGCCGATAAAATCAGTACGGGTGTTTCCTGATTTTCTTTCCGAAAATTACGGAGAAGCATCATTCCATCTATCTTAGGAAGATTCAAGTCTAATAGTACCAAATCATAATATTCAACTGCTAAATATTCTGAAGCTGTTTCTCCATCGCCGCAGGCATCCACTTCATAGCCTGAATGCTGCAATTTTTTTGTGATGTCCTCTCGCAAGGATTGCTCATCTTCTACTACCAAAAGTCTCATAGTAAGCTCCTTATATTTTTTCTTCATTATAACAGATGTAAATAAAATCTGTGTTAATTTTCTCTTAACGCAGATTTTATACTGCATGGTGTATACTGGTATCATCAAATCACAGGAGGGAAACAAATGGTATTAAAAAAAGCAACGGTGCAAGTGCTTCTTCTGCTCATCGGAATGGCAATGCTCGTCTTTGGCATCTGGCGTGGCGAAGCACAGACAGTTTTCTCAAAGGCAATTCGATTGTGTATGGAGTGTGTTGGAATTGGCTAAGAAAAAACAGCGTAACAAAAAGAAGGTGCATCTTCTTGCACGATTTCGAGGTTGGATTCAGGCAGGAGCAACGCTTCTAACCAACATTCATCTTCCAAATTTTTTGAATGGTTCTCTAAATCAGGGAAAAGGGAAATATGCCTGTGTGCCGGGATTAAATTGCTATTCCTGTCCAGGAGCAGCCGGCTCTTGTCCCATTGGTGCATTTCAAGCGGTGGTAGGGTCATCTAAATTCAAATTTTCCTATTATATTACAGGCATGCTGATCTTATTCGGCGTTTTATTGGGAAGATTTATCTGCGGATTTTTGTGTCCATTTGGATGGTTTCAAGAACTTCTGCATAAGATTCCATCCCCGAAGTTCTCCACCAAAAAACTGAAACCATTGCGTTATCTGAAATATGGTATTTTACTGGTAATGGTAATTCTTCTTCCAATCGTCATTGTAAATGAAATGGGAATGGGTGACCCGTTCTTCTGCAAATATCTTTGCCCACAAGGCGTTTTAGAAGGTGCACTTCCATTATCTATCACGAATGAAGGCATTCGCAGTGCATTGGGCGTACTATTTTCTTGGAAAGCATTTGTTTTGCTGACAGTCATCGTGGGCAGTGTGTTTTTTTACCGTCCATTCTGTAAATGGCTCTGTCCGCTGGGAGCGTTTTATGCACTCCTGAATCGAGTGTCCCTCTTCCAAATGAAGGTTGACAAAGACAAATGCGTATCTTGTGGTGCTTGTGAAAAGGCATGTAAAATGGATGTCGATGTCACAAAGCATCCAAATCATGCCGAATGTATTCGTTGTGGGATGTGTATGAAATCCTGTCCAACAAATGCGATTCGCTATCAATATGGCTTTGAAAAGTCGTCAAAAACAAAAAAACTTACAACAGAAAAAAAGGAGTTTCAAAAATGAAAAAGAATTGGATCGTTACATTGGCAGCTTGTATGGTATTTTCCCTTTCTCTTAGCGGATGCGGTACTGCAACGGATACCGCTTCTTCAACTGCATCCAGTGAATCCTCCAGCGAGGCAGAAACATCCGGAAAATCTGAACAAGATTTGATGGACGAAGAAAACAATATTTTAGAAAAGAACAAAGACCTTTGGGAAAAAGTCTTTGCATCCATGGATAAGAACGTTACTAGCGATACACTGAGTTCAAACTATGGGGATGTTCTGATAGCTGCCGTGGAAAATGCAAAAGACCAGTTTTCGGATGCAGAATATGAAATGTTGAAAGCAGATGCAGAACAAATTCGCAAGATTGAAGATGAAATTGCTGCACTTCCGACAGATTCCAGTGATGAATCGACCAATGCCGCAGCAGGCAGTTCTTTTCCGCAGTTTGAGGGAAACGATTTGGATGGAAACAAAGTAGACAGCAGTATTTTTGCAGAAAATGCGGTAACAGTTGTGAATTTTTGGTTCAATGAATGTAAGCCTTGTGTAGAAGAACTCAGTGAAATGAATGCCCTGAATGACCGCATCAAAGAACAGGGTGGCGAAGTCATTGGTGTGAATGTCGGAACACTGGATAACAACGAAGAGAATATCGCAACAGCAAAACAAATTCTTGAAACAAAAGGGGCAAAGTATCGGAACATCTATTTTAATTCTGACAGCGATGCTGGAAAGTTTGCTCTGGGTGTTACGGCATTCCCGACAACTTATGTCATTGACAGAAACGGTAATATTGTCGGAGAAGCACTCCTTGGCGGTATCAACAATGACGACAATTTGAATACACTTCAGAGTACAATTGATGAAGTTCTTGCAAAGGATGCTCAAAAATAAGGCTGATTTTGATGGATTTTGAATTCATCACCCTTGAAACAGAAAAGCACATGATTTCAAATTCCACGAAATGATGTGCTTTATCAATAACATCTGCACTTCCAAAGGATTGATAAATCAAAAGTTATTTTACCCCATAAAAAATTCTTTTTTTAAAGGAAAGATAAATTGGCAATCCAAAAGCAAAGTTTAAAAATCCCCCCAACCAACATCACTGAATAACCCTAATACTAGAAATGGAATATCTGGCATCATAGCAGTATAACGGACATCTTGTTTTCCCGCTTGCTGAAGCTGCTTGATATGTTTTTCAGTTACTTCTCTTTTTTTATGTAGAATTTCTTTCATTGTACTCATAGAAAACCTCCAGCTTTCAATTTATTCTTTCATTATACTACATTCCAAATCAAAAAACAAGAATCACGCATAATCTCATAAAAATGACAGGAGAGCCACCAAAGCCCTCCTGTCATTTTTCTATAAAGCTCAAAAAGTCTGCTTACAGCATAAGTTCCCGCCGCATCAAACAAAAATCCAATACAACCAGCGACAAGTGTTCCACATTCACCGTTCCACTTAAAGCTCCAAATTGCTGGATCAATGATCCAAACGGATTTATCTGGTACAAGGGACAATATCACTTGTTTTATCAATGTTTTCCCTATGCTCCACAATGGGGCAGAATGCACTGGGGACACGCCGTCAGCAAAGATTTGGTAAACTGGGAGAAAAAAGGCATTGCCCTGTATCCGACCAAAATAGATGACCGCAGCGGTTGCTTTTCCGGAAGTGCTGTGGAACAGGATAGGACACTCTACTTATTTTATACGGGTGTCAATTATTTGGAGGAAAATCCAGAAGATATTAATCAGTGTCGAAACGACCAGTTTCTCGCTGCACAGATGATGATTTCTTCTGATGATGGCATGACCTTCGATAATGTCAAAAGAAAAAAGACGGTCATTCCACCTATTACAGAAAAACAGATTGGCAGTAAAACCAACACCCGTGACCCAAAGGTATGGCGTGGAAAAGATGTATGGTATCTAGTTCTGGGAAGCTCCGTTGACCACAAAGGCAGACTGTTGATTTATAAGAGCAGTGATTTGCAGAATTGGACGTATCTCAGCCACGTGAAAAAGGATAACTTTGGCTGGATGTGGGAGTGTCCAGACTATTTCGAGATGGACAGAGTACGACTGATGAAGACGGAAATCGCATCGTGATTGCATGGGCAAGAATGCCGCAGGCAGTAGACGGAAAATGGAACGGTATGATGTGTATTCCAAGGGTGGTTTCTGTGAAGAATCAACAGATTTATTTTCAGCCCCATCCGCATATCCGAAATGCATTTATGAAAGAGATTTCCTCTCCGGAGCAAGCTGGCAAGTCTGGCTATCTGGTAAAAACGACACTGGAAAATGGTGACTACATCAACATTGGCGGATATCAAATTTGGCGGAAACAAGACAAACTTTTCACAGACCGCTCTACCGTATTTGTGAAAGGCGGCAATTACCGACTAATTGCGGAAACGCCAGTACTCAGAGATGGCTGTGAATTGGAAATCTATGTAGATGCCAACCTAATCGAAGTCTATGCCAATCAAGGAGAAGCTGTGATTAGCAGCGTGGTATACGGATTATCGGATATCATTGATGGAAAAGCATATACCCTGTATATAATCGTATAGCAAAATTTATAATACAGATGGAATCACGTTGCAGAAATGGCTGATTGGTGCGGGCACGATTACCGATGGACAAGCTGGAGATTTTGATGGAAATCAAAGATTGAATGGCATCGACCTCATTTTTATGCGGCGAAAATTACTGGAAATAATCAGAAAAAGCCGTTTTGCTACATGGTGTAACAAAACGGCTTTTGTGATGTTATCTGCTTAAATTTCCTCGATGGTTCTTTTTACAAACGGCAATGCAGCACCGATTGCCGGTGCAAACTCATCATGTTTGCCCAATTGAATCTTGATATCTCATTCCGCAAAAAATGGCAACGCTGTGATTTTTTGTTTCAGGAATTTCAAATCTGCTTCTGTGAAATATGGCACAAGAAATCCGCTCAGAATCACATCGCTGTCTATGACCGTGTTGACATTCCGGATAGCAGCTGCTAAATGAGAGAGATATGCGTTCCAAATCGCATTGCTGCTCGGTTCGCAAGTTCGGACGGATTGGAAAAATGCCGCAAAAGAGTTCCCTGAAATTTCACCTTTTTTGAGAGCCCCATTGCTCCTAAAATCGGGTGTTCCTGC
>HF997951.1 GCA_000433635.1 Ruminococcus sp. CAG:254
ACACAACCACCGGCGAACAGCACACAGGCAGACAGCAAAGCGATTCTGCCGAACCGGACGTAATTGGTTTCCTTAAGAACAACATTTCACATGAAACAATGCAAGAATAGCTCTTAGAGAAAACAATTCTTTAGCGTCCGGCAAAAGGGGGTTCCACCCCTGCTTTTGCCTGCCAGCGTGCTGCAATTGCCCCGTTGCCTTGTCTGAATTTACAGCCTTGATTCTCATGATTCAACTTTGTTTGAATTTGACAGCTTCAAAAAATGCAATTGCAGCAGGGAAAACAGATTGCAAATTTCGTTTGCTTCGCAAATGTGGACTGCTCGCCCACACCTCGCCAACATTTTTGAAAAATTGTTGGATCAAAAAACTTTTTCGTTGCCTGCGGCTCGTAACCGGAAACAGTGCAGTTTCATTTGCTCCGCAAATGTGGGCTGCTCGCCCACACCTTGGCTTGGGATGGAAAACCAACCTGCAAATCGGAACGACTCACACCTTACAATCCACAGTATCAAAAACCACACCAGCAAAACAGAAAGTAGATGACATCTTATGACAACTAAAAATCAAGACGAACTTTTCGGCACTGCCCCCATTGGACGCATTCTCCTGAAAACTGCTCCGCCCGTCATGCTGGCACAATTGATTCAGGCACTTTACAACATCGTTGACAGCTTTTTCGTGGGCAAGTACTCGACCGATGCCCTTACAGCCTTGACTGTCATTTATCCTCTTCAACTGATTATCATCGCCCTTGCAGTCGGGACAGGCGTTGGAACAAATACCTACATGGCACGCAAATACGCCCTCAACCAGCCCGAAAAAGCAGACGCTGCCGCTGGTACGGGCATTGTGCTGGCGGTGGTCATGTGGGCAGTGCTTGCTATTGTATCAGTTTGTATCATGCGACCCTATGTCAAGACTTCCGCCTCTTCTCCGGCAGCCATTGACGCTGCTGTAACCTATGGCATTATTG
>HF997952.1:0-15414 GCA_000433635.1 Ruminococcus sp. CAG:254
GGCGGCAAGCGAAAGACCGCCGCAGCCATCAAGCAGCTTGAACAGGCGCAGGAACGCATTTCTGAAATCAGCCGCATTATCAAGCGGCTGTATGAGGACAATGTAAACGGCAAAATCAGCGATGAGCGTTTCATGGAACTGTCGGCTGACTACGAAGCCGAGCAAGCGGAGCTGAAAAAGAGAGCCGCCGCCCTGCAAGCCGAACTGGACAAGTCACAGGCAGCTACCGTCAACGCCGAGAAATTTATGGGCATTGTCCGCAAGCACCTTGCCTTTGAAGAACTGACCCCCACTCTCTTGCGGGAAATGATCGAGAAAATTGTGGTGCATGAGTGCAGCTATGATGAGAACGGCACCCGCAGGCAGGACATTGAGATTTATTACAGCTTTGTCGGCAAGATTGACTTGCCCGAATAACCGCCCGACCTATCCGACACAATGGCCAAGTGTCGGATAGGAACGGCAAAATTTTTTGCACTTCTATTGCTTCTTTATCACACATAAGCAAAGACTGCCGATATGGTTGAAAAGCTCCTTTCTTATGCAGGAGTACGTCGTTCTGAGATTGTCAGGGATAATATTGTCTTCTACAATAACCACAAGCACTCCAACCAAGATATTTATGAGAATATCGAACAGATAGAACTTGCTATCAGGCAGAAAAAACAAGTAAGTTTCTACTACTTTGATTTAGACGAAAAGAGGAATCGTGTCTATCGTAAAGAAAAGAAACGATACATCACTGATCCTGTTGCTCTTGTATTCAGCGAGGATAACTATTACCTCGTTGCATACAGTCAAAAGTATCAGAACGCAGTGAATTACAGAGTTGACCGTATGGATACTGTCGAGGTCGAAGAAGAACCTATTTGTGAAGATGCTCTTATCAAGAAAAGAAAGACAGAAACTTATACAGAACAGGTATTTAAGATGTATAACGGTGAAGCTGAAACAGTCACTCTTGAGTTTGCACCTGAGCTGCTCGGTGCGGTATATGACAAGTTTGGCGAAGATCTTGAAATCAGACACTGTGACGGCGGTTGGCTGAAGATTAAGATCACAGTTCAGATAAGTCCCCCTTTCTTCGGCTGGGTGTTCCAATTTAAGGACAGAATGCGAATTGTTGAACCATCAAGAGTAGCAGATGAGTATATTGATCGAATTAAGAGTGCGGTTAATGATAATAAGTAACGTGTATAAGACATGGTAAAAAACATGGTTATTTAGTTATTATGAATTAAAACGACTATATTAAGACAGAAGGTGGAATATGTTTGACTTTGGAAATGCCAACGATGCTCAGAAACTCGCTATATCATCCTCAAACGGTGCTGTCCTGATCACGGCAGGTCCAGGCACAGGAAAGACTTTCACTCTTGTGCAGAGGGCGATCTATCTTATTCAGGAGTGCGGAGTAAAGCCTGAGCAGATCTTAATGGCTACTTTTACAGAAAAAGCGGCAAAGGAGCTTGTTACCCGAATTACCAACGAGCTTGCTGTTAGAAATATATATGTCAATGTGAATGAAATGTATATCGGTACGTTCCATTCGCTTTGCCTTCGTATAATTAAAGATAATCTTGAATTCACTCAACTTAAAAAGAATTATCGTCTGTTGGATTCTTTCGATCAGAAGTATCTTGTATTCCGTAATATACAAAAATTCAGAAACATCGCAGATATTGAGCTTGTTATGCCTAATGGTGGTGCTTGGAAATGGGCAGAAGCTATATGCGGTCTTGTTGGGACGCTTACTGAGGAACTTGTTGATGCCGATGCTATGGCAAAGGACAGCAAAACAGAGATTCGTGTGCTTTCAGCTATTTTGAAACAGTATCAGCAGTTACTCACCGATGAAAACCTGATCGACTTTGCTAAGATACAGACCGAATGCTACCGCCTGCTGAAAGAAAATCCTGCTATTCTTTCTGATTTGCAGGAAAAGATACACTATCTGATGATCGACGAGTATCAGGATACAAACTATATTCAGGAACAGATCATCTTTATGCTCGGTGAAAAACATGGTAATATCTGCGTGGTCGGTGACGACGATCAGGGCTTATACCGTTTCAGAGGTGCTACTATCCGTAATATCCTTGAATTTCCCCATAAATTTAAGGACGGCGCTTGCAAGATCATTCCGCTGACGGTCAATTACCGTTCCAACAGCGATATAGTGGACTTCTATAACGAATGGATTAGCACCACCGACGGAGCAAAGTTCAAGTTTGAGTGGAAAAACTTCCGCTATCCTAAGCATATTGTACCCTTTAAGCACACGGATATGAATAGTAAAGCCGTGGTAAAGCTCGCAAGCTCTGAGGACGAAGATGAATGGCACGATAAGATACTTGACTTTATCCATAAGCTGAAAGATTCAGGAAAGCTGACGGACTATAATCAGCTTGCTTTCCTTTTCAGCTCGGTCAAGTCACAGCAGGTCACAAGCCTTGCGAACTTCCTTGAAGCGAATGGTATCAATGTGTATTCTCCACGTTCAGATATGTTTTTCAAACGCAGAGAGATTATGCTGACGATCGGCTGTCTGATGCTGATGTTTCCTTTGTATGTTCAGGGCCTTATCAAGGGCGAACACAAGTATCTGCAAACGGAACACAGCTACTATTATCGTGACTGCATCGAGCTTGCAAATGAGCTTCTTTCTCTGGAAGAAAACAAGGAGCTAAAGAAGTTTATCCGCAGCCGTGGCAAGTCTCACGCTGCCCTCGCTCAAAGCAAAGGCACAACGGACTACGCATATTCGGGACTTCTGTATCAGCTATTTGCTTTCAAGCCGTTCAGCACTATCCTTGATACCGACCTAAGCTCAGGTGTTGTTGATGTGCGTCCGGCAAGAAATATTGCTATGCTTACGCAGATAGTCGGGAAATTTGAGTATTTACATAGAATCGACGTTTTTACAGATAAGTACATCAATAAGAATACAGAGCTATTTTTCAATCTCTATATGCGCCTGCTGTTTGACGGCGGTATCTCCGAGTATGAGGACGATTCCGAATACGCTCCCAGCGGTTGCGTATCATTCATGACGATACATCAGTCTAAGGGAATGGAGTTCCCGATTGTTATCGTGGACTCTCTTGGCAATACGCCCCGTAAGTCCTACAAAGACTTGCTGAGTGAAGTCGAGGTCAAGTATTACCACAGACCGCAGTTTGAGCCTTTTGAGGAAATGAAGTTCTTTGACTTCTGGCGGCTGTACTACACGGCGTTCTCCCGTGCGCAGGACTTGCTTGTGCTGACCTGCAACGAGAATAACCGCACACCCTCGCTGTATTTCCGAGAGCTTTATGATGAACTGCCGAGTATAGAAAGCTCTGCCTTTGACCTGAATGAGTTTACGTTCCACAAGGTAAAGGCGGTCAATATCAAGGATACTTTCTCCTTTACCTCACACATCACGGTTTATGAGACTTGTTCCTTACAGTATAAGTTCTATAAGGAACTGGAGTTTATGCCAATCCGTGAGAACGCTATGATGTTCGGTACGCTCGTTCATGAAACGATCGAGGACATACACAGAGCTGCGATCAGGCAGGAGGAACACCTTATCACACCTGATAATGTTTCCGACTGGTTTGAAAGCAACTATGTCTCCCTCGTCAAGTCGGAGCATACCTACCTCGCTGAACCGCAGAAAAAGGCAGCACTCAAACAAGTCCTGCGGTATGTAGAGCGACAGCACGGCGATTGGTCGATGATAAAGCAAGCCGAGGTCGATGTAAGCCTTGTGCAGCCTGAGTACATCATCGAGGGCAAGATCGACCTTATCAAAGGTGCTGACGGCACGGTGGAGCTTGTGGACTTCAAGTCTGAACGCAAGCCGGATATGGTGAAAGCGAGAGACAGGATCGAGCATTACCGCCGACAGCTCCATATCTATGCTTTCCTTGTGGAGCAGCGAACGGGGCAAAAGGTAAGCAAGATGCACCTTTACTATACGGGAGAGGAAAACGGAAATCCGATGATCTCGTTCCCTTACACCAAGAGTGCTATCGAGGGTACTGTTTCAGCGTTTGATGATACAGTCCACAAGATCATGAAAAAGGACTTTTCAAGGCAGGCGGAATCGCTGAAAACCTGCACTGGCTGCGATTTCAGGTTCTATTGCCAGAATAAATAAACGGAGGATACGAAAATGGAAATGGACGGACAGCTTACTTTTGAGTTTAGCAAAAGACCGACGATCAAGGGCTTTCCTGAGCTGAGATGGACAGGCAAGCGCCCCTACGAATCCACACAGTATTATCCTGCTCAACTAAAAGAGCGTTATGGTGAAGATGTTAGTGGTTGGATTAACAAAATCTTTTGGGGCGATAATCTTCAGGTTATGAGTCACCTATTAAAGAAGTACAGAGGTCAAGTTGACTTAATCTATATAGATCCTCCTTTTGACAGCAAGGCAGACTACAAAAAGTCCATAAAATTGAAGGGACAGGTCGTAACGGGTGATAGTAATTCATTTGAGGAAAAACAGTATGGTGATATTTGGACAAATGATGAGTATTTACAGTTTATGTATGAACGCTTAACTATTCTGCGTGATTTATTGTCTGAAACTGGCTCTATATTTCTCCATTGTGATTATCATAGAAATTCATATTTAAGAATAATCATGGATGAACTTTTTGGTAATGGTGGGCAAGACGGTAAAGGTTCAGGGTTTAAGAACGAGATTATATGGCAACGTACAGGCGCACATAATGATGCAGGCAAATATGGAATTGTTCATGATACAATCTTGTGGTATACAAAAACTCCTACTTATAAATTTACTATGGAGATGATTCCTCTAACAGATGATCACATTAGTAGCCGATTCAAAACAATAGAACCTGAAACAGGCAGACGTTTTTATCCCGGACCGATAACCGCACCTGGAGATGGACCTTCAAGAATATTTAGAGGGAAAGAGCTTTTTCCACCAGCAGGAAGACATTGGAGTTATTCACAAGAAAACATAGATGAATTGGAGAGACAAAATCGAATTTATTATTCGTCTACTGGTGTTCCATACTTAAAAGAATACGCTGATGAATATACAGAGCAAGGAAGAAGACTACAAAGTATTTGGACAGATATCCTCCCTTCAAAAACTGGTAGTGAAATAGTTGGTTATCCAACGCAGAAGCCAGAAAAACTGTTAGAGAGAATTATAAAGGCTTGTTCAGAACCAGGTGACCTCGTATTCGACTGCTTCATGGGCAGTGGTACTACTCAGGCTGTGGCAATGAAGCTCGGCAGGCGTTTCCTCGGTGCGGATATTAACCTCGGAGCGATTCAGACCACTACCAAGCGTCTGATCGGTATCGCTCAGGAGCTTTCTCAGCAGACGCTCGATGCCGATGATGTGAAGTACACCGGCTTTGAGGTCTACAATGTCAATAACTATGACTTCTTCCGCAACCCCGTTGAAGCCCGTGACCTTATCATTCAGGCGCTTGAGATTCAACCGTTTGAGCAGTCGAATGTATGGGACGGCGAAAAGGACGGCAGAATGGTGAAGATCATGCCCGTCAACCGTATCGCTACAAAGGCTGATCTGGAGGAGCTGAAAGCAAATCTCCCCTACAAGACCTACGAAAAGCGCAAAGAGGAAAATCCGTCCCAGCCCGTGGAGAAGATCACCATTGTTTGTATGGGACATGAGCCTGACCTCGCTGCCTCGTTTCAAAAGGAGCTGTCGGACTATAAGCTCGATATTGAGATCGTGGATATTCTCAGGGATAAGTCTGAGCTTGAATTGAAGCGTGAAGCAGAAGCCGAGGTAGTTCGTGAGGGCGGCAAGCTCGTTATCCGTGCTTTCTATCCCATGAACCTCTTGCAGAAGCTCTCGCTTCAAAAGGAATATGTAGAGGATTGGAGACAGCTCGTCGAGTCTATCATGATCGACTGGAATTATGACGGTGTTGTTATGCAGCCTGCCGTGACCGATATTCCCGACAAAAAGAGCCTTGTCCTCGGCGTTTATGATATTCCCGATGATGCAGGCACGATCAAGGTCAAGATCACCGATCTCCTTTCAGAATCCCTTGAAGTGGAGGTGTAATGCTCTATGGCAAAGAAAACAACGGCATTTGCCCAGGAATACGCCTTTTATGAGCAGCTATGGACTTTCTATGTAGAGAACCGTGGTAAGATACGCTCCCGTTACAATGACCTGACAAGAAAGTTCCTCGCATATAACGATAAGAGCGAAAATCCCGATGCTTTCCTCCGTGAGCCGCAGTTCCACTCTCTGGAAATGTATGTATTTATCAAGGAGTTTCTTGATAATGCTCATATGTATGAGATCTTCGATGATTGGAGGAACCGCCGCAACAGGTTCTCTGACTCCTCCTATTATAGTATCCATAAGGACGGACAGTTCCGCTTTATCGACTTGGGCGACGATCAGAATGAAGCTATCTTCAAGCAGATGAAGAAGTTTAAGGAGGACTATCCGAACTATATCTACGCTCTGACTATGGGACTCGGCAAGACTATCCTGATTGCTACTTGCATCTTCTATGAGTTCCTGCTTGCAAAGAAGTACCCGAAGGATAAGCGTTACTGCCAGAACGCACTTGTATTCGCTCCTGATAAGACGGTGCTTGACTCGCTCCATGAGATCATGACCTTTGATAAGACAAAGGTGGTGCCGCCTGAATATGCAAGTGTACTGGACTCCAATATCAAGTTCCATTTCCTTGAGGATACGGGAACAACACTTCATACTATCGACGATAGCAAGTTCAATATTATCATCTCCAACAATCAGAAGATCATTCTGAAAAAGAAGCACAAAGCCGAAAAGCCTACCGATCTGCTGTTTGAGGGTGGCTCTCTGCTGTCCACCGTGTACGGTGATGATGAGGACGATGATGACAGCGATATTCTCGATGATTCGATGCTGATCGACAATCAGCGCTTCAAGAAGCTGTGCAGACTTCCTCAGCTCGGCGTGTATGTCGATGAAGCACATCATCTGTTCGGTGCGAATCTCGAAAAGGAGCTGCGGTCAGGTACAGCAAATAAGACAACGCTCCGCAATACGATCAATGAGCTGAATAAAAAAGCCCATATCGTTGCCTGCTACAACTATACGGGTACACCTTATGTCAACAGACAGATATTGCCGGAAGTGGTCTATGCCTACGGGCTGAATGAATCTATCGCTCACGGCTATCTGAAAGATGCTGATCCGATCGCATTTGAGAATGTCAAGAATGAGGAGTTCCTAAAGGTCGTTATCACAAAGTTTTGGGAGAGATACGGCGGACAGACCTATGAGGGATTGATGCCAAAGCTCGCTATTTTCGCTGCTACGGTCGAAGAAGCAACGAAAACAGTCCGTCCTGCGGTAGAAAAGATACTGAGTGAGCTTGATATTCCACTTTCCTCAATTCTTGTGAATACCGGAGATACGACCGTCACAAAGGACGAGGATATTCGTAACTTCCGCAATCTTGATGTGCAAGGTACTGAGGGCAGCCAGAAGCAGTTTATCATTCTCGTTGAAAAAGGCAGAGAGGGTTGGAACTGTCGCTCCCTGCTCGGTATCGCTCTGTTCAGAAGCCCGAAATCAAAGGTATTTGTGTTGCAGGCTACAATGCGATGCCTGAGACAGCTCAGTGATGAACAGCTCACTGCAACAGTCTTTCTCTCCAAAGAGAATTACGATATTCTTAATGATGAGCTGCAAAAGAACTACAATATGGAAATCACCGATATGGGCAAGACCTCCAAGAAGAAAAAGATAGAGTGTCATGTGCGTGTCATGCCGCCTCCCCGTAAGCTCGTGGTAAAGCGTATTTGGCATGAATACAAGCTCACGGAAAAGCCTTATTCTGAGCCGATTCCGTTCGGTTTGAATGAGCTTGATACTTCAAAGTATACTCTAACAATGATTGAAAAAGGCTCTCTGCGTCTGAATGCCCATGAAAAGGAAACGAATATCGACTACATCAAGGATAATGTTCAGTACAGTGAGTTTACGCTTGTTGCGGAGATCGCCCGGTATCTGAATGCTTCCTGTCTGCTGATCGCAAAGATACTCCGTGAGTCACCTGACGGCATAGATACGATCATTGAAATGGTGAACAAGTACAATGAGATACTCCACGATATTCTGATACCGACGATTTTCCACGCACTCAACTCAGTTGAAGCGGTGCGGCACTCGGACGATGTGGAGATCACTCTGCTCAAAGCCCCGAAAGATGCAGGATATTATGTGTTCAGCGGCAAGGAAGGGCTTGTTATCACAAAGGAGCATAATAACTTCACTCCTGCGGAGATACTCAAATCGTTCCACGCTGATACTTATTGCTTTGACTCGGAGCCTGAAAAGGAGTGCTTCTTGCAGTACATTTCAAGCCCATTGGTCAAGGAAGTTTACTTCACGGGAATGTTTACCTCCGACCAGGGAGACTTGTCCATTCAGTATTATGATCCTGAATCCGGCAGAATACGCAAGTATTACCCCGACTTCCTTGCGAAGATGACAGACGGTTCTTATCAGCTTATTGAAGTTAAGGGTGATAATATGATAGACGATCCTGTTGTTAAGGCAAAACAGATTGCCGCAGAAGAAATGGCAACAGCAAGTGAAATGCACTATTTGATGTATGCAGGCAGCAAACTAATGAAAGAAAATGTTTTAGACTGCCCTAATCAATATTTTCAAAAAACAATTATCTGAGCATCAATTATGAACCCACTGGATTCAAATTTAAAAGAGGGCTTCTGCACACAATGCAAAAGCCCTCATATTATAGCCGTTATTTCTGATTAAGTACCTTTCCTAACTGGAAGAAAAGCTCTGCCGACTCATCAGGCATAGCTCTGAATGTTTCCACAAGCTCCTTTTCTCGTTCATTTAGATAGGAGATTTCATTGTTCTCATTGAAAAACTCAGAGAGCGAAATGCCCATAGGAGAAAGAAGTCGCTGCAAGGTTTCAATCGTAGGCTGGTTTTTGCTTTTTCCAGCCCGCTGATGTGCCCCTGTGACAGACCGGTTATTTCATGAAGTCTATAAATACTGAATTTCTTAGCTTGCCGCAGTTCCCTTAATCTTGCACCATAATCCATTTCCATTGCAACTCCTTTGCCGATTCTCTATTACTATTATAATGCTTCCGTTAGAATTTTTTAATGATATAAGCCAAACTGTTTGCTACTATATACCGAAACAGTCCTTTACATATAAAAGATTTAATGATATAATAAGGAATGAAAAGCTGCTTTATATATAAATTGGCTTATTTTATCGTACATAGGAACATTGTGACTGATATGGTGATGCTCTCAGAACAGCACTACGCTGTCCTTGAAAAGCTGATGAGAACGATCCTATCATATGTGGCTTCCGAAATGCAAGATACATGGTACCTATATCAGCATTCATGGTAGCCAGGTGTGTACGGATCAAAAGAAACGGCGGCGAATAAAATGAGTAAAATCGGTGATTATTTTGCTTCGCAATGCGGAAATCCGCACGGAGTTATCGGAAAGATCATGACATGGGCGATGAACCGTGCAAATAATGTTATGTATAAGGGTATTGTCGATGAACTGAAAATCTCACCCAAAACGAGGATACTTGACGTAGGATTTGGCAACGGATACCTTGAAACACTTATAATTCAGAAATCCAGGTGTTTTATCACCGGAATTGATATATCCGAAGATATGGTCAGCAAGGCAGCCGCAGCGAACCGTAGGTATGTTGCTTCGGGAAATATGAAATTTCAGCTCGGTGACTGCTGTGACCTTTCTTTCAAGGACAAATCCTTTGATGTGGTCACGACGATGAATACCATATACTTTTGGAGTGATACTGCTAAGGGAATGGCTGAGATCAGCAGAGTCCTAAAGGATGGCGGTATTTTCTACAATGCTGTTATATCAAAGGAAAACTTAGATAAGTATTTCTATACGAAAAACGGGTTCAAGAAATTCACAAAAGACGAATATATAGAGCTTGGAAAAAAGGCAGGCTTTCAGAGAATACGGATCAAGATATTGGGCAATAATTACGGTTTGCTTATCGTTTATATGAAATGATTAGGAGAATCACAATGCAGAAGATAATAGCAGCTTGCGGAAATGATTGCTCGGCTTGTCCGAGATATGTTGCACCTCCGTATGAAAAGTCAGATGAAGAACTTAAGTATACAGCCGAATTGTGGCTGGAGATCGGATATAGAGACAGGCTCGTTTCAAATGAAGAAATCTCTTGTATCGGCTGCCGTCCCGAAAACTGGTGCAGATACCTTGTTGTCAAATGCTGTGAGGATAAGGGTATCAAGAACTGTTCGGAATGTGCGGAGTTTCCTTGTGATAATATTAGAGAATGCTTTGCTGTAACGAAGTCCTTTGAACCGAAGTGCAGAGAAGTATGTACCGAGGCGGAATATGAGCAGATAAAAAAGGCTTTTTTTGAGAAAGAGGAAAACTTGAAGGCTTTGCAGGCAGCGAATATTAAAGACGGAATATAGAGGAGTTGTATTACGATATGATTATTGAAACTGAAAGACTTGTCCTGCGTCCTTTTACCGAAGAAGATGCTGGCGATGTACTTGAATACCTAAGAGAGCCTGCTGTCAATTGTTTTGCGTGTATGAAACTGAATTTTCTTGAAGAAGCAAAGGCTGAGATGCAGAAAAGATGCGGTGAAACTGAATATTATTTTGCTATCACACTGAAAGATACGGGAAAAGTTATCGGTGAGATAGAGGCTTATCCCGAAACTGGAGAACAGCACTCCGATGAAAATGATCCAAAAGACACGTTCTCTCCGTGTTGGATGCTGAATAAAGACTATCAAGGCAAAGGATACGCCTACGAAGCTGCTCATGCCTTCTTCGACTATCTTTTCAAAGATAAAGGAGCAAGACGTATCTATGCCTATACAGAGGACTATAACACGGCAAGTCAGCACCTATGTGAAAAACTCGGTATGCGCCGTGAGGGGCTGTTCCAGGAGTTTATATCTTTTGTGAATAATCCTGACGGCACTCCACGGTATGAGAATACATATCAGTATGCGATTTTGAAGAGAGAATGGTTCAATAACCAACTTTGAACCCACTGGATTCAAAGTTCCACAAAAAGTAAAGGACGGCGCAATGACCGTCCTTTTTACTTTATTTCTGTATCTCAATAATAAATTTACCCTCGGAGTTCAGTTTGAGCCGCAATGTCTTGACGTACCGATTACAGAAGTTCTCCATTTCCTTCTTGGTAGCGGTAACTCTTGTGGCTTCATAGATTTTCTGCGTGAGTTCCAGAGGGTTTTCCCCATAGAGGGTGGGCAAATGCTTTTCAAGCTCTGCAAACAGGACGGCTCGCTTCATATCCTCGGTGGCAGCGGAGCAGAAATCGTCAATGGCACAATAGTAGATACCGTGCTGTGTGAGGGCATTTTTGATTGACGTTCCGCACTTCTCATATTCGTACATAACAAGGAAATGAGCTTTCGGCAGGCTCTCAATGAGTCCCCAAAAGTCGGAATCACTCGACACAATAATAAACGATGTGATCCCGTCACGGTAGAAATCCGTGACAACACTCGCTGTCATTCTTAAATCGACCAGGGACTTTCTGTCGGTCACACGGTCGATCTCTATATGCTCAACGGGTATCTGCGTGAATTTGGAGAGCCAATCCCAGCCTGCGGTAGTGTTCGGATCGTCATAGAGCGTGATTTTCTCGATCTTGGCAAGTTCTTCTTGATTTAAGCCTTTCAGAACACTATACAGCTTGTACGGATTAGAGTTCTCACAATCGACGGCGACAGCAGTTTTCTCGGCGCTGTCGATAAAATTATAAATATTGTTTCGGGTTTCATCGTCTGCGTCCCGATATTTCGTATAGTCGGTGAAGCTGTCATTATGCTGACCGTAGATGATCTTCAGGAACTTACGGTCGGAATATACGATGCTCCCGACTTCGGCTGGCTGCCAGTGAATATACATCTGAAACGGGTAATGTTCGATATTCGCCATGTATTTATTGAATTCTTCCTTCATTACGCCATTCTTATTGTACTTCGGGACAAAGAACAAGTCTCGGATATACTCCCAATTCAGCCAGTCATAGAACAGACGGGAGCATTTATCAATGTTTTCATTGATGAGCCTTGTAAACTCCTGCATATACTTCTCGGAGCGTGAGTTTGCCTGAATAATGGTAAATCCCCATTTTTCAAGCTGTTTGATGTTTTCGTGGTCATACCACTCGATGTTATGCAGGTTTTTGAGCTGATACCGTATCAGATCATCGGTCTTTTTGAACTTCTGCATCAGTGCGGTTCGCAGCTTACATAAATATCGTATCGCAGTAGCATCACGGTCGGCTTTGAGCTTGTCTATCAGCTCGGCACATTCCCCATAGCTTGCGGTGAGTGCCGACATTCGGACACCGATCATATAGGCAATCGTGGTAACTACTTCTTTGGTATCAACGGTCAAGGAAATTCCTCCTATTCATCGTTATTGATTGCAATATGTTTGTCGATGACCGTCATTATCTCGTTAAGCCGACTTTCTCCGATACCTTTGATTTTGCTCAGATCGGCTCGTAAGCTGTCATAATCAATGGGGTGCGTTTCTTCCTCGGCTCTCTGATAGCCCTGAGCAAAGACATTTCTCACGAAAGTCTCCATTTCGGCACGGTTCATTGATTTGATCTGCTTGTATAATGCACGGTTTACTAATTCTTCGGTTTCGTTATCCATTGCATTTCACCTCCGATCTGCTCTATATCCTGATTATAGCACAAATGGCGGTATAATGCAATGAAAAGGGTGTGAAAAAGTGTGTAGAGATTGACTTTTTCGGGGCGGTTTGGTATAATAGGGGTAAGTGAGAGAACAATACGGCTCTCTGCTAAATCGGAATTTAGAGGTGAGATAAAATGATAGCAATTCATTTCGGACATCTTTGTTTTAATAAGCCGTCTGGCGAACAAAGTATCCTGATTGTTGTTGCTTCAAAAAAGGATTACCCCTCAATGGACAGCTTTGTCACCAACGCATTGAAGTATTTGGAATCACATAAAAATTTTTGCGATAACTGGACTGAGATGTACAAAAACAGAGTATATTCACCAATTGACGAGGAAGAAAAGAAATGGATGAAATCAAGATTAGAGGAAATGAATCAGCGTATCAGTATTGCATATGATTCAATCATAAGTGCGGTTTATATAATTCCGCCAGAATGGAATGATATTACAATAGGAGTGGAAACGGAATCAGAATATGTTTTCTACCAATGGGGAACATCAGCTTAAATTCTGATTTAGCTTAGTAACTGAATATACTCAAACACGGATAACCGTCCTTAACAGACGGCTATCCGTTTTTTTATTCCGCATACCCACAATCAAGCACCCTGAGCTTTGTATGCTCGCTGTCCTGCGGATCAACAATATCATAGCTGATCGAGCTGCAACTGAGCTGACTGCAAAGCTCGGTGGCTCGTTTCAAGAAGTCCGGCGGGATCTCGGTAAGAGAGCCGTCGTTTTTTTATGAGCTTCACACCGTTTCTCCGCAAGTCCTCGATGAAATCCTCACTCGTCATTGTCCTTTTCCTCGGTGCTTTCCTCGCCCTCGCTCGTTTCAAGGGTGATCGTGTGGGTATAGATCATGTGGTCATTCAGGCAGTCCAGGGAGCAGTAGCTCTGATTGGTGTCCTGATGCTTGTAATAGCTCTTGCCTGCGGGAATTTCATTGTAACAGTTCGCACAAAACATTATTCGTCCCTCCAAAGATAGATCATGGTATCGTAAACGACTCTCTGCGCCTGCATACGGAGCAGATTGCCGATTGAGCCAACAGCATTGAGATTTCCCGATTCAACGGCAACCTGATAGTCACGGCTCGACTGCATCAGAAGCTCAGTCTGACGGTTTACTGCGTCCGTGACCTTTGTATCAAGATCGTCCAGATGCTTGTAAATCTCGCCCTTGTCCACGATCTCCTGCAAGAGGTCGGGCCGCTTTTCTTCAATGTGGTGCAGATAGTACCTGATGTGGTCGGTATGAAACACATAACGCTCTGTTTCGCCTGTCTTGGGGTTTCTGTGCCTTACCGTCTGTGTGTCGGTATCGACTTCCCATATGGGAGCACCGTTTACTTTTTGTTTGCTTTGAAAAATCATAAAATCACTTCCTCTTTCTTGTAAAGTAGTAAGCTGCGCCGCCGACTCCTGCGAGAGCTGTCACTCCTGCAATGATTGCAAGAGAACTTGCACCAGAGCCGTCAGAATTGCCCTCAGAACCGTCTGACGGACTAACAGTGGTATCGTTACCCTCTGCGGAAGAACCGCCCTCAGAAGTCGTTTTCGTTCCGCCTGTGACCTTACCTATCACTCTCGGACTATCCGCACCGTCATCATTGATCTCGTAACCGTCTGCGATTTCGGGATCGTCCTCCTCTAATGTGCTGACGGCGGAAATGAGTCAACGGTATCACCATTCTTGTCTGTCATTTGCCACATACCGTTAAGCAGAAAAAAGCTGTAATGGTTGTCCTCGGTGTTAATTGTCCAGCCACCCTCATTATCGTCCTCAAAATCCCAATCTTCGATCAGGTGACGGTAGTAGTCCTTGTATTCATATTGAAGCTCTCCTATCTCAGTCCAGTCATAATCTTCTGAACCATAGTTCTCGTCAAGCCACTTGTCAAGAAGATGATGTTTGTATGATGCTTCGGGAAAGTCAAGACCGTTATCGCCCTTGCCGTTCCACATCTCCTCCCAAATCTCGGCTTCGATATAGTCCCGTTCAAGGATCTCGGCAGCATAGACGTTCAAGCCTGAGCAGAGTGCAATTGCGGTGCAGAATACCGTTGTAATAATCTTCTTCATATTATTTGTCCTCCATATTTTTAAAGTAGAGTTCAAGTGCCTTTTCAATAGTATCAGTGATTTCTTTCGGCTTCTCGCCGTTGCTGAAATACTTGGTATAAATATCGTGGCTGATCTTCACACTTTTGGGCTTCACTTTCGGCTCGGTGTCCTCGTCGTAAAGAATAGCGTGAACGGTTTCGGGAGTGATATTGCCCTCGCTGTCGGCAGAAGCACGGAGCTTCTTAGCGTTTTTCATGTCGATCTTGCAGTCCTCAGCACACTCGGCAACGACCGCCTGTGTATCTTCAGAAAGGAAAGAAAGCTCCACGCCTGTTCGGATAGCAATATCTCCGCTGTCCACAAGGGCTTTCAGCTCATCAGTGAGCTTATTGATACGAATAAGCCTTACTACCGAGCCTTTGCTGACACCGTACTCATTTCCGATGCTCTCGCTCGTGTCTAACTTTGAACCCACTGGATTCAAAGTTGAGCTGTCGGGTTCGGCTGAGGGATTTTCAAGGCGTGCAAGCTCCCTGAGAATATCATTCCGCT
>HF997952.1:15471-38712 GCA_000433635.1 Ruminococcus sp. CAG:254
ATGGCGGAGTGCAACGGCGGCAGCCTGTTCCGATATTCTGAGGTTTTCAAAGCCTCTCTGCATAACATTCGACTCTATGACATACATTTCGGCTTCGTCCTCGGTGAGCCCTGCCTTGATGATCGACGGAACAGTCGACAGTCCTGCAAGTTTAGAAGCATTCCAGCGGTTGTGACCGATAAGAATTTCGTATCCGTCTCCGTCCGGCTGAACGATGATCGGTGATAGCACACCATTTTCCTTGATGCTGGCTACCATATCTTCAAGTCTCTCGCCGGAGTACAGCTCAAACTTGTGATTGTGATATGGGTGGAGTTTGTCGCAAGGAATCTGCTGAACAGCGGTCTGCTGCGGTGTGGAGAGCATAGCACTCAGGTCAAACTGCGGTGTATTCATCGTTTCATCTTCCTTTCCATGTCCGCAAGCTGTTTGCGAAGCTCACGGTTGTCAATATCAAGCTCCATGATGCGCTTTTTCAGCATTTTTATCGACACATCTGCACGGACGATCACATCCGCAAACCGCAGGAGCGTGTATCTGTATCTGCGCTGATTGTAATTGAAGATGTAGCATAGCTTCCCTGAGAACCTGTCACGGCTCTCGGAAAGGCTTGCGATCACTTCCTTAGAAGTCTCGGAAATGACTATGCTGTGGTCGGAGCTGAAATACTCATTCAGCTCACCCTCGCCGTGGGGAGTGAAAAGCCACGGCATTTTATCGGTATCAAAGGGCTTCATGACTCATCCTCCTCGTCATCATCTTCATCGGTGCAGTAGTCAAGCCCGTTCTGAAGCTGAATGTAGATGCCGGAGTAGCGGTCATGCTCTGCGCCGTCACTGTTCATCATCGCTTCAAGGAAATAAGCCTGAGCTTCTTCACGGTCGTTCCACACCTTAACTTCGCCGTAGCATTTGGTAGTGACCTTGCGGTTGGGGTTCATTGCGAGTTCTGACATACTTAACATCTTGAAAGCACCTCCTGAGCTAATTCATCATATTCCTGACCTAACTTGTGACCTGTGAGACAAAGCGGTGTGCCGTTCTCGGAGCTTTTCGCCGCTTCAATGGACTTGCTGATGCTTGTCCTGAACAGCATTTCGCCGTACTTTTCATTGAGGGTTTCTATCGCCGTTCTGCTGACCTTTGTGCGGTCAACCATAGTCGGCAGCACTCCGATGAGGTTCAGCTTCGGGTTGGTATTTGCCTTGACAAGCTGTGTGAGAGCTTCAAGGGACTGCAAACCGTCCATACTGAACTTCTGCGTCTGCACGGGTATCAGCACTCTGTCCGCAGCGGTAAGGGCATTGATAAGGAGCGTTCCGAGGGACGGCAGGCAGTCGATCAGCACGAAGTCATACGCTCCGATCACATCTTCCGTGAGTATCCTGCGGAGAATATGCTCCTTTGAGATCATCGTGACCATGATCGTTTCCGCATTGGCGAGGTTGATGTCGGCGGGAAGGTAGTCCACTCCTGCGGTTTCGCTGTGACGGATCGCTCTCTGAGCTGTCTCGGCGGTCACGGGATTTCCTGTGTAGAATGACATGATAAGCTGTGTCATGGTCGGGTTGCCGTCCGGCTCGTATTTCAGGTATTCGGAGAGGTTCGCCTGCGGATCGAAGTCGATGAGAAGCACCTTCTTGTCATGGTTCAGAGCAAGGCAAGCTCCGAGATTATAGGCTGTGGTGGATTTGCCCACACCGCCTTTCTGATTACTGATTGCGATCGTGATGCCCATTTTCTTTATCCTCCTTGTGATTATACTTTAGAACAGCGGATCGTCCTCTGTTTTTGCGTAGGGATTATCGTAGCCGTTGTCAGTCGGTGCGGTGTTCTCACGCTTCTTACCGCCGTTGAAGTGGATCTCCTCGACCTTGACCTCGATAGCCGAACGCTTCTGACCGTCCTTTTCATAGCGTTTGTTGTGGACTGAGCCGACGAGTGTCACCATATCGCCCTTGCCGAACCAATCGACGATCACATCGGCGTTGCGGTTCCAGGCGGTGCAGGGGAAGAAGTCTGTCTCGGCAGTCTCCTCACCCTTACGCTTCGGACGTTCGCAAGCGATAGTGAACTCGCAGAGGCGGTTCTCACCAATAGTCTTGATTTCGGGATCGGCAGTCATTCTGCCTGAGACTAAGAATTTGTTTAACATAGGTATTTACCTTCCTTTCGTGGTTTCGGGTTTCTGTGTTCCTGTTGTGCTTTCATTATACTATTCAATATCCCTATTGTCAAGTATAATTTTGAGAAGTTTTTGAATTTCGGCAATGCGCAGCAAATTATCTGATTTCCCCAGTGCAGCGTCACTATATTTTCAATTATACTTGACATATCCCCATTAATGTGATAGAATAGCTGTAATAACCGATCAAGGGGTGATCTGATGTATAAGCACACTTGCCAGATCTGCGGAATGGAGTTTGAATCGCCGTCCGCCAGAGCGAAATACTGCATCTACTGCCGTGACAAGGCTCAGGTCATGCGGAATAAGGCATATAAGGAGAAGAAGCAAGCCGGAGAAGCTGTTGCGATCGGCAGCGAACAGATATGCTCTATCTGCGAAAAGCCTTATAAGGTGACGGCAGGCTCTCAAAAGTATTGTAAGGAGTGCCAGCAGAAGCAGGCTCGTTCCAAGAAGATTTCCTCAAACGCACAGTATGCCAAAGCGAATTACAAAACGCTGAAGCTGTATGTGTCCGCCGAGGAGCGTGATGCGATCAAGGCTTATGCGGAAACGCTCGGTATGAGCGTGAATAAGCTGTTGCTCACGGCGTTGGAGGAATATCAAAAAGCTCACAAGCAGGAGGGATAATAATGGCTATTGATAATGCTGAGGTCATTGATGCTACTGCCTATGAAGGTAAGAAGCTGATACTTCAACTTTATGACCATTTGGAATTTGATGATGAGATAATCAAGGAGCATATGTTTATGCTTCAGGACAAGCTGAACACTTATATATGGTTTATAGACAGTAAGCAGTACGAAGAAACTTATCCTAATGCAAGTCTGTCTGTTTACGAAATACAGATCAAATTCAAATACCAGCCGTCTGACTTCTGCATTGAATACCTGAATCATGTAAATAATAAGCTCGGTTCTATGAACATCACAGTAATGTTTGAAGTTACAGACTAAATGTCACTCCAAATCCCCGTTCTTCTTACGCTTGCAGTCTTGCTGCTGTTCGTTGCGTTCCTGACGGAGAAACTCCTCAATGGTACGCTGTGCGTCGGCAAGGTCACGCGCCCGCTTGTCCGCTTCACGAAACTGCTGATCCTTCAATGAACGCTCTTGTATAAGGGCGTTTATTTTTTTGTCCAGGCTCTCCACGGTCGGGATATGACCGGAGGGATAAAGCTCCAATACCTTAGTGCGGATTTGCCCGTACTCGGTAAGCTCTGCACTGTGTTCACGGCGGTACTTCTTCGCAGCACTTCCGCTGAGAGTTTTCAACTCCTCGCCGTATACTTTCAGCTTGCGGTATTTCCGCAGGACTTTCAGCTTCACCTGCAAGTCCTCAATCTCAGTTTTCATGGTGTTCAGCTCGGAGAGAAGTCCTCGGCTGTGAGCGTATTCCGATATTGCCGCCTGCCGTATCTGATCAGGCGGGGCACCGTACTCGGCTATCACATTCTTTGCGATACTGGCGAGCTTCATATTGCCACGGTCGATAGCGTCCTGAACGAACTTGTTCGGTGGCTTCTTTGTGATAACTCTGACCTTTGTCCTCGGCGTGTAGATCATAACTCCGTGATACTGAGCGATGCGGTCTTTGATCTGCCGTGTTTCATAGTACCAGCCGAGTGTTCGGGCACGAGTCATCTTGGCTCTCGGATTGCGTTCTTTCTGCTCCGAAAGCATAAATTTCAGGTCGATCTTGTGGTCTGGATTGTACTCAACAAGCACACCATACTCGGCGCACTTCCTGATAAAATCATCGAAGTCCTCGCTTGCTTTCACAACCTGATCTATCGTGTATTTCAGCTTGGCTTTCCACGATAGCCCTTGACGGTTCATATCCCACTCCCAATGGCTCTTGCCCTTCGTTCTTTCGGGGTGTTCGATAACATCCAGATGATGCCGTTTGCATACTTCGTCCGACAGGTCAATAAGCTTCTTCCACGCACGTTCCTTGACCTTGCCCTGATTCATATTGGTCTCGAAAGTTCTGCCGTTTTTTCGGTTCACATTATTGAAGATAACGTGCAGATGTGTATGGTCGGTATCGGTATGGATTGCGAGAAAGTATTGGTATTCGCCCTTGAGGAATTTTTCGCAAAGTTCCTTGCCTACTTCCAAAGCTCTTTCAGGCGTGATCTCACCAGGCTTAAAGCTCTGAATAAAGTGCTGAGAGAGGACAGTATTCAAGCCCGTTCCTCCTGCACGGACTGCTTCAAAATCTCTGCTTGCCTGTGCAGGATCAGAGCTGCACCCGTATGTGAAGATCAGTCTGCCGCCGTCTGTTTTTTCAGGGTTGGCGATATAGGCTAACGCTTTAACCTCAGTAGTTTTGATTGCAAAGAGTTTAGTAATTGCCAAATCTTATCCTGCCCCTCCTTGATGTTCACGATGTCTTCGGTATACACTTTGTTCGTGCTGTTCGCTCTCACGGCTATCTGATTGATGTTGTTGGAAATACTTCCGACAAGCCTGTAAATCTTATCAAACTTCTCCTCATCAAAATTGACTATATATCCCTCAAAGATCATAGCCCTGATAAACTCGCTCCGTGACCTCAGACCGCTGTTGCGAAACTTGCGCTCGATAGCTTCGTATTCTGCTTCGGTGAGGCGTATCTGCATATACCGATTATGCGGTTCGATCTCTGCTATTTTTCTCATCTCCTTTTGTTCGGGGTTCAAGGGGTGTCCCTCTTGCAAGCATTGTATCGGAACATTAAATTTCTGAGAAATTGTAATGCGGAGATACCGAGCTTGCTGGGTTTGAATCACGCCCTCCGTGCGTGATTTCAATTTGAGCCTTTGGCTCTGCAAAGTTTCCTCTCTCCGTCAGAGAAATTGGAGCTTTGCAACTTCGGCTGCAATACCCCCTCACTTATATACCGCCAAATTTGAGAAATCGGGAAAGAAATCCGCAAATGTTCATGAAAAGTTTACAGTTAAATTTGCTGATGATACAACATTCCGAATAATATACCGTTTTTTTTCGAACTTGATTGATACTCATGCATAATTATGGTAAAATAGTAATAGTAGGCTGTGTCCGGATCGCTATCTGACAGAAGAATATATTTCATTTAGGGGCGATGCGTGAACGGGATAAGTAAAATGCAAAAATCCCTGTTCTGAACTCCGTTTCAGAACAGGGTTTTCAGCTTTTTCAGGAGGGAAAATAAAATGGATCATGAAAGAATTATATACATCTACGATTATCTGTCACGGTACACGGACGAGAACCACTATGTATCAATCAGCCAGATACAAGAACACCTCGCCAATGTCTGCAATCTGACCAGAGTGAAGAACGTAACGATTCGCCGTGACCTTGACAGGCTGACTGCTATGGGAAATCATATCGTAAAGCATAACCGTGAACATAACACGGCATACTATGCTTTAATTGACAAGAGTTTCTCATTCAATGAAATACGTTTCATCGTTGATTCGATCTCGATAAACAAATTCCTGACAGCATTTCAGAAGAAAACACTGATAAAGAAATTTGAGGGTATGTGTTCCGATGCAGAGATCAGGCAGCTCATCAGCCGTATCGTTCTGAATGAACGTTGTCCCTCGACACTCGATCTCTTGGAAAACTTGGATAAGATTCATAGATTGATCGGTGAACGGCAGAAAATAGATTTTGAATACGGCAAGTATGACGAAACAACGAAACAGATAGCTTATTACTATAAGAAACGGGAAATGCTCCCTGTGAGCGTGATCTACTTCCATGAGCGATTCTATCTTAAATGCCTCAATGAGAAGGACAGGAAATGGCGTATATATAGAGTTGACCGAATGAAGAATATCCTCGGTGGCGAAGTGTCTTATGTTCGGCTGCCACCGGAGGACAATTATGAGGGGTTCGTAACGGATATGTTTGCTCCTGAATACTTCACCGTAGTCACACTGCGGGTAAAGAAGTATCTGCTCGATGAAATGAGGGAAAATTTTGGAGATTACGCTTCGATTTTTCACGATGAAGATTCTGACTATGTTCGTATCCGTGTACGGGTAGGTATCAACCGCAAATTTTATCTGTGGCTTATGCAGTATGGTGACGGTGTGGAGCTTGTTTCGCCTGTAAAAGAACGAGCTGAGTATTTGGAAGAAGTCCGTAAAATGCTAAGAGCTTATCCTGAATTTGCTTAGTAACAGCTTTTTGACGGCTCTTTCTGCAACTCACAAGCAACTCTTGTGCAATCCCATAATTAATGATCTGACGGTAAGCTGTCATTGTTCTCGGATAAACAGGTTTTGAATAGCTTTGAGCGAATCGGAGCATAATGAAAGGCAGTCGGCAGCAATGTCGGTTGTTTTCTTTCTGCCAATTGACCTTTCCGTTCCGTTGTGGTATAATTAACCTATAATCTGCTTTGCTTGGGAGTGATACGATATGGCAGTCTACATAGTCTTTGACGTTGAAACGCCCAATCGTGCAAATGACCGTATGAGTGCGATAGGCATTTCTGCAATCAAGGATAATAAGATCGTGGCGAACTACTTTTCTCTTGTTGATCCCGAAACACACTTCGACTACTTCAACACTAAGCTCACCGGAATAGATGCGGATAAGGTCAAGGGCGCTCCGAATTTTGCAGAGCTATGGAAGAAGATTGAGCCTATCATGAGCAAGGGTATCCTAGTTGCACATAATGCTGTGTTCGATATGAGCGTTCTTCGTGCCTGTCTGCGTGATTACGGTATCTCTTGGAAACCGACGGCAAAATACCTTTGTACGGTCCGGATCGGCAGGCGTGTTCTGCCTGATATGAAGCATAACCTAAACGTGATGTGCGATCACTACGGTATTGCTCTCGATCATCATCAGGCAGACAGTGATAGTCATGCCTGTGCGGAGATACTGCTGAGATATATCGAAAGCGGTATTGACGTGAGAGAATATGTGAAAGAATACAAACTATAAATCATCAATTATCAGAGCTGTTGCGATAAAGCAATGGCTCTTTTCTTTTCAGAAGTACAAATTCTGTCTATCTTAAATGATATAATAAAAAATGAAAGTTTGTTTCCAGAAAGCCAAATTTTGTACAACTGGTTTCATATAATGGAAGCAGACAAGCATACAACTCGATACTTTTGTGATGTCATTGAACAGTTCCATACAAGACTTGATCGGTAATCCATTACGGTCTTTAGGGGGTGATAGCTGTGTACTGGACGATGATAATAGATCACGGTCTGCATTGATTGCCTTGCGGATTTGTTTGTGCTGATACAGAAGTTGAGTGTGTTATGCTGTAAACTCTCGGCATAAAGGGCGGTCTGAGCAGATCAGGCCGCCCTTTTTTTTACTCATAATGTGATAGGAAAATGAAATTTTGGTGAAAAGTTGCCGCACTATAATTTTGCACAAAGAGTAATTTTTCAACATGGGACTGAGGTTTGAATGAGTTAGGTGGAAATGTTGAATCGGTAGTGCATTATCGAAAAGTGCAGGAAAATGGGGCTTTTATAAAAATCGGGTGTTCCCGAACGGGAACGCTGAGAAGTTGCTTTTTACGCTGTAATGGTTCATAATAATATAGAACGCATCGGCGCGTTGCTCCAACGGTGAACCTTACTGCGCAGGAGGGTTACTCGATCACTGTATGGAAACTGAATATGAAACGATCGAATGGACGAGTAATGTTTGATTGTCGGACGGGTATATTCCGAATGACAGGCTTACTATGTTCATTTGCTGATTTCCGTCTGACAGAAAGGACGGAACCGGTATTATGAATGATTTACATACTCCTCAGATTTCATTATTCAGCGAACATGAGGAGCCGCAAAGCTACGAAGTTTACGTTTACGGGACTGATGATCTCAATGAGCAGAACAAGGACAGCTTCTGCGTGGCATTATGTCTGTATTTAGACGAGATCAATATAAGCCAGAAAACGCTTGCAAGACTGACGGGAATTGCTCCATCTACGCTCTCACGGTATCTTTCGGGTAAAAGGAAGATGCAGTATGATTACCTCTGTGCGGTCTGTATAGCAATCAGACTTCACCCTTTCAGGCAGCGTTACTTGTTTTCGCTCCTGCTGTATGCGATGCCATGTGACCAGGATTACAGAAAAGCAGATAAGAATATCATCAGGGCTTATCTTGACGGCTGTGCATTCGATAAACGTTTTACGCTTACAGCCTGCAATGAACAGTTGAAGGCAATCCATACCAAACCTCTTACAAACCTGACCTCTGCTAAGGAGGACAGTGAGTAATGGGAAGATTTATGTATGTCCACTTTGGCGATGATGTTCCCCGTAACATCGAGAAAGAGTACAACAAGCTCTTGCGAAAAGAACGATACATTGAGGAGCTGGATGCAAAAAACGGAAAGATCTATCCCGATTTTGACGATGTTCTATCTTCGAATCCCGATCCTGCGAGTATTCCCATAAGCGATGAAGAAGAAAAGGAGCAGATCAGGCACCGGAACAGGCTTGATTATCTGCCTGATGCCTTAGAACTGCTGAAATCGGATTTTCCTGAAGGGTATGAGCTTATACGGGACTACTTTCTGAGAGAGGATAAGGTGACGATGTGGTATCTCGTTGAGAAATACGGTTTATCAATTGATATGGTGCGTTACCGAATCAAGATTGCAAAGCAGAAGCTCAAGGAGTATATCATCTTGCACGAAAACGAATAAAGAAATATGTGCAGAACGCTGATTTTTTCTTTTTGGAGAAATAAACATGGGAAAAACCTTCCCGATTTTGCAAAATCCTCGGTTGATATATAGAGGGGTTCATACCACTGATGGCTGAAAAGGGTACGGATCACTCGCTGACATATCCTATCCTCCGTGATGAGGGGCGGTACGGTTCTTCCATTTGCCGCACCGTCCCATACTTTCAACTATGCTTTCATGTTAATTTCTTTTATTTTTCTGTCAACAGCAGAGATGCTGTTGGGAGTGTACGTCCTTCGGAGCGTACATTGCCAAAGGCATCTCACACATTCCTCTTAGTTTTGTTTGACGGCTGATATGCTGTCGGGAGCTTCCTCTCGATTTGAGGAGAAGCTGCCAACAGTACATCAAATATCAGGCATAAAAATAACTGACAACGATGCACTTAGTATCTTGACAATAGAATATGGAACATCTACGCTTTTTCAGTTTCTTTTCTTCTGACAGGAAGGAGGTTATGTCCTATGGATTCAATACCGCTTGAAGTTGTATATAAGAATATGTATAGCGAATATCCTGAGATACTGGAAGTAAAGGACTTATGTGAAATTCTCGGCTATGGAAAGAAAAAGGTTTATCAGCTTATCAAGGAAGGACAACTCAAAAAAATTCCTTGTGGTAGAACAATCAAGGTCGCAAAAGCTACGATTATAGATTTCGTTCTGCAATGCGCACAAAAATAACTGGTAGAAATGTCCCTTGTGTCAAATTTTGTAGAAGTGGTAGGAAAACGCTTGCAAATGACTTTGTATCGCGCTACAATATAGTTATGAGGTCAATAGCGCAGACCACCGCTTTCGACATAAGGAGGATAATATAATGAAAGCAAGTCTGCCTTTTAAGTACATTATTGCCGAAAAGAAGGGCAAAAACTATGTTGTCTTTGATTTCAAGGACGATAGTGGCAAGCGTAAGAGAAAATGGGTTACAACCGATTTGCCTGTTGACTGTTCTTATAAAGCACTGACAGCAAAGGTGAACGTAATAGTAGCAAAGTTCTATGAGGAGTTTCTCACAGGCAGCTTAACAAAAGTCAAGGAAACCCCAAAGGAAAAGACAGAACTCAGCGAGGAGGTTCTCAGTGATGATGCTGTATGCAAGACAAGTTTTGAGTTCACAGCATTTCTTGACTACTGGCTTGAAACAATCAGACCGACAATCGCACGAACCTCTTATGAAAGCTACAATCGCTATATCACCAGGATCAAAAACTATTTTGACGAGCGTTATCCGCATCTTCTTCTTGGCAACCTGACAGCTTTACAGCTTCAGCAGTTCTATAACGATAAGTTCAACAGCGGTCTTTCGGGCAATTCGGTAAAGCATTACCATGCCAATATCCACAAAGCACTAAAATATGCTGTAAAAATGGATATGCTCGATGTAAACGTCGCAGATAAGGTTGAACTGCCGAAAATCCAGAAGTTTGAAGCCAATTTCTACAACAAGGACGAGTTGGAACAGCTCTTTGAAGTATTCAAGGGCGATAGACTTGAACTTGTGGTACATATTGCAGCCTACTACGGACTTCGCAAGAGCGAGATTATTGGTTTGAAGTGGGATTCCGTCAACTTTGAGGAAAAGAAACTCACGGTTCGCCGTAAGGTTTCCAGCACTTATGGCGGCGGCAAAGAAATGATTTTTGTCGAAAATCAGCTTAAAACTGAGTCCAGTGTAAGAACTTTTCCCTTGATTCCTCATATTGAGCAGATGCTAATAGAACGCAAAAACCTTGAAGAATACTACTCGAAGCTCCTCGGTAAAGACTTTGACAGGGAATATGACGGCTTTGTGTGCCGTGACAACTTCGGTAAGCTGATTACGCCAAACTTTGTAACTACTCACTTCAAGTACATCATTAAGAAAAATAAGCTCAAACACATTCGATTCCATGATCTTCGTCATTCATGTGCCAGTCTGTTGCTGGCAAACGGAGTATCCATGAAGGCGATCCAGGAGTGGCTTGGACATTCAACATTTAATGTTACAGCCAATTTTTATAGTCACCTCGACTTTCATTCCAAAGTGGAGTCTGCGGAGACTATCGCCAAAGTGTTGGGTGGAGACAGTACAGATACGGAACAGGCTATCCATGATAAAGGTTCAGAGGACGAAAAAAATCGCAAGTCCTCAACCTGAGAACCTGCGATAATAGTGTGCCGATCGTCTACCCATTCTACCACGGCGGCATTATAAAAAAAGTAAAAAAGTTAATCAGGTCAACTTGACACGGGGGATAAAAATCTTTTGTGCTAAGACCAAAAATGAAAGTGAAATTGAAAAAAGCAGCGATTTTGGTAGAAAATTTGGTAGAAATCCGGTAGAAAAACGCTCATTCACAAGAAACTTTTCTACCAAATTAGTCAGAAAATAAGAAAAGAATGCCGTAAAATCGACATTCTTTCGATGGTGCCGCTAACCGGACTTGAACCGGTACGCTGTTGCCAGCGAGGGATTTTAAGTCCCTTGTGTCTGCCTATTCCACCACAGCGGCGATGCTTTTATTATACTACAAGAAGTGCAATTTGTCAAGGGCTTTTTGAAAAAAATCTGATATTTTTTCTTTTTTTACAAAATCCCTGTATTTCAAGTAGAACCCCTCCCCTATTTTTCCGATCAAATCGTTTCTATATCCGTGAACCACTTTCCTGCTCCATCAGAAACACATTCCACTTCTAGAAAAAATCAGCTCTTCTACTTGACAAACCAAAACAGACATGCTATAATAACACTGTTATATAACACTGTTATACTCGAATAGGAGGATGCATATGCTCACCACAGAAACAGGAACACAAACTCGCATTTTAGCAGCTGCAAAGACCGAATTTTTAGAAAAAGGATTCCGAAACGCCTCGCTCCGAACCATCGTCAAGCTTGCAGGCGTGACAACCGGTGCATTCTATGGATACTATTCCAATAAGGAAGCCCTCTTTTCTGCACTCGTAGAGCCACACGCTGCTGCCATTATGGGAAAATTCATGCAGGCACAAGACCACTTTGCCCAGCTGCCAGATGAAGACCAAATTCAACAGATGGGGATGGAATCCGGTGCTTGCTTTGACTGGATGATTGACTATCTCTATTCCGACCAAACCCATTATGATGCTGTCAAACTGATTATCTGCTGTTCGGAAGGAACGCCCTATCAGGATTTCATTCATCAGATGGTAGAGGTGGAAGTGGATGCAACCTTTCAGTTCTTGAAAACCCTTCATCGCCTCGGGAAAGCCGTTCCCCCGATTGACCGGCAGCTTTGCCATATTGTCAGCAGCGGGATGTTTAGTGGCGTATTTGAAATTGTCGTGCATGATATGACCAAAGAAAACGCAAAAAGTTATATTTCTGCACTTCGTCGGTTCTATCAAGCGGGCTGGGCGGAGTTGATGCAGATTAAAATATAAATCGTTCTGTCTATCTATATGGATTTATCTCTTGTAGTTAGCTGAAACTAATTCAAAGGAGGAATTCTCTTGAAAAAACAACCATCCAATTTATCCAGATTAATGCAATATGCTGGTTCACACCGCTATCTCACCTATGCATCTTGGATTTTGTCTGCTGGCAGTGCCCTGCTCGCACTCGTTCCATTCTGGTATCTCTGGAAAATCATTGCAGAAGTCATTGATGTGATGCCCGATTTTTCAAAGGCAGAACACCTCATTCAAAACGGCTGGCTGGCAGTATTATTTGCAGTCCTTTCCTTTGTCGTCTATGTATGCGGATTGATGTGCTCGCATTTATCTGCATTTCGTGTTGCAACCAATCTTCGCTTGCAGATGTTGCATCATCTTGCAGAATTGCCACTCGGCTTTACACAACAATTCGGAAGCGGCAAACTACGAAAAACCATCAACGAATCCAGCGGAGCAACGGAAACCTATCTGGCTCACATGCTGCCTGATACGGCAAATGCAATTGCAACCCCAATCGGTTTGATTGCATTGCTGTTATTCTTTGATTGGAAATTGGGTCTGTTAAGTTTGATTCCGGTTGCAGCTGGTTTCTTAGTCATGACAAGCATGACTGGCGAAAACATGAAGAAGAAGATGGAGGAATACCAAAACGCACTCGATGAAATGTCCAATGAAGCGGTTGAGTATGTGCGTGGGATTCCAGTTGTCAAAACTTTTGGTCAGACCGTCTTCTCCTTCCAGCGGTTCAAGCAATCCATCGACCGATATAAAACTTGGACGATTGCTTATACCAAAGATTTGCGTGTGCCAATGATGCTTTACACCACTGTTATCAATGGCGTATTTGCAGTTCTCATTGCAGCAGCTTTGGTGATGACTCGAAACGGTGTAACCGATATATTCTTGCTGAACCTGCTCTTCTATATCATTATTACGCCGGTTATCTCGCTTACCATGACGAAAATGATGTTTATGAGCGAAAATGGCATGATTGTTGCAGATGCCCTCAAGCGTGTAGATACCATCTTAGATGCTGCACCGCTTTTCAACAATGCTGCTGGAACTGTTCCAACAGATGCTTCCATCCAGTTGCAGCACGTTTCCTATTCCTATGATGGTAAACGAAATGCATTGGATGATGTTTCCCTAACCATTCCATCTGGAAAAACTGCTGCTTTTGTCGGCTCTTCTGGTAGCGGAAAAACAACTGCTGCCAACTTAATCAGTCGCTTCTTCGATACACAAAAAGGTGCAGTATTAATTGGTGGCGTGAATGTCAAGGAAATTCCAAAGGAACAGCTCATGGAAACCATTTCTTTTGTTTTCCAAAATAGCCGCTTGATTAAAGGGACGATTTTAGACAACATAAAAATGGGCAAGCCAGATGCGACAGAGCAGGAAGTACGTGCCGCTTTGGAGCAGGCTCAGTGTATGGACATTCTGGAAAAGCTGCCGAATGGGCTGCAAACCGTCATCGGAACGGGTGGTATTTACCTGTCGGGCGGAGAACAGCAGCGAATTGCAATTGCAAGAACCATTCTGAAAAATGCACCAATTTTGATTTTCGATGAAGCAACTGCATTTGCCGACCCGGACAATGAAGCAAAGGTACAGGCTGCGATTTCTGCACTGGCAAAAGATAAGACCATTTTAATCATTGCCCATCGGCTTTCTACCATTACACATGCAGATTATATTTTCGTTCTGGAAGAAGGAAAGCTGATTGAAAGCGGAACGGCAGAAGAATTGCAACGCAAAAACGGCGTGTTCCAGAAGATGTGGGATGCTTACCAGACATCGGTACAATGGAAAGTTTCTAAGGAGGGTCAAACACTATGATGGAAAAAATACAGCGAAAGTTTGCACTTTCTCCGCAAGGAGCAAAAGATTTAATCAAGTCTATTATCTGTTGTACGCTGCAAAATATCGTTCTCATGTTTCCGGTTTGCCTGCTCTATTTGTTGGTACAGGATTTGATGAATGGTGGTGTTTCCGGAACAAAAACCGGATTCTACATTGCTGGAATTGTGGTTTGTCTGGCACTGATTTGTGCTGTCACTTATTTTCAGTACAATGCAGCTTTTCTGGCAACCTATGTAGAATCTGGCGTTCGCCGGATTCATCTTTCAGAAAAACTGCGGAAAATTCCGCTTTCCTTTTTCGGGGAAAAAGACCTTTCCGATTTGACCAGCACCATGATGGCAGACTGTGCAACGCTGGAAACGGCATTTTCTCACTTCATTCCGGAATTGGTCGGCTCGATGATTTCTACTGTCTTGATTGCATTGAGCCTGCTCTTCTTTGAATGGCATATGGCATTGGCTGCTCTCTGGGTCATTCCAGTTGCCTTTATCATCATTGCAGCGTCTTCCAAAGTACAAGACCATCTAAGCCAAAAATCCATGCAGGCAAAAATGGCTTGTGCAGACGGGATTCAAGAATACATCGAAACCTTGCAGGATTTAAAGGCAAACAATGCCGAAAAAGAATATCTGAACGGACTGGAACAGAAAGTTCGTGCCGTTGAACAACGCTCGATTGTCAGCGAATTTGGAACGGCTGCCTTTGTTGTTTCCGCAAACATGATTCTAAAGCTGGGTATTGCAACCGTTGCTCTCGTTGGTGCAATCCTGCTCTCTAAAGGAACGATTGACGTGCTAACCTTTTTCTTGTTCTTATTGGTTGCCTCTCGCCTGTATGACCCGTTACAAGGAGCATTGCAGAATTTGGCAGCCATCATTTCTACTCGTACCAATGTTGCCCGTATGAATGAAATTCTCGACCATCCGACACAGCAGGGTGCAGATGTGCTGTCTAATCAGGGCTGTGATATTACATTCTCACACGTTGGATTTGCCTATGACAACGGCGAAACCATTCTGAAAGACATCAGCTTTACGGCAAAACAAGGTGCGGTTACGGCACTGGTTGGACCTTCCGGCAGCGGAAAAACAACCGTTTCTCGTCTGGCTGCTCGTTTCTGGGATACCAAACAAGGTACAATTACCGTTGGCGGGATGGACATTTCCAAGGTAGACCCAGAAACGTTGATGACACTGTATTCCATTGTGTTCCAAGATGTCACGTTGTTTCATGATACCATTTTGGAAAATATTCGACTGGGTAAAAAAGGTGCTACGGATGAAGAAGTCTTGCGAGCTGCAAAGCTGGCGAACTGCGATGAATTTGCTGAAAAGCTGCCGAACGGCTATCAAACCATGATTGGAGAAAATGGCAGTGCTCTTTCCGGCGGGGAACGGCAGCGGATTTCCATTGCAAGAGCGTTCCTGAAAGATGCTCCCATTATTCTATTGGATGAAGCAACGGCTTCACTGGACGTTGAAAACGAAACACTCATTCAAACGGCACTTTCTCGCCTGATTGCGAACAAAACCGTATTGATGATTGCTCATAGAATGCGAACCGTTGCAAATGCAGACAAGATACTCGTTTTAAAAGATGGTACTATCGTAGAAAGCGGAACACCAGAAGAATTGATGCAAAAACAAAACGGACTGTTCCGACACATGACAGAATTGCAAAAACAGTCCTCTGTCTGGGAAGTTGGAAAATAACGGTTCCATCAAAATCCATGCAAATAAAAATGCGTACCGATGTCAAAACCGATACGCATTTTTTGTATTCCAAAGTTCTTTAACTCATCAATCCATAGTATAATTTATACGCAAGAATCCGAATGACACTTTCATTCACTCTGTTTTCCGATATTCTGCCTGTATGGACTGCTTGCAATACAATCGGATAGCCTGCTGTTTCGCAAGTCGCAATCAAATCGTTTCCTGCATCCACTGCCTTTAGATAGACATCTGTGACATTCTTTGTTGCACCCATGTCCAAGGAATCCGTGCAAATCAATCCAGAAAAATGCAAGTCTTTTCGCAAAACGCTGTGCACTTCTGGAGAAATAGAAGCTGGATTCTCTGCATCGAAACAGGATACAATGTTATGATTCACCATGACAACGGGTGCACCAGCATCAATTCCCGCTTGAAACGGTTTCAAATCATTTCCATAAAATTGTGATTGCTCTCGGTTATCCACAGAAGAACCATTATGTGTATTCAAGTTGGAGGCATAGCCCGGAAAATGTTTCAGCGTACAACCAGTGTTGGTTTCTCGATATGCTTTTGTCGAGATTTCTATAAATTGACTGGTATCCTCTGCACTTCCTCCAAATGTTCGCTCATAAATATAGTCATTGGGATTGTTTGAAATATCCGCTACTGGTGCAAGACAAAGATTGATGCCAAGGCTTTTTAGGAGATTTCCTTTTTCGATGGTTTCCTGATAAACACCATCCCATCCGCCTTGTGCATATAATTCCTGCGGCGAAAGAAATGGCGTATCTCGAAATGCAGGATACTTGCTGACTCTTACAACTGTTCCGCCCTCTTCGTCTGCCGAAATCAGCAATGGAAAGCGACTGTTTGCCTGATAAGAAGCAATCTGTTCTTTTTCTGATGCAACTGTCTGATCGCTAAAATTATAGGCAAACATGACAATTCCACCGGGATGATAATCTCTTACAATTTCTTCTCCATTTGTCTGTGCGATTCCAATCAAGAAAAGCTGTCCAACTTTTTCTTCTAATGTCATGGTATTCATGATTTCTGTTGCACGTTCATAATACGCTCCGAAAAGATCGGATGATAACAGCGGTGATGTAGGCTCATAGATGACTGTTCCATCTTCTATGACATATCCATCTGCACTTTCCTTCTGCATGATACCCGTTTCATAACTGAAATAATGCTTCTCCCCGTCAATTTCATAGACGCCTTTCGAGGCAATTCCATCCTGATAATAATAAACATCAGAATCCGCATTGGCAATCATTCCAGTATAGTTTTCATCATTCTTTTTGCATTTCATATTGTCATCAGAAAAGGTAAAAATCGCATTGGAATTCCAGATTGGCTTCATTCCTGCTGCTGTTTTCGCATAAAAAGTAAGCACCATCGTGGCATCCTCCGCCGTGATTGCTCCATCTGCATTTACATCAGCAGCTTTGATTTGATTTTCTGAATAGGCGTTTTCATTTGCATTTATCTTTAAAATGGCGATTGCGTCCGCAGGGTCTACTACTCCGTTTTGATCTATATCACCAATTACTGTTTCCACAACATCCTTGCTGTTATCCGTTCCAGCATAGCCCTGTACAGAAAATGTAGACAAACACATCATACCAGCCGTAACAACAGCTGCAAAAAAATGGGTTTGTTTCAATTTCTATCATCTCCTCATGTTCTGTTCCAAATGGCACAATCAAATGTTTCTGCACCCATTGATTATATCACGCAGGCTTACAAAAGTCAATCAAAATCGACAAAATAACAAGCTCTCCTTGTATCATTCAGGCAAAGAAAAAGAGAACTAGCGGTTCTCCTTTTTGTATAAAATGTCTCACAATGATTATTTGATAGTATAAACTGAATTTCTTCTATCGAATCAAAATCCGGATTGCTGTTTTTGATCTTTTCGTATTTACTATCAAATTGTTACATTTTTTAAATCCACTCATTCATAAATTTTAATAATTCATCCATTATTTTTCACCTTTTAAATAATGGGGGACTGGTATACTCATAAACTCACTACAAATAATATGCCCTCCAAAATGAATATTTCCATATGATTTAAGTGCTAACATAGCTATTTGTTGTATATCAACATCTGTTTTTTTCGAATTAACGACAATGCTTTCAATTTTCCAAGTAATTTTTATCCCTATTTTTCCATTACCTACAGTTTGATATCGAGCTTTGATATCAACAACATCAATGTTAACTATCAGCTTATAATAATTAGGAGGATACTCACTATCAAGTTCTCCCTGTCCGCCCAAACATATAAGGTAGTATTTATTCTCCTTATCTATTGACCATTCTTCCGGAAGAGGTGCTAATTCATTCAATCTTCCGATTGGGTTGTGAAATTTAAAAGAAGCAATAAACTTCTTATCTTCTTCCGTTAAATACGCATTTACAAACGCCATAATAAAACCTACAATGTACTGATTTAATCATATATATTTTTCAAATTATTATTCTACAATTAATCAAACCACCCTCTCCATAAGCAACAGGTATCAGTACCTTAGTACAGTGGTTTCTCAAAAACTGACGAAATGACAATTCTTCATTGTTCAATTCAGACAAAGCAAAAGAGAACGAGTAGTTCTCTTTTGCTTATAAAGCGATTCACATTGATTGTTAGATAATATAAATTGAATTTCTTCTATCGAATCAAAATCCGGATTGCTGTTTTTGATTTTTTCGTATTCATCCATAATGTTGATGTTGGCATTGAAATACTGGCTTGGAAAACTGCTAAATTCTTTTCCACCTGCTGCAAAGTAGGATATTTCATATAAAGTGTGTTTGTCAATATCCAAATAGAATTGAATGGTTTCTCCTCTTCCCTTTCTGTATTTCGTCCCTTTGAATCCGTACATCGCTGTAATTTCATTTCCCTTAAAAGAATATTCGGTATATTTCAATTCAACTTCTACATCTGTATACTTTTTGGCATAGGGTTCTAATTCTTTTGCCACTGCTAATACATCGAATGGATCACATTCTATTACAAATTCTACTGCATCGGTTTTCGTAATTGTGCGATGAAAGCTCCCTGTTTCTGTCCAGAATAAGATTTTAGAAAAAAGATAGAGGAATAGAAATATGAAAAATATTCCTGCAATAACTATTTTTACATTAGACTTTGTTGAATGACTTGCGATAATTGAACACCACCTTACTATATATAACAAAAAATCCGCTGCAAGAAGCAACGGATTTTTACGATTTTACACGCTGGTGGCAGATTTGCGGCAGATGCAGACATTGGACATTTTTGCACAAATCAAAAACCGCCGAAAATGCGTGATTTTTGGTTGGAGTAGCTGGATTCGAACCAGCGGAATGACGGAGTCAAAGTCCGTTGCCTTACCACTTGGCTATACCCCAATAGCACTTGTATTATTATATCAAAAATCGATCTTCCTGTCAATGGAAAAATAAAATTTTACAATTAAGAAATAAAAGACTAACAACCTGCAGTGAGCATCAACAGCAACTTTCCTATATCATCTTCTTATAGTCATAACAATCCGCTAATTTGAATTACTTATCAAAAAAATCAACTTTTTACTTGACTTTTTAGACGAATTATGGTATAATATGCAAAAATAGAAAACATTTCTTTTCTCAACCGGAATTTAATAAAATTCTATTCATCTCGATTCAAGAACATTTAGGAGGATTTATTATGGACGATTTCTCAACTGGATACATCTGCTATATGCCTTCTCCGTGTCCACTCACAGGATTTGGTGCATGGGTGGTAACAAGCAGATATGAAATTATGAATGAAACAAAAAACTACATCACGGTCGATGATATCGGAAACGGAAAAGTATGGATAAAGAATACAGTTCTTGATTCTTCAAAATGCAGAACCTGTTTTTATGACCAATTTATCTGTGAAAGAACTCAAACAAAAACCATGATGCTTGGTGCAATCTGCGGAGACGTTGCTGGCTCTATTTATGAGCATAATAATATAAAATACATTCCCGATAAAGATCGACTGATTGATCATTATGCACGATTTACAGATGACTCTGTCTTAACACTTGCTGTTGCAGAGGGCATTATGAATGGAATGCGTAGCTTACAAAAAGTGAAAGATTTCAATTCTGATGATGAACCTGTATTTGCGGATGCACTTACAAAATCTATTCATAAATGGGGAAACTTATATCCTTATGCTGGATATGGTGGAGCATTCAGAAGATGGCTTGCTTCCGAAAATCCAGAACCCTATAACAGCTGGGGAAATGGTTCTGCAATGCGTGCATCTTATGCTGGTTGGATTGCACAGTCTCTCGAAGATGCAGAATTTCTTGCTACGGCTTCTGCAAGCGTGACCCATAATCACCCAGAAGGTATAAAGGGTGCTGTAGCAATTGCAGGAAGTATCTATTTGCTTAGAAACAGCGACCCGGCAGACGCAAAGGAAACAGTAAAGCGTTATGTCAGCAAACTGTATGACCTTGATTTGACACTTGATGAGATTCGCCCTGTTTATCATTTCGATGTTTCCTGTCAAGGAAGTGTTCCGCAGGCAATCCAGGCATTTCTTGAGGGAGAAAGCTTTAGCGAAGTACTCGCACTTGCAATATCCATCGGCGGAGACAGTGATACGATTGCTGCAATGGCAGGTTCTCTTGCAGAAGTGATTTATCCCATTCCAGACGGAATGCGTGATCGTGTCCTAAAAAGACTTGACTATACATTCAAATCTTGTCTTGCAGGCACAATTGACTTTCTAATTGATAATCTGAACAAGATATCTGGGCTTGAATCAAGTGCTATCTCATCATGATTACAATTACAAATAAAATTTAATCACATATAAAAACAAATCCACAGAAAAATTGCATGGTTAATCATCCATAATCCGGAAGCCAAACCAACCATTTTTCTGTGGATTTTTTATTATTGATCGCTTTTCTTTTTAATGAAACGTTGCCTTATATTGATTCCCCACTGCTCCATCGCATCCAAAATCGGACGCATGGTTTCTCCAAGTTCACTTAAGGAATACTCCACTCTCGGCGGAACTTCTGCATAAACTGTTCGAATAATCAAGCCACCTGCTTCCATAAAACGCAGACTTTGCGTGAATACTTTTTGGCTAATGCCATCTAAGGACTTTTGCAGTTCGTAGAATCAATAATTTCCACTTGTTTCCAATTATTTGTACAGTTGTTGCTACAGGGCATTCCGGTAGTTCTTCTTTTTTTAGCATGACATCACTTCATCAATTTCTAATAGGATTAGATTGATTTTTGCTATATAAATTAGAATTTATATGGCATTCCAAATAAAACAAAAGGCAAATACGCACCCCCATGCGTTGCCAGTTTTCTTCTTTACCATTAACATTCCGTAAATTGCAATAACTGTGGTAATTATTTCTACAATCCCCCAAAAAGAAGTGCTAAATGGGTGGAAAAGTATACACACGATTGCACAAGTAATAGCTCCATAATCTAACCATTCGTTTGTAGTAGGGTATCTTCTATTGATTTTGTCACAAATAACAACATAATTAAATCCTTCAAAAAAGCCCCACACAAGAACGATAAGAGCCATTCCTAATATTGAAAATGGAATACCACTTGCAATTACATCATCTGTGATTAAAATACTGAAAGGTTGGTAGCCATTGAATTGACCTGATAAAAAAATATAACAGATGGACGGGACAAAGCATATAATCGTCCCGATGATTGCTTTGAAAATATTTTTTCGTATCAAACCAAAATGCGTGAAACTTTCTTTTCGCAAAATGCAAACGATTGTAATTCCCAATCCAGCTACGCCAAATTGTACTCCTGCATTAAGTAATAATCTTGGAATAACTGAAATATTGCTGTTCGCAACAAAACTCATTAGTTGTTTACCTGTTGCAGCGTAAAATAGGAAAACTCCCAATGTTACCAAAGCTATAATCCAAAGATCTGTTTCTAATCTTTTTTGTTCCGCTGAAAGTTGTTGTTTCTTCATATATGCTCCTTAAATTCCGATTTTTCGCTGTACAAACTAGAGATTACAGCTGATGAACATCTACAAAAACTACAAGATACTTTCCATCTTCATAAATAAAATCCAGCATCAAAGTCAAATCTGTATCCTGCAAATCTCCTTTTCTTCAATAAGCATTTTCTACAGCAACGATGTTGCATGTCTGAAAATCATCAATTGGCAGAAAATTGTCTTTTAAAAGCAGTTGTATGGACGCCGGAAGCTCTGCATAAAAAAGCGGATTGGTTGGTTTAGAAGAGATGGTATAATACTTTTGATAGACTCCCACATTTTTATGAGATTTTGAATGGTCGTCCGAATCATAATAAAAGAAACCCTTTCCGGAAAATGTCTCTGCTACCTGAAATGGCAGCAGATTTTTTTCTGAACAGGCAAAACAAAACGAAACGCCTGATAGAATCGGCAACTTTTCGAATAATGCAATCAGGCGTTCCTGTCGCTCTTTGTCTGCACATACAAATTCCGGTACATTTGCGATTCCAGCACTGCAAAATACAGCAATCTTTCCCTTTCGGTCGACACCATACCATTCTATATCCATCATTGACAATTCTTCTGATTCGATTCTGGACATCCGGTAAACGCCTACTTCCTCAGACTTCCTCATGATGATAAATTTTCGTCAGAAATTCTTCTAGATTCTTCGCAACAACCGTGACGGCATTGTTCATTTCGTTGTCAATCAGAACAATCCGAGGTTCGCCGTTCTCGTCCACGGCTCTGTAATCCATAAAATACAGGTCATGCCCTGCCGACTGTGTTTCCCCGAATGGAATGCCAATGTTGGGATACTGCCACTCGTTGATCCAGTTATCATACCAATCTGCAAGCCCTTTTCCGTTTGAGGAAATCCCATAAATCACGGAAAGCCAACTCTCTTCATATGCCTCATCAATCCGACCGCCGTTTTTGATGTTCAACAGGGCGAGATAGGATGCTGGAAGCTTCCAACCCATTGCTTTTTCTGTTTCTGCAAGGTCTTTTTCTGTAAAAGGTGGAAAGGTGTCTGCTTCCTCTGCACAAAAAAGTTTTTGTATCTCTATGTTTTCAAAAAAAGCCATCTGTTTTCCTCCTTTCCACCTGCTCTTAGTACGGCAATGTAAAAGTATCTACCTTCCAAACGCCATCTTCCAAGTACAGAGAGAAGCTGTCATTCTTTGTGGTGGTGTCTTCCCCATCCGTTCCCGTATAAGTCAAGGCAACGGTAAAAGTCAAGGTATCCTCTGTTGCACTTTCCAAGGCAGTAACGGTTGCTCCCTGATACGTAATGTCTGAACCACGGTCACCCGCCAGTCCATA
>HF997952.1:38738-58942 GCA_000433635.1 Ruminococcus sp. CAG:254
CCAGTCCATACAGCTTTCCGTCCGCTTCCAGCAGCAACGAATCAAAATCTCCGCTGTGGCTCTTTCTGGAAAAGACTTCATAATACGGCTCTGTTGCATCTGCAATGGTATCATAATCGGTAATATGATAATAGTTTGGCTGGTTGCTGTCCGAGAAATCGTACTGGAACATCTGCGAAGTGCAGCAATATTGGAACATGGTCTTTGCAGCGGTTTCATACAGTTCCTGTGCCTTTTCCAACCATTCTGAAGTGGTCAGACCGGTATCTCCAACCAATGCATCTGCATTTGCTGCAGTGGTCGTGGTTTCTGTTGTGGAAACAGTTTCGGAAAGCAACGTGGTCTGTGTGCTGGTGGATTCGCTTGCAGATTCTGTTCCTGCAAGCGATGACTCGGATTTTGTCACCGCTTCTGCGGTTTCTGCGTCGGATGATTCGGTTGTACTGTCTGCAACGGCAATTTGTTCCGGAATATCCGAACTTGGGTCAGAAATGGCATCACAGCCGGACAGACTCACCAGCAGACCAGCGGTTAATAATATTCGTTGAAAACGTTTCATAAAAAATCTCCCCCTTGTTCAACTTTACTGCTTGCTATTATAGCACCTTTTCTTTTTCTTGTCAATCTTTGTAATGCATTTCTGGGAATTTATGCATGCAGTTCCGAAGCGGAAATCACCTGCATCGCAGGGGCTGTTCCAGTCAGCTGCTGACTCTTTTCATCCGGCTGCGAAATTCCAGCATAGAGCGTGAAGGTTGTTCCATATACGCCACGAGTTCCCTGCTCATCAACGCTGGTAAACGCATTTTTTGCAAGCGGAATGGAAATGGTTTTCTTTGCTCCTGCCGGCAAGAATACCCGTTGGAATCCGCACAAGCTGTGATATGGAACAGCACAGTCTGCATTGCTCTTGATATAGAGCTGAATGACTTCTTCCGTGTCCCGACTGCCCTGATTTTCCGCCGTTACAACCGCAATGCCGTTTTCATAGTGCAAATCCGTGCAGACAACTGTTCCATAGGTCAGCCCATAGCCGAACGGATACAGAATATTTTCCTGCGTATAGCGATAGGTTCGATGCTGCATGGAATAGTCTGTGAATGCTGGCAGTTTCTCTGCATCCGCATAGAATGTTACAGGCAGCTTTCCAGACGGCGAACACTTGCCGAACAGCAAGTTTGCCAATGCCGTTCCGCCCTCCGAACCCGGATACCATGCTTGTATCCATGCTTCTGTTTCGAGTTCCGGACAAATTGCACTGCCGGTTGCAGTTACTAGAACAATTGGCGTTCCAGTTGCCTTGATTTTCTGGAGCAATACCCGCTGCGGTTCTGGCAGCCGTAAATCTGCCTTATCTCCCGAGGCAAACTCGTTTCCAGTATCGCCTTCTTCGCCCTCCAGCGTGGCATCCAGCCCCAAACAGAGAATGACCACATCCGCTGCCTTTGCAACGGCAACGGCTTCTGCATAGCGGTCGCCCGGCTGTGCCAATTCGGAACAACGGTCTTTGAACAGATGGCAGCCCTCCGCATAGAGTACCCGACCAGAAAAGGCACGCTGAATGCCCTCTAGGAATGTAATTGCACGGTCTGGCGTTCCGTTGTAGTTCCCTACCATTGCTGCACGGCTGTCCGCATTTGCCCCGATTACGGCAATGGTTTGCAGCTGTTCCGCCTGTAACGGTAAAATCTGCTGCTCATTCCGCAGCAATACCATAGAGCGTTCTGCAGCTGCTAGCGATTTCGCCTTGTGTTCCGGACAAGCCAAAACCGTAATCGGCAAATCGGCATAGGGTTCTTGTTCTGCAAACATGCCCAGCCGGAAACGGGTCTGCATCACCCGTACACAGGCTTGAAAAATATCGTCCTCGGTAATCTTTCCCTCTTCCAATGCTAACAAAATCTGCACATAGGTACAGCCACAGTTCAAATGGCAGCCGGCTTTCAGTGCCAGTGCAATGGAATCGGTTGCCGTTTCTGTGATTTTATGCGTGGTGTGGAAATCCCGAATCGCCCAGCAATCCGAAACAAAATAGCCGTCAAACTGCCAGTCTTTCAGCTTCTGCATCAGCATCGGGCTGGCACAAGCTGGGTCGCCATTCACCCGATTATATGCCCCCATCACGCTTTCCACTTCTGCATCTTCGACCAACGCTTGAAAGGCTGGCAAATATGTTTCTTCCAAATCCTTTGCAGAAACTTCCGCATCAAAGGTATGCCGAACCGATTCTGGCCCACTGTGAACGGCAAAATGCTTTGCACAGGCTGCTACCTTTAAATAGTCCCCGTCCTGCTGCATGCCATGTACCATGGCTGTTCCCAGCGTTGCAATCAAATACGGGTCTTCTCCATAGGTTTCCTGTCCCCTGCCCCAACGGGGGTCACGGAACAAGTTGACGTTTGGTGTCCAGAGCGTCAGCCCCTTATAAATATCCCGGTCACCCTGTTCGGAACAAGCGTGATACATCGCCCGTGCTTCGGTCGCTGTCACCTCGCCCATCTCCTGCACCAGTTCAGGAGAAAAGGTTGCTGCCATGCCGATTGCCTGCGGAAACATCGTCGCCGTGCCGGCTCTTGCCAGTCCGTGCAAGCCCTCGTTCCACCAGTTGTAGGCAGGAATCCCCAGCCGTGGAATTGCCGGGGCATCATATCGCAGCTGACTTGCCTGCTCCGCAACGGTCATTTGCTGCACCAACGCTTCTGCTTCTTTTCGATAGGTTCGATACATCTTGATTACTCCTCTCCTGCTCCGCAGAGATACTGTTCTACAATCTCTGCACAATCTTCTACACATCCCACACAAGGACGCTTCTGATAATAGGCAGCGGTTCGTGCTTCAGGCTGGGCGGTTTCGTGTTTTGGTCTGGCTGCCCCGAGCAGTTCCGCACAGATGATACTGCCGTTTTTCTCCTGAAATGCCTTGGTCATTTCCTGTACGACGGCATAAACTTCTTTTCGTGTTGTTAAGTCATTCGGTTTTCCATTGCTCAGCTTTAACCCTGCCAGCAGTGCCATTGCGGAAACCGCTCCGCAGGTCAGCCGCAGCCGCCCCATTCCAGCACCCATGCCCTCGGAAAATCGCAAGGCATCTTCCTGTGACATTCCAAACGGTTCTGCAAATGCACCCGTTACGGCTTGGGCACAGTTATAGCCCTCCCGAAACAGGGCAACGGCTTTTTCTGTGTAAATACTCATGATAAAATCCTTCTTTCTGATTGTTTTCGCTGAATGCCGTAGGAAAGCCCCACCCAAAGCAGGAGGATTCCGGCGGTAATCAGTGTGATTTTTTTCCCAGTCGCTGCACCGGGGGCGTGATACGTCCAGACGATTTCATGCGTTCCGGCAGACAGCGGAATCCCCAAAAAGGAGAGGTTGACTTTTTCATATGCCGTTTCCGTTCCGTCTACCGTCACGGTAAATCCGGTATCATATGGCACGGAAAGCACAAACCAGCCGTCTTTCTCTGTGGTAATCGTTCCGGAAATCGTATCCCCTCGCACCTGCTCCGCCGTTGTTTCCAGCGGTGTGACCTGTTGTACTGCCTGCTCCAATACGGTTTCCGGCAGCGTGTAGCCATGCAGATTGGAAACCTGATACGTTCCGGCGGAAAATGATAGTTCCAGTGTATCCGTTACATCTGAGAGCAAATAGGTAAAATGATAGTTCTGATTGTGATACTTCCAGCTTGGTGCAGTCAACTTGTTTTTGATGCCGTTTATCATAATGAAAACATCATCCGAATTTGCTACTACCGTATTATCTACCTCCATAGAGAGCAGCAACAGCTTTCCGGCACAGGATTTCGGCATCGAAATGGTTTTTGTCATCGGCTGTTCTGTGGAAATCAACAGTGTATCTCCGTTTCGAGTCACTGGGAATTCCTGTTCTATCGTTTGCAAAACCGATTCTATCTCCTGTTCGGATATGGTTTGCAGAGATTTCGGCTGTTCCATTTCCGTGTCAGCAACCTGCTCCGGCAGAACGATTCCTGACAGCAAATCCAAAACCTGTTCTGCTTCATTGTGCTGCTGGAACGTATCCATGGAAATCCAGCGGTCTGTTGCATAGCCAATCGGCAAGGCATACTGATTTTCATAGACACAGTAATCCCCACTCGTATATTTTGGCTCATAACCGAATAGGGTTTTTCCCTTGAAATCCAGTCGGTACTTGTCCCCCATCCAAATATGATACGCCAAATTTTTCACTGCATCTACTGCCGCATTGTTGCGGATACTGGTTTCATTGAACAGCTGATGATAATAGAAATTGGAATAGGTTTTATTCTGTACCGAAGCATAGACCGTAGAGAGAAAACACGTTCCCTGCTGCGTCTGGTTTGCGGTTGCATAGGGCTGCGTGGCATTATAAACCCGATACCAGCTGTCATCCTGTTCTGTTGTCTGTTTCCAAAGGGTGTCGATGTCTGCATTTTGATACTGCTGCATGGTGGATTTCTTCAGTAGCGTGTAATCTGTACCATTCAGCAGGAAGCTATAAACCAGCTGCATGCTGCATGCCATCCATAAAATGCGTTTCCAGTTGTTCGGCATTTTTGGCGTCCGCCAAGGTTGCAATAGACACAAAAACAGAATCGTTTCTGCTGTCGCCCCACCCAACAAAATCCAGCGTTTCGACCCGTGCAGCATGTTCCAAGCAAAGAAAAATCCAGATGCCAACAGCAGCACAAACAAAGGCAAAATAGTGTTCCAAGGAATCTGTTTCGTTTGCAGGGACTGGAAGAAAAAGCCATATACCAGAATCGCCAGCGGCAGCAGCGGAATATAGGCTTTCCCATCCAGATACTGGAAGCCATTAATCAGATACAGCAACATCGGCAGACACAACAATAATAGCAATGTTACTGACAAAAAGCGAACGGCTTTCTTTTTCGTCCAGCATCCGACCAGCAGGGCAAACAGTCCCGTAATCGTCAAGCCAACGCCATAGGGCTGATAGAAGAAATAGGAAAGCTGCACCGTTGGCACAAATACTTCTAACCAGAATTTTTTATCCAAGTGCGTTTCGGAACGTCCCTGCAAAAGGGCGAGAGCAGTCGGGAGCAAAAAACACATACAGAGCATTCCTGCAAAAAACAAGTGCACCAGAATCCGCAGCAAAAAGGATTTCTTCAAGCCGGATTCCTGCAAATAGAGAAACCATGCATACAAAAAAATCGTCAGGAAACTGCCAACTGCAAAAAAGAAGCTGCACCCTAAGATACAAACACTCGCCAGAATCAGCGAAATCGAAACATGGTGATGCGTCTGACACCGCCGAACGGCAAACAATGCCCAGAATAAAAACGGCAGATAATTCATGAACATCAAATGCCGATGGCCATGATAAATCAGCGGAGCGGAAAACAAATACAGAAACCCACAGACAAAGGCAATCCGTTCAGAAAAATGCTGCCGGCAAAACCAATAGCACAGCATGCCGCTTCCCCAAATCAACAAGATACTACTGCATTGAATATAGTCCATCATCGGCACAAACGGCAATAGGTAAGAAAGCAAAAAAATCGGATTGAATAATCCGTAATAGGTAAATTCATAGATGTTCTGCCCTGCTCCAATGGCAGAAGCAAAGTTTGGAAAGAGTTGTCCCGTCTGGTAAAACCGTGACCGGAAATAATCCGGAAAAATGATGTGCTGGTTGTTCCAGTCCATCGTAGAACCAAAAATCAAATCTGGATGAATCACCCAGAGCAGGCATAAAAATATCGTCAGGCAGCCCGTTAAAATCGCTGCTGCATAAAAATCTCGAATCGAACCATGTTTCTTTTGTTGGATTCGTTGCATGTTGTCAATCCTTTCGTCCCCGGAAATCAAAATCGCCCAATTTCGTCCATTATAGCATAGCAAAAAAAGAAAGTCAACCAATTCTTTCCCGTGTTGGAATCTCCTTGGTTGACCATTTCTCCTTGAAAAACAATGTTATACTTCGGTTGCTTCCCCTTCAATTACATCATCCGGAATTTGTTTCTTTCTTGCATTTGCCGAGATGATGGCGTTAATGAATCGCATCAGACCACTGACAATCAGCATAATGCCAATGATAATCCAAACGACACCAGACAGATAGAAGGTGCAAATCAGAACTGCAACCCCCATCAAGGTAATCAGAACGGAAAATGCCAATGGAATTTGCCAATCGGAACTAAACTTTTTCAGCTGGAACGCATCCATCAAACCCGTAATACCGCTGATTAAGATGAACAGCCCAATGCAGAACGGAATGAATGTATCTGCTAAAAATGGAATGATGATGATAATGCCGCCAATAATCAGCAGCCCTACACCGGAAGCAAGATAAGGCGGCTTTTTCTCATACTGTTTGGTCGCATAGTAAACAACCGTGTAAATCAAGCCAATCAGGGCGATGACAATTCCGATTGCCATAAAGACTTGATTCAAGGCATCCCGTCGGCGAATCAGCAGAACCCCCAAGCCAATCAATAGAAGCGGCATGATGAATTGCAGTGCCTGCATCATTTTTTTGTTGTCGGTTTTCTTCTTTGTTTTTGTTGCTGCCATGGAAAAGACCCCTTTCGTTTTTAAATAAGATGTTGGATATATTTGAAATACAGTTTCTGCAACGGCGATTTTGCCTGATAAATCGCCTCTGCAAGCTGCTGCAACGCTTGCTCTGCTGCTGCACACGCTTCTGCGGATGGCGTTGCTCCGCCAAAGTTCACGGCGGAAACCAATTCACAGAATGGTGCAGTGTTGTCACTCGGCAACTGCTGTTCCTGTAATTTCTGTGCAGCGGTCTTTGAAAATGCTAGAACGGATTCATTTCCGGCTCGAATGGAAACCGTTTCCAACAACCGCTCCCAATATGCATACATCCAAAGAATTGCTTTTTTGCGGTCTGCTGCATGGAACTGTTCGGTTCGTTTCTGCAATGCCCACATTCGTAACAGGAACGGTGCAGCAATCACAGCTGCAAGCAGCACCAGCACCAACAAAATCCGCAGGATGGTTCTGCCAATCGAAGAATGATTTCCAGAATCGGTGCGGGAATTTGTGCCCAGTTGTGACGGCGTTGAAGTGACAACAGCCGTGGTTTGTGTTGCAATGCCAATGGTCTGCTCGGTTGTCTGTTCGGTGGTTGCAATTTCTGTGCGAACTGCTGCCGTTGTGGTGGTCGTTGTTGTGGCTTCCGCAGTGCCCTCTTCCGGTTCTGCTGCTCCGCCATAGTAGCCCGGCGTAAATTCAAATGGAATCCAGCCGTATCCGGTGACGTAAAATTCACACCATGCATGGGCACGGGCATCCGTCAGCGTGACCGTGTAAGAACCATCTTTTTTCTGCTTGGCTTTTTCAAAGTCGGACGGCGTTGCAACATAACCTTCGCAATACCGTGCCGGAATACCGGCATACCGTGCCAGCAGAACGCCAGCCGTGGCAAAATGGACACAATAGCCCTCGTGATTTTCCATCAAGAAATAGTTGACAAAATCTCTCGAGCCCGGCGTCTTTCCCGGAGAAGTGGAGTATGTCGCATTATCCGCCAAGAACTGCCGGATGGATTCCAGTACAGCCAGCTGGTCGGAGAGGTTCTCCCCTGCACCATTCCGCAAATCTTCTGTGGAAAAATCCGGATTCAAGTTGGTCTGCTGAATGGATGCTGGCAATGCATTATAAACCGCCTGCAAGGCATCCGTTTCTGTTTTCTGCGTGTACTGCTCATAGACAAACGGACGGTATAAATATTGTTCTGCCAGCATGGATTGAATGGCGTGCTGGTCATATGTTCCATCCTCTTTCAACGCCTGAAAATACGTTGTAACCGGGATGGCATCCGTAGAATCCGGCAGGGAAAGGGCTGCTAAAAACTTCTGTGTATTGCTGTCCGTTGCGTTGAAAATCTCTCGCTGTAGGTACATATCCTGAACACCGCTGTTTTGCAGCAAATCAGAAAAGTTTTGGTGCAGCGAAACGGTAAATGAATAATTCTTTTTGCTGTCTAATTTCGTTACAAAATCCTCTTCATACTTTGCCTGCTCTTGATAAGAGGCATACGGCACATAGCAACGGCGTTCCCATTTTAGTGCAGAGATGTCAACATTGGTCATTGCTGTGGCATCCTGATAATTCTGAAACCAATACGGATACAGCTGCGGATAGCAGAGAAAGGTTTCGGATAAGGTCACTAAATCGGTCTGGTCATCCCAATCCGATTGTTTCAACGCTGTCCATGCATTGTCGTCATAAGTCGTACCGGTAAAGGATTTCAAGTACATGGCAGAATCCGGAAGCTGGTCTAACGTCAACTGCAACTGCGGTTCGTTCTGAATGTCAATCGCCCGTTTCCGTCCCAACTTCTGTACCCGCATGGCGTTGGTCAGCCCTAGGGCAGCCCCTACATTGGAAAGACTGTCCTGCAAGTCCTCTACATCAAATGTTTGCAGGGAATTTTTGATTTCCTTTCGCTTTTGTTGGACGGATGTTCGTTCTGTAACACCGCTGAATGTGAAAAAGCCCCACGAAAGCAGGAATACCAATGCCATCAATCCGGCAACAATCATTCCGCAGCGTTCTGCCATCGTTGTCCGCATAGTGTAGGCAGCTGTGAAACGGTTTCCCTTGCGGAAAAAGCCAATCTCTCGCTGTTCCTGTGCATAGCGGAACGACGTCAGCTGCATGGCAAGCAGGGATGCCCAGTAGAGCAATACCAATGCCATGGCAGGCAGAGAGAGTTCCAAGCCGTTATATAATCCCAGCTCAATCGGGAAAAACGTCACAATGAACCCAATTGGAAAAAACGGTCGGTGAATCGTGAACCAACAGATTGCAGCTGCTAAAAAGACGATGCAGCAGATTAAAAAGAACGTGGTACAGGTGGATTCCACCAACGTGGTATCCATCTGGTAATAGAGCACGTTCGTGTCATAAATCTGTTGGTAAAAGTGGTTATAGAAGAATTGAAAGCCAACGATGAGCACGTTCCGCTTCCAGAAGAACCCAAGTGTTCCAACCGCAAGACTGACCGGGGTCAGCCATCGCAGCTTTTTCGGCAAAATACTGAGTACACTATATAAGATGAAAATCGCAGCGGCTACGAGAATCAGTTTCGTTCGGTTGTAAATCGGCGAAAACATCGACAGCGAAGCGGCAATTGTTCCAATAAAGCCACAGGCTGCCAGAAAAACCGCTGCCAAGTTCCGCATCCAAGCCGCTGCTGGACGAATCGTAATGGAAATATCATCCTGTACCTGAATGCCATCGCTGGTCAGATGTTCTTCGGTCTGTGTCATGCGTTACACACTCCTTTCCGTTCCGGGATTGCAAACAGCAGCCAATGTTTCCAACAGCGTTTCCATGGAAATGGGAAAGACCGCTGCCTGCTGCAAAACCGTTTCATCTGTGGACAGGACAAGGATTTGTTCCGCTGTCCGGCGGTATGCATTCGTATCCAGTTCCGCTGCATGGGTGATACAGAATAATTCTGCATAGGTTGCAGGCTCAGAAACTGGCTGAAATCCCGTGGATTCTGTCGGAATAGGCGACTCTAAAACTTGTACCATGCACCGTTGCAGCTGCTCCAGTGTTTCTATGGTTTCATGCTGTGTTCCCTGCTCGGTATTCCAGAACAAGACCACAGGCACTTGCTGCCGCATCAAAATACAGGCAAGGGCATGGGCTGCCTCCATCTGGGCATCCACTTTTGCCCCCGTGATTTGCATGGCTTTGGTTTGTGTCCGGTCGATCCAGATGGCACATTGTTTCTCCAGCGGTCGGCTGTATTCCTTGACGAACAGCGTTTCTTCCCGGCTGCTGCGTTTCCAGTGAATCCGTTTCGGATTGTCCGTATCTCGAAATTCCCGAATCCCAAACAATTCTGTATTGTCATCTCCGGGGCGGTTCGGGTCGTAGTTGACACTGTCTTCCATCTCTGACCGCTGCAAATTAGGCATGCTCAAACTTCCTGCCTGCTCCGAGGGAACAACAATCCCCTCCGCTGCCGTGCATTTTCGCACAGAACAGCTGAACAGGTGAAAATAGTCTGCAATGCGACACTTTTTCACGGAAATCCGCAGTTTTCCGCAGTGCATCGCTGCGAACTGAAAGGAAACCGTTGCAGCAAAATTCCCCTGCAAGGGCAGCTGCAATTCTAACTGTTCGGTTTCTTTCGTTGCAACCTGCTGTAAATTGAGTGTCACATGACAATAGTTCAAGGGAAAATGGCTTTTGTTTTGCAGGGTGCAGTATAATTTTTGTGACGTTCCCCGTCCCATTTCTGTCTGTGCCAGCGATAGCGAAACAGAAAGCCGCCTTCGGACATGGTGCACGAGCCACAGCTGCGTGAGCGGCAATAAAATCAAAACACCTAACAGCAGCATTGAGAAAATGCCCTCATACAGCACCGAAAAAAACAGCCCGATGATGAGCAGCACCAAATAAATGAGCTTTGTATACCACATCGGCATCACCGCCTTTGTGCAGCGGTGGGTTTTGGAACGGGTACGGTTTGAATCAATTCCTGAATCAGCTGCCGGACAGCCTGCGTGTGGTTGGTGTGATTTTTCAACAGAATCCGGTGATTGCAGCCATCTTCAAAAATCGCTGTGACATCCTCCGGCACAACATAATTCCGCCCTCGCATAAATGCCATACCCTTGGCAGCATCCGTCAGAGCCAATGTGCCTCTTGGGCTGACCCCTAACAGCACATCTGGATGATTGCGGGTTGCCTGCACCAGACTGGCGATATAATAATAAATCTTATCGTCTACATAAACCGAGCGGACAGCCTGCTGCATTTGCAGCAAGGTATTACTATCTACAACCGGCTGCACGGTTTCCAACGGATTTCCGTCATGACGGGTTCGCAGAATCTGCATTTCATCTTCTAAGTTTGGATACCCCATCTCTAACCGGAACATGAAGCGATCCATCTGCGATTCCGGCAGCATTTGCGTCCCGACAGAACCAATCGGATTTTGCGTTGCAATGACTAAATGCGGCTGCGGCAGCTGATAAGTACGTCCATCAATGGTGACGGAATGTTCCTCCATCGCTTCGAGCAGAGCGGATTGCGTTTTGCTGGAAGTTCGGTTGATTTCATCCGCTAAGAACAGCTGACAGAACAATGCTCCCGGCTGAAAGACAAATTTTTCTGTGCTCTTCTGATAAATCGAAAAGCCTGTCAAATCAGACGGCAATACATCCGGTGTGAACTGCATTCGCTTATAGGAGAGCGAAAGGGCTCTGGAAAATGCCAGTGCCATGGTCGTCTTTCCAACCCCCGGCATGTCCTCCATCAATACGTTTCCGTTTGCCAGTACGGCAAGCAGAATCTTTGCAATCAAAACATCTTTTCCGACCACTGCCTTTTTGACTTCTGCAATGATGCGGTTCATTTGCTGCACATATTCTTGTGGATTTGTCTGCATAAATTGCCTCCTGTTTTTGCGGCAGCCTGTAGAAATCGCAGACTGCGTATTTTTCTGGTATTTATTATAACAGTTTTCCGGAAAAAATGCAATAGAACCGGAAAATTTCCCGTTTGATTTTCATTTTTCAAAAAGGGGTTGACAACGAAAATCTGCTATGCTATACTTTGGGTGTGGTACTCTCCATACAACACCCAAAAAATAGAAACAGAGAGGAATTGGAACATGCAAACATCGAAAAAAATCATTGCGTTGGTTGCTGCCGTTGTTGTGCTTGCCGCTGCTGGCGGCGGAATCTGGCTGCATCACCGCAAAACAGCAGAAACAGAATCTGCCGCAGCGGTCTATGTCAGCACGGTTGCAGAGTTGAACGCTGCCAACCCAGACTTGACCACCCTGTGTTACAGCGGTGTCACAGAAGCACAAGAAACCAAAGAAATTAAAGCGGACACCTCGAAAACCATTGCGGAAACCTATGTCAAAGAGGGCGACACTGTAAAAAAAGGAACGCCGCTGTTCCTGTATGATGTTGCCTCAATGCAATTGGATCTGGAGCAGGGACAAATTGAAGTGGAACAGCTGAACAATCAAATTGCCTCCTATCAGGAGCAGATTCAACAGCTGGAATCGGAAAAGGCAAATGCCGATGCTGACCAGCAGCTTTCTTATACCACTCAAATTCAATCCCTGCAAACCGACATCGACAAGGCACAATATGACATCAAGGTGAAAAATATTGCCCTGCAAAAGCAGCAAAATGCCATCGACAATGCAAAGGTAACTGCTGAAATGGACGGCATTGTGAAAACCGTCAAGACACCAGAAGCCATGCAGGCAGATGGAACAGATGTCATTATGACCATTACTGCAAGCGGAAACTATCGCATCAAGGGAACGCTTAGCGAACAGCAGCTCGGCATGGTGTCAACAGGGGAAAAGATGGTGATTCGTTCCCGAATCGACCCAGAACAGTACTGGACGGGAACCGTCACAGAAATTGGGACAGAAGCAGAACAAAATTCAAACAATAATATGATGTATGACAGCAGTTCGTCAGACAATACCGCCTCGAAATATGCATTCTATATCAAGCTGGACAAGGCAGACGGGCTTCTGCTCGGACAACACGTTCTCATTGAACCGGATGTCGGACAGAATAGCGGACATACTGGTATCTGGCTCTATCAGGATTACCTCGTACAGGATGGCGATAACAGCTATGTCTGGGTATCCAACAGCAAACACGAACTGGAAAAGAAATCGGTAACGCTCGGCGATACCGATGACGATTATGGCATTGTCGAACTGAAAAGCGGACTCTCGGAAACGGATTTGATTGCCTATCCGGCAGACGATTACAAGGAGGGCATGAAAACCACCACCAACGCCAACAATCTCAGCGATGGCGAAACAGATGGCAATTTCTCAGACGAAGAACCAATCGAAGAGCCGATGTATGACCAGGAAGAACCAATGATAGAAGAAACCGAAGAAGCAGCTGCGGAAGATGCAGCGTCAGGCAGGTGATGCCGATATGTTAAAACTGGAACACATCGAAAAAGCCTACCAGCAAGGCAAAAATATCGTTCCTGTGCTGCATGACATTACCTTTCATGTTGCCCACGGAGAATTTGTTGCGATTATGGGACCTTCCGGTTCTGGAAAATCCACCCTCATGAACCTGATTGGTCTGCTGGATACACCAACCAGCGGCTCATATTTCTTCGATGGAACAGAAGTCAGCTGTTGTTCTGAAAATATGCTCTCGCAAATCCGCAACGAAAAAATCGGATTTGTCTTTCAGAACTTTAACCTGCTCCCTCGGCAATCTGCTCTGGAAAACGCTGCTCTACCCTTGCTCTATGCAGGCGTAAAACCAAAAGTTCGACGAGAACGGGCAAGAGAAGCACTGGAAAAGGTTGGTCTGGCAGACCGTGTTTCTTTCCTGCCCACACAGCTATCTGGTGGACAAAAACAGCGTGTTGCCATTGCACGGGCAATGATTAACCATCCAAAATTACTGCTTGCCGATGAACCAACAGGGGCTTTAGACACCGCTTCCGGCGAACAGGTTATGGAGCTGTTCCACGAGCTGCATAAAACCGGCGTTACCATTGTGATGATTACGCATGAATTGGAAATTGCACAGCACGCAGAACGCATTCTCACCATTCGAGATGGCAGACTGGGAGAGGAGCAGGTCGGATGAAACGGAAAAAAATACTTGCAATCAGCATTGTTTGTGTGCTGCTGGTTGGCGGCGGCAGTGTTGGCGGTGCTGCCTACTATAAAAAGTCCAAGAATGAAAAACGGGTGGTCAATGTTACCCCGGTTGTCAACATGATGGGCTATGATTATGGCAGCGAAAAAACCATTGATGGAACGGTCATCACGGGCAGCAAACAAAATGTCATGCTGGAGAAAAATCAAGTTGTGCAGTCGGTTCTTGTGAAAAAGGGCGACAAGGTAACAGTCGGAACACCGCTGATTGCCTATGATACGACGGCTCTAAAACTGGCAGTACAGGAAAAAAAGAATGCTGTCGATGCGGCAGAAGACGACTTGCGGCAGGCAAGAAAAGAATTGGAACGCCTGCAATCCCTGCACCCGGCAGAAGACCAAGTATATGACATGATAGATGATTATGATGAACCGGAAGAACCGGATTTGGAAGAAGACCCGACTGCTGGAGAAGTTGTTGCACCGGTCTTTCCAACGACAGAACCTACGACAACCGATGAAACCGAACCAACTGGAGAAGAATCCACAACAGAATCAACAGATGTCACAGAAGCTCCGACTGAAGAGCCAACACAGCCGGATGACGGTCACCTGCACAGCATTATGAAGGATGCCTCGCAGGGGGATGGCTCTATGGAAAAGCCCTATGATTTTTATTGTGAATCCGATACGATTGTAGGAGCAGATTTGCTTCTTGAATTGCAGCAGAGCAGCAGCTATGCTCGTTTTATCGTCCCAGGGGATGGATACCGCTGGCTGGTTCAAGGGTCTGCCCTGCCGGAAACCCTGACAGACTGGGCAGTGAATCAAGGTATTTCTGTTGCAGAGGATGGCATGGTATCCGTTGACTTCAAGCAGGTTTCGTTCGGCATTTTTCAGATGCAGGGAACGGGCGGCAGCAGCTCTGCGGAAGACTGGGGCGATGAAGATTTTGACTTTGACGATGATTTCTGGGATGACAGCGATTCAGGCGGCGAATCTGAAGATTATATGTACTCTGCTCAGGAACTTTCCAACATGATTCAAAAGCAGCAGTCTAAAATTAAAACGCTGGAATTTACCAAAAAATCTGCCGATTTGGATTATGAAGTGGCTCAGAAAAAACAGGATGACGGCATGGAACGCAGTCTGATTGATGGCGTTGTCACAGAGATTCACAGCGACCTCACCGAAAAAGAAGCAGAAACCAAACCGTACTTGGTCATTCAAGGCTCTGGTGGTTTACAGGTAAAGGGCACGATTAGCGAATGGAATCTGAATCAACTGCAAATTGGCACGGAAATTCAAGCGATGTCCTATGATACGGGCGACAGTTTCACCATGACTGTGACTGGCGTGGACGATATTCCGGAAACGGATGGCAGTGCTCCCTATGATGAAAACCCCAGCAGCAGCGTTTACACGTTTGAAGCAGAAACCAGTGAACAACATGATATTGCTGTGGGCAGTTGGCTCTCGCTCTCGCTGCAAGAGGCAGCCGACACCAGTACCTTCTATTTACCGCTGCAATATGTCCGCAAGGAAAACGGGCAGTATTATGTCATGAAAGCGAACGACCAGAACCGACTGGAAAAACAGTGGATTCAAACCGGAAAAATTCGATACGGTTCTGAAATCGAAATCAAGAGCGGTGTTTCCGAAACTGACCGTCTTTGTTTCCCATACGGAAAAGATGTCAAAGAGGGCGTTCGCACCAAAGACACAGACGACGTACAGTGGTAAGGAGGGCAAATCATGCTGGAAAATATTCGATTATCCATTCAGGGCATTTTTGCCCATAAAATCCGTTCTATTTTGACGATGCTGGGTATTATCATCGGGATTGCAGCCATCATTGCAATCGTTTCCACCATTCGGGGAACAAACGAACAAATCAAAAGTAATTTGGTCGGTGCTGGAAATCGTACCGTTACCGTTTCCCTCTATCAAGGCGAATATGAGCTGGATTTGCAGTATCAAGGACTTCCGTCCGGTGTTCCGGTGATTTCCAGCCAAGTAAAAGCACAGTTATCTGCCATTGAAGACGTTTCTGCTGTTTCTCTGTATCGGACAAGAAGCTACTGTGATTCTATTTTCTACCAGAATACCAAGCTGGAGGGCGGTTCTGTCTGGGGCATTGATGCGGATTATTTTCAGACTGCCGGCTATCATGTGCAATCCGGCAAGGGCTTTCGGGATGCCGATTATACCAACGGCAACAATGTTGCCATCTTAGACGAAGATGCTGCACAAAGTCTATTCGCTGGTGCGAATCCCATCGGTTCTGTCATTGACATCAACGGGATGCCGTTCAAAATCATTGGAACGGTTGTCCAGAGCAGCACCTTTGAACCGGTCATTCAGTCCATTGATGATTATCATTTGTATGCAAACAGCACAGTGGGAAAAGTCTTTTTGCCAGATAGTGCATGGCCGACGGCATTTCAATACGATGAACCGCAAAACTGCCTGTTGAAAGCAACCGAAACCGATGCAATGACAACGGTCGGGAAACAGGCAGCGGATATTCTAAACGGCAGAATTTCCGTTTCCGGAACGGGCGAAACCATTCAATATAAGAGCAAAGACCTTTTGGAACAGGCAAAATCTTTACAGGAGCTCAGCAGCTCGACCAACACAATGTTGATTTACATCGCCGGTATTTCCCTGCTGGTTGGTGGGATTGGCGTTATGAATATTATGCTGGTATCTGTCACAGAACGCACCCGTGAAATCGGCTTGAAAAAGGCACTCGGAGCAAAGAAACGCAATATTCTGTTTCAGTTCCTGACGGAAGCAGCTGTTTTGACCAGTGTCGGCGGTCTGTTGGGAGTGATCGCCGGGATTGGTTTGTCTCGTATCATTGCAAAACTGGCGGAAGTTCCCGTTTCCATCAGTCCGGCTGCTGCCATCATTGCTGTTTTGTTCTCTATGGTGGTTGGCATTCTGTTCGGTTGGATTCCCTCTGTAAAGGCTGCCAACTTGAACCCGATTGATGCTTTGCGATACGAATAAACATGATTTTTTATCACAAAAAGCGGACTGCTGAAACGCTCAGCAATCCGCTCTTTTTTTTGCGATAAGAAAATGGATTCTATTAAGATGCCATGAAAACAAAGAATGCACGATAGGTCATATAAACGTCAATCTTTGCAACAACTTCAAACGGTGCGTGCATGCACAGAACCGGAACGCCGACATCAATGGTGTCTACATCCAAGTTTGCAATATAGGCTGCAACGGTACCGCCGCCGCCGCCGTCAACCTTGCCCAGTTCGCCGGTCTGCCATACAACCTGTTCCTTGTCGAGCAGCTGCCGAACCGTTCCCACAAATTCAGCGGAAGCGTCCGATGTGCCAGACTTGCCTCTTGCACCTGTGAACTTTGTCACGCAAACACCATGATTCAGGTAAGCACAGTTGTTACGTTCCATTACATCTGGGAATGTTGGGTCAAATGCGGCGTTGACATCTGCGGAGAGGCACTGCGATGCGTGGAGGACATGTCTGCCCTTTGCACCAAAGCAATCTGCCAAATCTTCAATGAAATATTTCAGGTAAGAGGAGCACAAGCCGGTGTTGCCATCGCTGCCCGTTTCTTCCTTATCGGTCAGAATCACAACAGCAGTGTGTTTCGGGGTGCTGATGGTGTCCAGCAGGGCACGCAAAGCCGGATAAGAGCAAACACGGTCATCATGCCCATATCCACCAATCATGCTGCGATCAAAGCCGATTTCCTTGACTGGAAACGCCGGAACGGCTTCCAATTCTGCGGAAACAAAATCAGATTCTGTAATGCCATACTTTTCATACAAGATGTGCAGCAGGTTCAGCTTCACAGCTTCGCTTTCTTCGGATTTTTTGAACGGCATCGAACCAACCAAAACATTCAGTTCTTCGCCCCGAATCAAGCCAACAGACGGGCGTTTCATCTGTTCCGTTGCCAGATGCGGCAACAGGTCGGTTACACAAAATACCGGGTCGCCTTCAGCTTCGCCGATGTTGACGGTTACCTTGCTGCCGTCTGCCTTGATGATGACACCATGCAGGGAAAGCGGAATGGCTGTCCACTGGTACTTCTTAATACCGCCGTAGTAATGGGTCTTGAACAGTCCCAGTTCGCTATCTTCATACAATGGATTCTGCTTCATATCCAGACGAGGAGAGTCAATGTGTGCAGCACAAAGCCGAACGCCCTCGGTAATCGGTGCAGAACCAATGATGGCGGCAATCATTGCCTTTCCACGGTTGTTCTGGTAAACCTTATCGCCGGCTTTCAGAGCCATACCCGGCGTAAACGGAACAAATCCATGTTCTTTCAGCAGGGCTTCTGCGTTGGCACAAGCCTCCCGTTCGGTCTTAGACTGGTTCAGGAATGCCATATAGTCCTTGCAAAGTGCTTCACAAGCGGTCTGATCGTCTTCGCTCATCCGCAATGCACCATGTTTTTTGGAAGCAAATAATTTTTCTTTTAACTGTTTGCTTTCTGATTTCTTTTCTTCTGCCATTTCAATAAGCCTCCTATGAAAAAGTTGGTTGGCAGCACAGCTGGTTTCGCTGTGCTGTTCTTATTATAGCACAACTGTTTCAAAAATGCAATACGAAATCAAATTGCTTTTTTTGATGCAAAACCGATGATTCTTGGGAAAACGATTGAAAATGGAGTCGGCAAAATCACTTCGTTCTTTGCCTGTGTGCTGTTCGCCGGTGGTTGCGTTCTCCGAAACTGTTATCAAACACTCTTAGATTGCAGTTTTCAGGAAGTTTTTTGTTTTTAGCATGGCGAACAGCATTTGCTTGTTCCTATTAGATTTCAATACCTCTTATCAATACCTGTGTTAAGGGGGACAGCTTGTCCCCCATTTTAAAAGATGCCCTGCCCTTTTGTCCCTCTGGGACATTTCCCCACACTGTGGGGAATCACCCTCTCCGCCAAGCTGAGCCAGCTTGACCGCTTTTGCCTGCGGCTCGTATCCGAATAACCAGTCTGAATCATAAAAAAGCAGCTCCCAAATCATACTGGGAGCTGAAATCGTTCTAATTAAGACGGCACTTGATACCGCCGAATATAATATTCTTTGATTTTTGCAATGACTTCTTCGGAAACCACTTCTAAATTCCTGCAATCTTTATTGTTTTTGATGATAAAATCCGAATGTTCTACAAAGAACTGCTCCGGTAACTGTGCATCCATGCGAGCCTGTGCTGCTTCTTCTGTAATCGAATCCCGCTGCAAAATCCGTGCTTTCCGCAGTTCTGCTCTTGCAGTCACGGAAATAATCAACTCGCAGAAATCATCTGCCCGACTTTCAAACAGCGTTGGAGCATCCAGCAAAATCAATTTCTGACCCATCCTCGAATGATGATGAATCTGCCGCAGAATCTCCCCCATAATGTAAGGATACATGATGGAATTCATCAATTCCAAATTCTTTTTGTTTTGAAATGCCTGCTTTGCCAAAGCTTTTCGGTTAAGTTCCCCATTTAGCAATAAAATATCAGAAAAACATTCCGTCAACTCCAACAGGCAGCGACTGCCCTTATGTACCACCGCCCGTGCAATCTGGTCTGCATCAATCACGCAAAATCCACTCTCTGCAAATAGGCGGGAAACGGTACTCTTTCCGGCTCCGGTCTGTCCGGTCAGTCCAACCACCATGACCCCGTTTAGACTGTTCATAGCTGGATCACCTCGAATCCAGCTGCCCGAATGAGTCGGTTATAAACTGCAAGTCCGATACCATCCCGTTTCGGGGCACGAACATAAACCGTTTTTGCTCCGATTTCATCGCAGTGCCGCAGACAGTCAAATAAATGCTGTGCCTGCTCGGCACTGTTCTTTCCGTAAGTCAGGCACGGAATAGATAAATTCTGCTCTTCGCCATCAAATACCAACGCATAACAGTCCGCTGTTTGATGCTGGGAAACATACGCACAAAATGCAGCATCGCTGCCCTCTACTAAAATCACATTTGCCTGCGGAGAATAATGCTGGTATTTCATCCCCGGAGAACGAACCGTCTGCCCAGCCTGTATATCGTGCAGAATTGCAGGGTCTAAAATGGCAGTCTTTGCAACCTGCTCCAAGTCTTCTTTCGTAATATAGCCCGGTCGCAGAATCCGAACAGTCTGTGCATCTTCAAAACAAATGACAGTCGATTCCACGCCCACTTGACATGCCCCGCCATCAATCACCGCTGCAATTTTTCCGTTTAAATCGTGCATCATATGGGCAGCGGTAGTCGGGCTGGGATAGCCGGAACGGTTTCCGGATGGGGCTGCGATTGCCGTTTTAGATAATGTAATCAGCCGTCTTGCGATGGGATGGGATGGCATCCGGATGCCAACCGTATCCAATCCGCCGGATGTGACAGACGGGATGCAATCCTGCTTCGGCAAAATCATGGTTAAAGGTCCTGGCCAGAATCGTTCTGCCAGTCGATATGCCAAGTCGGGAACGGCGGTCACCAGTCCGGACAGTTGTTCCATCTCGGAAATATGCACAATCAAGGGATTGTCTGCCGGTCTGCCCTTCGCTGCAAAGACTTTTTTCACGGCTTCCGGATTGCAGGCATCCGCTGCC
>HF997952.1:58965-62343 GCA_000433635.1 Ruminococcus sp. CAG:254
AGGCATCCGCTGCCAGTCCATAAACGGTTTCGGTCGGCATACCGACCACTTCTCCTGCCTGAATCCATGCGGCTGCTCGTTCTAAATCTGTTTCTGTATCGGATAATAAGATTGTTTCCATTTATTGTTCCTCCGTGTCTTCCATGGTTTTGGCTGCCAGTTTCTTCAGCTGTTCTGAAGTTGCAAGGGCTTCAAATACTTCCTCTAAGTTTCCGTTCAGCAAATCTTCCAGCCGATACAGCGTCAAGCCGATTCGATGGTCGGTCATTCTGCCCTGTGGGAAATTATACGTACGGATTCGCTCCGAACGGTCGCCCGTTCCAACCTGCATTCTTCGTTCCGAGGCGATTTTTTCATTTTGTTCTCGCTGCATCGCTTCATAGAGCCGAGAACGCAGAATTTTCATTGCCTTATCTTTGTTTTTAAACTGGCTGCGTTCGTCCTGACATTCTACCACAATTCCGGTCGGCAAGTGTGTAATTCGTACTGCGGATTCCGTCTTGTTGATATGCTGTCCGCCAGCACCGCTTGCACGGAATACATCAATTCGTAAATCCGTTGGATTGATGTTCAATTCTACATCGTCTGCTTCCACCAGAACGGCAACCGTAACGGTAGAGGTGTGGATTCTGCCCTGCGATTCCGTTTCCGGCACACGCTGCACCCGATGCACACCGCTTTCATATTTCAGCTTGGAATATGCACCCTCGCCCACAATCGAAAAACTGATTTCCTTGAATCCGCCCAGTTCGGTCGGGTTTTGATTCAGAACTTCTTGCTTCCAGCCCTTCGATTCCGCATACATCGTATACATCCGGTAAAGACTATTGGCAAACAGTGCTGCTTCTTCCCCACCAGCACCGCTGCGGATTTCAATGATGACGTTCTTATCATCGTTCGGGTCTTGCGGCAACAGCAGAAAAATCAATTTCTCGTGCAAATCTTCACAAGCTGCCTTGGCAGTATGATATTCTTCTTGTGCCAGTTCTTTCAGTTCTGCATCGCCATCATTTTCCTGTAGCAATTCTTTTGCTTCGTCCCGTTGCTGCATGGCATGCAGATATGCATGATAGGTTTCTATGATTGGGGTCATGCGTTTATATTCCCGCATTTTCTCTGCATACAGTCGATTGTCTGCAAGGACTGCTGGGTCTGATAAGGAATCCGCAAGTTCTGTATAATTTTTCTCCATGCGGCTTAATTTTTCTAACATAAGTTTGTGATCTCCTTTGATTTTTGCGGTTTTGTCTTATTTCGATGTTGGCAGCGTGTTCGTCGATTCCGAAGAATCGGTTTCCCGAATCACCTGCTTGATTCTCCGTTCAATTTTGTTGCGGGGAATCATAAACTCTCTGCCGCAAGTGGTACAGCGTAGTTTAAAATCCATTCCAGAACGAATGACATAAAACGTATTTCCGCCGCAGGGATGCGGCTTTCGCATCAATAAAAGATCAGCTGGTCTAACATCCATGATTGTTTCTTCTCCCATTGCATTTGATTGCTCATCCATTTCACTGGGTGCATTGCACATAAGTACTTCTATTATACCCGATTTCTTTGCATAAGGCAACATTTTCAGGGAATATTTTTTTGCATTTGTAGAAAAATAATAAAAATGTCCTGCAAAAACAGGGCATTCTTCCAAAAAGAACACCCTGCTTTGTGAAAAAAATAAGAAATGAGGCGTTTTCGATGCAAAAAATCATACAGGCAGCGTTTCCGAGTGTCGATGCTGCGGAATATGCTGCTTCCTATTTGCAGCAGCACATTCCACACGTGGCACAGGTTTCCGTTACCCCTCGAAACCCGAACAGCATTGCCATCGGCAGCATTCCGCAGACGTATTTTTCAATCTACACGACAGCTGCTGTTTCTGCCCACAATATCACCGGCAGAATTGAACGGCAGCTGAATGAAGAAGAAATCTTAGAACCGGAACGCAACCAAACGGCTGACCTTCGCATTTCCTGTTCCGCAGAAGCCTATCCAACCGCACACAGTATCTTGACGGCATTGGGCGGAAGCCAAATGCAGAACTGGGACGCCTGACAAAATAGCGGATTCTAACGGGAATCCGCTATTTTTGTCATAAGAAACCGGCTGACAGCAATCAGGCTTGCAAAAAAATGCTCTTTTGATTATAATAAGAGGAAACAGAATCCCCCAGATGCTGGGGGATGTTTCTTCTGTCCTGTTCCCTTGTGCATAAACAAAAACCGCTCATCATAAACTGTAAAAAAACAACCTGCTTGGCAGAAAAAACAATGGGAGGTCAAAATGACAACATACTTACCAGAGGGCATGCGGCTGCATACCATGGAAAATCAAACCGCTCTACAAAGTGTTGCAGCGTTACAGGCTGCCATGCACCGAAAACAAATTTTAGAAGCCCGTGCCATCGTCTGCGATGCGGCACACAATCTCATCGTAGAGTTGCCGCATATGCGAGGCATTATCCCACGGGAAGAAGGGGCAATTGGCATTGCAGAGGGAACAACCAGGGAAATTGCACTGATTGCAAAGGCTGGAAAACCCGTCTGTTTTCAAGTACAGGAACTGACGACCGATGCAGACGGCGTTCCGCTTGCGATTCTCTCTCGCCGACAAGCACAGCTGCAATGTTGGCAGGAATTTTTATCGCACTGTACCCCCGGCGATGTCCTGCCAGCTCGTGTGACCCACATGGAGAAATTCGGCTGTTTTGTAGATATTGGCTGTGGGATTCCATCTATGATTCCCATCGACTGTATCTCTGTTTCTCGAATCTCGCACCCGTCTGACCGCTTTACGCTGGGGCAGACGATTCAGGCAGTTGTCACCAGCGTTTCTGATTTTCGGATTGGTTTGTCACACAAAGAATTGCTCGGAACATGGATGGAAAACGCTGCAAAGTTTGCGGTGGGAGAAACTGTTTCCGGCATTGTTCGTTCTGTGGAATCGTATGGTGTTTTCGTGGAATTAACGCCAAATCTCGCTGGACTGGCAGAGCCAAAAGAACATATCTCACCGAAACAGCGTGCCAGCGTTTACATCAAAGCCATCATTCCGGAAAAAATGAAAATCAAATTGGTGCTGATTGATGCATTCCCCGATACAGAATCGCCGGATGCTCTCTCCTATTTCGTGCAAGAACCGCATCTCTCCACTTGGAACTATTCGCCAATCGGAGCGACCAAACAGATTCAAACACAGTTCGATGTCTGTTAAAGTTGAATGCTGTCTTGTTCCAGAAATGCACTGGACAAATACAGCGAACCGCTGATGACAACACAGCCATGATTTTGTTTTGCCTGCTCCAATGCTGCTTGAAACGCTGCTTTATGTGGCAGGCAAGTCGTGGAAATGGTGGGCGGAAAACAAGCTGCCAGTTCTGCAGCT
>HF997952.1:62360-69428 GCA_000433635.1 Ruminococcus sp. CAG:254
CCAGTTCTGCAGCTGGAACAGCCTGCGGTGAAAAATCATCCACGCAGAAAACAACGTCCAACACTTCGGACAGTTCCTTGACGGCGGTCTGATAGTCTTTCCCTTTCACCATGCCCAAAATCGCAATCATTGGATGGCTGCCATAGTCTTTCAAAACCTCTGTCAGAGCAGCTACGCCAGAGGCATTGTGCCCGCCGTCCATCAAAACCAGCGGGTCTTTCTGTAAAATCTGTACCCGAGCCGGAAGCTGTACCGTTGGCAAAGCTGCTTGAATGGCAGTTTCCGGAATCGGGAATCCAGATTGTTGCAGAATGTGCAGTGTTTCAATGGCAGTGAGGGCGTTGGCAATTTGATGCTTTCCCGGCATATGCAGCGTATAGACTTGATTTTGATAGGAAAACTTTGTTTCTGTCAGGGAACGCTGCAAAATTGTACAAGCCTGCATCTCTGAAATCGTAACCGTTGTATGCTTTTCAGCAGCAGTTTCCTGCATGATGGAACGCACCGATTCTGGATTGTCCGGTGATACCACAACCGGACAGTGTTCCTTGATGATGCCTGCTTTTTGGGTTGCAATTTCCGGCAGTGTATTCCCCAGAATCGCCATATGGTCAAACGAAATCGACGTAATCACGCTTACCAATGGGTCTTTTATCACGTTGGTTGCATCCAGCAAGCCACCCAATCCAGTTTCCAGAAAGACTAGTTCACACTTTTGTTCCACAAAATAGAGCAGGGCAATTGCCAGCGTAACTTCAAACTGCGAACACGCCTTGGATACATGACACGCTGTCACCTGTTCGCAGAGTGCACAAAGACGGTCGTCTGAAATATCTGTTCCATTGACCTGAATCCGGTCTTGATAGTGCCGGACAAAGGGCGAGGTAAACTGTCCGGTTTGGATACCAGCGGCAATGGCTGCTGCCGAACCATATGCAACAACAGAACCTTTCCCGTTCGTTCCGGCAATGTGAACGAATCGCAATTGTTCCTGCGGATTGCCCAGTTCTTCTAACAGGGACTGCATCCGGGACAAGTCTTTCACAGGCTTTCCGCTCTTGCTGAACTGCTGGAGATAAGCAATGGTTTCCGATATGGTCATAACCGAAACACTCCTTTCAAAAAAGAACCATTCGCAGCAGATGCGACATCCGCTGCGAATGGAATGGTGTGATTTTGGTTCAAATATGATTATTGCAAGCCAGCAATGGACTGTAAAATCTTTTCCATCTTTTCGGTTGCTTTTGCCAGCTTTGCTCGTTCTGCAGCAACCAGCTGTTCCGGTGCTTTTGCAAGGAATCCCGGATTGTTCAGCTTCTTCTGCAAGAAATCAATGTCTTTCTGTGCCTTCTGCTGTTCTTTTTGCAGTCTTGCCAGTTCCTTTTCTCTGTCAACCAGCTCTGCCATCGGGATGAAAATTCTTGCACTGTCTGTGACTGCAGTTGCAGCATCCTGCAAATCAAACGATGTTCCAACTTCTACGCTGGATGCAGATGCCAGCTTTTCAAAGAATACCGCAGCAGCTGCAAACAATTCGGTATCCTGTGTTTCAATGTAAACGCTTGCCTTCTTGGACGGCGGAACATTCATGGACGTCCGGCAATTCCGGATGGCACGAATCGCATCAATGACTTTTTCAAACTGAGCAGCTTCTGCATAAGCGTGTTCTTCGGTATAAACCGGATAGGATTCCAGCATAATCATGGATTCTTCGTTGGTCAATACCTGCCAGATTTCTTCGGTAATATACGGCATAAACGGATGCAGCAGCTTCAGCATACCACGCATGACCCAAACCAGAACGGCTTGTGCCTGTTCCATGGTTGCACCGCCAGCCTGAATTCTCGGCTTGGTCAATTCAATATACCAGTCACAATAAACATCCCAGATGAAATCATACAGCTTGGAGCAGGCAACTCCAATTTCAAACTTGTTCAGATTGTCGTTGACTTCCTTTGCAAGGTTGTTGAAACGGTCTACAATCCAGCGGTCTTCCATGGTGAGCTGTTCCGGCAGTCCGTTGAACTGGAAGTCCTCCGGCAGATTCATCATGATAAACCGAGAAGCGTTCCAGAGCTTGTTTGCAAAGTTTCGGGCAGCCTTTACCTTGTCATCGCTGTACCGCATATCATTGCCCGGAGCGTTACCGGTTGCCAGCATAAACCGCAGAGCATCTGCACCGTATTCATCAATGACTTTCAGCGGGTCAATGCCGTTACCCAGGGACTTGGACATCTTTCTGCCCTGTTCATCCCGTACCAGACCATGAATCAAAACCGTATCAAACGGCACTTCGTTCATGCACTTCAAGCCGGAGAACATCATCCGGACAACCCAGAAGAAAATAATATCATAGCCCGTTACCAGTGTGTTGGTTGGGTAGAAATACTTCAGTTCTTCGGTCTGATTCGGCCATCCCAGTGTTGAGAACGGCCAGAGAGCAGAACTGAACCAAGTATCCAGTGTATCCGGGTCTTGCCGCATCGGCTTTCCGCACTTCGGACAAGTTGCAGCATTTTCCTTGGTGACAACCATTTCGCCGCAGTCATCACAATAGAATGCCGGAATCCGGTGTCCCCACCAAAGCTGACGGGAAATACACCAGTCTTTGATATTTTCGAGCCAGTGGAAGTAAATCTTGTCGAACCGTTCCGGAACAAACTTCGTCTTGCCGTTCCGAACGGCATCAATTGCCGGCTGTGCCAATGGCTTCATCTTTACAAACCACTGCTTGGAAACTCTCGGTTCTACGGTTGTTCCGCAACGGTAGCAAGTGCCGACATTGTGGTTATAGTCTTCGATTTCAACCAATGCCCCTTCTGCTTCCAAATCGGCAACAATGGCTTTCCGTGCTTCGTAGCGATCCATGCCGGCATACTTCGGGTAATCATCTGTAATTTTTGCATCGTCAGTCATAACATTGATGACTGGCAGGTTATGCCGCAGACCAACTTCAAAGTCGTTCGGGTCGTGGGCTGGGGTAATCTTTACAACGCCTGTTCCGAAGTCCATTTCTACATAGTCATCGGCAACAATCGGAATTTCCCGATGTACCAGCGGCAGAATCAAAGTCTTGCCAACCAGATGCTGATACCGTTCGTCATTCGGATTAACTGCAACAGCCGTATCACCCAGCAAGGTTTCCGGACGGGTGGTTGCCAGTTCCAGATAGCCGCTGCCATCCTTCAACGGATACCGCAAGTGCCAGAAATGACCTGCTTGGTCTTCATATTCGACTTCTGCATCGGAAATGGAAGTCAGGCATTTCGGACACCAGTTAATAATCCGTTCGCCCCGATAAATCAGGCCTTCTTCGTAGTAGCGAATGAATACTTCCTTGACTGCCTGATTGCAGCCTTCATCCATGGTGAACCGTTCCCGTTCCCAGTCACAGGAAGAGCCTAATTTTTTCAGCTGTTCGACGATTCTGCCACCGTACTGCTTTTTCCAGTCCCATGCACGCTTCAGGAATCCATCCCGTCCGAGGTCTTCTTTCTTGATGCCCTCTTTCCGCATGGCTTCTACAATTTTTGCTTCGGTTGCAATGGAGGCGTGGTCTGTTCCCGGCAGCCACAATGCACTATAACCAGACATCCGCTTCCAACGAATCAAAATATCCTGTAAGGTTTCGTCCAAAGCGTGTCCCATGTGCAGCTGACCAGTGATGTTCGGCGGCGGAATTACGATGGTGTACGGCTGCTTCTTGGAATCTACTTCCGCATGGAAACAACCCTTTTCCATCCACTCCGCATAGATGCGGTCTTCAAAGTCTTTTGGCTGGTAAGATTTTGCCAGTTCTTTTTTCATGTTTGAAACTCCTTTTCTCTCTTTTTTACAAACAAAAACGCCCTGAACGGTTCGATTGGAACTGCTCAGGGCGAACGATTTGCGTCCGTGTTACCACCTGCATTCAGAGAATTCTTCTCTGCACTCATGCAAATCAAGGGATTTGCGTTCTCGATAACGGGAGAACCCGCTGCACACTACACACCGCTTTGCGGCTTCCCGTGCAGAACTCCAAGACTACCTTCCCTGTCATCGCCTGAGAGATTTTCACCAGCCATCTCTTCTCTAGGCAGCCCGAAAACAGGTACTCCTTCTCTTCCTCGTTTTTCGCATTTCCTTTATTATAATGCACCTTGCGGCATTTGTCAAGGGAAATTTTACGAGGTTTTTGTGAAATCCCTGTTTATCCGGCTTTTCGCTGCTTTTCTGCCAGATACTGATTCAGCCCATCGAACAGCGTAAAGGCAACTTTCTGCTGATACTCGGTAGACTCCAACAGGGCAGCTTCTTCCGGATTGGATAAAAAGCCGCATTCTGCCATAACCGTCGGATTTTCGCTGAAATAACAGAGAAACAATTCTTTTCCGCACTGTTTAATTTCCCGTTTGTTCTCCGGCTGAAGCTGGGCAACAAATGCATCCTGCAAGGCTTGTGCAAGAATACTGTTGTCCCGATTGGTGCTGGAATAGAACATCTGTGCTCCGCTGTAAGCGGCATCCGTGAATTGATTCTGGTGAATGGAAACACAGACCGCCGGGTCATATTCATTGAACAATGCCAGCCGGTGATCCATGTCGGAACTTTTCTGATTGGCGATTCCCTCAACGCCCTCTTCGTGAATAGAACGATCCGTATCTCGGGTAACAACAACCGTGTAGCCTTCCATTTGCAGCATTGCCCGCAGATGGAGCAGAATTTCCAGATTGATGCCCTTTTCGGATACGCCATTCACGGAGGTGCATCCGCCATCCATCCCGCCGTGTCCGGCATCTAATACAATGGTGGGCGGTTCATAAGGGGGACGGGTTGCAAGCGTTTGTACAGCTTCTTCTGCTTTCTGTCCGCCAAAATAAACCGCTGTCACCCCACAGACACAGGCAAGCACTACAATGACGGATTTTCGGAGAACCAACTTTGTCAATGATTTCATATGGCGTTCCTCCCTATCACTCGTTATTCCATCTTATGAAATCTCGTGTGGAATTATACGCCATCTGCCTTGTCCGTTCCTCAGAACGACACAATCAGCTGCGTTTTAAAGGCTTCTTCTCCATATAGGATTCCCGAAAAAACACGAATTATTCAGCATCTACATGCGGTAATTCTGGGTAGTCTTTATCCTGCAAGATAAACCGCATCAAAATTGTCGTGTCTTTCTCTGTCAAATTCTGATCTGTATTGACATCTGCATTTTTCAGAGCCATATCTGAAAGTGTCAGAACCTGTGCCAGATACTTATTCAGTACAATGCTGTCTGCCAAGTCTACAACACCATCCAAGTTGACATCGCCATAATTGATATTTTCCAGTGTGTCAGTTGTTGTGACTGTTGTGGCGGTCGTTGTGGTTGTGGTAGATGTTCCGGTGGTGGTGGTTGCAGAAGTTGTGGTTTCGCTGCTGCCGCCTGTCAACGTCAAAACGCCATAGCCTGCGGTGCTGGTGTAACCCATACCGGTCAAGTCGTTCCAGTTGCTGATTGCAGTCCGCTTTCCATCGCCTGTTCCGTCATCGTTTACCTGTACATCAAAGCCAAGTACCTGTCCATTTTTAAACGGAGCGATTCCGAACGGAATTGCCATTTCTACCAGATAGCCCTTGTCGGTCTTTGCAGTTGCAGATACGAAACGGTCTGTGGAAAGTCCATCGGTAATCGTCTTTTCGTTGTCGTAATTGACACGAGCCTGTAAATCGTCTGTTTCGTAATAGTCCGTCTTGTGGTTGTTTTCATCGAAGAATACTTCTACCGTATCCTGTTCATAAGCGTTTGCACTGGACTTGCTCAGAACTGGGTCGGTGACTTCTGTCAGAACATAGAGGTTGTTTTCATCCCAGAGCATCTTTGCCGTTCCGGTTGCACCATTGCCCACGCTGAAGGTGTTGACATCAATGGTCGGAGCATCGTCCCAAACGGAATCAATCGTTCCATCAATGGTCGGTGTGCCGTAGGTGGCAGTTGCAGACTTCGGCTGTGCTTTCAGTGTCACAATACCGCAGGTTGGAACCATTTTCGTTATAATTCCATTTACCATGAACTGTTTAATGAAGTCCATGTCGTTCCATGCATATAAAGAATGAAAATGAACATCTTCATAAGTGCCATCCGTTTTTTGTACATAAGCAGTCACATTGCTTTCTGCAACCAAATCCAGATAAACGATGCTTCCGGCTTTTCCGGTCAGCGGAACAGAAATGTCCATGCTATCCTTGCCATCAAAATCCGTTACCATTTTCAACAGTTCGCCTTGCTGGTCGGTCGTGCTGCCATATACGGAAAGACTACTCAGTCCTGGGTCAAGGTTGGAAACCCGAATCACCAAGCCATCTGCATTCCAAGCAGCCTTGAATGTCATATCACTTGTAGAGGTGTTTCCGTCTGTACTCAATCTTTGCAGGGTCTGCGGTGTCTGGATCGCAAATGCCTGCTCTAAGTCGGCATCGGATGCGTACTGATAAGCGTTCATCGTCTGAATCTTTTCCACTTCGGAATCCGTATCAACAACGGCATAGTAGGACGGCTTTGCCTGATAATCCTTGTCGAACAGCAGCGGATAGCCACCAATCCAGCTGGTGGAATCGGTAATGCCCCAGATGACAACTGCGGACAGGTTCACACCGGATGCTTTCATTTCCTTGTACATCTTAAAGCAATCCTGATACCGCTGTGCCAGTTCCAACTGGTCAGCTACGGCGTTGGATTTCTGGGAAACATCCAATTCGGTTACCTGAATTTCCAGCCCCAAATCTGAATAGGTCTGCATTGCCTTTTTGTACTGTTCGATGGTCGGCGTACTCATAGAGATATGCGACTGCATACCCATTCCATCAATCGTTCCGGCAGCAATCAGCGGCTTTAAAATGTCGCTGACGATGTAGTTCATCTTGGCGGTGTTGTATTCGTTATAGTCATTATAGAACAGCTTGCAGCCAGCCGGTGCATACTTTCTTGCATATTCAAATGCCTTGAGAATATAGGACTGGTCGCCATAAACCTGCACCCATGCAGACTGTCCGTCCTTGATATTGTTCGAGCCAGCCTCCCGAATCGTTCCGGCATCGGATGCC
>HF997953.1 GCA_000433635.1 Ruminococcus sp. CAG:254
CTGCTGAGCGATGACGATACAACGGCTGCCATTGAATCCGCCATTGATGCACCAGCAGAAACCCCGGAAACAACGGAGGCATAACACCGCATGAAAAAGAAAAAAGAAGTCCTGCGTGCCTGCATGGGCTGCGGCGAACGAAAGCCAAAACAGGAACTCATCCGAATCGTGCGAACCCCGGACGGCAATTTCGTCATTGACGAAACCGGAAAAACCCCGGGAAGAGGGGCTTATCTCTGCAAGAATAAAGCCTGCCTCGAAAAAGCAAAGAAAACCCGCAAGGTGGAACGCTCTTTTGTGCAGATGTTTCCACCGGAAACCTATAAGGAGATGGAAGATGCCCTTACCAGAAAAGTGCAGGAACTTACTGACGATCTGCCGGAAAGCCGGTAAACTCGAAGCCGGCTTTGCACGGGCGAAAGATGCCATCCAGGGCGGCTATGCAGCCTGCATTCTGCTCACCGCAGACCTTTCCGAAAAAAGCCGGAAAGAAGTGCTGTATTTCGCCGAAAAACAACACGTCCCAGTCGTACAGACGGACTGGGAAATGGCAGAAGTCCGGCTGCTGTTCGGACAGCGTGCCGGCATCCTGACCATCTGTGAAGCCGGATTCGCCCAGCGGATTCAGGCTCTATTACAGACCAAATCGTCCTCCAGCAATGGATGACGCATACCATTCTTTTTGAAACCCTGTCCCAACCGACAGGAACACGCGGAAAGGAGAGTTGCCGATGACGACAAAAAAGCAGAAATTGAGCGACGTTGCAAAGACACTCCAGATGACCCCGAATGACCTGATTGCCCTGTTTTCTGAACTGCAAAACGGAACAGAAAAAAAGAGCAGCAGCACCTTGACGGAAGCAGAAGTCAATCTGGTTCTGGAATATGTCACCCAGCATCAGCAGGTGACAGACGGCTTTGCAGCCTATTTCGCAACGAAAAACAGTACGAGGGAAGAGGTGGCACAACAATCTATGAAAAAAGGGAACGAAAAGAAAGCTGCTCACCAGCAGCAGAATCAAGGAAAAAAACAGCCGCAGGATCGGAGAAGACCACAGCAGCAGAATGCCGCTGGAAATAACCATGCCAACAATAACAATGGTAATGGTAATGGCAATCCCAATAACAGCAACTCCGCTGCAAAGAAGCCGCAGCAGGCTGCATCCAATCAGAAGAATCAGCCGCAGGCTGCCGCTCAGCCGAAAAAGCAGCCAGCTGCTGCCAAGCCAGCCAGCCAGCCGAATAACAACAACAATAACAACCATCCGGAACACCACAAGAAAAAGCAGAAACAGCAGCCGCAGGCACAAAAACGGGGCGAACGGCTGCATGTAGAAGTGGAACTGTCTTCCGATACCGCTACTACAACAGAAAAGCGGCGTACTGTTGATACCCGTGGCTCTTATGTGGATTTGGATAAGTACAACCAGCGGTATGAACAGATTGCTCCGGCTGGCAAGTACAGCAAGGATAACTATTCCACCAAAAAGCAGAAAATCAACCAGAAGTCTGCTCAGCGGAACAAGCAGAAGTATTCCAATAAGCGGGAAACCGAACAGGATCGTCTTCGCCGTCTGGAACTCGAAAAGGCAAGAAAACAACAGCTCAAGGTTCGGATTCCGGAATCCATCGTGGTCAGCGAACTCGCAAGCCGCTTGAAAGTGACTGCAACGGAAGTCATCAAAAAGCTGATGGGCTTGGGTGTTATGGCATCCATCAATGAGGAAATCGACTTCGACACCGCTTGTCTGGTTGCAGAAGAACTGGGTGCAAAGGTAGAAAAGGAAGTCATCGTTACCATCGAAGAACGTCTGATTGAAGAAGAGGACGAATCCGATAACACCGAAGAACGCTCTCCGGTTGTCGTTGTTATGGGTCACGTTGACCATGGTAAGACTTCCATTCTGGACTACATCCGTCACGCCAACATCGCTGCAGGCGAAGCCGGCGGTATCACCCAGCACATCGGTGCTTATCAGGTCACTTGCAACGGCAAGGAAATTACCTTCCTCGATACACCGGGACACGAAGCGTTCACCGCAATGCGTGCAAGAGGGGCAAATATCACAGATATTGCCATTCTGGTTGTTGCTGCGGATGACGGTATCATGCCGCAGACCGTAGAATCCATCAACCATGCAAAGGCTGCTGGCGTTTCCCTGATTGTTGCCATCAACAAGATGGATAAAGAAGGAGCAAATCCAGACCGGGTTAAGGAAGAACTCACCAAATATGATTTGGTTTGCGAAGACTGGGGCGGCGATGTTATGTGCGTTCCGGTTTCTGCAAAGACTGGCGAAGGCATTGACGAACTGCTCGAAGACGTGCTGCTGATTGCAGAAATGCAGGAACTCAAGGCAAACCCGAACCGCCGTGCAAAGGGTGCTGTCATCGAAGCTCGGTTGGATAAGGGCAGAGGTCCGGTTGCAACCCTGTTGGTTCAGAACGGGACACTGCACACCGGCGATGTTATTCTTGCCGGAACGAGTGTCGGAAAGGTTCGTGTCATGACCAACGACAAGGGTACAGTTGTTCACGAAGCTGGCCCGTCTGTTCCGGTTGAAATCACCGGTCTGGCAGAAGTTCCGGCTGCTGGCGATGTCTTTGACGTTGTAGAAGATGAACGTCTGGCAAAGACCCTCGTAGAACAGCGGAAGCATGAAGCAAAGCAGGCAAAGTTCAGCGAATACCAGAAGGTAACACTTGACAACCTCTTCAGCCAGATTGCAGAGGGTGAAATGAAGGAACTCGCCATCATCGTCAAGGCTGACGTACAGGGTTCTGTAGAAGCTGTGAAGCAGTCCCTCGAAAAAATCCAGAACGATGAAGTTCGGGTTCGGGTCATCCACGGCGGCGTTGGTGCAATCAACGAAAGCGATGTCATGCTGGCGGATGCATCCAATGCCATTATCATCGGCTTCAATGTGCGTCCTGACCCGCTGGCAGAAGAAACCGCTGCCCGTGACCATGTCGAAATCCGCACCTATCGGGTCATCTATGATGCCATCGAAGATGTGGAAACTGCTATGAAGGGCATGCTTGCGCCGAAGTTCCGGGAAGTTGTTATGGGTCGGATCGAAGTGCGTCAGGTCTATAAAATCTCCAGCGTTGGTGCGGTTGCCGGTGCGTATGTCCTCAGCGGTAAAGTTACCAGACAGTGCCAGATTCGTGTCGTTCGGGATGGCATTGTCATTGCAGAAGATAAAATGTCCAGCCTGAAGCGGTTCAAGGATGACGTAAAGGAAGTTACCGAAGGCTACGAATGCGGTATTACGCTCGAAAAGTTCCGGGACTTCAAGGAAGGCGACATCTTTGAAGCCTTCATCATGGAAGAATATCAGGACTAATTCAGAGAATATTCATTCCATCCGGCTTGGAAATGCAGCGGCATTCGCTGCATTTCTCCGCCCCTGATTTGAAAAAAGGAGGCATTTTCTTATGGCAAACTATAAAACCAGTCGGACAGAAGAAGACATCCTGCGAGAACTCACCGCCCTGCTGCGGGAACTCAAAGACCCCCGTATCGACCCCCTTTTGACCATCGTTCGGGTGGAATTGTCTAACGATATGTCGAACTGTAAAGTCTATGTTTCTAGCTTATCTGGCATCGAAACGGCGAAAACCTCCTGCATCGGTCTGGTCAGTGCGACCGGATTTCTGCGGCGGGAACTGTTTCATCGCCTCAAGCTGCGGAAATCTCCGGCTCTGCACTTCATTGCAGACCATTCCATTGAACACAGTGCAGAAATCAATCAGAAATTGCATGACCTGCATTTAGAGGACATTGAGGAGTAAGATATGAACATTGCAGAAACAGCTGCCCAGCTGCAAACCATCCAGCAAGCCATGATCCTCATCCATCAAAGTCCGGACGGCGACTGCATCGGCAGCGGTTATGCACTCGCTGCCCTGCTCCGTCAGATGGGCTGTCATGCGGTGGTGCGGTGCAGTGACCCGATTCCGGAACGCTATGCCTTTCTGGCAGTTGAAGAAACACCGGATACCGTTGACGAAGACGCTGCTGTCATTCTCTCGGTCGATGTCGCAGACCGCAAATTGCTCGGCGACTTGAACGAACCCTATGGCGGACGGGTTGCCCTTGCAATTGACCACCACATCATGCACCGCTCCTTTGCAAAGGAATGCTGTCTGTATCCAAAAGCAGCCGCTGCCTGTGAAATCGTCTATGCGATTGCAAAGGAACTGCCTGTGAAACTCACGCCCCAGATTGCCACCTGCTTGTATACGGGCATGGCAACCGATACGGGCTGTTTCCAGTTCGACAACGTAACCCCGCACACGCTGCGAATCGTTGCAGACCTCATGGAACAGTTCCCGGAAATCCACTATGCATGGATTAATCGGGCAATGTTTGCCGTTAAAAGTATGGGCAGACTGCGAGTAGAACAAAAGCTGATCGACCAGCTGCACACCAGCTGCAATGGAAAATGTGTGATGATTTGCATCACGCTGGCATTCATGGAACAGTATGGTCTAGACCCGCTCGACCTCGATGGTCTGGCAGGATTTCCGCTACAGGTCGAAGGAGCAGAAGTCGGCATCACCCTCAAGGAACGAGATCCCAATGTCTTTAAGGTTTCCATGCGTTCCGCTCGTACTGTGGACGTTGCTGCCATCTGCAAGGAGTTTGGCGGCGGCGGTCACATCAAGGCTGCCGGCTGCCTCATTGAAGGCACAGCAGAATCCGTCATGCAACAGCTGCAAACAGCGGTAGAGAGGAGCTTGGCGGAATCATGAACGGCATTCTCTGTATGAATAAACCGCAGGATTTTACCTCGTTCGATGTCATCGGAAAGCTGCGTGGCATTCTGCATATGAAACGGCTCGGACACACAGGAACACTCGACCCAATGGCAACGGGCGTACTGCCAATTTTGGTCGGAACTGCAACAAAAGCCTGCGACATCCTGCCGAATCAGGACAAGACCTATCAGGCAACCGTTGTTTTTGGCAAGGCAACCGATACGCTCGACATCTGGGGAAAGCCCCTGCAAGACTATCCGGAACAGCACGTCACAGAAGCAGCACTTCGTGCCATACTGCCGGAGTTTCTCGGCGATATTACCCAGCTGCCACCCATGTATTCTGCGGTTTCCGTCAACGGAAAACGGCTGTATGAACTCGCACGAAAGGGCGAAACCGTCGAACGTCCCACCCGTACTGTGCACATTGATGCTATTACGCTGGACGCTTTTGACGAAACGCAACAGACTGCAACACTGACGGTTTCCTGCGGAAAAGGAACGTATATCCGGACACTGCTCTCTGATATTGGGCAGCGGCTCGGTGGCGATGCAGTGATGACTGCTCTGACTCGGACAGCTGCCTGCGGCTATCCGTTGCAAGAATGCCTGACTTTTGAGCAGGTTGCCGCTGCAATGGCAGACGGCACACTCGAAGAACACCTGCTTCCGACGGATTCGCTGTTCTCATCCTATCCGAAATTGCGACTCAATGCCGCACAGGAACGGATGTTCTGCAACGGTGTCAAATTGGATTTAAATCGGCTGCGGAATCTCCAGCCTGACCAGGATATCTATACCGTCTACGGGGCAACTGGTACGTTCTTAGGAACGGCACTTGCCGACCGTACCCAACAGGAATTGCGAATTGGAAAACGGTTCTGATTCGCATTCCCCCATTTTTTGAAATTCCCAACGAAAAGAGGTTTTCCCATGCTCCAACCTGCTTCCGCCGTGGCACTGGGCTTATTTGACGGTGTTCACATCGGACATCGTGCCGTCTTAGCGGCAGCCGTTGCCTGTCAGGCAGACGGTTTGACGCCGGCTGCTTTTACGATGCAGACCACTTCTGTCCGCATCAAACGGGGTGAACCGCTCCGCTATCTCTATCCGGACGACACCAAACAGCAGCTTTTAACGGCTGCTGGGATTCAGACCGTTGTCAGCCC
>HF997954.1 GCA_000433635.1 Ruminococcus sp. CAG:254
AAACCGACTACAACCACGACAACCACCACGGAAACTACTACTACAATGACAAAACCGACTACAACCACGACAACCACCACCGAAGCAACTACTACAACGACAAAACCGACTACAACCACGACAACCACCACGGAAACTACTACTACAATGACAAAACCGACTACAACCACGACAACCACCACCGAAGCAACTACCACAACGACAAAACCGACTACAACCACGACAACCACCACGGAAACTACTACTACAATGACAAAACCGACTACAACCACGACAACCACCACCGAAGCAACTACCACAACGACCAACCACCACCACAACGACAACCACCGAAGCAACAACTACCACAACAACAAAACCGACTACAACGACAACCACAACCACAACAACCAAACCGACTACAACCACCACAACGACAACAACGACAACGACAACCACTACTACAACCACAACGACTACGGCAACAACCACCACCGAAGAAATAACTACAACCACCGAGGAAGTAACCACCACAGAAGAAGTCACTACGACAGAAGAAGTGACTACAACTGAGGAAGTGACTACCACGGAAGAAGAAACGACCACCGAAGAAGTAACCACAGAAGAAACCACAACCGAAACCACCATTCCGGAACGGACGATTACGATTCATAAGATTGCTCCGGCTGCTGCATCTGCAACGCAGTCTGAAGATGGCATCTATACGATTCAGTATGACCCGCACGATATGGCTGGCGTAACCTTCGGCATCTATGATGCAGATGGAAATCTGGTAGAAACTGTGATTACAGACGAAAACGGCTATGCAGAAAGCAGCATCCTGAACGGCGATTATTACACTGTACAGGAAATGCAGACTGTCAGCGGCTATGTGATGAGCACAGAACCGTATGTCATCGACTTTACCACCAATGAAGGCGACACTGCAAACTTGGAAATCACAAACGATATCATTCGTTGCCAGATCCACCTCTCCAAGCAGTTGGAAGGCAATGCTGGTGATATTACCATGGTACAGTTTGGCTTGTATACCGCTCAGGACATTCCGCTCTTGGATGGTACAGTTGTTCCGAGTGACAGCTGCATCGGTATTGCCAATGCACAGGAAGACGGCACAATCTTGTTTGAAGATACGCTGCCGGCTGGTAACTATTATGTGAAGGAACTGGCAACCGCAGATGGCTATGTACTGTCGGATACCATTTATCCGGTAGAAATCATTTATCCGGAAGACCAGACCATTGCAGATATTACCTTTGAAGTCAACAACGGTGATCCGATTATCAACTATCAGACAACTACCACAACAACGACTACCGAAGAAGTTACTGAAACACAACCAGAAGAAACGACTGTTACAACCGTAACAGAAACAACAGCCTCTACTGGTACAAGTGATGTACACGGTGGTACAGATTCTAAAACAACAACTTCTACTACAACGACAACAACAACTACCACTACTACGACAACGACCACAATTACAACTACGAAGGATGATTCTTCTTCGACAACGAAGAAGAAAACGACATCTTCTTCTGGTTCTGGCAAGACCTCTTCCGGCGGCAGCAGCAGCGGCAGCACGAAGACGACACCGAAGACAGCAGATGATCGGATGCTTCCGATTGTCATCACTGGCAGTGCAGCATTCTTGTTTGCAGCAGCAAGCAAGCCGAAACGGAAGAAGAATCAGAAGGTGTAAACCGACTGACTGGAGGGATTTGGTAATCAAATCGCTCTGACCGACAACCGGGAAAATAGACAGCAGAAAGACCGTTGGCAGAAATGCCAGCGGTCTTTTGTTTTTGGTATGCTTTTTGGGGTTCTTGTGAAAAGGATATTGACGAACATGCTGAAACTATGGTACAATAGACAAAATACAAAAGAAAAGTTCCTCGATTTTGGGGTAATTGTAGGAGAATAGAAAGGATTATTTTATGAAATTTCCATATAAAGGCATTTTTGCATTTTGTACAGCAGTCTGTTTGTTTGCAGGTTCCATGCCGATTTCTAAGGTGGCAGCATCTGCGAAAACGTCACCTCGAAAGGCCGTGCAGGCGGACTGTGTTTCTGATTTTGCGGATGCCGATTCCGAGGATGGGTATTTGCCCTTACAAGGAGTGGCTGCATCTTTTGAAAACAGCGATTGCGAACAGTCACTGTATGGCAGTGCAGCGGAAACGGATACTGTACCGGAATCCTATGATTTACGGGATAAAGGCATTATCACTTCTGTAAAAGACCAGGGTTCTGATGGTATGTGTTGGGCATTTGCAACGCTGGGAGCAGCAGAAAGCCATCTGCTGAAATACTATGAAACCGATTTGGATAATATCAATGATATGGACTTGTCGGAAGAGCAGGTTGGCTATTTTCTCTATACGCCCGACCCGCAGCCACTCAGCCCAACTTATGGTGATGCCATCATTCAGACAAAAAAGGGAGCATCTGGCGGAAATGCTCTGCACGCATCGTTTTTTCTCAGTACTGTTGGCGTTCAGGAAGAAGCCTATTTGCCCTATCATGGCTGTTCTGGATTTCATTCGGAATATCAGCGGAAACAAGCTGCCTATCGAATGACGGGCTCGGAAACCATGCTCAGCGTGCAGACAAAAAGCGAACGGGAAACGATTAAAAAACGCATGATGCAAAACGGCGGCATATATGTTGCGTTTCATAGCGATGGTGCAAATTATTATGACAACGGAACGACATATGCGTATTATCAGAGCGATTCCAGTTATTACAGTGCAAACCATGCGGTTTTACTGGTGGGCTGGGACGATAACTATGCAAAGGAAAACTTTGACCCGAAAGAACAGCCGGAAAATAACGGTGCGTGGCTGGTAAAAAATAGCTGGGGCGATGGAAAGCTGGATGACGGCTATTTCTGGATTTCTTATGAAGATACCAGTCTGGGCGAGTATGCAAGCTTTACCTTTGAGCCACGGGAAGACAGCGGAAACATCTATTATTATGACGGTGCAGGGTATAGCGTTGCGTATTCGTTTGATTCTGTGGCAAATGTTTTTCGGGCAGAAGAGGACGAAACGCTGTCCCGTGTGGGCTTTTATCAGACTAGTTATAATGGCAACAATCCAAAGTATCAGATTCAGGTTTATCGCCTGTCAGAAACAGCAACTGACCCGACCGATGGCGAACTGTTATTGGATACCACAGGGCATTCCGGCGGATTTGGTTATCAGGAAATTACCCTGCCGGAAACGGTTTCTTTGCAGAAAAATGAGCGGTTTTCTGTGGTATTGTCGATGAAAATCAAGAAGAATCAAACCTGGCAAAATGGCTATCTGACCATTGAAGAAGATTTCGATGCTAATAATTATAGCATGCAGTTTTCTGCCCAGCCAGGACAGAGTTATATTTTGGATCAGGGTAGCACGGAATGGCTGGATGCCACACAGTTAACTGGGGAAAAGGGTGCGTTTCACAATGTGAATCTGCATGCAATCATGCTGCCGAAAGAACAAGAAATGGACACAGCACAGCTGCAAGCGATTGAAACTTGTGCGAAAGCAGCAAATGAAACCGATATTGCAGAAGTAGCAGCTACGATATTAGAATTGTCGAAAGAAGAAACGATCCCGCAGGGGTTGTTGAATCGTGTTACTGCTGCATTAATGGGGCTGTTGGAAGAACAAGGAACGATTACTTATCCAGATTATGCATACCCACATGCAAAATGGGGCGATATCAATGAAGATGGCGTGGTAGATGTGGAAGATGCGGTTCTGGTGCTGACCACTTATGCAAAGAAAGCCGCTGGACGGGAAAATTCTTTGCGGTATTGGCAGCTGATTCAAGGGGATGTGAACGGAACTTTGGACGATTTAACGGTAGAGGATGCTGTAGCGATTCTGACATATTACGCAAAGAAGGCATCCGGACAGGAAGCAACATTTGCAGAACGTCAAAATTCTGTGCCATAAAAATATTAGCAATCATGCAACAACATCGCAAAATTGCACGCCGCAGGCGACTGCGGTCGAGCTGGCTCAACTCGGCGGAGGGGGTGATTCCCCACAGTGTGGGGAAATGTCCCGAAG
>HF997955.1:0-6982 GCA_000433635.1 Ruminococcus sp. CAG:254
TGAACGAAAGCGTATTTTCCGAAACAACATTTGGTTTTCGGAACGTCGGCGATTGCCCTGCTTTGAGCATACCGGCAAGCAGTCCGCAGGTAATCATAGACGTACCACCCTGTGAAATGAATGGAATCGTAACGCCAGTAAATGGAATCAGGTTGCAAGAACCGAAGATGTTCAAGCCCATCTGTACGACAAAGACCGCTGCAACGCCTAAAATCATGGTTGTGTGGTAGTAGCTTCTCGGCTTGTTAATCATTGGCAATATTAACAGACTTGCAATGAAGAAGATGACCAGCAGGGCAACCAAAAAGCCCCATTCTTCACAGATGGTGGAGAATACAATGTCTGTATCTGCGGCAGCGATTTCAATGAGGTTGCCGTATCCAGGACCTTTTCCGAATAAGCCGCCCTCTGCAATTGCCATCAGTGCACGGCACTGCTGATAGCCGTTTCCGTACATGTCATTCCAGATGTCCACAGAAAGACGGTCTTGTACATAGCCCGGTGCAAATTTCGCAGCGGCAATGACCACCAGCACGCCAACTGCACACAGGAAAATCAAAGTCGTTTTCGAGAATTTTGCCTTTGGGTAGCAGATGCGGCAGATGACTGCACAGCCATAGGCTGCGGCAAAGGTTGGCAAACTGCCCAAGTCCCGACACCACCATTGCAGCACAAAGATGGCGAGGAATGAACCGGTTAAAAACAGAGCTTCTTTGGAAACATAAAAGAAAAGTACCTTGGTCTTTTCGTGCTGTTCCATGATGGAGGTGGCACAGAGCAGAACAAATACGGGCTTCATAAATTCAGAAGGTTGCAAGCTGATTGGTCCAATCTGAATCCACATGCTCCGGCTGCCTGTCAGGAGCAGGATTGCCAGCATAATCACGCCCAGCACGATATACAGATATTTTTTGATTGCCATCAGGCGGATGTGGTTGCGAGTGAGCAGGAACATAATTTGACAGCAGATTAACGCCATGATACAGGTGATATAATGCTTGGCAGCAAATCCAATGCCCCCGAAACAGGATTGAAAAATCACGCTGATGTTGAGAATCAGAAGCAGTAGAAAGTCTGTGGTGTAGGTCATCTGCTTATAGAAGAACCGCAGCACGATGATATAGACCACATCCAGCCCTAAGACGGCAATGGTCAGCGGGGCTAAATCCTGAATCGTTTCATAGTTTCCCCGAAACAGCACCGTCAGCAGCATGACAATATGCGTGAACAGAACCAGTGCTGCAATGCGTCCGTAGCGTAAGCCATTATGATACATTTGCATCTCTCCTTTGCTGTAGGATGACGGCTTGCGTGCCGAATCGGATTTCATCCATGGGTTTTAGAATGGCTTGGTGGTCGATTTTCGTGCCGTTGACGAATGTGCCGGATTTGGAATGCAAGTCCACGACACGCCAGACCCCGTTGGAAACATAGAGCACCGCATGATAACGGGAAATACTCATATCCGGCAGGCGAATATCCGCCGAGCCATGCCGCCCGACTAGAATTTCATCGGCTTCTAAGGGAATCCATTCGTTGGTCTGAACATCTCGCAGCATCATGTGATTGCTGACTTTGTTCCACCGCAGCTGTTCAATGCGTTTTTCTCGCTTTGCAAAGGAAAAGATGACAAAGACACAGAGAAATACCACAAAGATGACCACGGCACTGACAATGATGGAAAAGGGAGTAAAGTCCCGCAGGGTCTTTAACAGTTCTTCGTACATTTCAGATTGCCTCCTAAAGTATAATGGGGCGAAATCGTATGCCCCGAACATGGTTACAGATTGGTAGAAAAGAAGATATTCCTATTATAATACAAGCCGCTGAAAAAATCAAGCAAATGATAGGGGCTTTCACAGAAATTCGGGTTTTCTTTTGTTTTTTGCAATCTGTACAAAATCACACGGCAGCTTTTATTCAAGTTGCATGAAGAAGAAAAAAATTACAGAAAAATTACTTGCAATTTGCCGGAAACTATGGTATAATAAACAAAATCAACCGTGAAATCATCCATCATTTTTGGATGGTTTGCAATTTCATTTCCAAAATTTATAAAAATAGAAAGTAGGCGTATGACACAACATGAAAGAACGTGTTTCCCTCAGACGAATGACCGCATTTTTTACCAGCATCCTGCTGGTTGTTTTTTGCCTGCCGACTTTGGCACTTCCGGCAAAGGCAGAAACAACCGTCCGACAGGTGAATAATATCGTCTTATTTGCCCAGTTCGACCCGTTGACGGAAAAAAACTTTATGAGTGGAGATGCAACCAATACGGTGCTTTCGATGTGCAACGATACTACTACGTATCGTTCCCTGACAAAATACATTGATACTATTTCTTATGGACAAATGCACGTGGATTCTTATTTTCCGCAGCTGAAAGATGGTGTCATTGAGCCGTATGTGCTGAGCCAGAGTCGGGAATCTTACACGGACTATAACCAATATGCAGTTGAAATGATTCAGAATATTGCAATTCCGGCAGATATTCCGCTGGATGGAGACAACGATGGCTATATTGACAACATTGTCTGCGTGGTAGATGGAAAAGTTACATCTGCTGCCGATCCGCTGTGGTCAAAAGCATTTTATCTGGATGGCGGTTTGCAGGTGAACGGGCTTACCGTGGGACAAGTCAATCTGCACAGCGGCTATTCTGTGATCGGTTCTACGCTATTCAACGGCATTGGAACAGTCTGCCATGAATTTTTGCACAGCATGGGCTATCCGGATTTGTACCACCGCAGCGATGTTCCCGGTGATCCGGTCGGGCAGTGGGATATTATGGCAACCACTTCTATTTTCTTGCAGTATCCGCTTGCTTATCAGCGGTATTCTGTTTCCGGCTGGATGGGAGCAGAAACGATTACAACAGCGGGGACGTATGCACTTGCTCCAGCATCTGCCTCCGAGGGCAGCCGGCTCTACTTATTAAAAACACCGCTTTCCGACACGGAATTTTTTGCGGTAGAATATCGAAAGCAGGGTGCGAAATATTCGGATGAACTGGATGGAAAAATCTATGGCGATGGCATGGTGGTCTATCGGGTGAATACCAGCGTGGTCGGAAACTATCGGGGCGATACTGATCAGATTTATATTTTCCGTCCAGGGGAAACCGCATTGAACGGCGGAGCAGGCGACTTGACAAAGTCTTGTTATGGCGGAACAGGTGCACCGAATCATATTGGAACAACAGACCTGCAAAAGAAGTTTTCCGATGGGGCGTTGGTCTATGCAGACGGAACAAACAGCGGCATTGCACTGGACAACATTCAGATTCAGGACAATGGAACATTGACATTCTCAGTATCGTTTGCAGACCTTTCCGGTCAGAAACTCTGGGAAACCAGCAACAATAGTTCATTCTCTGCGGATACCATGGCGTATGATCTGGCAACTGCCGCAGATGGCACGATATATCTGCTTTCAACTACTGCCTATTCTGCAACCCTGTATCGGGTGGAAGAGGACGAAACCCTGACCGCAATCAGGAAGCCATTTTCCGGCAGTATGTACAATCCAAAATTGGTGATTTGTGATGGAACAGCATATGTGCTTTATCAGGATTATGATTATTTCTCGCATCTTTGCAAATGGAATGAAAACGGGCAGCTCTGGGAAGAATGCTATGTGGGGACAAAACTCGCACAGTATCAAGACCTTGCAACAGATGGCGAACAGCTTTATTTTACTTGCACCACGGGTTCATTCCCGTATGCGTTGCAGGCATATTGCTACAATCCGAACACCGGACAAGCAACGCAAATTGGAACGGATCTCTCTGGAAACGCTTGCAATATGGAGATTGCTGCCGCAGATGGAACGGTCGTGATCGGCTATCGGGATTTGACTGCAAACAGCGTTCCAAAAGCAGCGATTTATAACGGAGCAACTTGGAATATTATTACATTGTCCGAGCAGGAATGCGGAATGGTTTCTGTAATAGCAGAGGAAGATGGGAAGTTCTGGGTATTGCCTTCCGGCGGAAAAAATCCGATTTTCAGCGTGAGCAAAGATGGAACTGCAACTGCCTATGAATTGCCAGCGGCATTGCAAGAAAACGTCTTTCAGATGGTGCCGGTTCTGTCCGGTGGGAATTTGTATGTGGCTGTAAATTCTCAGAATCCAAATGCATTTGATTTGTATCGGCTGAATCAGGAAACTGCATCATGGGAAACAGTCGGAAATACCATTGCCAATGAAATTGTAAACCAGCCTGTTTTGTCTGCACGAAATGGAACGATTTATTGTATGTACAATGCTTCGGAACAAATTTTGCTGAAAAAATTAGTTATTTCCAAGAACGAAGAAACGATTTTAAAGGGTGATTTGAACTTAGACGGCAGACGGAATTTAGCGGATACCGTGCTGTTTCATCGGTATTTGCTGCGAACGGTTACCTTGACAGAAGAGCAGGGCAAACGTGCAGAAACCGTAGAAGATGGCACGATTAATATCATTGATCTGATTTGGCTGAAGCAAGCCATTCATTTAGTAGACGTAGTAGACGCATAACCGCCGAAGGCGAACTGCGGTCGAGCTGGCTCAGCTCGGCGGAGGTGGTTTGTTAAGGAGGGCAAGCTGCCCTCCTTAACAGAGGTATTGATGAGAACACATTGAAATCTAAGAGAGAATCGCAGAAACCGCAATTGCCTTTTGAAATAAAAAGGCTGTAATGAGATGCAAGGTTTCAGGGGCAATTGCGGTTTCCCAGGCAAGCTGGGGATGTGCCCCAGCCTTGCCGAAACCGGATTCGGGTGGTATCCCTAAGAGCAATTTGCATACTCTGGCAAAGAGCGAAGCGATTTTGCCGAACCACACGCAATCAGTTTCCCAAGAATCAAACAACAATAAACATACAAAAGAGGATTCCCACAACAGGAATCCTCTATTTTTTTGCATCTTCACTTTGTCAGAACTGGTTTCTGAGAGAGAACCCGTTCATGATTGTATACATCTTTCAACCGCTGTCTGGTGTTGTATGTTTCTCCTATGCAAAATTCTTTCGACCATGTCATAAAATATGCCCACGGAATCTTGCTTTTTGCCAATAATGCTGCATCTGGTAAAAATCCAACCTCTGCCAACGCTGCAACTTTGTTGGCACTGGATGCCGCAATCAACGCCTGATAATCGGCGGCATAGTCCGTTGCTTCATAGTGTGGCAGGTAGACATCTACGGAAACGACATCCACAAAATCATCCCCCGGATACCCCTCCGGCAGCCGACTGTTCCAGACCCAGAGCAGATGGTCGAAATGATAATGGTGCACATAGTATTCATACATCAATAAATATAGCTGCTTTGCAACTTCTGCACCTTTTGCCCCCCACCAGAACCAAGTACCTTCTGCCTCGTGGAATGGTCGCCACAGAATTGGAATCTTTGCATCCTGAAAGCGTTGCAGCTGTACTGCAATCGCATCCAAATCATGGAAAAACGCTGCCCGTTCCGGCGTGTCATCATGCAGAACCCGTTCTGCATCGAAATTTGTGTGTTCGGTATAAAAGCTCTTGTCGTGTCCGCCGAGCGGAGAAAACCAGTGAAACGTCAGCGTGACAATGCCGCCCGTTTCGTTTGCCCAGCGGAGTGCAGTGTCCATGGTGTTGCGGTTTTCTTCTACTTCTACCCGACAGGCTTCCGAAGCACCTTCCATGCGGATGTTGGGCGAGTAGGCGAGCAACTCAAATCCGCAGAGTTTCGGGGACTTTCCCGTTACGGTTTCAATATAAGCAACCTCTTCCATCGGGTTGGTCTGGGTGTGCTGTCCGGCAATGAGTTTTGTTCCTGCGATGTCGTGCAGGTATTGCAGCAGAGCCGTTGCCTCTGGGGTTGCGTTGGGGTTGACTGGTGTTGTGTGTATCATAAAAACCTCCTTTTTAGCCTAATTATAACCCTAATTTATGATAAAGTCAATGGAAATTTGCGTGAATTTTGAAAAAATCGGTTGCAATTTCAAAATGGGTATGCTATAATAAAAACCAAAGCAGAAATTAGCTGCAATTAGGTGCAAATTTATGAAGAAAGGAATTTGTTGGAAAAATGCAAAAACGTGTACGAATGGTAGACATTGCGGAAAAAATGGGCGTTAGTACCTTTACCGTTTCCAAAGCACTTTCCGGAAAAGAGGGTGTCAGTGAAGAACTGCGGGCAGAAGTGCGGCGAGTTGCAGAGCAGATGGGCTATCAGGCAAAGAATAAATCTCGGCAGGAAACTGTTTCCAAAAGCATGAAGTTCGGGATTTTGACCCGCAGCCGATATATTGAACAGGGGCAGTCATTTTATTGGAGTTTATACGAGCGGATGCTGTTTCACCTCAATGCAGGGGGAAATATTGGGATTTTAGAGTTTGTATCCACTGAAGAAGAGGAGGCTCTACGGCTGCCGAAATTCATGCAGACAGAGCTGATTAACGGGCTTGTCTTAATGGGAAAGTTCAGCAAAGCCTACCGCAATATGCTGACCGCTGCAAAGATTCCGTTTGTCTGTCTGGATATGTTCGATGCGGACTGTGAACAGGATACCGTGATTTCAGATGGTTATTATGGAATGTATTTTGTGACTCGTCATCTGCTGCAAATGGGGCATCGGGATATTGTCTTTTTAGGGCGATTAGGGGCAACCTATAGCATTACCGACCGCTATTTTGGCTTCTGTAAGGCGATGCAGGAGGCAGGCATTTCCGTAACGCCGGAGATGGTTCTGTCTGACCGAGATGAAAACGATACCATTCGTGTTTCACTGGAGCAACTGCACCACATGCCGACTGCATTCGCCTGCAATTGCGATGTGTCCGCCTATTATTTGATGCAGACCTTGCAGGCAAGAGGTTACCGGATTCCGGAAGATATTTCCATCGTCGGCTTCGATAACTATATTTTGTCGGAGATGACCACGCCGAAACTGACAACGTATGCAGTGGATTTGGATAAAATGGCGATGGCAAGCATTGAACAGCTGCAACAGCGGCTC
>HF997955.1:6996-7490 GCA_000433635.1 Ruminococcus sp. CAG:254
TTGAACAGCTGCAACAGCGGCTCGAACAGCCAAGTCGCCCCTGCGAGCAGCGGATTATCAGCGGACATTTTATTCCGAGAAACAGCGTTCGGAAAATAAATTAGGTTGATTATTTAGGCGAAACAAAAGCGAAAAGCCAAACAGCAAAGGGGCGATTGAAGGCAACCAATTGTCCCTTTTTTCTATATCTATCCCAAATTCCCAGAAAAAAATAGTAAAAACTGAAAAAACGAATCTCTGTGATTGTGCATTTTGCATAAATAAGCGACAATCAATTTATGCGTTTCATTGAAATTGCGTGTAAAACTAATTTAGCCTATTGACAAAACTAAAAAACGTGCTATAATAAAGCTAAAGAAGCCTAATCGGGACGGACAAACAAAATTCCCGAACGTGCAAATGTCACATAAAAAACAAAAAATTTGGAGGAACACATTATGAAAAAGCAACTTATCGCCATCACATTGGCAGCCGTTATGGCAGCAGGTATGACA
>HF997955.1:7523-19172 GCA_000433635.1 Ruminococcus sp. CAG:254
CAGGCTGCGGCAGCAGCAACGGCAGCAACAGCTCCGACACCGCAAACAAAGATGCTTCCTTGGATTACAAGAGCATCGATCTGGAAACGGGAGATTCTAACCTGAAGGCAGACCTGAAAGTGATCACCCACCGGACAGACTTGATAGACACCACCTTTGAAGAATATGCACAGGAATTTCAAAAGCTGTATCCAAATGTCACCATCAGCTTTGAAGGCATTACCAACTATGCAGACGATATGACCACACGGCTGACCAGCGGTGACTGGGGCGACATCTGCATGATTCCGACCACTGTCAACAAGAGTGAATTTGGTACTTATTTTGAACCAATCTGCAATTACGATGATATGAAGGATTCCTACGAATTCCTCGGCGACAAGATGTTTGACGGCAAGGTTTACGGCATTGCCTCCATGGGCAATGCAATGGGCATTGTTTATAATAAGAGTGTCTTTGAAAAAGCTGGCATTTCCGAACTGCCGACTACACCAGATGCATTCTTGGATGACTTGAAGCAGATTAAAGATAAGACCGATGCCATTCCGTTGTATACCAACTATGCAGCTGGCTGGACACTGACTGCATGGGATTCTTACATTGGCGGAACAGCAACCGGTGATGCTGATTTCATGAACAACACCATTGTACATCAGGCAAACCCGTTCTCGAAGCGTTCCGATGAAACAGGTCCGTACGCTGTTTATAATACCCTGTATGAAGCAGTTTCTGAGGGCTTGACCGAAGATGACCCGACTACAACCGACTGGGAAGGCTGCAAGAGCCAAATCAACAACGGTAAAATCGGCTGCATGGTTCTGGGCAGCTGGGCAATCATTCAGATGCAGGAAGCTGGCGACCATGCCGATGATATTGGCTATATGCCTTTCCCGATTACCGTGGACGGCAAACAGTACGCAAGTGCCAGTGCAGACTATGCATATGGTATCAATGTAAACTCTACCGCCGATGAAAAGAAAGCATCTGCTGCTTTCATCAAGTGGCTGACAGAAAAGTCCGGCTATGCATATGACCAGGGCGGTATCCCGATTGTGAAGGGTGAAACCTATCCGGAAACACTGAGTGCATTCACCAATGTTACTTTGGTCATGGATAACCCGACACCGACCGGCGAAGAAGACCTGTATGCAAACATCAACAACGGTTCGGAATTGTCCTTGAATTCAGACCCTACCCACGTTGCAAGAGTCATTGAAAGTGCCATTGACCACAGCGAAACCATGGATGAAATTGCGGACAGCTGGAACGAAGCATGGACTTCCGCACAGGAATCCAACGGTGTAACACCGCAATAACGCACAGAGAGGGGAAATTCAAATGGCTGGTTCTGGAAAAACAGGCAGCACATCACTCCGGAATAAACTGCACAAGATGCAGACACAAAAAGTGATTGTTTCGATTCTGTTCTTATGTGTGCCGTTGCTGCTGTTGTTCACGTTTACCTACCTGCCATTCTTTAAGATGGTACAGTTCAGCTTTTACGATATGAAATACATCGGGAAACGAACTTGGGTAGGACTTCAAAATTATATCTCCGTATTCACCAGAGAAGATTGTCTGAATGCATTGAAGCTGAGCCTTTTCTATTTGGTTGGCTCGTTTGTACAAATCGCCATCGCACTGCTATTTGCCAGCATTTTGAGTTTCCCGACAAAAGGCGGAAAATTCTTCCGTGGTGCATTGTATTTCCCAAGCCTGATTGGCGGGATTGCCGTGGGCTTTATCTTTAAGTTCTTCTTTACCCATGGATTTGTATTGGACACCCTGCTGACTTGGGTCGGCATGGATGCGGACAGCCTGCCATTCTGGCTGAAAGATAAGAGCATTAACAACTGGGTTCTGGCAGCAACGTCCATCTGGCGGTACATGGGACAAAACATGGTACTGTTCATCGGAGCGATTGCCAGCGTTGATACGACCCAATATGAAGCGGCAGCGATTGACGGAGCAAACGCATGGCAGCGGTTCCGGTATATCATTCTGCCATCCATCAAAACGATTGTAACCTTAAACCTGATTTTAGCAGTTTCCGGTGCACTGTCCGCCTTTGAAATGCCTTATGTTATCACAGACGGCGGCTTCGGAACATCCACCTATTTTGTATTGATGAACAAGATTGCCCATACCAACCAGAAGGTCGGTCTGGCATCTGCAATGGCAGTGGTTCTGCTGGCATTGATTCTGCTGGTAACGGCAGTTCAGAAAATTGTCGAACGGCGAATGGATAGCGACACGCCAAGAAGACGGAAACGGAGGGTGCAAAAATGAGAGCAGCAAGTAATCCTGTTCGGCTGGGAAAATACAGCCTCGGTAAGATTTTTTTCACCATCTGCAAGTATGTCCTCCTGATTTTTGCCGCATTCTGTGCATTAGTTCCGCTGGTCAGCTGTGTCATCACTGCTTTTAAAACCAAAGCGGAATACAACAACACCAACGTCATGACCCTGCCGGAAAGCTGGCTGTATTTCGACAACTTTGTTACCGCATGGAAACAAGCAAACATGGGCAAAGCATTCCTGAACAGCTTTTTGGTTCTGCTCTTCGTTCTGCTGGGCAGCACCCTGTTCTCGGCAATGCTGGCATATGTGCTGAACCGCTTCCAGTTCCGTGGCAACAAGCTGATTCGCAACTTGTTTATGATTTCCACCCTGATTCCGGGGATTGCCACACAGGTTACGATTTACCAGATTATGTATACCCTCGGCTTAGTCAATACGCTTTACGGTTACATCATCCTGATGCTGGGAACGGATGTCATTTCGATTTACATCTTCCTGCAGTATTTCGACAACCTGCCAAAGACACTGGATGAAGCAGCAATTTTGGACGGCTGCACCTATGTTGGTGTATTCTTTAAGATTCTGCTGCCGCTGCTGAAGCCGGCAATCGTCACCAGTGCCATCCTGAAGGGTGTTAGCACCTACAACGAATACTACATGGCAAACCTGTACTTACAGGATAAAAAAGCCTTTCCAGTGGTTTCCACCTCTCTGTTTACCTTTACAGGGCCGATGGGAAGCCAATATAACTACATCTGTGCCGGCGTTTTGATTACCGTCATTCCGATGCTGATTCTGTTCATCTGCTGTCAGAAGCAGATTTACAGCGGCATGGCACAAGGTGCAGTGAAAGAATAATGATTTCCCTCTTTTTCTTTTAACATCCCATCCTGTTTCCGCAGCTTGCAGTTCCTGTTTCTGTTATTTTGTAAGATGCTGCAAGTTGCGGCAGGGTGGCCGTTCCAAGATAACAATTGCAAATCGCAGTTTGAAAGTTTACTTCGGGCTTCTGTTGGAATGCCGTTTTCCTCCTCAAAAGAGCAAGCCAGCAGAAGCCATATTTGTCGAACTACTCACTTGAAATTTTAAATATTTTAATTACTTGAATACAATGGAGGTTTCTATCATGAATCCGATTACTTTAAAAACAGACGTTTTGAACAATCTTCCGTGGCAGGCTCGCCCGACCGACTGCACCGCACCGCTCTGGCGGTATCAGGAAAACCCGATTATTCGCCGGAATCCGATTCCGGGGGTTGCCCGTATTTTTAATAGTGCAGTTCTGCCGTATGAGGGAGCTTATATTGGCGTATTCCGTGGCGAACAGACCAACGGCATTCCGTTCATCTATCTGGGACGCAGCAAGGACGGCATCCACTGGGAATTTGAGCCGGAAAAGATTGCATTTGTCGATGAAGCCGGCAAGCCGTTTATGCCGAAATATGCATATGACCCTCGTTTAGTCAAGGTGGAAGATACCTATTATATTATCTGGTGTCAGGATGCTTACGGTGCAGCCATTGGTATGGCAAAGACCACCGATTTCAAGACCTTTGTTCGGGTCGAAAATCCCTTCTTACCGTTTAACCGGAATGCTGTTTTGTTCCCACGCAAGGTGGACGGAAAGTTCCTGATGCTGTCCCGTCCGAGCGACAGCGGACACACCCCATTCGGAGATATTTTCCTGAGCGAAAGCAAAGATTTGGAATACTGGGGACATCATCGCCATGTTATGGGCAAGAGCGGCAGATGGTGGGAAAATGTAAAAATCGGCGGCGGTGCTGCTCCGATTGAAACCAGCGAAGGCTGGCTGCTGTTCTACCACGGCGTAACGAATACCTGCAACGGCTTTGTGTATAGCATTGGCGGTGCACTGCTCGATTTGGAAGAACCGTCCAAGGTGCTGTATCGTTGTTCCGATTTCCTGCTTACACCGGAAATGCCGTATGAAGAAAGCGGATTTGTACCGAATGTTTGCTTCCCGTGTGCAGCTCTTTGCGATGCGGAAACCGGACGGATTGCGATTTACTATGGCTGTGCCGATAGCTATGTCGGACTTGCCTTTACGACAGCAGAAACCGTGATTTCCTACATCAAAGAACACGATGCTGCAGAAGCAGATGACCGGGAATTGGGCAGAAGATAAAACAGCGAAAAAGCAGCAAAAGGGAGTGTTCCAGTCATGAATATTTTATTGGAAAAAGCCAGACGGATGCTGGAAGAGAATATTATTCCGTTCTGGCAGGGGCTGCGGGATGATGAATATGGCGGCTATATCGGGCATGTGGACTTCTCCATGCATTCCGATTGCAAGGCGGAAAAGGGCTGTATTCTGCACAGCCGGATTCTGTGGTTTTTTTCCGAAGCAGCATTGCTGCTGAACCGGATGGATTTGGCAGCCGATGCCGAACACGTGTACTCGTTCTTCACGCAACATTGCATGGACAGAGAGCAGGGCGGTGTTTACTGGTCGGTCAGCTATGACGGCACACCGATGGACACCACAAAGCATACCTATAATCAGGCATTTGCCCTGTATGCGTTATCTTCTTACTATCGCCTGACCAAGAATCCGAATGCGAAACAGTTAGCTTATCAGTTATTTGATTTGATTCAGGAAAAGGCATTTGATGGAGCAGGCTATCTGGAGGCGTTCGACCGAAACTGGAAACCAGCCTCGAACGAAAAACTGTCGGAAAATGGCGTTATGGCAAGCCGCACGATGAATACCTTGCTGCACGTCTTTGAGGCATACAGCGGCTTTTATCGGGCAACCAAGGACAAACGGGTTGCTGAGGCAATGCGTACCATCTTGCAGATTTACCAAGAAAAAGTATTCAATCCGGAACGTAACCGGCAGGAAGTATTCTTTGATTTGGACTACAACAGCCTGATTGATTTACACAGTTACGGGCATGATATTGAAAGCTCGTGGCTGATTGACGATGGATGCAGCTTGCTGGGCGATGCTGCGTTGAATCAGACCATTTTCGCCATTGATGACCGCCTTGCAGAAGGCATTTATCAGACTGCCTACCGGAACCATTCGGTTCTGAATGAATGCGAAAACGGCGTGGACGATGAAACCCGTGTCTGGTGGGTACAGGCGGAATCGGTGTTAGGGTTCTACCATATGTATGAAAAACATGGGAACTGTCAGTATTTACAGGCGGCACAGGATATTTTTTTCTACATTGAACAATATTTTCTGGTATCCGACCACAAGAGCGAATGGTTTTGGGCAGTGGACAAGGACGGAAAGCCGATGCAGAATCTGGATATTGTCAACGGTTGGAAGTGCCCCTACCACAACGGCAGAATGTGCTTAGAATTGATTCGGAGGAATGGAATATGATGCAGGAACGATATGAACAGCAGCTGCGGAAGCAGGAAGCCTTGCTGAACCGAAAGAATGAAAAGACTGATTTCTATAATGGAATCTATGACCGCTGGAAGTATCCGGTACTGACCAGAGAACACGTGCCGCTGTACTGGCGGTATGACCTGAATCCGGAAACCAACCCGTATTTCATGGAACGGTTGGGCATTAATGCGGTGTTCAACGCTGGAGCAATTGAACTGGATGGAAAGATTTGTCTGGTTGCCCGTGTGGAGGGCAGCGACCGGAAGAGTTTCTTTGCCGTTGCAGAGAGCACGACGGGTGTAGACCAGTTTGTCTTTCGGGAAAAGCCGGTACAGCTGCCGGACTGCGACCCGAAGGAAACCAATGTCTATGATATGCGGTTGACCAAGCACGAAGATGGCTGGATTTATGGCGTATTCTGTTCGGAATCCAGTGCCAATGACCCGAAAGACTTGTCCGCAGCCGTTGCACAGGCTGGCATTGTCCGGACAAAGGATTTGAATACATGGGAACGGCTGCCGAATCTGATTACCAAGCAGAGTCCGCAGCAGCGGAATGTTTGCCTGCTCCCGAAGTTTGTCGATGGAAAGTATGCGTTCTATACTCGCCCGATGGATGGCTTTATTGATACGGGTTCTGGTGGCGGAATCGGTTATGGACTGGTGGATGACATTCTGCACCCCGTCATTGAAACCGAAAAAATGACCAGTATGCGGAAGTATCACACCATTACTGAGGCGAAGAACGGCAGCGGTGCAACCCCGATTGCAACAGAAAAGGGCTGGCTGCACATTGCCCACGGTGTTCGGAATACCGCAGCCGGATTGCGGTACGTGATTTATATATTTGTCACCGATTTGGAAGACCCGTCCCGTGTGATTGCAGAACCGTCCGGTTATCTGATTGCACCGTTCGGAGCAGAACGGGTCGGCGATGTTTCCAACGTGGTATTCACGAATGGGGCAGTGGTACGGGAAGACGGCACGGTTTATATTTACTATGCGTCTGCGGATACACGGTTGCACGTTGCCACTTCTACCATTGACCAGCTGCTCGATTATGCATTCCATACTCCGACCGATCCGCTTCGCAGTGTCGATTGTGTCAAGCAGCGGTGCGAACTGATTGACCGGAATCTTGCATTTTTGCAGAAGGAGCAGGGAAAATGAGTTTGAAATTAGCAGCAATTTTCAAGGATTTCATGGTTGTGCAGCGAAATCGTCCGATTACCGTTTTCGGGACAGGTGTTCCAAAGACGGTAGTCACGGTTTCTCTGCATACCAGTTTCAGCAAGACGGTAGTTGCAGCAGATGGAACATGGTGTGCAACGCTGCCGCCGCTGGCTGCCGGAACAGACTATGTATTGACAGTGTCAGACGGCACGACCGAAGAACAGCGGAAACAGGTTGCAGTCGGGGAGGTTTGGCTTGCCGGCGGACAAAGCAACATGGAACTGGCTCTGCGAGATAGTGCAGACGGCGTTGCCGTAAGCAAGGCTTACACGGGCACACAGATTCGATTCTATCAAGTGCCAAAGCGTGCGGTTTTGGATGAAACCCATCAGCAATTAGAAGCACAGTCTGCTTGGAAAATTGCCGCTGCGGAGAACGTGGGCGATTTGTCAGCGGTTGCATTTTATTTTGCAAAACGGCTTGCACAAAAAATGGATTGTGTGATTGGCATTGTCGATTGTTATTGGGGCGGTACTTCTATTGCGTGCTGGATGAGCGAATCCATGATGCAGAGCGTTGCAGCCGGACAAAAACAGCTGGCAGATTACAAAGCAGAAGTTGGAGCAAAGACACCGGAACAGTATGCGGCAGAAATGCGGGAATATGAGGCGGATTATCAGAAGTGGCAGGCAAATATTGACGCTTGTCGGGCAGAAAATCCCAACGTGACATGGAAAGAACTGCACGAACGCTTCGGAGAATGCCCGTGGCCGCAGCCGACCGGCTGGCAGTCGCCGTTCTGCCCGAACAACCTGCATCGGACGATGATGCAGCGAGTTGCACCGTATACGCTGCGAGGATTCCTGTATTATCAGGGCGAAGAAGATGTTTCCCGTTATGAGGGATACAGCGATATGATGATTGCATTGGTAAAACAATGGCGGATGGATTGGAATGACTGGTCATTGCCGTTCCTGTTTGTTCAGCTGCCGATGTATCTTGCAATTGATACCGAGGACGACAAGAAGTGGGCGATGCAGCGGGAACAGCAGGCGATTGCAGCAGCCATGCTGAAACGGGTCGGTATGATTTCCATGACCGATTGCGGCGAATTTGACAACATTCATCCGCTGGACAAGGAAACACCGGGTACACGGCTTGCCCTGCTGGCAGAGCAGATGGTCTATGGAACGGGCGAAGAATGGACACCAACGGTGCAGCAGATGTATTCTGACGGAACAGCGTTGTATCTGGTCTTTGACCATGTGGCAGATGGGTTGGTGATTCATGCATCTCAGCCGGAAACCTGCCAGATTGCCGGAGCAGATGGCGTTTATTATCCGGCAAAGGCAGAGGTATTGCATTCCAATACAATTCGGGTTTCAGCAGATGCAGTGGATTGTCCGCAGAGCGTACAATATGCGTGGTATAACTATGGGGAAGCAACTTGGTTCACACAATCTCGGATACCCGTGCCGTCTTTCCGGTATGCGTTGGCAAGCAGAGAGGGGCAGACAAGATGAAGCATGTTCCATTTTTATTGCGTCCCGTGGGAAAAGATTATCTCTGGGGCGGAGAACGATTGAAAACAGAGTATCACAAACAGATTGATTTGACCCCGTTGGCGGAAACGTGGGAGTGCTCCACACATCCGGATGGGTGCAGCGTGGTGGATTCCGGTGCAGCAGCAGGGAAACCGCTGCGGGCGGTGTTGCAGGAACATCCGGAATATCTGGGAATATACGCCAATTCGGAGGGAGAACTTCCGATTCTCATCAAGCTGATTGATGCGAAAAAAGACTTGTCCGTGCAGGTGCATCCGGATGATGCCTATGCAAAGCAATATGAAAACGGACAGAACGGAAAAACGGAAATGTGGTATGTGTTGGAAGCAGAGCCGGATGCCAGTCTGGTCTATGGATTCCGGCACACCATGACACCGGAACGGCTGCGGCAGTCGCTGGCAGAGGGAACACTGGAAGCGGATTTGCAGAGCGTTCCCGTTTCCAAGAACGATGCGTTCCTGATTCCAGCCGGAACGGTGCATGCCATTGGAGCAGGCATTTTGCTGGCAGAGATTCAGCAGAGTTCCAACCTGACTTATCGCTTGTATGACTATAACCGCACGGATGCAAATGGGAACAAGCGTCCGCTGCACATCGAAAAGGCAGTTGCAACGGTGGACTATCAGCAAAAGCCACTGCCGGAACAGAACCGGACAGTCGAACAGAAAGACGGATATACGGAAGAACTTCTGTGTGCGTGTCCCTATTTTCAGGTATTCCGATTGCACTTGCAGGCAGCGACGCCAGCAGTTGCAGCAGCGGTTTCTACTACGAATGCATTTGCTGTGCTGCTCTGTATTTTCGGCAGTGGAACAATGACCGCTGAAACGGGCGAAACACTGGCATTCCAGAAAGGGCAGTGTGTGTTCGTGCCAGCAGATACGACTGTGAAAGAGCTTTCCGGAACAGCGGATTTGCTTTGGATTACTGCCTGAAATCAAATTTGATGGAAAATAAAAAGATGTCGTTTTTCGGATGAATTCCGAGGAACGGCATTTTTTTGAGGCTGCAAAACTGTCAGCTGCTTTTCGCTGGCAACTTGACAAGAAAAAGCATGTTTGCTATAATGAAGAGCAGAACAAAACGCCTTTCCAGAGCACGACTCTGTGAAAGGTTGTGTAGAAGAGAAAGGTTGTGACATACGATGATTTGTCCTGCTTGTGGAAGTGAATTTCCGGATGAAATGCCGGTCTGCCCGTACTGCCAAACGCATGTTCCGGAGCACACACCGGATGTGCATGCATACGATGCCTATTATTGTGCCGATACGGTTTCCCTGCGAAAAAATCATTGGATTGATTTCTTCATTGGGTTGCTGTTTGTGATTGCGTTGACGGTGCTGGCAATCTTTTTCCAGCTGCAAAAGCCCTCGCTCAGTACGCAGATTCGTCGTGCAGATGCCGCAGAACTGGCGGAAATCTGCACGGAATATCCGGCAGAAACGGCGGATGATGCCTATACACAAACGTTATTGAATGCCATTGCAGATTTGCAGCAGACCTATTTGCTGCACGACGACCAAGAATCCGATGTGTTAGAGAACTTGCAAAAACTAGCAGCCACAGAAAATGTACTGGTACGGGAGCAGGCTTGCGATGCCGCAGCAGAGATGGAATCGAACCGCTTGCTGCAGGAGATGAATCGGGTTCGCACACAGCGGCAAAAGCGAATGCTGACCGAATCGGACACCCTGACAGAAACCGCAAAGCTGCTGGTAGATACTTATCAGGAATCGCCGGATACCTATGAGGCAGAAGCTCCAAAGGCAGTGAAAGAATCGCTCGGCGAACAGGCAGAGCAGGCATATCAGGTCATGTTAGTGAACTGCAATTCCTATACCGATGCCATTGCACAATATAATGAAGAGCGGAAAGATGTGACCGTCAATTTCCTGACGACACAGGATTATACACAAGTTGGGATTTCCAGTATTTATGACCCCGTTGGAAAACAGTTTTCGTTTATTGTTTTGCTGTTGCCGTAAGGAATCCACAAAAATTTCACGCAGAAAGGAATTTCACTATGCATCTACCATTTTCCACAGATTCCCTGCAAACGCCCTGCTATGTCACCGATGTTGCAGCCCTGAAGCGAAACGGGGAGATTTTAAAGTCTGTGCAGCAGGAAACCGGCTGCAAAATTCTCTTGGCACAAAAAGCTTTCTCCATGTTTGCAACTTATCCGATTTTAAAACCCTACCTCGCTGGAACAACCGCCAGCGGACTCTATGAAGCCAAATTGGGACGGGAAGAAATGGGCGGAGAAGTGCATATTTTCTCCCCTGCCTATCCGGAACAGGATTTTCCGGAAATCTGTGCCATCAGCGACCATATTGTATTCAATTCGTTTCATCAGTGGCAGCTGCACAAGGCATTCGTGCAGTCCTGCGGCAGACCGATTTCCTGCGGCATCCGCATCAATCCGGAGTATGCAGAAGTGGAAACCGATTTGTATAATCCTTGCATTCCGGGTTCTCGGATGGGAACAACCATTTCCCAGTTTTCCGAGGAGGCATTTGACGGCTTGGATGGCATTCACTTCCACACGATGTGTGAACAGGATGCACCGGTCTTGGAACGGACATTGGAACACGTCATGGAAAAGTTTGACCCGTATTTGAAACGCTGCAAATGGGTGAACTTTGGCGGCGGACATCACATCACCCGCCCCGGTTATGACCTGCCCTGCCTGATTCGCTGCATTCGGAAAATCCAGGAACGCTATGGTGTGCAGGTTTATCTAGAGCCGGGCGAAGCAGTGGCATTGAATGCCGGCTATCTGGTCGCAACAGTGTTAGACTTTGTCCAAAACGGTATGGAAATTGCCCTCTTGGATGCTTCTGCTGCCTGCCATATGCCGGATGTGCTGGAAATGCCATATCGTCCGGAAATCATCGGAGCAGGAAAACCGCAGGAGAAGAAATACACCTATCGCCTTGCCGGAAATACCTGTCTGGCTGGGGATGTCATCGGCGATTACAGCTTTGATGAACCGCTGCAAGCAGGCGACAAGCTGATTTTCTGTGATATGGCGATTTATTCCATGGTCAAGAATAATACATTCAACGGCATGCCGCTGCCGGATTTGGTGCTGCGGCAGGAGGACGGCTCGTTTACACTCGTAAAGCGGTTCTCGTATTCTGATTTCAAAGGTAGGCTTTCCTAAATGACATTACAGCATTGCACCCTATGCCCGAAAGCCTGCGGAGCAGACCGCACCCGAACTGCCGGATGGTGTGGCGGCGGTGC
>HF997955.1:19220-21928 GCA_000433635.1 Ruminococcus sp. CAG:254
GAGCCGCACGGGCAGCCCTGCACTTCTGGGAAGAACCCTGTATCAGCGGAAAAGGTGGTGCAGGAGTAGTCTTTTTCTCCGGCTGTGCGTTGCGTTGTTGCTTCTGCCAGAATCGGCAGATTAGTCAGGAGTGGTTCGGCAAGGCGATTTCGGTTTCTCAGCTATCTGAAATTCTTCTCCGCTTGCAGGAGCAGGGAGCGGAAACACTGGATTTGGTGACGGGTTCGCATTACGCTCCATGGATTGCAGAGAGTTTGCAGCAGGTAAAACCGCAGCTGCACATTCCAGTGGTCTGGAACAGCAGCGGCTATGATTCGCCGGAAATTTTATCTTTACTTAATGGGTTGGTGGATGTTTACCTGCCGGACTGGAAGTATGTGGACAACGCAACCGCCGAGCAGTACAGCGGCATTTCGGACTATTGCACCGTAACCGAGCAGGCAATTTCGGAGATGGTACGGCAGGTGGGAACGCCCGTTTTGAACCATGGCATTTTGCAGCACGGCGTTTTGATACGGCATCTGATTCTTCCCGGACAGCGGCATGCCTCCATGGCATTGCTGCGAAAGATTGCTGCAACTTTTCCGGATGGGCAAGTCTGGGTAAGCCTGATGGGGCAGTATACGCCGCCGGAAACACCGCTCCCTGACCGTCATTTGAACCGTCGACTGACCACAATGGAATATCAGAGCGTTTTAAAGGTCGCACAGGAATTGGAACTGGAGGGTTTCTCGCAGGATTTGACTTCTGCCCGAAAAACTTACATTCCGTCTTTTTCTCTGGAGGGGCTGGACGAACCATCGCAGAAAACTTGAAAAAAATGGGATTTCTGTCGTATTTTTGGTGGGTTGCTGTCGGAAAGTGTTAAATTTCTGGGAATCCCCTTGACAAACGCTCCAAAGTGAGTATAATAAAGATTGTATATGGTGTTACAAATCGTAATACAAAATTTCCTTTTTGGTTGAAAATATTTGCCAATTGGCAGAATGGAGTAGAAAATTATGATCAAAACGATTGGTGTATTGACAAGCGGCGGGGACGCACCGGGTATGAATGCTGCTGTTCGTGCAGTTGTACGGGCTGCTTTGAAGAAGGGCATCAAGGTATACGGCATCCGCAGAGGGTATTGCGGTCTGATTGATGGTGACATCTTTGAAATGAACGAAATGAGCGTATCCAATATTATTCATAAAGGCGGTACGATTCTCTACACAGCAAGAAGTGCAGAATTCCGGACAGAAGCAGGCGTGGAAATCGCAAAGAAGACTTGCGAAAAGCTGGGTCTGGAAGGTCTGGTTGTTATCGGCGGTGACGGTTCGTTCCGTGGTGCAGCAGATTTGTCCGCAAAGGGCATTGCTTGCGTTGGCCTGCCGGGTACAATCGATAACGACATTGCTTGTACTGAATATACCATCGGTTATGATACTGCAATGAATACTTGCGTGGAAATGATCGACAAGCTGCAGGATACCTGCCAGTCGCATGACCGTTGCAGCGTTGTAGAAGTTATGGGTAGAGGTGCTGGCTTTATCGCAGTCAATACCGGTCTGGCAAGCGGTGCAGTGGAAATCATCACCAAGGAAGTACCGTATGACCTCGATGAACTGGCAAGAAAAATGCTGGAATGCAAGAAGAACGGCAAGCAGAACTTCATCGTTGTTGTTGCAGAAAACATCGGCAACGCAGAAGGCATTGCAAGAGCCATTCAGGAAAAGACTGGCATCGAATCCAGAGCAACCGTTCTGGGTCACGTACAGCGTGGCGGTTCTCCGACGGTTCGTGACCGTGTCGTTGCAAGCGAAATGGGCTATTATGCTGTTGAACTGCTGGAAAAGGGTGCAAGCAACCGTGTTGTTGGTATGCAGAACAACAAGATTGTAGACTTCGACATTCAGGAAGCACTTTCCATGAAGAAGCCGTATGAAGAACACCTGCACCAGATTGCACAGGATATTGCATTCTTCTAAAAAGAAGGATGGTTGGATAGGGGGCACATCCGAAATCAATCGGGTGTGCTCTTTTTCGTATCAAACAAGAACACAAAAAGGGAGGATTCCATCATGGAACAAGTAAAAATTGGATTTTTGGGTGCTGGCAATATGGGCAGTGCCATTATGCGGGGCATTGCTGGCAGCAAGCTTTCTGAACAGGTCGCTTTGTATGCGTATGACCATATGCCGGAAAAGACTGCTGCTCTGGCAGAAATCGGCGTCACTGCTTGTACCTCAGAAGCAGAAATCGTAAAGCAGTGCAAGTATGTATTCCTCGCCATCAAGCCGCAGCAGTTTGAAGCAACCCTGCCGAAGCTGGCAGACGGCATTACTGAAGATACCGTCATTGTTTCGATTGCAGCAGGGATGACACCGGATTACATCCGCAGCCAGACCAAGCCAAATGCAAAGGTCATTCAGGTCATGCCGAATACCCCGTTGCTGCTGGGCAAGGGTGCAACGGCACTTTCTCGAATTGATGCTGTCACCGATGAAGAATTTGCATTTGTAGAGCAGCTGTTTGCTCTGTGCGGTGTGACGGCTGTTCTGCCGCTGAATAAGATGGCGGAAGTCATTGCCATCAACGGCAGCAGTCCGGCATTTATCTATCTGTTTGCCAAGGGCTTTCTGGACTATGCCAAGGAAGTTGGCATTTCCGAAGAGGCAGCCAAGCAGCTGTTTGCACAGAGCCTGATTGGTTCGGCAGCCATGTTGACC
>HF997956.1 GCA_000433635.1 Ruminococcus sp. CAG:254
GTGCCCCAGCCTTGCCGAACCGGATTCAGATGGTTTCCCTAGAAGCAATTTCGAAATGTTTCACGTGAAACATTTCGTTGCAACTGTTCCCCCGGAACAGTTGCAAAACACTTGTTTCCCGTTCCGGTTTCACAAGGCGGAGCGGTCTTGTTCGCCCCGCCTCGAAAAGCTGTCGCTTTTCTCACCACCCGCTCCGTGTGCCAGAAGCATGGCACGAGGATTTCGCTGCCTGCGGGCAGCGATCAGGGCTACTCGCCCTGAACCTCGCCAACATTTTTGAAAAATTGTTGAATCAAAAAACTTTTTGTTTGCCTGCGGCTCATGATGGATCAAAAAACTTTTTGTTTCTGTGCTCCGCACAGATGACCCAACCTATTTTTCATCCTGCAAATTCCCTGTACGTTTGGCAGGCATTCTATTGTTTCATGTGAAACAATGCTCTTGGAAAACAAATTGCGTACGGTTCGGCAAAATCGCTTCGCTCTTTGCCTTTGTACTGTTCGCCAGTGGTTGCGTTGTCCGAATTGATTATGAATCTTTCTTAGATTACTGTTTTCAGGAAATTTCTTTGCTTCCTGAATGGCGAACAGCATTTGCTCACTTCTCTTAGATTGCAATAATGTCTAATCAATACCTCTGTTAAGGAGGGCAGCTTGCCCTCCATTTTTAAAGGATGCCTTGCCCTTTTGTCCCTTCGGGACATTTCCCCACACTGTGGGGAATCAGTCCGAATTGGTTATGAATCTTTCCTAGATTTCGGTTTTTCTGAATTTTTTATGCCTTCAGAATGGCGAACAGCAGTTCACTTTGTTTCTCTTAGATCTCTATTACTGCTTATTATCCACTCTCTGCAGGGGGCAGCTTGCCCCCTGCACCCCTCGCCGAGCTGAGCCAGCTCGACCGCAGTTGCCTGCGGCTCGAAATTTTTTGTTTCACGTGAAACAGTTCGATCAAAAATTCGAATGGAATCGCTTTCCCAGCTTCTGCCGTAAAAACCGCCGCATCGCAAAAATCTGTTCATCATACAACGCTTTCTTCGGCAAAACATAGAACCGTTCCTTTCCCTCACAGATTAAGAAGAACGGTTCTGCCTCCCAAATCTGCATCTTTTCGTCATATTCCAACACCGTTGGCGGAATTTCTTCGCCCTGCTCGCCCTCTGTCAAAGTCTGAATCACAATTTCCTGTTCCGAGAGGGCTGCCACATAGGGCAATTCTCCCATCTCTTTCACCGCATCCATCACCCGTCTGCGAATCCGCAGCGGATGAAAAATGAGCAGTGCCAGCAGTACCACGCACAGCACCATCAGAAAGTATGTCAGCCCATTGCTTGGGTCTTTCACAGCGGTTACAATGAAATCGACTGTCAGAAGCGTCAGAATGCCCTCTAGAATCCAATTCTTCCACAGCAGATACTTCCGCTGGTACAGACGGTATGCTTCGTCATAAAGCTCCGCTGGGATCGTGTACGGCGGTGTCTGCGAAATCGAAAACGATTTCTGTGCCATGTGTCCTCCCCTCCTGTTCGCTTAAATATCCAGATTCTGCACATAGCGTGCATTCGTTTCGATGAACTGCTTCCGGGGCGTTACCTGGTCACCCATCAGAATCGTGAAAATCTCATCTGCCAGTTCCGCATCCTCCAGCGATACTTGCAGCATACTCCGGGTTTCCGGATTCATGGTGGTCTCCCACAGCTGCTCCGAACTCATCTCCCCTAAGCCTTTGTAACGCTGGACGTTGATTTTGGTATTGCTGTCACCCTGGGCAAATTCTGCAATGTATGCATCCCGTTCCGCTTCATCGAAGGCATAACGGAACTTTTTGCCCTTGGAAACCTTAAACAGCGGCGGCTGGGCGATGTAGATATTGCCGTTGGTAATCAGCGGACGCATAAAGCGGAAGAAGAACGTCAGGAGCAGGGTTCGGATATGAGAACCGTCCACGTCAGCATCCGCCATGATGATGACTTTTCCATACCGCAGCTTGGAGAGGTCGAAGTCTTCGCCGATGGACGTGCCCAGAGCGGTGACAATTGGCATCAATTTTTCGTTGCCATAGACCTTGTCAATCCGAGCCTTTTCCACGTTCAGCATCTTGCCCCAAAGCGGCAGGATTGCCTGATAGCGGCGATCTCTACCCTCTTTTGCAGAACCACCTGCGGAATCCCCTTCGACAATGTAAATTTCTGTGCCATCTACGCCCCGTTCCGAGCAGTCAGCCAGCTTGCCCGGCAGAGAAACATTGTTCATTGCCGACTTTCTACGGGTCAAATCCCGTGCCTTCTTGGCAGCTTCTCTTGCTTTCTGTGCCGAGATACTCTTGTCAAAGATGGCTCTTGCAACCGCTGGGTTTTCTTCGAGGAAATTCATGAGCTTTTCTGTTACCAGCTTTTCAATAAACGGTTTCACGGCTGGGTTGCCCAGTCTGCCCTTGGTTTGTCCCTCAAATTCGCATTCCGTCAGCTTAACGGAGATAATGGCAGTCAATCCTTCCCGCACATCGTCGCCCAGCAAGCGGGTGTTGTCTTTCAGGAGATTGAACTTCTTACCGTATTCGTTCATGACTTTCGTCAAAGCATTCTTAAAACCAACTTCGTGTGTACCGCCATCCACCGTGTGGATGTTGTTGGCGAATGACAGCACCAGTTCATTGTAGCTGTCGTTGTACTGCAAGGCGATTTCTGCCATTGCATCGCCTTCCATTCCGCTGATATAAATCACATCACCGGACAGCGAAGTCAAACCACGGGTCTTGTGGATGTGTTCCACGAACTGCCGAATGCCGCCTTCATAGTGCAGGATTTCTTCCCGTGGAGCGTCTGCATTCCGCAAATCCCGAAAGACAATGCGAATGCCAGCGTTCAAAAATGCCTGTTCCCGCAGCCGCTTCAGCAGCACTTCATAGTCATAGACGGTATGTTCAAAAATTTCGCCGTCTGCCTTAAAGCGAACTTCTGTACCAGTTTCGGTGGTATCTCCGATTTGTTCGAGCGGCTTGCTGTAATTGCCCCGTTCAAATCGTTGAAAGTAGATATGTTCCCCATTCCGAACGGTCAATTCCAGCCATTCCGAAAGGGCATTGACAACAGAGGCACCAACGCCGTGCAGACCGCCGGAAACTTTGTAACCGCCGCCGCCAAACTTACCGCCAGCGTGAAGGATTGTATAAACAACGGTTGCCGCAGAGATGCCCTCTTTCGGGTGAATTCCAACCGGAATCCCTCTGCCGTTGTCGGCAACCCGTACCACATCGTCTGGCAGCAATTCTACCACGATTTCTGTACAGTATCCGGCAAGGGCTTCGTCAATGGCATTGTCTACGATTTCGTAGACCAGATGATGCAAACCCTTCGCACCCGTTGAACCGATGTACATACCCGGACGCTTCCGGACTGCCTCCAGTCCCTCCAATACCTGAATTTGGTTGGCATCATACTGAAGATCCTGTTCTTTTCGTTCTTCTGTCATGAATGTTTCCTCCTGTTGCAGAATGCCGGATGTCCCGAAATTCTGCCGTTTTTTGCAGGATGACCGCCCCGTCTGACGGACTTTTCCACAGGCTTTTCAACAGTTTGTGGAAAAGTTCGGCGAGCCACGCCGACTGGTTTTGTCAGAATGGCGTGTTCCTGCTTTACGGTTATATTTATTAAAAGTGTAGCATGAGAATGAAAAAATATGCCGGTCATTCGGCTGTTTTTCGCTGTTTTTATGGGGTCTGCATCTGTCCGTTTTTCAGGTAGAGCCGTTCCCCGTCCACTGCTGCAATCAAGGATTCTGCATGGCAAGTGGTGAGAAAGACTTGCATATCCTGAATGATGGTGCAGACTACCTGTTGCCGTCCGGCATCCAGTTCGCCCATGACATCATCCAGCAGCAGAATGGGCGATGCCTGATAGCGTTTGGCATACAATGCCGCCTGAGAGAGGCGGAGAGCCAGTGCTAAGCTCTTTTTCTGCCCCTGAGAGCCAAACGTACGGGCAGGCTGTCCGTTCAGCTGGAAGGTCAGCTCGTCCCTGTGAACGCCAACGCTGGTAAAGCCCAGCTGCAAATCGGTTTCTCTTGCTGCCAGCAGTCGCTTTTGATACTGCTCCTGCATGGCTGCGTCAGCGTGTTCCGGCAAATCTGGAGCGACCCCATAGATGTTGGCATGGTAAGCAATTTGCAGCCGTTCTTTCTGAGCGGCAATCTCCTGATAGAGCGGTTCACCCGTTTTTTGCAACTGCTGCACATAGCATGCACGCTGAGCGGCGATTTCCGCCCCCACAGCGGCGAGTTGTACGTCCCAGACATCCAAGGCTGCTGCCCGCTCTAAAATCGCTACAGGCTGCCGTAGGACGGCATTCCGATGCGATAGAATGAGTTGATACCGCCGCACCAGCTCCAAACAGTGCGGTTGCAGCTGAGAAAGCGACAAATCGAGAAACTGCCGCCGGACATCCGGCGTTCCCGTGACGAGTGCCAAGTCTTCCGGTGTAAAGGCGATACAGTGAAAGGCGTGGAACAAGTCCCCCATCTTTTCAATGGGGATGCCGTTGCAGGTAAACGTGCGGTCTTTGAACGAAGTACGGTCACAGGTGAGCACCTGTTCCCGTCTGCCGTCATCGAATGCAATGGCAACATGCAGCGGCGAGCCGTCTGTACAGAGGTAATCTCGTTCCCGTGTGCCCCGAAAACTGCGGCAGCCGGTCATCATCCAGATGGCTTCCAGCAGATTAGTCTTTCCCTGTGCATTTTCCCCGATAATGAGGTTATAATGCGGACTGGGCGAAAACTGTACGGCTTTCAGGTTCTTGAAGCCATCGGCTGCAACGCTGGTCAGTCGCATGAATCTCCAGTCACCTGTACTTCGAAGTGATCAACAGTGATGACATCGTTGGGATAGATTTTCTTGCCCCGCATGGTGCAAACGCTGCCATTGACTGATACAACGCCCTGCTGCACCAATTCTTTGGCGAATCCGCCCGTATCGCACAGACCAGCGAATTTCAGGAGGGCATCCAGTTTGATAAACGGTGTGTGGATGGTAACCGTCAGATGTTCTTTTTCCATGGTTCTGCTTCCTTTCCTGATAATATGTTTTCCACCGACTTTTCAAAACTTGTGGAAAATGGGATTTATTTTAAGAGATAGGCTGTAAGAAACGAGCCGCAGGCAAAATAAAAAGTTTTTTGATCCA
>HF997957.1 GCA_000433635.1 Ruminococcus sp. CAG:254
AAAATGCTGAGAAAACGGAATGCTTGCCTGCTCGATGACAGCCAAATTTTCAATATAAAGTTCTTTCAGCATATCGTTTCCCCTTCTTCCGTTTGCATCCAAACTGCATATTGTTTTGCGAAAAAGGCAGCCTGTTCTTCTGACCGCAGCAAAATAAAAATGGTATCATCTCCGGCAATCGTTCCCACAATGCGATGGTCTTGCTTGGCATCGACAGCCGCACAGATTGCCTGTGCTGTACCAGAACGACAGTGTAAAACGGCAATTTGTCCAGCATAATCCGTTCGCAGAATGGCATCCCGCAAAAGATGATCAGAAATGGGTGTCTGTTCCGGCAGACGGTAACAACAAACACCATTTTCCAAATGCTGTTTTACCAGCTGCAATTCCCGAATATCTCTGGAAATGGTCGCCTGTGTGACAGAAATTCCCTGCTCCAACAAAGCTTGTATCAAATCTTCCTGCGTTTCCAGTTCTTTTTGCTGAATCAATTCCATGATTGCGGCGTGTCGCTCTTTTTTTCCCATTTTGTCACCTTCTCTTTTTCAGATTCCCCTTTTAGTGACTGCATCATTTTTCGATTCAAGGAATCAAAAAATGTATTTCCACTCAAGTCAATCAGAGAAATTTCATGTGGGGAACGGTAAATTTCCATTCGATGATAAGCATCCAAACAGATTGGTGGTGCACCGTCTGCACTGATATATACATCCCGAACATCCTGCTCCTGCAATGATACACACAGCCGGCTTTCCGGTGAGAATAGAATCGGTCTTGCAGAAAGCGAATGCGGACAAATCAACGTCATTTCAATACAGGAAAATTCCGGTTCAATGATTGGCCCACCAGCAGATAAGGCATATGCGGTAGAACCAGTCGGTGTGCTAAATAGAACACCATCTGCCCGATATTCGCCCAACAAAACATCATTGCGATATACTGAGAAATCTACAACATGTGCATATTGCCGTGCAATTGTAATATCGTTCAAAGCCGTGCAGTGCTGTACAACATGTCCATGCAAGTCCAGCAAATCCCCACAGAGCAGCATCCGACTGGACACCCGATAATCTCCCGTCCGAAGCCGTGCAATTTCTTGGATTTGGCTAGGCTCTAAGGCTGCCATAAAGCCCAATCTGCCTGTATTGATGCCCAGTAGCTTGGTGTTGGTATGAATCAAATGACTTGCACAACGAAGAATCGTTCCATCTCCGCCGATTGCAATGGCAAATTCTGCTTCCTGTACTGCCTCTAAAAGCGGCTGATACTGAACAAAAGACTTGTCAAAAAACAGTGCCCGTAATTCCGGATCTGCAATGGGCGTGATATTGCAAGCCTGCAAAACATCGCAAACTTCTCTTGCACAGGAAAGTGCAGGATCTTTTTTTAAGTTTGGAAACACCACTGCTTTCATGGCAGAACCTCCTCTTATTTTTGACTCCATGCCTGTTCTGCGACTGCTTCTGGTGCATACGGAATGGGAGAAACATTACCACGCTGTACCTGCACCAGATATTCGATATTACCAGAACCACCCCGAATCGGCGAGGGACAGAGATACTGGATATGTAAGCCTTGCTGTTCCAGTGCCATACAAACGGTACGCAACACTCGCACATGGACATTTTTAGAACGAACAATGCCATTCTTTCCAACATCGGAACGCCCTGCTTCAAACTGCGGTTTGATGAGCAGAACTGCCCTACCAGTATCCGATAAAAATCGACAAATATCCGGCAAAATTCGTTCCAGAGAGATAAACGAAACATCCACTGAAATAAAATCAATTGGTTCTGCAATGGCAGTTTGCGGCAGTGTCCGAATATCCGTCCCTTCCATACAGACAACCCGTTCATCCTGCCGCAGGGAATCCGCCAGCTGCCCATGTCCAACATCAATCGCATAGACTTTTTTTGCTCCGTGCTGTAACATACAGTCGGTAAATCCGCCAGTCGAAGCCCCGATATCCATACAAGTTGCCTGCTCCAGAGAAAGATTTTGCTGTTCCAGAATCCATTCTAGTTTTAAACCGCCTCTACCAACATATCGCAAATCTTCCCCTAACAAGGTAAGAGCAGCGGTTTCTTCGGTCAACTTTGCTGGTTTGGTACAGACAACGCCATCTACTTGAATTTGACCATTGGTAATCAGATTCTTTGCACGCTGCCGACTGCCGACCAGACCACGTTGCAACAATAATACATCCAACCGTGTCATACAGACTGCTCCTTCTCTTTCTGTTCCACTGTCTGCCGGATTTTTTTCAGCATAGCAGCTTCTGACAAGCCGATTTCATCCAGCTGTGCGGCAATGGATGCCTGTGGAATGAACTGTTTTGGAGCAATCCGCTGATAACTGCCCGTATATCCCATTTCTAACAGTAAATCTCCCAGCAGCTGGGAAATGCCGCCATAATAGTACGCTTCTTCAAAGAACAGAATTCGCTGATAAGAGCGACAAATAGAGGGTACTAATTCTGGCAACGGGAAAATCTGCGTCAGCTTCAGCAAATCACAAGAAAATCCCTCTTTTTCAGCTGCTTGCTTTGCACGATATAACAAATCATATGTTCTGCCGTAGCCAATCAGCAGCGTATCTGTTCGACATCCTGCGGTATGGGTGTAAGCCGTATTCAACGCACTTTTATCAAATATGGTATTGTCTGCCCCTCGTGGATAGCGAGCACAAGCCAAGCCGGTATCCTGATACATTGCCTGCCGTAAACAGAGTGTCAATTCATCATAACAGGCTGGTGCATAAATGGTTGTGCCCGGAATGGAAGTCAAGAACGATACATCAAATAATCCATGGTGCGTTTCTCCGTCTTCTCCAACCACACCAGCCCGGTCAATGCCCAGCACAACATGTAATTTTCCAATTGCAACATCATGCAGCAACTGGTCATAGGCACGCTGCAAGAAAGAGGAATACACTGCAAAAACAGGTAACTTTCCCTGCGATGCCAATGCAGCTGCAAACGTAACCGCATGCTGTTCTGCAATGCCGACATCATAATACCGCTGCGGATAGGCTCTGGAAAAATATTGCAGCCCGGTTCCGTGTTCCATGGCTGCGGTAATCGCACAAATTGAAGCATCTTTCTTTGCAAGGCGAACCAATTCTTTCCCGAAAATATCGGAATAGGTATCCTTTCCGGAAATTTCCGGATTGCCAGTTTCCACATTGAAGCGAGAAATTCCATGAAATTCGCCCGGGTTTTTTTCAGATGGCAAATAGCCTTTCCCTTTTTTCGTGTGAATATGCACGAAAACCGGACATTCGTATGCCTTTGCCGCCTGCAAAACTTCTTCCAAATCTTCTAAGTTATGCCCATCCACAGGTCCTAAATAGACAAACCCAAAGTCTTCAAAAATCGTTGCCGAACGGAAAACTGTATCTCGCAGGGCATCTTTTGAAGACTTAATCATTTTCGCAACCGGTGCACCAATGACAGGTGTTTTTTGCAGTTTGCGTTCTACTGCTTTCTTTGTCTTGACATAGTTTTCGGAATTGCGGATGTTGGCAAGATATTTTGCCACAGAGCCAACATTCTTGGAAATGGACATGGCATTGTCATTCAAGATAATAATCAGCCGATTTTTACTCTTTCCGGCATTGTTTAGCCCCTCAAATGCCAAACCGCCTGTCATTGCTCCATCACCCAACACAGCAATCACATGATGGGGGTCACCGTTTTGCCGCATGGCTTCTGCAACCCCACTGGCAACGGAAATAGCAGTACTGCTGTGTCCGCTGATAAACGTATCATGTGGCGATTCTTCCGGCTTTGGAAAACCAGAAATGCCGTTTTCTTTTCGGAGCGTGGAAAATTGTGCATACCGCCCCGTTAAAATCTTATGGGTATAACATTGGTGTCCAACGTCCCATACAAATTTATCCTGCGGAGAATCGAAAACACGATGCATAGCAACCGTCAATTCGACCACTCCGAGATTCGATGCCAGATGTCCGCCATTTTTAGAAACCGTCTGGATTAAAACAGACCGAATTTCCTTGCAGAGCTGCTGACATTGTTCTGTATTTAGTTTTTTTAGATCCTCCGGCAGCTGCATGGTCGCCAAAGAGAACCGCTTCTCTGCCGGTATATTGTTTTCATTCATAACATCCCTTCTTAACCATTCGTTTTCATCAGAATCCAATCTTGTTCCGACCTTTTAATGTTTTCGAGATAACAGCGATTGTGTCAACGCCATCAAAAATTCTGGATTTGGAAGTGTTTTTAACATCGCCATCGCTTTTTCTGTCAAAGCAGCCGCTTCTTTCTGTGCTGCCTCTAAGCCCAACAATGTTACAAACGTAACTTTGTTTTCTTCGGCATCGCTGCCGACTGGCTTACCCAACACATCCGTGGTGCTGGTAACATCCAGAATATCATCCACAATCTGAAATGCCAGCCCCAAATAACTGCCATATGTATCAGCAGCTTTTATTTGTTCATCCGTTGCATTTGCTGCAATGCATCCCATCCGACAAGCAACCCGAATCAGTGCCCCCGTTTTAAACGCACACATGGTTTTCAGTTGGTCAACGGTTACATCCCTTCTGCCTTCCTGCTCCATATCTAGTACCTGTCCGGCAATCATACCATGATGACCGCTTTCTTCTGCCAGCTCTGTAATCAATCGCACTTTCTGTGCATCAGATAAAGCGGTACTATTTGCCAAAACAGAAAAAGCATGAATGCTCAGAGCATCCCCTGCTAAAATCGCCAGAGCTTCTGGGAATGCCTTGTGACAAGATGGTCTGCCACGACGCATATCATCATCATCCATTGCTGGCAAATCATCATGAATCAAAGAAAATGTGTGAATCATTTCAATTGCAGCAGCAGCTGGCATTGCCTGTTCTTCTGTTCCACCGAACATCTTGCAAAATTCTAATACCAATACGGGACGGATCCGCTTTCCGCCAGCTTCCAGAGAATACCGCATAGCTTCTACAACAGAAGTTCGCTGTAATGCACTGATGGCATCATCTGGCAGTAATTCTTGCAACGCTGCTTCCACCTTTTTTCCATCCTGCTGCAACAACTGTTTCATTTCTGACTCTGTCATCATGAGAAATCCTCCTCTTCTACGGTCAAGGAAAATTGTTTTTCTGCTTCCTGCAATGCCGTCTGGCAGGCATCTGACAATTGAACGCCTTTTTGATACAAAGCAAGTGCCTCTTCCAGCGGCAGTGTGGATTGTTCTAACTGCTCTGTGACTTGCTGCAATTGTTTCAAGTTTTCTTCAAAAGTCATGTTTCTTCCTCCTGTGCGAGCACTTGCACTGAAATTGTACCGTGTGCCAACTGAATCGTTAAAACATCTCCGGCTTGTACCGCATCGGCATAAGAAAGAATCTGCTGCCCATGCCGGACAATTGCATATCCTTTGGACAAAATCCGACTTGGATGATTGCCCTCTAGTTTTGTCTGTTGCAATTGCAGCTGAAATTGTTTTTCCTGCAATAGTTTATGCATCTGTTGCTGTAACCGATGCCGATTTGCCTGTACTTCTTTTTTCAGTCCGGCAATTCGTTTTTCTGGTGCAGCAGCAAGCAATAATTTTTGTTGTTCGCTCCATTGTTGTTGTTTCTTCTGTAATATCGCAGCCATTCGCATTTTCAGCTGTTTTCGATTTGCCTGTATCTGATATTGCAACTCCAACATAGATGGAACTGCCAATTCCGCTGCTGCAGAGGGTGTCGGTGCTCGTAAATCCGCAGCATAATCCGTCAATGTCTGGTCAATTTCATGCCCAACAGCAGAAATCACCGGAATAGAACAATGGAATACTGCCATAACTACTTCTTCCGTTTGAAATGCCTGCAAATCTTCAGCAGAACCGCCACCTCGCCCAACAATTAAAATATCACAATCGGATTGCGATGCCCGCTGAATCGCATGTGAAATAGATTCCGGTGCAGAATCGCCTTGTACCTGTGCTGGAAATAACATCAACTGCACCAATGGAAACCGCCGCCGAATTACTTGTTCAATGTCATGGATGGCAGCACCACAAGCAGACGTTACCACACCAATCTTTTTCGGAAAAGCTGGCAAGGGGCGTTTTCTGGCAGCATCAAATACACCAAGTGCAGCAAGTTGTTTCTTTCGCTGTTCCAATGCAGATTGCTGTGCACCCATTCCATCCATCTGCAAATCTGTAACGCAAAGCTGAAATGTACCCTCTCGTTCGTAGAGCGTTGCCGTTGCGGCTGCAATAACAGAGATTCCATTTGCAAGCGGAATGGAAATCCGACTCGCTTGATTGCGAAACAAAACTGCTCGAACACTGCTTTCTGCATCTTTCAGAATAAAATAGCAATGTCCCGACCGCTGATTTCGAGTAAATCCGGAAATTTCTCCTCGAATCAATAGGTGCTGTAAATGGCGGTCTTCTTTCAACTGAAAAGCAGCATAGCGATTTAATTGTGTCACTGTTAGAACTGCCATGTTTCGCTCCCCTCTGCCTGTAATGCTGCATAAATCGCCGCTCCAACTGCATTATCACAAGAAAAAGCCGGTTCTGCAAAATAAACATCTCCAGCAGACAGCAATTTCTCTCGCATCCACTGGTTTGACATAACACCGCCTGCATAGAGAACCGGTAACTGCCCATATTGTTTTCTTGCAAAGGCTGTCATTTCAAAAACAGTATCTCGGACACTGGTCAAACAGAAACGGGCTACATCTTCTGGTTGTTCACCCTGCTTTAACATCGCCTGACAGCGGTTTTCCAGTCCAGAAAGACAACAATTTCCCTCTCGAATAACAGGCTTTGTACGATATTGTTTCATACTGGCAGCAGCAAGCTGTTCCAATGCAGCCCCACAAGGAAATTGCAGCTGCAACATCAAACCAACACGGTCAATTGCCTGCCCAGCTTTCAAGTCTAATGACGTTCCAACTTGTGTAATATTCAAGCACAAATCTGCATCCGGTTCGCAAAGCAGACAATCTGTTGTTCCACCGCTCACATGGAAGGCAAGAAATGGAGCTTTTAAGAAAGAAAGTTTCTTTGCAGAATACAGTGCTGCTAGAATATGCCCGATTTGATGAGAAGTTTCATAAACTGGGACTCCCGTCACGGTCGCCATTCCATACGCCATTGTTTTTCCACACAAAAAGCAAGGCATATATGAGCCTTCGATATTGCGGGGTCGAGTGGTAACACCAATTCCAGTTAGATTCTGTGGTGGATTCGGCAATAATGTCTGTATTACTTCCGGCAGTTGTCGGGTATGGTGGAAAACAGCATCACTCTGCCGCAGTCCTGCCATACCAGATTTTACAGGCAAAAGTTTTTTCGCCTGCCGAACCGTTCCGTTCTCTGCATCGAAAATCGCACAGGATGTCGTATAATTACTGGTATCCAGTCCTAAAAATTCACGCATGCTGTTCTGTTCCAGTATCCTTTGCATGGTCACGAGCATAATTGCCCAGAACGCCATTGATAAAGGAAATATCTTCCTGATAGCCGTATGCTTTTGCCAGAGAAATGGCTTCTGCAATCGCTGCATTCATCGGCATCTGTGCGTCATAGCGAATTTCATACAATGCCAGTCGTAAAATACTGAGGTTGATTTTTGGAATCCGGTTGATGACTCTCTTGGTACTGTAAGCAGAGATAATTTCATCCAATTCTGCTTCATGGGCAACCACGCCATTTACCATTTCTTTTACGGCATCGGTAATCGGTAACAGGTCTGCTTCTTCTGCAACTTGAAACAGTTCTTCCGCTGTATCGTTTTGAAACTGCATTTCAAATAAAATATAAAATGCACATTCTCTCGTTTCGTGTCTTGTCATTTCGTGCTGTGCCATAGTGTCCTCCCTTATGTAAGGTGTATTTTCACGGATACAGCTTTTCTGTTCCGTTTTGACTTTCTCTTATTATATCGTATTTTTCTCTTTCCGTCAAGTGTTTCAAAAAACAAAGCTGCCACATAGGTTCTTCTATGCGGCAGCCCATTTCAACTATAAAGTTATGCAAATATCTGTAAGAATTTCAAGAATGCTGTTTTTCCGGCTTCATCCCGTTTGAATACGCCAGCATCACAGAGCACTTGTTCAAAAACTTTCCCAACTTCTGCCTGTAAAATTGCTTCTGCATTTTCTTCGCAGAATTCCGGATGTTGTTTCTGCACTTCTGCTGCCCAGACAGCATGAGAAGCCGTCTGGGGATTGACTGTCAAATCTTCGTGCTGTAACATTGCTTCTTTCAGTACGTCCAATTCTACTGCCAGTCTTGCTGGAAGAACCGCCAGACCCATGACTTCAATCAAGCCGATATTCTCTTTCTTGATGTGGTGTAAAGATGGATTTGGATGGAAAATACCAAGCGGACGGTCTTCTGATGTTCGGTTATTCCGCAAAACCAAATCGCATTCATAGGCATCGCCTTTTTTCCGAGCAATCGGTGTAATGGTGTTGTGTGGCGTTCCATCGGTTTCCGCATAGATTCCAACAGTTGCATCGCTGTAACTTCTCCACTGTTCAAGAATCGTATTGCAGGCATCCGACAATTCTTTCCGATTGGTGGAACTCAGCCGAACAACTGACATCGGCCACTTTAAAATACCAGCCTGTACATTTGGATAATCCGCCAGAGAAACTGGAATTTCAATCGGTGCAACTGCCATCGGGAACGTATAATGACCGCCCTGAAAATGTTCATGGCTTAAAATAGAACCACCAACAATCGGTAAATCTGCATTCGAGCCGATGAAATAATGTGGCAGAAAATCCAGCACATCAAACAGCTTTTCAAAAATCGCATGATCTACTTTCATCGGGACGTGTGCATCGTTGAATACAATGCAGTGTTCATGATAGTAGCCATATGGCGAATACTGCAATTCCCAATTCTGTCCATCAATCTGCATCGGAATCGGACGCAGATTTTGCCGTGCCGGATGATTGGAATTCCCGGCAAACCCTGCGTTTTCTGGGCAGAGCTGGCATTTCGGATATGCAGCAGCCTTCTGATTGCGAGCGGCTGCAATATCCCGAGGGTCTTTCTCCGGTTTGGAACGATTGATAGTAATGTCTAGCATACCATATTCCGAGGCATACTTCCACTTTTTATCTTTTGCGATTCTGCCAGCCCGTACATAATTCAGCTTCTGGCTGATGTCAAAATACCAGTCCGTTGCTGCTTCTGGGCTTTCTTGATACCGTTCCTGAAACTTTGCAATCATTTCATGCGGCATCGGGGTCAAGATTCCCATCAGCTTGGTGTCAAATAAATCCCGAGAAGCTGCGGTATCGGCGATAATGCCGTTGGAACAAGCATATTCGATCAGTGGTTGTAAAATTGCATCAATGGATGCATCCGGTTCAGTTTCAGCACCAGAAAGCTGCCAATCAGTTAACTGCAAGGCTTCCATCAATTGATTTTGTACAACAAATTGATCAGCCTTTGTTATTAAATCTTGCGTAATCCCATAGTTGATGAGACGCTGTATTGCATCACAAATCATCGAACAACAATCCTTTCTATTATTGATTAAGCCTGAAATGAAAATCCGCCAACCGGACGAATCCGTAAAACATAGCAGCTGCCTGCTCCGAACAGGGCTTCCATTTCTTTTACATAGTCTTCCGTCACCTTGGTCGGTACAAACGCCTGAATTGTTCCGGCAAATCCGCCACCGTGTACCCGAACAGCACCGCTCTTACCCAAGAACCGCTTGCTCATCATAATACCAAACGGGATTCCCTGTTCAGTTGGTTTCCGGCAAGAATAGAGATTTTGCAGCAGATTTGCGGAGGAATCTCCAGACTGCCGAACCAAGTCAAAGAAGAAGTCCAAGTTGTCCGCTGCCAGAGCATTATTTTCCAGCAGTGCCCGACGATTTTCATCAAAGAAATGAACAGCACGCATAATTGCCCGATCGCTGCAAACGCCATGCAATTTCGGGATGGCATCGAAAAATTCTGCCGGTTCGACTTCCCGCAGATACTGCTTTCCGAACTGTTCTGCAACCTGCTTCATCTCCTGCGGAATGCTAACATAATCTTCTGTCAGGTCGGCATGACTGCCCTTGGTATCCGTAATGCAGATATGATAGCCAGCATGTTCAAAGTCCAGATTGTGCTGCTGAATCTTCGGGTTTTCAACATCGGCAAAGTCAATATAAACAAATCCGCCGACAGAGCTGACCATTTGATCCATCAAACCGCTGCCCTTTCCAAAATACCGGTTTTCTGCATACTGTCCGATTTTTGCAATCTCAACAGCACCTGCTTTTCCTTCGTTGTAATACTGGTCGATAATTGTTCCAACCAGTACTTCAAATGCTGCAGAAGAAGAAAGTCCGCTGCCGCTGAGGACGCTGGATGTCGTGTATGCATCAAAACCAGATACGGAAACGCCCATCTCTGCAAATCGGGCGGCAATGCCTCGAATCAATGCAGCAGACTTTCCCATTTCTGCCAAATGTACACTCAGATCGGTCAGATCGACAACATCCTGCGGATAATTTGCAGACTTCAAACGAATTACTTGATCTTCATGAAACGATACAATTGCAATTGCATCCAGATTGACTGCTGCAGCCAACACACATCCATGCTGGTGGTCGGTGTGGTTGCCGCCGACTTCGGTTCTGCCCGGTGCAGAATAAATGTACAGGTCTTCCCGTTCCGGATACAGTTCTGTAAATGCCTGAATCGCATCTACATACCGCTGCCGCTGCTGTTCCAATGTCGCTTTTGCATTGCCATACAGCAAAGACAGCTTGTCATCCATTTTTCCACTTGCAAATGCTTCTGTCCATTCGGTTGCTTTCATAAAGAGCCTCCTTTGAAATGTTTCTGTTTGACGTTTGATTGATTCAGAGCGTCCCCCTCTAAATTGCTTTGATTCCAGCAAGTTCTTTGCGAAATCTCAACAACGCTATACTCTGCCAATAACTTTTCCGAAGCAGCGTGCCTGATTGGTTAAGGCAATATCTGCATAGGCATCATTCAAGGAAATCAGGCGATCTCCACCAAATTTCTTGATGTAGCCGTTTCCATTTACAAAAAAAATACCGATTTCTCCAACTTGCAAGATATCTGTTTTTTCTACCAGAACAATATCTCCATCATGATAAATCGGCTCCATGCTGTCACCAGCAATGCGAAGTGCAAAATCTGCTTTCTGTGCCTCTTCAGTATCCGGAACTTGAATTTCCTCCCATGCATCATCATCCAAAAGCACGCCTGTTCCAGCAGAAACCCGATAAAGGCTGCTGCGAATGGTACGCATAGGCTGCTGTTCCTGTTTTTGGGATTGGCAGCGGATATATTCTTCTTCCAGCACCATAGAAACCAATCGCTTTCCATGGCTGTCCAATGCTTGCAGCTTGGTATAAACTGCCTGCTCCTCCGGTGAAACAGTTTGATTAGAATGCGTACTGGTTGCCCCTAACAAATAATCCAGACTTACCGAAAAAAAAGCAGCAATCCGACACAATATTTCACCGTTTGGCTCTCTCGTGTTTTTCTCATAATTGTTATAGGTCGTATAGGGAAGATGCAGTGCTGCAGCGGCTTCTTTTACGCTGTAACCATGCTGTTCCCGTAATTTTTGCAGTCGATCTTGAAACATATTTTTCCTCCAACGGTGTTCGAACAAAGAAATTGATTTTGCTTGCAAATAGTATACCACATTTTTTCGGAAATGTCAATCTCTTTTTTCTCAATTTGAGAAAAATTAAAAAGAAACTGTCTTTTCTGTCATTTTCCCAGCTATAAAAAAATTCCCCGACAACTTTTGAAAAGATGTCGGGGAATTTTGAATGCTTTTTTCTGTTTCATATGGTATCATACACAAAACAGAAACGCAGCTGTACAATTTATCCGAATACTGCCAGCAGGAAACCGGCTGCAATTGCAGAGCCAATAACACCTGCTACGTTCGGACCCATTGCATGCATCAGCAAGAAATTACTCGGATTGGCTTTTTGTCCTTCAATCTGAGAAACACGAGCTGCCATCGGAACAGCGGATACACCAGCAGAACCGATCAGCGGATTGATCTTGCCGCCAGACAGCTTATACATCAGCTTGCCGACCAGCAGACCGCCAATGGTAGAGAAGCAGAATGCCAGCAGACCTAAGCCAACAATATACAGGGTTTGCAGGGACAGGAACGAAGAAGCAACGGTTGTTGCACCAACAGAAATGCCAAGGAATACAGTAACGATGTTCATCAGAGCATTCTGTACAGTGTCAGACAGTCTTGCCGTTACGCCGCATTCTCTCCACAAGTTCCCCAGCATCAGGCAGCCGATCAGCGGAGCGGTGGACGGCAGCAGCAGGATAACAAACAAGCTTACAACAATCGGGAAAATGATTTTTTCCGTCTTGGAAACCTGACGGTTCTGTTCCATTTTTACCTGC
>HF997958.1:0-2858 GCA_000433635.1 Ruminococcus sp. CAG:254
AGCAGCCCACATTTGCGAAGCAAATTAGATTTTGCAGTCTGTTTTTCCTGCTGCAATTGCATTTCTTGAAACTTACCAATTCGCAATTTTATGATTCATAAGAAATAAGTTGCAAATTCGGACAAGGCAACGGGGCAATTGCAGCACGCTGGCAGGCAAAAGCAGGGGTGGAACCCCCTTTTGCCGGATGTGGAAGACCGTTTTTCCTAATGGCATGATTTTCTGATAAACGCTGCACAAACCAAAAAGTTTTTCGGTGCAGCAGTTTTACAAAAATGCTGCCGAGGTGTGGGCGAGAGAATCGCTTCGCTGTCTGCCTGTGTGCTGTTCGCCGGTGGTTGCGTTGTCCGAATTGCTTTTGTATCTTTCTTAGATTTTGATTTTTCTGAATTTTTTATGTTTTTAGAATGGCGAACAGCAGATTGCTTGTTTCTCCTAGATTTCAATATCGTCTAATCAATACCTCNNNTTTGGCTTGAAGTTTTTTTGTTTTCAAAACGGCGAACAGCAGATTGCTTGTTCCTCTTAGATTTCAATATCTCTCACTGCAACCTTTGTTAAGGGGGACAGCTTGTCCCCCTTAACAATCCCTCTCCGCCGAGCTGAGCCAGCTCGACCGCAGTTGCCTGCGGCTCTGGTTTTACAGCCAGCATCATACTGCCTACCCTATCACAAAAATTTCACCGTTATCACGGCTTATCCATTGACAAATGTGGAAAAAAAGCGTATACTATAGGATATTATAAATGAGAACTTGTATCAGCAACATTTTTGGAGGCGTATTTGGGTGCTGTTGATACAGGGACAGAATGGGGGTAACCAATGGAAGAACGAAAGCCAGATAAAAAACCCATCATTTGGTATTGGGCGATTGCCATTGTCATTTTCTTGCTGTTAAATATGTTTGTATTTCCAAGAGTGATGCAGCACAATGTAAAAGAAGTGGGCTATGATACTTTTATCAGTATGATGGAGAACAAAGAAATCGGCTCAGTAGAAGTCGAAAGTTCTCAGATCACCTTTACCAACAAGGACGAAACAGAATACTATAAGACGGGTGTTCTGGATGATCCAGACCTTGTGAATCGGCTCTATGAATCCGGAGCAAAGTTCCAGAGTGAAATTGTCAGCACCGTTTCGCCGATTACGTATTTTTTGATTAGTTATATTTTACCAATTCTGTTGATTTTCCTGGTGTTCCGACTGTTTACGAAAAAGATGGGCGACCGGGCAGGCGGCAATTCCATGATGTTCGGCATGGGCAAGAGCAATGCAAAAATTTATGTCAAATCAACCACAGGAATCAAGTTCAAGGACGTTGCCGGCGAAGAAGAAGCCAAGGAACTGCTGACAGAAATTGTTGACTTCCTGCATAAACCGGAACGCTATCAGGAAATTGGTGCATCCATGCCAAAGGGTGCACTGCTGGTAGGCCCTCCGGGTACTGGTAAAACCTTGCTGGCAAAAGCAGTTGCTGGTGAAGCAGATGTGCCGTTCTTCTCCATTTCCGGCTCGGAATTCGTAGAGATGTTTGTCGGTATGGGTGCAGCGAAAGTGCGGGATTTGTTCAAGCAGGCAGCAGAAAAAGCACCGTGTATCGTCTTTATTGATGAAATTGATGCCATCGGGAAAAAGCGGGAAAGTGGACAGTTTGGCGGCGGAAACGATGAACGGGAACAGACCCTGAACCAGCTGCTGACCGAAATGGATGGGTTTGACGGCTCGAAGGGTGTTGTCATTCTGGCAGCAACCAACCGCCCAGAATCGCTTGATCCGGCATTGCTGCGACCGGGACGGTTTGACCGCCGGATTCCGGTAGAACTGCCAGACTTGCAGGGCAGAGTGGAAATCTTAAAAGTACACGCAAAGAAGATTAAAATTGCCCCGAATGTCGATTTTCAGGCGATTGCCCGAACGGCTGCCGGAGCATCCGGTGCAGAACTGGCGAATATTGTCAACGAAGCTGCGTTACGAGCTGTCCGGATGGGCAGAAAGTCCGCAACACAGGAAGATATGATGGAAAGTGTGGAAGTGGTCATTGCTGGCTATCAGAAGAAGAGCAGAGTGCTTTCCAACAAGGAAAAGCTGATTGTTTCCTATCACGAAGTCGGACATGCACTTGTAGCAGCGTTGCAGTCACAGTCTGCACCAGTACAAAAAATTACAATCATTCCTCGTACTTCCGGAGCGTTGGGCTATACCATGCAGGTAGAGGAGGGCGAACGGTTCTTGATGTCCCGAACAGAGTTGGAGCATAAAATTGCAACGCTGACGGGCGGACGTGTTGCAGAAGATTTGGTTTTCCATGAGATTACAACCGGAGCATCCAACGACATTGAACAGGCAACCAAACTTGCACGGGCAATGATTAGCCAGTACGGCATGTGCGATGCATTCGGTATGATTACGCTGGAAACAAACGGCTCGCAGTATCTGGGCGGAAATACCAATCTAATGTGTTCGCCGGATACCCAGCGGCAGATTGACCAGACCGCTGTGAGAATTATTCAGGAGCAGTACGAACGGGCAAAAGCAATGCTGCAACAGCATATGCCGAAGCTGCATGAAATTGCAAAGTTCCTGTATGACCATGAAACGATTACAGGCGAAGAGTTTATGAACATCTTGACGCAGCCAACAGCAGAGCTGCCGAATCAACAAGCGGAGGGAACAGTATGAACACCACAGAACAATTGGCAGTGATTACAAAAAAAGCATGGTTTACGAAGAATATCGGGCTGGCAACTCGTACCAGCCGACTGGCAGCCGACTGTGATAGCGGTTGGCGGATTATGGCAGAAGATGAAGATGAGAAATGCTTTGACCGACTGGAACAGCTGGAATTAGTTCCGCTGGAA
>HF997958.1:2881-3080 GCA_000433635.1 Ruminococcus sp. CAG:254
AGTTCCGCTGGAAAAGATTTGTCAGTTAGAGCCAGCGTTTGCGGAGATTATGGAGCAGGCGGAAGAACAGGCATTTTATTTGGTAGATGGACAATTTCAGCTGGGTGAATTGCCGGAATATTGGGACTGATTGAGAGCGGTTGCAAAATCCGAGCCGCAGGCAAACTGAAAAGTTTTTCGGTGCAGCAGTTTTTCAAAA
>HF997959.1 GCA_000433635.1 Ruminococcus sp. CAG:254
TGCTGGATCAAAAAACTTTTTGTTTCGCCTGCGGTATCTGATACATAACACATTTTGAAAAACAGGAACAGAAAAAGCCCTGATTTCAACAAGCTTTCCACTGTTGAAATCAGGGCAAAAATACAATATCGAACAGACAGCCGGTTAAAGTGTCCCCTTCTGTTGAAACACATCCGAATAAAGCGAAATGGTTGTGGAAATGCCTGTCTGTGAACCGTTCCATACAATTGCAGAAATTCGGGCGTTTTCAATTTCATCTGTTACGCTCAGGCAGTCATTCAAATCGCAAGCAATCCAACCAGCCAGCGTGAAAAACTGCTGCATCCAGCCATTTTGAGAAGCTGCTGAGCGAAATTCCAACGCTTTTTGTGGATTGTACAAATAGGAGCGGTCGAATGCAATTTGTTTGTGCCGCAGCTGATAAACTGCAACCGCCTGCGGATTGGTCAGAGAGAATTTATCATAATTTCCATCGACATCCTGCATATGGAAATGGCTAATCAGGCGGCTGTATCGGCGTTTTGTT
>HF997960.1:0-8855 GCA_000433635.1 Ruminococcus sp. CAG:254
CTGGGGATGTGCCCCAGCCTTGCCGAACCGGATTCGAGTGTTTTTTCTAAGAGCAGTGTTTCCAGTCATAAACCGCAGATAGCGAAATCCCTGTGGTACACGGATGGGATGATGAGAAAAGCGACTGCTTTTCAAGACGGGGCGAACAAGACCGCTCCGCCTTATGAAACCTTAGCAGTAAACAAGTATTTTGTAACTGTTCCAGTGAAACAGTTACAACGGAATAGTTTCCATAAATCATTATCCCAAAATAAACAACTATTCCGCCTTTTCCTCCACCGCTTCCAACTGACTCACCAAGCAATCCAGCTGGCAGGCAACTGTCCCCGAGTGCCCATCCTCCTGAATCCGATACTGGGACAGCCGACACATCCGATACCGTACGCCATCCAATACCGCTGTAAACGATGTCTGTTCCTGCAACGCTGTTTCCAGAGTCAGCAGCAATTCTGCTGGTGGGTCTGTCCGGAGAAATCGCCCCTCCATGTGTAGCACTCTGGAGCGAATTGCCTGATTGGTAAAGACCGACATTCCAGCAATGGTGGTTTGTTCGGCAAATTTTCGGATACCAGTAAGCTGATATTGCTCTACATAAAAAATATGCGAGCCAATTGAAACCGGAAATGTTCGTTTTTCTTGAACAGTGCAAGTATATGCCATCAAACATCCTCCTTTGCAGCAGCCTGTTCTATTTCAGATTGAAAGAATCCGAACAGCTGGCAGGTTGCAGTAATGGTTTGCCGATTGAGTAGGCGGTCTGTTTTGGGTGCAGAGAGTTGAACCGTTTGCAGATTCTGCTGTTGCATGAGCACTGGTAAAATCTCTGCCGTGAACGTTCCAGACAATTCCGCAGCATGCGTTTCGATCGGCATCAGCAGCGTAACTGTAACCGTTGCAGAAAAGGGAACAGTTTCCTGTTCGCTGCGAAAAACAGGTGCTTCTGTCTGGCAAGCCTGTAAATTCAGCACGACGAATGGAGTGGCTTTCTGAGCAGCTGGCGTGTGATCATATGCCAGATAAACCGGCATCGGCAGTGCCTGTAGCTGGTTCTGTAGATGGTTTAGAATTTGCAGCATCTTCTTCGCTTTGCTCCTCTCTGTTGAGATGGGTTCGTTGAAAATAAAACTGTCGGTCAAGCAGCATCGGGCTGCACATCTGCTGGTACTGTTCCCGCAGCTTTCGAGCAGCTGTAATCTGCTGACTGCGGTCGGCTTGTCGTGGAGTTGTTCCGGCATAGGTGCAGGCAGTCTGCTCTTTGGTTGCCAGTAAAATTTGATAGGATTCATTGGCAATTGCCGCTGCCAGCAATTGCAGCGGCTGTAAAGTTGGGTCTACATTGGGCTTTAAAGCATCCGTGACAGTGGTCACCGCTGTGGAAACGAGTGCCTCATAGGGCTGTATATCGTCCAACTGTGTCAACATCTGAAAAAAGCATCGAACCTGTTCCAATTTCATTCGTTCCCACCCCCGTTATTTCATTTGAAACTGCTGTAAGCTGGCAGCAGTTTTTGCTTTTTCTTCTGCTGGCTGTAACTGCGAATTTCCCGTGGAACGCACTTCGTTTCGCAGCTGCTGCCGCAAATCCAGCAGTTCTGGAAATGTCATCCGTTCTGCTGCCTGTAATAGGCTTTTCTGTAATGGCTGCCCACTGAGATAACAGAGCGTTACCAACTCTTTGCGAATATCTTCTTCCGCAGCGGAAAGCTGAGCCTGCTGGCTCTGTAACTGCTTTTGGAGAACGGTAATTCGGTCATGGTCGGCAGAACCGCCATACTGTTTTGTTACGCCTGCATTTCGCTGAGCCGGAACAGCAACAAAACTCCATTCATAGGCATCCGTAATATCAGATAAAATCGTGTGGCAGAGCATACCCTGATAAAGTTCCCCTTGTACATGAGGGCAGCCCGTCAATCGGCGGTCTTTTCCGCAGATGGAGCAGGTGTGTGAACGGGCACTGCAAGAAATGCTGACTTCTTTTTTGATGCCAGCATCAATTTCCCGAATAAAATCTGCATTTCCAGCGGTTCGCACCATGTACGCATTTGCTTTCAGACAGGTATAGGGAACGCCTGTGCTGGTCAGCTGTTCCGGATGTGTTTCCAGACGAGTGGAAAAAATACGGGCAGTCTGGTTTTTCCCAGATGGGTCGTGGTCAAAGATGCCCGTTTTTCCGACAAACAGCGTTTTCAGTGTTTCCAGAGCGGAATCTGAAAACCGTTCAAAATCTCGGTCAACTTCATTATCACAGAGCAGAACGTCCAGCAAATAGACTTCATCCAAAGTATGGGTTCTGCGAGTGAACTGGTTCAGTTCCTGTAACAAAGCATCCTGATTCTGTTGTGTAAAATCCATACAAACAACCTCCTAAAAAGTTTTGGTTTCATACCAAGCCGCAGGCAAATGAAAAGTTTTTTGATCCAACAATTTTTCAAAAATGTTGGCGAGGTGTGGGCGAGTAGCCCACATTTGCGAAGCAAATTTTATTGGTATCCAATTTGCAATTTGTTTTCCCTGTTGCAATCGCACATTTTTAAACTTTCCCGTTCGAATTTGGAAAATCAGGGAGAAACAAAGGCAAAAATTCAAGCAAGGCAACGGGGCGATTGCAGCACGCTGGCAGGCAAAAGCAGGGGTGGAACCCCCTTTTGCCGGACGGTTCAGACCGCTTTCCCGAAGAGCATTTTCTCATTGCTTTCTATATTGCCTTAAAAACATTCTCCATGAAAAATACCCACCCACCCAACCCATACAGTAAAAGAATTAAACCGTCATCTTATGAACCGCATTTTTGGTCAGAACGCGGAAACCGCACTGGAGCGAAACCGAGATGGCTTCCAGCTGATTTTCAATCAGACGGTCTGTTTCCAGAATCAAATTCGAGCCAGTCACCATTTCGAGGGCGAAATTCTTGTCTACGCCCAAAATGACAGTGTCGCTCATCTGCGGAACTTTGCACAGAATTGTGCCGAATGGCAGCCGAACCTGTCCCTGTTCCACCGGTACAACATCTTCCATTTCACTCATAGCGAGGATGGCAGCGGCATTCTTCGGGGAAACCAGCAGCAGATTCATATCATAAGTACTGAATTTTCCGTAGAGGGTGGCGAGGTCGCTGTAAGCCAGTGCACTGCCAGCCTTTGTAGTGGTAGAACCAACCGTAGTGGTCAGCGTTGTAATTGCCTGCTGCATCAGAGCCTGTCCCAGCTGCATACCGACACTCTTCAAGAGTACAGCGAACACATCCAACCGCTGTCGGCGAACAGCTTCGTAAGAAGCCTTTACCAGTCTGCCGTACTTGTTCAAAGTCAGGGCAGTGGTTGCCTCCAAAATGGTGGAGCTGGTCATTGCTGCCCCCTGTGCAACTGTTCCGTATGCATCGGTTTCCGTGATGGTGCAGCCCAGATACTGACTGCTGTCCGTGTGGGTTTCCACAGCGGTCAAATCAGACAGCATAGAAGCGTCAATGCCCTGCTGTACAGCACGGCGGACAAATTCCGGGAACAACACTGCACTTTCTGTGCTGGTAAAGAACTTTTCCACCCGGTCGCACTGTGCACCGCTGATGCGGATATCAAACCGCTTCAGCTGCCGTTCGTAGGCATCCAACCCAGCGAGGGGGGTATCTGCATACTGTGCAGACGGGTCGAGTGCTTCCAGAGCCTGTACAAAGCTCTTGTTGGTCAGATGATACAAACCCTTTTCCAATTTCAAATTCTGATACATAAAACAATCTCCTTTTTTGATTTAATTTTTTTGCAGGTTCTGTTCAATCTGCATGGCTTGTGCCGTATGCAAACGAGCAAGAGCCTGTTCGGTTTCATCCTGTAAGTTGATGGTATCCCATTCCACGGAAATCTCTGCTGTAGAGCCGATGGTACGCAGAAAAGCGGTGCAAATCTGCTGAATAACGGGAGTCAATAGCCGGCGGTAATATTCCAGTTCGGAAGTCAAAATATCTGCCTGCTGCGTACTCATTCGTTCTGTGGAGGACCAGTTCAGCCCGAGCAGAAACGGCGGAATCGAAAGCTTGGAAACAATCTGTTCCAACAGCTGCCGAACGGGGATTTCCGTATCCAGCAGGGGATTTTCTGCCCCGATGACTTTGATGTCCACATCACCAGCACAGATAAAATCCCGTACTTCGCCGCTGGAACTGTCCCGCATGCCGGCAGCCCATTCTTTTGCGATGGCTTTCACCCGTTCGGTAGTATATGCCCGTTCAGTCGGGTCATCTGAGGGGTGATAGGTGACTGCATAGCGGATATTGCCGATGCGGTCATAATTCTGTCCGATGCATTCATAAATGCGGAGCAGGATGCTGCAAAGAGCCGGAATGCCATGCAGAATAGAAACGCCGTAAATCTGCCCAGCTGGCGGATGCAACGCACAGAACAGCAGCCGTTCCGGATGGGGCAGCGGTCGTTCTTCGGGCGAGCCATCTGTCATTCGCAGAAAGAAGGCTCTGTCGGATTTTCCGGGCTTGAGGCAGACCAGATCGGGTTCTGCACAGTGTAGTCCGGTAATGCATCTGCGGCGGCTGTCAACGAGCAACTCTCCGAGGGCATTGCCGCAGGTGAGCAGGCTGTCGAGAAAGCGGTCGGTAAAACTCTGTAAGCCCTGACTGCTGAAATCGCAGGGAATCTGTTGAACAAACGCATCCAACTGCTTTTGAACAGCCGGGTCAGAAGCAATGACGGAATAACTGCCCGTGAGGCGAACAATCTTGCTCAAAGCAGCGTCAATAATCGGAACAGCATAGCGAAGCTGCCGATAGAGTTGCTGTGCAGTTTCGTCCTGTCGGAGCAGGGAGAAATCCCGATGCTGTTGCCGTTCCGCAGAGATGAGAACAGAGGGAGCAGCGGCAGGTTTTTTTCGATGAAAAAGTGACAGGGGAAACACCTCCTTTTTGAACTAAAAAGTTTTTCGGTGCAGCAGTTTTTCAAAATGTGCCGAGGTGTGGGCGAGTAGCCCACATTTGCGAAGCAAATTTTATTTTGCAGTTCGGTTTTTCTAAGAGTAGTATTTTGCGAATATCATACTAACGGAGAATCTCGCTGAAACTGCATCCATGCCTCACCTCCTTCCAATGGCAGCCGTAAAGAAATCATCTTCTGCTTTCCGGCGAAGTACCGTAGAAACGAAATACCGGACATCATCCATCGCATGGTCAAACTCTTTTTTCGGAGCATCCCCATGCCGAGCATCTTCCCAGCAATACATTCCGAACTCTCGCAGCGTGTCGGTACAGGCAGCAGAAAAACGAATTTGTTCCTGCTGCAAAGCTGTGCTGACTCGCTGAATCCCAGCTAAAACGTCATTGTCTGCCCGAATCACTCGAAATCGCCCGTGTTGAGCAATGCAGGCAATCATGCTGGCAGCGGACGGGTCAATGATAACCGCTTCAATGGTTCGATTTCCAGCAAGGGCTTCCAATGCTGTATAATGGGCTTCATCCGTACGGGAACAGCCTTCTTTTCGGGCATCGTAATAATATTCCTGCAAACGATACCAGACTTGGTCTGTTTTGCAGTAGCCCCAAAGCCCGAAAGAGGAGGGGTTGACCGTTCCATAATCGCACGAAATATAGAACTGTTCGCATTCTGGTTTGTTTGCAACCACATGACGTTCTTTAGAGAACATCGGATAAACCACACCGCTGGAAACCGTCCATTTTCCCAACACAAAGCGGTCGTAAAAAATACCGCTGTAAAGCCGTTCGTATCGTTGCCGAACCCGTTCGCTCAGTCCCGGATTGTCTGCCATGGTGAAGTGCAGATATAACGCCCGTTTCTGTGCTGCCTTTTGAATCCATTCCCGATAAAACCAGTGGTAAGGGTGGTCGGGGTTGCAGTTAAACCACATCTTTGCAGTGTGCAAACTGCATCGTGCCAATGCCTGTTCGACAAAGGTTCTTGGCATCAGTGCGACTTCATCCAAAAAAACACCGCCCAGTGTAATTCCCTGAATCAGGGCGGCACTGCTTTCATCTTTTCCGCCGAACAGATAAAACCGATTGCTGCGGTTGCCGAGAGCAATTTCCACATAGTTGCGGCTGCTCTTTTCCGTGCAGGAAAATCCGAGTGTTTGCAGGGTCTGCAATAGTGGTGTCACCACATTTCGCCGTAAGGCGGTAATGGTTTTTCCGCAGAGTGCAAAGGCAGTGCCTTGAAAGCAAGTGGTTGCCCAGCAGACAAATCCCAGCGACATACAGACGGTTTTCCCACTCCGAACAGCTCCATCACAGATAATCGCATCATAATCCTGATACTGTGGCAATGCCCACCAGCGTAAAGCTAGTTTTTGTTTGGGGGAGAACGGCTTAAATGTTGTCTGCATGGGCAGTTCCTCCCGTCAAGGCGGTGAGCAGGGCATCTGCTTGAGATTGCGTTTCTGTCCGGCTGGCATAGGTCAGCATCTGTTCCATTGCCTTTTGTCGGTCACAGAGTTTGATTTCGACCCCGCCATTTTTATCCCGCTTGATTTCAGTGACATTGAACAAGTCCAGCTTGGCGAGTTCTTCCGGAGAGAGGTTGTCTGCGGAGAAAATCAGCTTTGCAGCATCATTGCAGCTGCCGAATGCCAGCCGTTCAAGTCCTGCCAGAACTTGCGGAATGGGACTGCGGAGGGAAAGGGATTTCAGCACACTTTGAATCAGTTCCCGACAGTCCGCCCGCTGTAACAGCAGGACACCTCGTTCCAATGCTTCTTCTTGTGGGTAGCCGGCGTGCAGGGCTGCTTCTTGGACATTACAAAGCATTGCATACCAGATACAGAAGCAGCGTTCCTGCGGTCGAATTGTTCGTCTTGCCATAATCATCATCGCTCCTTTCTTTGCTTTGGAGAGGGCTTGAATGGATTCAGAGGAAAAAGCCCTTTCACTATACAGCGATTTTCGGGAAAAACTTGTACGCAAACGTACAAGTTGCAACACGGTTTTACAATTTGTACATATTTTTTGTAAGAATCGCAAAAACAAGACCTTGATTTTTGTGCAGAATAACACTATTTTACGAGATACATTTTTATAAAAAATATTTTAATAATCGTTGCAAAAAACGAGCCGCAGGCAACCAAAAAGTTTTTCGATGCAGCAGTTTTTCAAAAATGTCCGAGGTGTGGGCGAGTAGCCCACGTTTGCGAAGCAAATTATATTTGCAGCATGCTGGCAGGCAAAAGCAGGGGTGGAACCCCCTTTTGCCGGACGCTGAAAATCGTTTTCTCTAAGAGAAATCATGCAATGCATCTTCTGAAGTCAAAGCAATAAACAAATATTTTATAATCATTCCAGTGAGCAGTTCCAACAAAATACACCGCACAGCATTGTCGCAACGCATAAAATATGCTATAATAGAACCAGCCTTTTTTCACACAAAGAATGAAGGAAACAACGAAACAGATAGGATTTGAATCAATATGAATCAATATACCGTCATTGGCATTCTCGCCCATGTAGATGCCGGAAAAACAACGCTTTCGGAGGCATTGCTGTTTCAAGCAGGTGTCATCCGCAAACAAGGCAGAGTCGACCATAAAGATGCCTTTCTGGATACCAACCCACTGGAACGGGAGCGAGGGATTACCATCTTTTCCAAGCAAGCTATCCTGCCCTTGCCGGAAAAGACCATCACCTTGCTGGACACGCCGGGGCATGTCGATTTTTCTGCTGAAACTGAACGAACCTTGCAGGTATTAGATGCTGCCATTTTGGTCATCAGCGGTCTGGATGGCGTACAGAGCCACACCGAAACGCTCTGGCAACTGTTGCAGCAGTATCACATCCCAACCTTTTTATTTCTCAATAAAATGGACTTGTCCCCCTATTCCGAAGCAGAACTGCTCACACAGCTACAGGAAAAATTATCGCCGCACTGCCTTTCTTTCACACAGAAAGATGCAGCCTTTTATGAAGCTGCTGCTCTTGCAGAGGAAGCCTGTTTGCAACAATATCTGGAAACAGAGCAGATTTCGGATGACCTGCTTCGCACTGCCATTGCAAACCGCACCTTGTTCCCCTGTTGGTTTGGCTCTGCTCTGAAACAGCAAGGCATTGCAGACTTTTTAAATCTGCTGGACAAATACGCTCCAACTGTTCCGGAGCAGTCTGCATTTGGAGCAAAAGTATATAAGATTACCGAAGACGAATCTGGCAACCGTCTGACGCATCTAAAAATCACTGGCGGAACGCTGCACGTTCGGGATAAATTGCCGAGTGGCGAAAAAATCACGCAAATTCGTCTTTATAATGGTGTAAAGTTTCAAACCGTCGATGCTGTCACCAGTGGTATGGTGTGTGCCATTACTGGATTGTCAAAAACTTATGCTGGGCAGGGGCTGGGAAAAGAACATGATACCGCACCGCCGACCCTTGCCCCCGTGTTGTCCTATCGGGTGCAGATACCGCCGTCTTTGGATGTTCATAAAGTATTGGAAAATATGCGGAAACTGGAACAGGAAGATCCGCAGCTGCAAGTACGATGGAACGAACAGTTGCAAGAAATATCCGTTCGCCTGATGGGAGAAATTCAACTTGCTGTCTTGCAACGGTTGATGTTAGAGCGGTTTTCCATGCCGATTTCTTTTGATAGCGGTAGCATTGCTTATCGGGAAACCATTCAAAAACCAGTAGAAGGCGTTGGACACTACGAACCACTTCGGCATTATGCAGAGGTGCATCTATTATTAGAGCCATTGCCAACAGGCAGCGGTTTGCAGTTTGCAGCAGCTTGCAAAGAAGATGATTTAGATCGCAACTGGCAACGGCTTGTTCTGACACATTTACAGGAAAAAACGCACGGTGGTGTGCTGATGAATGCCCCGATTACTGATATGAAAATCACATTGATTGCTGGAAAAGC
>HF997960.1:8886-11635 GCA_000433635.1 Ruminococcus sp. CAG:254
CACACGTCAAGCATACCGAGGGCGGTGACTTTCGGCAGGCAACCTATCGTGCTCTCCGGCAGGGCTTGCTTTCTACAGAAAGTGTTTTATTAGAGCCATGGTATCAGTTCCGCTTGACGATTCCGACGGAATGTGTCGGCAGAGCGATTGCAGATTTACAGCATATGTCTGCAACTTTTTCCGCTCCAGAGCAGGCAACGCCAACGACACAGGTTTTGCAGGGAACAGCTCCGGTTTCTGAACTGCGAACCTATTCAGAAACCGTTGTCGCCTATACCAAAGGGAAAGGTCGGTTGTTCTGTCAGATGAAAGGATATTTCCCCTGCCACAATACAGAAGAAGTTTTAGAGCAGGTTTCTTATGACGGGGCGAACGATCCGGAAAACTCTGGAGATTCTATTTTCTGTTCCCACGGAGCAGGTGTGTTGGTAAAGTGGGATGATGTGCCGAAGCATATGCATTTGCCCTATGCATATGTTCCAGAGCAGAAAGCAGAATTGACACCGCCAGTACAGCTTGCCCGACAGGTGGAGCGATACCGTAGCCGACTCGAAGAAGATCAAGCGTTGCTGGGCTGGTTTGAGCGAACTTATGGGAAGATTCAGAGAGATCCTCGTCAGGCATTGGACAGGCTTCCGGATGATGTGACGGAAGCTGCAAAAACTGCTCCTTTGCAGCCACTAAAAACCGGAGATGTCTATTTGTTGGTAGATGGTTATAATGTCATTCATGCATGGGATTCCTTGAAACAGTATCTGCCCGACCATCTGGAACTAGCACGAAAACAATTAAGTGATTGGCTCTGTAATTATCAGGGTTTTCGGCAGTGTCAAGTAATTTTGGTTTTTGATGCATATCAGGTAAAGGGCGGACGGGAACATGTGGAGCAATATCATAACATTCATATTGTCTATACCAAGGAAGCAGAAACCGCAGATGCCTATATTGAGCGAACAACCTATGATTTGGCGAAAGAACGGCGGGTGCGGGTTGTAACTTCTGATGGATTGGAGCAGCGAATTATTTTAGGAAATGGAGCATGTCGGGTATCTGCCGCAGAATTTGAGAAAGAGTTGAAAGAAGTAGAGCAGGCAATTCAGTCGTACTTACAAAGCGGACATCACCCCAGCAATCATATCACCATAAAATAAATGATATTACGCATTAAAAAACGAGCCACAGGCAACCAAAAGTTTTTTGGTGCAGCAATTTTACAAAAATGCTGCCGAGGTGTGGGCGAGCAGCCCACGTTTGCGAAGCAAATGAAACTGTACAATGAGATGAAACGAAAATCTAGGAGAGAACCGCAAATCGCAATTGCCTTAAAAATCGAGAGGTTGTAATGAGAGATAAGGTTTCAGGGGCAATTGCGATTCCCAGGCAAGCTGGGGATATGCCCCAGCCTTGCCGACCCGTACGCAATTGGTTTTTCTAAGAACATCGTTTCAAAAAAACGAGCCGCAGGCAACGAAAAAGTTTTTTGGTGCAGCAATTTTACAAAAATGCTGCCGAGGTGTGGGCGAGCAGCCCACGTTTGCGAAGCAAATGAAACTGTACAATGAGATGAAACGAAAATCTAGGAGAGAACCGCAAAGAATCGCAATTGCCTTAAAAATTGAGAGGTTGTAATGAGAATACAAGGTTTCAGGGGCAATTGCGATTCCCAGGCACTTGGGGATGTGCCCCAGCCTTGCGAAACCGGATTCGGGAGGTTTCCCTAAGAGCAGCATTTCGGTATAAACCGCTCCCCTCACAAAACATACCTTCATTCTCTGAAAGCACCTTGCAATCTGATAGGTTTTGTGGTATAATAAAACAATTATACAGAAACGATTGTACCGAGAATCGGAAAGGAGGAAACCCACTTGAAAATTTCAACCAAAGGTCGCTATGCACTGCGGATGATGCTGGATCTTGCCATCCATCAAAACGAGGGATTTGTTTCGCTGAAAGACATTGCAGACCGGCAGGGCATTTCCAAGAAATATCTGGAACAGATTGTCCCACTTTTAAACCGTACGGGCATGCTGCGAACGAATCGAGGCTATCAGGGCGGCTATCGGCTTGCAAAATCACCGGATGCCTATACAGTCGGGGAGATTTTACGCCTGACAGAAGGCGACCTTGCCCCCGTTGCCTGTCTACAGGGAGATACCGTCAACTGTGAACGTGCCGACCATTGTATCACGCTGCCTGTCTGGAAAGGGCTGTATCATGTCATCAACGACTATCTCGACCATATCACCTTGCAGGATGTTTTGAACCAAGCACCAGAACAGGGCGGCGTGTTCTGTATTTAACCATTCATTCACCGAAAACTAAGAAAAAGAATCTGATGTACCTGTATGATTGCCCGAAATCGTGGGATGCTAATGCCATCTTGACGGAAAAAACAGGGATTGTATGGGGCAGCATGGGCACAAAACTATTAAACTTGTATAATAATTTGTTAAAAATAGAAGTGATATTGTGCAGTCCTACAAATTTTTCAAAACCGCTTGACAATTTACTGGAATCGTGATAAATTTATATTAGCACTCAGAGAGAATGAGTGCTAACACTTAAAAACAAAAGCTGCCAGCGAAGCAGAGAGAAAGGAGCGATCAGATTGGATGCCAGAAAGAAAAACGTGCTGCTTGCAGTGGTAGAAGCGTATATTCAAACAGGCGAGCCGGTCGGGTCGAAAATGATTTCTCAGCTGCCGCAAATTCATGTATCCGCCGCAACCGTGCGGAATGATATGGCGGTG
>HF997960.1:11648-23273 GCA_000433635.1 Ruminococcus sp. CAG:254
GTGCGGAATGATATGGCGGTGTTGGAGGAGCTGGGCTATTTGGAACAGCCGCATACCTCCGCCGGCAGAGTCCCCACATACAGCGGATATCGGTTTTATATTGATGAGGTAGTAGAACAAGGTTCGCTGTCGGATGCCGAACGGAAGCGTTTGGATGCGATGCTGGGGGATGAATCCCAGCTGACCGAAGATCTGCTGATTCAGAGTGCCACCACTGCACTTTCAGAAGTAACGAAATGTGCCACTGTGGTTTCTGATTTTGCACCGAAATATTCTGTCATTTCCAAGGTGGAAGTTATTCCGACCGGAAAACGGCTCTATGTCGTCCTGCTGATTACCTCAAACGGTACGATTAAAAATAAAGCTTGCCGATTGGAATTCGACTTGACCGAAGAAAATATGCAGTTCTTCCGGAACTTCATGGAAGAAAACTTGCAGGGCGTTTCCATTTCGGATTTATCCGAAGAACGCATGGAACAAATGATTACCGCCGTGAGTGCTTATATGATGGCATTGTCACCGCTGGTACAGGGCGTTTGTGAAATGTCCCGGGATTTGCAGAAGAATAAGGTTTATGTCAGCGGGGAACAAAACTTGCTCTCCTGTCAGGATTTAAATCAAGCAGAAGTGGTGCAGTTTATTTCCCACAAAAACGAACTGCGTGGGCTGCTGGATGATTCGTTCAAAGGCGTTAAAGTGGTCTTTGGCGAAGAGGGTGACCGATTCGTCATCGGCAATTCCAGCATGATTGTTTCGAAGTACCAAAAGGGAGAACAAGCGGTCGGGTCGCTGGGCATCATTGGGCCAATGCGACTGGATTATGCGAAGATTATTCCTTATATTGAATATTTTACCGAAAAGCTTTCGCATCTGATTTCCGAAGAGGATGACGAAGCGGACAACGAATAGGAGGGACGCTAAATGGAACCGAATACGGAAAAGAATCAACAGGCGGAAGCACAAGAAACCGCACAGGAAACCGCAAAAACGGCAGAAGCAACAGCAGCAGAAGAAACGACCGCAACAGAATCTGCTGAACAGCCGGAAACCGCAGCAGCGGAAGCGGAATCTACAACGGAAGAAGATCAGCATATGAAGAAGAAGGAGCTGAAAGCAGCACTGGAAAAAGCCGAAGCAGCGTTGGCAGATCACAAGGATCAGCACTTGCGACTGATGGCAGAATACCAGAACTACCGAAATCGTACGACTGAAGAAAAGAAAAAGATTTACGGCGATGCGAAAGCAGATTGCATCAAGTCACTGCTGACCGTCGTTGATACATTTGAACGTGCCATGGATGCAGCGTGCAGCGATGAAACCTATAAGAAGGGCATTGAAATGACATTCAGCCAGCTGCAAAAGGCACTGGAACAGATGGGTGTCAAAGAAATTGCAGAAGTTGGCGTTGAATTTGACCCGAATCTGCACAACGCCATCAAGCAGATGGATGACACCGATTTTGAAGAAAACAAGGTTTGCCAGATTTACCAGAAGGGTTACCTGCTGGGAGATCGGCTGATTCGTCCGGCAATGGTTGCAGTTTCTGTATAGAAACCAGCTGCCGTGTGCAAAGCGGCAGAATCCACTACCGAGCAGCCGGAAGCAACGTCTTCCGGACAACACGCTGAATAAGCGTTTTTGATAAAGGTTCGCTGCGAAAGCAGTAAAAAACCATCATTTTAATTTGTAATGTTACTTCGTTCAGCAACCTGAACGAATGAGGAAAGGAAGATTTTATTATGGGAAAGATTATTGGTATTGACTTGGGTACAACAAACTCTTGTGTTGCTGTTATGGAAGGCGGTAACGCAGTCGTAATCCCGAACGCAGAAGGTGCAAGAACCACACCGTCTGTTGTTGGTTTCACCAAGAACGGCGAACGTCTGGTTGGTCAGGTTGCAAAGCGGCAGGCAGTTGCCAATCCGGAACGCACCATTTCCTCCATCAAGCGTCACATGGGTTCTGATTACAAGGTAGAAATTGACGGCAAGAAGTATACTCCGCAGGAAATCTCCGCAATGATTCTGCAAAAGCTGAAGGCAGATGCAGAAGCTTATCTGGGTGCTCCGGTAACAGAAGCTGTTATTACCGTTCCGGCATACTTCACCGATGCACAGCGTCAGGCAACCAAGGATGCAGGACAGATTGCAGGCTTGACTGTAAAGAGAATCATCAACGAACCGACCGCAGCAGCACTTTCTTATGGTATTGATAAGGAAGACGACCAGAAGGTTATGGTTTACGACCTCGGCGGTGGTACGTTCGATGTATCCATCATTGAAATGGGTGACGGTGTTCAGCAGGTACTGGCTACCGCTGGTAACAACCACCTCGGCGGTGATGACTTCGACCAGAGAATTATTGACTGGATCGTTTCTGAATTTAAGAAAACAGAAGGCATTGACCTTTCTACCGATAAGATGGTTATGCAGCGTTTGAAGGAAGCCGCAGAAAAGGCAAAGATTGAATTGTCTGCAACGACTTCTTCCAACATCAACCTGCCGTTCATCACTGCTGATGCAACTGGCCCGAAGCATTTGGATATGACTTTGACCGTTGCAAAGTTCAACGAACTGACCAAGGATTTGGTTGAAGCAACCATGGGTCCGGTAAAGCAGGCATTGTCTGACAGTGGTCTGAGCAGTTCTGAACTGAACAAGGTTCTGATGGTTGGTGGTTCTTCCAGAATCCCGGCTGTACAGGAAGCCGTTCGCCGGATGCTGGGCAAAGAACCGTTCAAGGGCATTAATCCGGATGAATGCGTTGCATTGGGTGCAGCATATCAGGGCGGCGTCCTCGGTGGTGATGTCAAGGATGGTCTGCTGCTGTTGGATGTAACCCCGTTGTCTTTGGGTCTGGAAACCATGGGCGGTGTTTGCACCAAGATTATTGAAAGAAATACCACGATCCCGACCAAAAAGAGCCAGATTTTCTCCACTGCTGCTGATAACCAGACAGCCGTAGATATCAACGTTCTGCAGGGCGAACGGGAATTTGCAAAGGATAACAAGCAGCTGGGTACATTCCGTCTGGATGGTATCGCACCGGCTCGTCGTGGTGTTCCGCAGATCGAAGTTACGTTCGATATTGACGCAAACGGCATCGTACACGTTTCCGCAAAGGATTTGGGTACTGGCAAGGAACAGAACATCACCATTACTTCTTCTACCAACATGTCCAAGGACGATATCGACAAGGCTGTTAAGGAAGCGGAAGCTTATGCAGAAGAAGACAAGAAGCGGAAGGACGAGGTTGACACCAAGAACAACGCTGAAAATATGGTAATGCAGTGCGAAAGCACATTGGAAGAACTGGGCGACAAGGTTCCAGCTTCTGAAAAGTCTGACGTAGAGAGCAAGTGCAATGATCTGAAGGAAGCTCTGAAGGGAACGGATACTGCTCTGATCAAGCAGAAGAGTGAAGACCTCCAGAAGGCTCTGTATGACCTGTCCTCCAAGCTGTATCAGCAGGCAGGTGCTGCACAGGGCAATCCGGATATGGGCGGTGCAGCAACTGGCGAAGCAGACAACAGCGGCAAAAACAATGGCGGCGATGATGATGTCATTGACGCAGATTATAAGGAAGTTTAATTTCACAGAAACGTGAAAAAACGAACGGCATACGGGACGGATACACAGCATTCGTCCCGCATGTTGTGTTTTTGGTGAAATTTAGAAATTGCAGATTTTAAATAGCAGATATATTTGAACTGGAGTATCAAGAATAGAATGGAAGGAGCTGGGGACGATGGCAGAAGAAAAACGGGATTATTATGAAGTGCTGGGATTGCAGAAAGGTGCTTCAGAAGAGGAAATCAAAAAAGCCTTTAAGACCATGGCGAGAAAGTACCATCCAGATCTTCACCCAGGGGATAAAGAAGCAGAGGCAAAGTTTAAGGAAGTCAACGAAGCGTATGGTGTTTTGTCAGATGCAGACAAACGGGCAAGATATGACCAGTTTGGGCATGCTGGTGTAGACCCGAACTTTGCCGGAGCTGGCGGCGGAGCAGGTGATTTCGGCGGCTTTGGCGACATGGGCGATATTTTCGAGAGCATTTTCGGTGGATTCGGCGGCTTTGGCGGCGGCGGTGGAAGAAGTGCCGCAGCAAATGCAAACGCACCAAGACGGGGCGGCGATATTCACAGCAATGTTCGAATTAGCTTTATGGAAGCTTGTCAGGGTGTAAAGAAAACCATCAGCTTTGCACACATGGATGCTTGTCCGCAGTGTCACGGAACAGGTGCAGACAGCAATACGAAAAAGCAGGTTTGTCCGGAATGCAATGGCCGAGGCAGTGTCAAGACCAACCAGCGGACACCATTTGGCGTCATTTCAAGTACCCGTGTATGTAGTCGTTGCGGTGGACGGGGTGAAATCGTTACCAACCCGTGCAGCAAGTGTAAAGGCAGCGGACGGATTCGTTCGACTGCGAATCTGGAATTGAACATTCCGGCAGGCATCAATGATGGTGAAACCATCCGTATTAGCGGAAAGGGCGATGCTGGCTTGAACGGTGGTTCTGCTGGTGATGTTTATGTAACAGTAGAAATGATGTCCCATCCGTTGTTTGAACGGGAGGGCAGCGATATTTACTGTGACATTCCGATTACCTATGCACAAGCAGTTTTGGGTGCAGAAATCACTGTGCCGACCATTGACGGCGATGTAAAGTATACCATTCCGGAAGGTACACAGAGCGGAACAAAATTCCGTCTGCGTGGCAAGGGTGTGAAACTGTTGCGGCGAGATGCCCGTGGTGACCAGTATGTAACCGTGAATGTAGAAGTACCGAAGAAACTTTCGAAGAAGCAGAAAGAATTGCTGCAAGATTTCGACAATTCTTTGGATGAGAAGAATCACAGCAAACGGGAAAACTTTTTTGACAAGCTGAAACAGCTGCGTCGGAAATGAAGGAATCCGTTTTCGGGGAAAAAGAAACCGAAAACTTGAATGCAGAATATTAAAAAACCGCCTGCTCAACCAAAATTCGTTGAGCAGGCGGTTTTTGTTTTTATTTTAGAAGAATGACAGCTTACAGAGCTACCTTTTCGCTCAGATAAGCTTCCAGATCTGCAATCGGAATCCGAACCTGTTCCATGGTATCCCGATTCCGAACGGTTACGCAGTTATCCTTTTCGAGCGTATCGAAGTCATAAGTGATGCAGAACGGTGTACCGATTTCATCCTGACGGCGATACCGCTTACCGATAGAACCTGTATCATCGAAGTCAATCATGAACTTCTTGGAAAGCTGTGCATAGACTTCCTGAGCCTTACCACTCAGCTTCTTAGACAGTGGCAGGATTGCAGCCTTATACGGAGCAAGTGCCGGATGGAAATGCATGACAACACGAGTATCATTCTTTTCTGCGTCAACAACTTCTTCATCATATGCTTCTGTTACGATGGACAAGAACAGACGTTCTACACCCAAAGACGGTTCAATGACATATGGAATATACTTGCGGTTTTCTTCCGGGTCGAAGTATTCCATAGACTTGCCGCTATGGTTCATGTGCTGAGTCAGGTCGTAATTGGTACGGTCTGCAACGCCCCACAGTTCGCCCCAACCAAATGCAAAGCGATATTCAAAGTCGGTGGTTGCCTTCGAGTAGAAGCAGAGTTCTTCTGCATCGTGGTCACGCAGCCGTAAGTTTTCTTCCTTGATGCCCAGATTCAGCAGGAAGTCCTTGCAGTAGCCTCTCCAATACTGGAACCATTCGAGGTCGGTATCAGGCTTGCAGAAAAATTCCAGTTCCATCTGTTCAAATTCCCGAACACGGAAGATGAAGTTACCCGGTGTAATTTCGTTCCGGAAAGATTTCCCGATCTGACCAACACCGAACGGAACTTTTTTCCGAGTCGTTCTCTGGATGTTTGCGAAGTCTACAAAAATACCCTGAGCCGTTTCCGGACGCAGATACAGTTCCGACTTAGAGTCTTCTGTAACGCCCTGGAAGGTCTTAAACATCAAGTTGAACTGCCGAATGTCGGTGAAATCAGACTTACCGCAGTTTGGACACGGAATCTGCTTTTCCCGGATGTAGTTCATCATTTCTTCATTCGACCAGCCAGCAGGATTTGTACCGTCAAAGTCTTCAATCAAGTTATCTGCTCTGTGGCGAGTCTTGCAGGCTTTGCAGTCCATGAGCGGGTCAGAGAAGCCGCCAAGGTGACCGGAAGCGACCCAAGTCTGCGGATTCATCAGAATGGCACTGTCCAGACCGACATTATATGGGCATTCCTGAACGAACTTCTGCCACCAAGCCCGTTTGATATTATTTTTCAGTTCAACACCGAGCGGGCCATAATCCCAAGTGTTGGCAAGTCCGCCGTAGATTTCAGAACCGGCATATACAAAGCCTCTGGACTTACAAAGGTCAACGATTTTGTCCATGCTTTTTTCCTGATTGGTCAGCATTACAATTTCCTCATTTCTATGATTTTTTGCACAATGTGTGCAGGGTTATTTTTAATTATAAACGAAAGCCTGAAAAATGTCAAGGATTTTGGAAAGATGTGCAAATGAGCGAATGAAAACGATTTTCCGCCGCAGGCGGATTGAAAAGTTTTTCGGTGCAGCAGTTTTACAAAAATGCTGCCGAGGTGTGGGCGAGTAGCCCACGTTTGCGAAGCAAATTGAATTTTGCAGTCTGTTTTTCCAGCTGCAATTGCATTTTTTGGAACTTGCTAATCCGCAATTTGATTATTTCTATGAAAGAAGTTACAAATTCGGACAAGGCAACGGGGCAATTGCAGCATGCTGGCAGGCAAAAGCAGGGGTGGAACCCCCTTTTGCCGGATGTGGAAGACCGTTTTTCCTAATGGCATGATTTTCTGATAAACGCTGCACAAACCAAAAAGTTTTTCGGTGCAGCAGTTTTACAAAAATGCTGCCGAGGTGTGGGCGAGCAGCCCACATTTGCGAAGCAAATTGAATTTTGCAGTCTGTTTTTCCAGCTGCAATTGCATTTTTTGGAACTTGCTAATCCGCAATTTGATTATTTCTATGAAAGAAGTTACAAATTCGGACAAGGCAACGGGGCAATTGCAGCATGCTGGCAGGCAAAAGCAGGGGTGGAACCCCCTTTTGCCGGATGTGGAAGACCGTTTTTCCTAATGGCATGATTTTCTGATAAACGCTGCACAAACCAAAAAGTTTTTCGGTGCAGCAGTTTTACAAAAATGCTGCCGAGGTGTGGGCGAGCAGCCCACATTTGCGAAGCAAATTGAATTTTGCAGTCTGTTTTTCCAGCTGCAATTGCATTTTTTGGAACTTGCTAATCCGCAATTTGATTATTTCTATGAAAGAAGTTACAAATTCGGACAAGGCAACGGGGCAATTGCAGCATTCTGGTAGGCAAAAGCAGGGGTGGAACCCCCTTTTGCCGGATGCGGAAGACCGTTTTTCCTAAGAGCATAGTTTTCCAATCCACATTTTAAAAATTTCCCGACCGGTCTTCCATCAGCTGAAAGGTAATTGTAAACGAAGATTTTTTCCCATTCTCATCATATCGGCAGCAATCTGCAGTAAGGGAGTCGCCTGCCTTACAGTCAGATAAAACCGCATTCAGCTGGTCATAATCCGCTGTTTCCGTGCCGTTTACCCGTTCAATGACATCGCCAACCTGTAATTCTGTGTTGGAAATATCGCAGTCCTCAGCAATTTCAGAAATCCAAAGCCCAGATACCTGCGTCCGGTCACTTAGCTGGTAAGTTTCGTGGAATTCTTCCTGCACCTCTGTAATATCCAGCGACCGGAACGTAATGCCGATGCGAACCCGACCGGACACATAGCCCTGCGAACTCAATTCTTCCAAAATCGGCATAGCAGCATTGATAGAGATGGCAAACCCCAGCCCCTCATAAGCAGAACCGCTGTAAGCATTGGTATATTTAGAAGAAGTAATGCCGACAATCTGCCCGTATAAGTTCACCAACGCACCGCCAGAGTTTCCCGGACTAATGGCAGCATTGGTTTGAATGCAGTCCATTTCAAAGCCTGTAGAAGCACTTTTGATTTTCCGGTGCAGAGCAGATACAATGCCGTTGGTAACCGTTCCTGTCAGTCCGGCAGGGTTGCCGATGGCAACGACTTCCTCGCCGACTAACAGGGAATCAGAATCGCCAATGGTTGCAGCTGGCAACCCAGTGCGGTTGATTTTTAAAACAGCTAAATCGGTTTTGGTGTCCATTCCAATGCAGTCTGCTGAAATGGCTTCATCAGAGTCATTCAATGTAACCCAGAACGTATCGCTATTTTGCAGAACATGAGCATTTGTGACAATGTAGCCATCTTCCGACAAGATAATCCCAGAGCCGCTGCTTGTCGGCATGCTGCCGGAAGCAGCCGTAATTTCAACAATCGAGGGAGCGACTGCCTCCGCAACGCCTGCAACCGTGTACGCTCCGTTTTCATCCGGTTGTGTAATGGCATCCGAAACAGGGCGTTCCTGATATTGAATATTCAGAGTAGAAGATTGTGATTGCTGTAAAGTTGGGGTTTGACCATCCATCTCAAAATAGCGGAACAAGTCGCTGGCAATGCAGTACACCAGCAGCAGAAACGCCAGCCAAATGGCAATCCAAGCGAGCTTTGTCAGGCGAGCCTGTTCGGGAGAAGGCTTCTGTTTGGTTCGCCGTTTTTTCTGCTTTGGAGCAGGCATCGGCTGCATGGGCTGCATCTGCGGATAGATAGGCTGCTGTGGGGGATAAGGTGCAGATGGCTGCGGTTGTCCAAAGTTCGGCGGATAAACTGGCGGCGGCGGAACTTGTGCAGCAGGCTGCGGCTGTTCCGGAGTTGGTGATGGTACTGCATAGGAGGAAACCTGTGTATAGGGCGGCGGTGCAGGGGACTGCTGTTGTGGAGCAGGCTGCTGCTGCGGAATCGGAGAAAACGGATGTTCTTCCATCAGAAAACAGACTCCTTTCAAGTCAAAATAACAGAACAGGCAGACGATGTAAAAAAGTTCCATCGTCTGCCTGTTTTATCGTGCATCTTTTGGCTGCTTTTCGGGATTCTCTGTCGGCGATTCTGCCGGAGCATCCTTTTTCGGCAGACGAATCAGAAATTCGGTATATTCGCCCTCTTCGCTGCTCACAGAAATTTGTGCCTTGTGCAGACGCACAATGTGTTTGGTGATGTCCAGTCCGATGCCCAGTCCCGTTTTGTCGTGGCTTCTGGAGTCATCCGACTTATAAAAGCGTTCAAAAATTTTCGGTAATTCTTCTTTGGAAATGCCCGCACCGGTATTCCGGATGGCAATGCTGGTGCTATTCGGTTCATCTTTAAAAGTGAACGTGATCGTTCCGCCCGTATTGACGAACTTCGTTGCATTTTCAAATAGGTTATAAATGACCTGTCCGATGAGGTCGGGGTCGCCCCAAACCTGTACGGGTTCAGAATCCAGTCCTTCCAGCGTAATATTTCGCTTTTCCAGACGGCTTTCAAACATTAAAATGGTACGGAAAGCCAAATCCTGAATCGGGAAGAGTTGATAATGAATCTCAATCGTTCCATTGTCGAACTTTGTCAGGTTCAGCATAGAAGAAATCAAAATCTTCAGCCGCTGCATTTCCTGCGAAACAATCGAAAGATACTGCATCCGCTTATTTTTGGGAACAGTGCCGTCCAGCATGCCGTCTACATATCCGCTGATAATCGTCATTGGGGTTCGCAGTTCATGGGAAACATTGGAAACGAATTGTTTCCGCTGATTTTCCGCATTTTCTGCGGCATAGGCAAGTTCATTGATGCTGTACGCCATATCCTCATAGGATGGTTCTTCAAAGCTGCCCGGATTCAAATGCTCTGTATAATTGCCCTTTGCACATTGCTGGGCAACCTGCATCATTTGTTCCAGTGGTTTTTGACTGCGGTTCAGGAAGAGAAGTGTAATTCCGATCAATCCTGTTGTTAAAGCCATCCAGCACAGACCGCCATAGATCCAGGTACGGGAAGTAAAGGCATCCAGAACGGATGTACGGGTATTGCTGAATAAATAATAGGTTGTAGTTGTTCCGTTTGGTTCTGTGAATACAACTGGAGAACCATTGCTGATCATAGGACGGGGTTCTTTTGGATTCAGCATGGCAAGCGTATCCGAGAAATATTCCCCATTGATCTGAACATCGTTCAGAATATCCAGATTCAATGTAATTTCTGACCGATTGCAGTTGACTTGTCCCGAACAGATCAGACACGTTCCAGTTTCATCGAATAGAAAATAAAAAGTATGGGAAGTGTCTGTTGTCCAGTCGAACAAATCCTGTACATAGCCGTCCGGAATCCATTCTGCACTGGTTTCTGTCGCTGATTTTTCCCGGTCGTAGTGATGCACCAGATTGGTTGCCATCACCCGGTCATTTTTATCAATGGTAGTAAAAACAGAACCCTTATACCAGACAATGCTGAGAATCGCAGTGATGACTGTCACCAATAGCATTGCCAGAATTTCCGTACAGATTAAACGCAGGGAAAGCGGATGAAAGCGGCGAGATTTTTTCGCACGGTCTTTCATTATTCTTCTTCTTCAGATTCAAACTTGTAGCCAACGCCCCAAACGGTCTTGAGTGCCCACTTGTCAGAAACGCCTTCGAGCTTTTCCCGAAGCCGCTTGATGTGTACGTCAATGGTACGGGAGTCGCCGTAATATTCAAAGCCCCATACTTCATCCAGCAGCTGGTCACGGGTGTAAACACGGTTCGGGTTGGATGCAAGATAGAACAGCAGTTCGAGTTCCTTCGGCGGCGTGTCAACAACCTTGCCATTTACCCGCAGTTCGTAACGAGTCATGTTGACAGAAAGCTTGTCATAACGAACTTCCCGTACTTCGGTTTCAGCCGGAGCAGCACTGACTCTTCTTGCAATTGCCTTGATTCGAGCAACAACTTCCTTGGTGTCAAACGGCTTTACAATGTAGTCATCTGCACCGAGTTCCAGACCGAGCACCTTATCAAAGGTATCGCCCTTTGCAGTGATCATGATAATCGGCACACTGGACTTTTTCCGGATTTCCCGGCAAACCTGCCAGCCGTCCATACTTGGCAGCATGACATCCAGCAGAACGATGTCCGGCTTGAGGGCATTGAACTTCACCAATGCTTCTTCGCCGTCATAGGAGAGAATGACACTGTATCCTTCGTTTTCCAGATACATCATTAAGACGTCGCAAATATTTGGGTCATCATCTACGACCAGTACTTTTTCTAATGCCATAATTCATATAACCTCACAGTTCTTTTGATTTTTGTGGCAAATTTTAAATTGTCTGTTAACAGTATGATAACACGGGATGGAAATTATTTGGTGAAATTTATGTTGTTTTTCTGTGTGCGAAATGTAAATTATGAAATTTGTAAAAATCCAAAATGTATTTGTTGGCAAATCGGCGAAATTCAAATAGAACTGGAAAAATCGTCACAATTGCTGTAAATACCCAATAAATTTTCAACGATTCTTACTATAAATTTGTGCATCTATACAATTTTCCAAAAAAGACAGCGTTTGGGCTTGATTTTTCCAGAAAAGTTGCTATAATAAGATTAGCACTCAGGAAAAAAGAGTGCTAACACAAACAGCATACAAGTGATAAATGATAAAAGTTTATAGGAGGAAGAGCGTTA
>HF997961.1:0-3594 GCA_000433635.1 Ruminococcus sp. CAG:254
CGCTTTCGCTGCTCTATCTGAATCAAGTTTTATTCTACCTGCAAGGGTGAAATATCAAGATGGGCGGAAAAACGGATTCGTTCCAACCTCGCCGAGCGGATTTACTGCCTGCCGGATAAACGAAAACGCTTTCGCTGCCCTCTGAGTAAAGATTTCATTCTGCCTGCAAGGATGGAATGTCAAGATAGGCGGAAAAACGGACTCGTTCCAACTTTGCCGAGCAAATTCACTGCCTGCCGGATGAACGAAAACGCTTTCGCTGCTCTATCTGAATCAAGTTTTATTCTACTTGCAAGGGTGGAATATCGAGATGCACGGAAAAGACCGACCCTTTCCCGACCTCAGATGTGACCGAAAGCGAAACAGATATCTTTTTCGCTGCCTGCTGGCACAGATACAGCCCTAAACCCGTTGACTTTTTGTCGGCTCTGCCATTGTATCCGGTAAAGCCCTTTTCAAAAATGCGGGGCAAATCCTCCGGTGCAATGCCAATGCCGGTATCAGCAACCTGCAAGACTTTTTCCGGTGTCACGGAGATGGTCACGCTGCCATGCGGTGTATACTTGATGGCGTTCGAGAGCAGCTGTTCCAGCAGAAACAGCATCCATTTTTCATCCGTCAAAATCGTCATGGAAACGGGTTCGTAGATGAGCCGGATTTTCCGCAGAATAAACTGCGGTGCATATTTTCGGATGGCTTGCCGGATGATGCTGTCTAAATCATACTGCTGAAAGACAAAATCATTCGTCTTGCTGTCCAGCCGTAAATACTGCAATGCCATCTCGGTATATTGTTCAATCCGGAACAGCTCCGCCGAAAGTAGATGGTTTTCCTCGGTGTCCTCCTGCTGTAGAATCATTTTCATGCTGGAAATCGGCGTTTTGATTTGATGCACCCATGCACTGTAATAGTCCAGACTCTCTTTTTGCTGTCGCTGCCAGTCAGTAGTAACGGCGGTGTATTGCTCCCCCAGTTTCTGCACCATCGCTTGCAAGTCCTGCTCGGCAAGCGTGCGAGGCGGTGGCAGTTCCGAATAGAAAACCGGCAGCCCCTGCAAGCGTTTCTGCTGTTCTGTATGTCGGCGAAGATAAGATATCAGATGCACCCCCTCAAACAGCAAACCTGCTGTCAAGCAGAGCATCGATGCGTAGAGAATCGCCTCTAACTTTATATCATACATGGAAAAGACCAGTGCAAAAATCGAAATTGCCAAAATCAAAAACAACCCGACCATTCGCTGCTCCCAGAAAAACTGTAGCAGGATGCGTGCCCGTTTCTTGTGCTGCATATTGTATGCTCCTTTCAAGCTGAAAAATTGGAAAAAATCGGAATGGTAAGTTTGCCCATTCCGATTTTTTGTGTTATTCAATCAAGTATCCGCTGCCGACTTTCGTCCGAATCCATCCGCCCAAGCCGATTTGCTCCAGCTTTTTCCGCAAACGGGTCACATTGACGGTCAAGGTGTTCTCCTCCACATAGGAATCCACCTGCCACAATTTCATCATCAGCGTTTCCCGACTGACAATTTTGCCTTTCTGCTCTAACAGCGTCTGCAAAATCCGAAACTCGTTTTTTGTCAGTTCGAGTTGCTTGCCCTGATACGTCAAAACGGCATCGTTCAGATTCAAGACTGCCCCCTGATGCTCCAGCACCGGAATCTTTCCGCCCATATCGTACGTTCTCCGGAGCATTGCCTGTATCTTTGCCATCATGACGGTTAAATCCACTGGCTTTGCAATGAAATCATCTCCGCCCATGTTCATTGCCATGACAATATTCATATTATCCGAAACAGAGGAAATGAACATCACAGGAACATTGGAGATTTTCCGAATCTCACTGCACCAGTGATAGCCATTGAAAAACGGCAGCATCACGTCCATCAACACCATATGCGGGTCATAAGCGGTAAACTCCGACAGAATATCGGAAAACTGCGTCGCCACATGGACAGAATGCCCCCAAGATTCGATTTGCTTCTTCATCACCGCTGCCATGGTGCTATCATCTTCCACAATGAAAATTCGATACATACCCGTTCACCTTGCCTTTTTCTGCTGGATTCGCTGATAGCCTGCCCCGATTCCAAAGGCAACGACATCCGCACAAGTGGATGCCAGCCGCATCATAACCGCATACAGGACAATGGACGGCGTATCCAAAAACGTGCCGCAAATCAGCATCATCACGGCTTCCCGAATGCCAATTCCTCCCGGAGAGCCGGGCGTAATAAAGCCCACAATCCAAGAGAACAGATATGCCCCTAAAAACTGCGGAATTTTTTCTGCTGGAACGCTCACCACGCCCAGCAATGGCAAGGCATACAAGCCTACGCACAAAACGCTTTGCAGCAGGTAGAGCAGAAATGCCAGTGCCAATTGTCCGAGCGTTTTCTTCTGCAAAAGACGGCGATACTTTTCAAAGTAAGCGTGCAGCTTGTCCCGAAACTTCCAGCGAACCAATGCAAGAAACAAACAGACTGCCGCAATGCCGATGAGCAGAACCAGCAAAAAGGTTTTCTGATAGGCTGCTAAAACCGTGAAAATCTGCCGCCGCATCAACAATAGCGAGATGAGAAACGGGGCAAGCATACTCATTCCAATATCCAGCACAGTTGCCAGAGCAACATCCACATGGCTGATGTTGGCTTCACTGGCAAGCTTGTTGCGGGCAACATACTGAAAGACATTGCCGGGGATGTATTTCATGAGGTTGGCTTTTGTATAAACGGGCAATGCCTGTTTGCCGGAAATTTTCTTTCCGGATAAAATCCGCACCAAGTGCAGCCACGGGAAGGTCATGTAACAAAAAATCAGTGCCTGTAGAAGAATACTCAGCACCAAAATCGCCATGGCACGTGGGGTTGCAAATGCTCCATAATCGACGTCCATCGTCACCATTTTCCAGACGACAAAAAAGAGTGCCAAGAGCGTGACGATAGTACCGAGTTGCTTCATATGTTTTTTGAAAAACTGCATGGGATTCGCCCTTTCTGTTGTGGTTTCTGAATCAAATTCGTTTCTTATTATAGCGGATTTTTGGGGAGTTGTCAACGAGGGGAAAATTGCGAGCCGCAGGCAAACGAAAAGTTTTTTGATCCAGCAATTTTTCAAAAATGCTGGCGAGGTGTGGGCGAGCAGCCCACATTTGCGAAGCAAATAAAATCGGATTGAAAATCGCAAACAAAAATCTAAGAGAGAATCGCAAAGAATCGCAATTGCCATCAGAATCAGAAGGTTGCAATGAGAACACAAGGTTTCAGGGGCAATTGCGATTCCCAAGACAAGCTGGGGATGTGCCCCAGCCTTGCCGAACCGGATGCAAGCGGTTTTCCTAAGAAGAATCTGCTCTTGGGAAAACGGTCTTTCGCATCCGGCAAAAATCGCTCCGCTCTTTTGCCTCTGTGCGGTTCGCCGGTGGCTGCGTTGTCCGAATTGTCTATGAATCGCTCTCCGATTCCTGTTTTCTGGAATTATTTTTGTTTCTTAGAATGGCGAACCGCAGTTTCTTCCTGCTCTTCGATTTTTCTTTTCTCTCATCAATACGTCTGTTAAGGGGGACAGCTTGTCCCCCTTAACAATCCCTCTCCGCCGA
>HF997961.1:3668-4069 GCA_000433635.1 Ruminococcus sp. CAG:254
AACTTCTCCGAACATAAAAAACACCCTGCTAAAATCGGCTTTTAGCAAGGTGCTTATCATCAATTTTCTTTTGTACGCAAATCAACCTTCCGCACGGCATCCCGTACCTTTAAGACAAAGGTTGGCGAAACGGAAAGTTCATCAATTCCCATCCGCAAAAATCGCTCTGTCAAGGACGTATCTGCTGCCAGTTCGCCGCAAATGCCAATCCATGCCCCGTGTTCGTGAGCGTTCTTCGCACTCCATGCAATCAAGCGTAAAATCGCTTCGTGATGGGTATCGCAGAACGATTCAATATCTGGATTCTGCCGGTCACACGCTAAGGTATACTGGGTCAAATCGTTCGTTCCAACGCTGAAGAAGTCCACCAGCGGTGCAAGCTGGTCGCTGATAATGGCAGC
>HF997961.1:4084-8800 GCA_000433635.1 Ruminococcus sp. CAG:254
AGCTGGTCGCTGATAATGGCAGCGGCTGGCGTTTCAATCATAATACCAAGTTCAATCTTTTCGGCATATGGAATTTGCTCTGCCTGCAATTCTTCCCGAACCGTCTTGCAAATCTCCAGAACCTTTTGCACTTCGGAAACGCTCGTAATCATCGGGAACATAATGCCTAGATTACCGTAAACCGATGCCCGATAGAGGGCACGCAGCTGCGTCTTAAAGATGTCCGGACGGGTCAGGCAAATCCGAATTGCCCGATAGCCCATCGCTGGGTTATCCTCTTTTTTCAGGTTGAAATAATCCACCTGCTTATCTGCTCCGATGTCCAGCGTCCGGATGATGACTTTCTTTCCAGCCATGCTTTCCAGCACCCGCTTGTATGCCAAGAACTGCTGTTCTTCGGTCGGGTAATCGCTGTTTTCGAGATACAGGAACTCGCTCCGGAACAGCCCAATTCCGCCAGCATCGTTCATCAGCACTGCACCGATATGGTCAACGCCGCCGATGTTGGCATAAATCTGAATCTCTGTGCCGTCTTTGGTGATGTTTTTCTTGCCCTTGAGTTCTTGCAGCAAGCGTTTTTGTTCCAAATCCTTTTGCTGCTTTTCGAGCAGCCGAGCCTTTGTTTCTTCGTCTGGGTCTACGAAAATTTCTCCCGTAAAGCCGTCTACAATGGCTTCCATACCGTTTTGAATTGCCTGCAAGAATGCATCGCCCACGCCGATAACTGCTGGAATATTCATGTTTCTTGCAAGAATCGCCGTGTGCGAGTTGGAAGAACCGTGTGCGGTGACAAACGCCAGCACTTTATCTTTATCCAGCGAAACGGTTTCACTCGGGGCGAGGTCGTCTGCACAAATAATCATGCTTTCCTCGGATGCGGCTGCACCGGAGATGTTTCCGGTCAGGTTTGCAATGATGCGGTTCGAAATGTCTTTTACATCCGTTGCTCTTGCCTGCATATATGCATCATCCATAGAAGAAAACATCTCTGCAAAGTTGTCCGCCGTCACAGCAACCGCATATTCTGCATTGACTTTCTGGGTTTCAATGATGTTGGCAATGCTTTCGTTGTAATCCTCATCTTCCAGCATCATCATGTGAATCTCGAAAATCTGAGCGTTGGTTTCGCCGACTTCTTTCAATGCCTTTTCATAGATTGCCTGCAACTGTTCACAGGCAGCCGTCTTTGCAGCTTCGACTCTTGCCTTTTCCGCCTCGGTATCTTCCACGTGCATCCGCTTAATCGTGATATCATTCTTCTTAAAAATGGAGAGTTTTCCAATGGCAATCGCTCCATAAACACCTTTTCCTGAAAATACAGTCATCTTTCACACCTCCTGATTCTGAGCAGAACCAAACTTTTTCTGATAGCTGTCCATTGCCTCTTGAATAATCGCAATGGCTTCTGTCGGGCCTCCAATGTCATTGACTTCTGTCTTTTTTCCTTCGAGCTGCTTATACACCGAAAAGAAATGTTTCAGTTCCTGAAAGATATGCTTCGGCAGTTCGTCCACGCTGGTGTAACTCATATACGTTGGGTCGCTATAGGGAATCGCAATGATTTTTTCATCGCCCATTCCGCTATCTTCCATCGTCATGACCCCAATCGGATAACACCGAACCAATGTCATCGGCTGAATCGGAGCAGAACAGAGAATCAGCACGTCCAAAGGGTCGTTGTCGTTGCCGTATGTTCTGGGAATAAAGCCGTAATTCATGGGATAATACGTTGCAGTGAACAACACTCTGTCCAAAGACAGCATACCGGTTTTCTTGTCCAGTTCATATTTCATGTTGCTGCCCTTGGAGATTTCTACCACTGCGGTAAAATCTGTTGGATAAATGCGTTCTGGTTCAATATCGTGCCAAATATTCATGGGTGCTTCCTCCTTCTGTCCGATTCTTATAGATTCTCTTCAAAAAAAGTCTGAATTTGTTCCAATGCAGCTGCTTCGTCCGAACCCTCAATGGTGACTTTTACGGTTTCCTGATACTGGATGTTCAGCTTCATGACAGCAAGCAGCTTTTCAAGGTTGACGGCTGTGCCATCTTTTTCAATCAGAATGGTGCTATCATATTTTTCTGCCATTCTTGCCAGTGCTCCTGCGGGTCTGGCGTGCACGCCGACTGCATTCTTTATGGTATAACAAAATTCTTTCATGCTGACACTTCCTTTTGATATGCAATGCAGGATGTCAGGTTTCCCGTCCATCCTGCATGCTGAGCCTCTCATTTTTTCGTTGGCATTATTCGCCGAAGCCGTCTTCAAACAGTTTGGAAATTTCGTCCAGAACGGCTTGTTCGTTTGCACCGTCGCAGACGATTTCCACTTCACAGCCCTTCTTCATACAAGCTGCCATAATCTGCATCACTGCCTTTGCAGCAATCGTCTTGCCGTTTGCGTGCAGGGTGACTTTACAATCTTTGTGTGCGGCAACTGCCTTTGCCAGAATGCCTGCCGGACGCATATGCAGTCCCTGTTCGTTGATGACTGTTACAGTTTTGCTTACCATAATAAATCGCTCCTTTTGATTTTCTCATTTTTTATTTTTGTTTTTTTATTAGAAGGCAAGTTCGCCTTTTTTTCGGATTTTGTGTGGAATCTGTCTATATGATAGCAGATTCCACAATATTTGTCAACAAATTTTATTTTATTTTAGATAATAATTTTCATTATTCTGCGGTTGCCGGCACTTTTTTCTTCTTGAGAACTGCCAGCATCAGCATGCCAACCAGAGAACCAATCGCCAGAGAGAGCAGGTAGAATGGCCAGTTGCCAACCACTGCGAATACGAAGATCCCGCCGTGCGGTGCCATCAGGGTGCAGTCAAATGCCATGGAAAGACCGCCTGCGGTTGCAGCACCAATCACACAAGCCGGAATGACTCTCAGCGGGTCAGCTGCTGCATACGGGATTGCACCTTCTGTGACGAAGCTCAGTCCCATGATATAGTTGACAGGGCCGTTCTTCCGTTCGTCTTCTGTCCAGCGATTCTTGAAGAACGTGGTCGAGAGGGCGATTGCAATCGGCGGAACCATACCGCCAATCATAACAGCTGCCATAATATCATAGCTGCCGGAAGCGATTGCCATGGTACCGAATACATACGCTGCCTTGTTGAATGGACCACCCATATCAATCGACATCATACCGCCCAGCACACAACCCAACAGAATCTTGCTGGAACTGCCCATGCTGTTCAGCAGGTCGGAAAGTCCGGTGTTGATCATGCCCATGAACGGATTGACGGCACACATCAAAATGGCAATCATTCCCAATCCAACCAGCGGATAAATCAGAACCGGCTTGATGCCGTTCAGAGCCTTTGGCATGTGGTCACAGAGCTTTTCGACACCCAGCATCAGGAAACCGCCAGCGAAACCAGCCAGCAACGCACCCAAGAAACCGGATGGCACATCGCCGCTAATCGCTGCAAAGGTTGAACCTGTGGTTGCCAGATAACCGCCGACCAAACCAACTAGGAAGCCGGGGCGGTCTGCAATGGATTTGCCGATATAGGCTGCCAGAATCGGCACCATGAAGTTGAAAGCATATCCGCCGATGGTCTTGAAGAAAGCTGCTGCTGCGGTATACGTTCCGAAATTGCTGTCCTGCGGTGCTCCGGCGAGCGTATCAATCAAAAATGCAATCGCAATGAAGATACCGCCGGCAATCGTGAACGGCAACATATTGGAAACGCCGTTCATCAGATGTTTATACATCTTTCTGCCGAAACTTTCGTTGTCGCCGGAATCCTGCGACTCGCCTGCTCCGCCTGCGTGGTGGTAAACCGGAACATCTCCGGATTCAATCTTCTGAATCAGTTCTTCCGGAATCTTAATACCATCGGAAACTTTGGTCTTCCAGACCTTTTTCCCGTCAAACCGTGCCATTTCGACATTCTTATCGGCTGCAACAATGATACCATCACACTGTTCGATTTCTTCCTTGGTGAGGATGTTCTTTGCACCGCCAGAACCGTTTGTTTCTACTTTAATCGAAATGCCCAGCTTCTTGCCTGCCTTTTCGAGGGCTTCCGCTGCCATGTAAGTATGGGCGATACCGGTCGGGCAAGCAGTGACTGCCAGTACCTTGATTCTGCCGTCTGCTTCCGGTGCAGCTTTTGGGGCTTCCTGCGGTTCATCCGGATATTTTTCCCGTTCCATCTCGTCAATAACCTGCAGGAATGCTTCCTTGCTTTCGGCTGCTAACAGCTTCGCACGGAAATCTTCATCCATGAGAATGACCATCAGACGGGAAAGCACTTCCAGATGCACATCTCCGCCATCACTCGGAGCTGCAATCATAAATAACAGGTTGGATGGTTCATCGTCCAGTGCTTCATAGTCCACACCCTCCGGAACGGTCATCGCTGCCAGAGAGGGGGCTTTCACGGCTGCATTCTTTGCGTGCGGGATGGCAATGCCCTCGCCAACGGCGGTCGAGCCGTTTTCTTCTCTTGCCAGAATGCCTTGCTTATAAGTTTCCCGATCGGTAATCTTTCCGCCCTTGACCTGTAAATCCACCAGCAGATCAATGGCTTCTGCCTTGTTTTTCGGGCTGGCGTTTAATAAGATACTGTCTTTGCTCAATAAATCAACAATCCGCATAATGCGTTCCTCCTATCTGTTTCTAATTTTTACAGCTGCTGCAACAGCCGTTCAATTTCTGCTCGCTGTGCCAAACCTTCGGAAAAGGCAGTTGCACCGCCGGCA
>HF997961.1:8839-21245 GCA_000433635.1 Ruminococcus sp. CAG:254
AGTTTCAAGGCTGCTTCATAATCGCCGTGCATCGAACCTGCCACAAATCCAGCCACCATGGAATCGCCTGCACCGACGGAATTTTTCACCGTGCCCTTACATACGCCACAGACGTGCTGTTTTCCGGTTTCGTCAATCAAGAGTGCTCCATCGCCTGCCATGGAAATCAAGACATTCTGTGCACCCATTTCCTGCAACTTCTTCGCGTAGGTTGCAATTTCTTCGATGCTGTGGAGTGTCACGCCGAACAGCTCGCCCAACTCGTGATTGTTTGGCTTAATCAGGAATGGATGATACGGCAACACTTTCAGCAGCAGGTCTTTCGTGGCATCCACAACCACTTTGATGTTCTTATCGGAAAGATGTGCCAGAATCTTTTCATAGCTGTCTGCCGGCATGGTGTTCGGAATGCTGCCTGCTAAAATCAGCACATCGCCGTCTTGCAGCTGGTTCAGCTTTTCAAATAATTCTGCAACGGCTGCCTCTGAGATGTTCGGGCCTTGTCCGTTCAGCTCGGTTTCCTCGCCGGACTTAATTTTGACGTTGATTCTGGAAAAACCGCTGTCCAGATGCACAAAATCGGTTGCAATGCCCTGCTCCTGAATGCCTGCTTCAATGGCTGCTCCCGTAAACCCTGCCACAAAGCCCAGTGCCTTGGAGGGCAAGCCCAGTTCGTGCAGGACGAATGAAACATTGATGCCCTTTCCGCCGAAATACAGTTCCTCGCCCTGCGAGCGGTTGACCTGTCCCACTTGCATCGTTCCGGTGTGGACGATATAATCAATTGCCGGATTAAAAGTAACGGTATAAATCATTTACAAAACCTCCCGAATCGTGGCTTCCGAACGGTATTTCTGGTCGGGAAGCCGGTCTGTAATAATCTGCACGCCGTTCAGGTGTGCAAAGGTAATGGCTGAAATCTGGTCGAATTTGGAGTGGTCTGCCAGAAAATAAACTTGCTTGGATTGGTGAATCGCAGCTTTTTTCACGCTTGCCTCGCCCTTATCCGGTGTGGATAAGCCAGCCGTGAGCGAGATTCCATTCACGCCCATCAGGCACTTGGTGAAGTTGTAGCTTTGCAGGCTCAGCACACATTCCGCTCCGACGATTGCCTCGGTGGCAGCTTTGACTGCTCCGGCTGGGATGTAGACCTGAAAGCCACGCTGTGCCAGCCGCTTGGCGTGCAGGAAGCCGTTGGTCACAAACGTGATTTTTTTCAGTGGAATGAAATCAATCACCTTTTCTGTGGTCGTTCCGGCATCCAGATAAACAAAGTCGCCTTCTTCGAGCAGCGATGCTGCATAGCGGGCAATCGCAGTTTTTTCTGCAATATAGAGATTTGCTTTCTCCTCCATATTGTGTTCCACCGGAAAGAAGCGTTCATTCCTGGAAATTGCTCCGCCGTGGACTTTTGTCAGCAGACCTTGTTCGGAAAGCTCTAGCAAATCCCGCCGAATGGTGGACTGGGATGCGTGCAACCGACTGCATAATTCAGTTAATTTTACATTTCCCTGCTGATTGACCAAATCCAAAATCAAAGCGTGTCGTTCTTCTGCAAGCACGTTTGGTCATCTCCTTTTTCGTTTGATTTCGTTCTGTTCTTTCGATGGTTTTATTCTAACACAGTTCTAACGAAAATGCAAGCCTTTTCCGTCAAAAAAATTCAAAAACGCCGAAAATCAGTCATTTGCATAAGAAAACGTTTTCAGTTTTATGCAGATTGCACAATTATTTTTCCACAATTCCATTCTAATTGCGATCAGGACGACTGATTTTTGATGCTTTTTGAAAGAACTTGCAGGATTGCACAGGATTTTGATTGGTTTTTGCGATTTGTTCCGCAAAATTCTGTTGAAAAGAGAAAAAACAGTAAGAATCATCCAGAAAGCTGCATACAAAAACAGGCAGCACGATTTCTTTCGCCTGCCTGCTTGGGGATGTTTGAGCCGTCAAAGGCTTTTTCCATGTTTCTGTTTGTGATACCAGTGAATCGAGTGCCAACGCTGCACAGTTCCGATTAAGATGCCAAAAATCGACAAGAATCAATCAGAAAACTGCAAAAAAACAGGCAGCACGATTCTTTCGCCTGCCTGCTTGGGAATGTTTGAGCCGTCAAAGGCTTTTTCCATGTTTTCTTTATGATGCCAGTGAATCAGAACGCCAACGCTGCACAGTTCCGATTAAGATGCCAAAAATCGACAAGAATCAATCAGAAAACTGCACAAAAACAGGCAGCACGATTTCTTTCGCCTGCCTGTTTTGGGAATGTTTGAGCCATCAAAGACGTTTTTCATGTTTCTGTTTGTGATACCAGTGAATCGAGTGCCAACGCTGCACAGTTCCGATTAAGATGCCAAAAATCGACAAGAATCAATCAGAAAACTGCACAAAAACAGGCAGCACGATTCTTTCGCCTGCCTGTTTTGATATGTTCGAGCCGTCAAAGGCTTTTTCCATGTTTCTTTTTATGATGCCAGCGAATCAAGCCGCCAGCCACTGCAATCAAAATCAGAATGCCAACGACCAACGCTGTCATCTTCCAGTTGCCTTCCCATAAGCTGCTGCCCATCTTCACCGTCAATGCCATCGCCGGAAATCGGGCAATCGTTGTCAGGAAAAACAACGGCAGCGGCGGAATCGTCTTATTAAAGGCGACAATGTACGTCAGGGCATCTTTCGGCAAGCCCGGACACAAAAATAATAGAAACACAATCCGTTCCATCTTCCGCCGATTCGTTAAAAAGGAAAACCGTTCGAGGTGCTCTTCTTTTACAAAGAGATTCAAAAGCGGTCGTCCAATCCACTGCACCAGATAATAGACAATTGCCGTTCCCAGAAATGACCCTGCCAGACTGAGCAGAATCCCCGGCACCATGCCGAACACCGCTCCGCCAATCATCGGGATTGGCCCTCCTGGAATAAACGCAACGACAATCTGAATCACCTGCAACAGGACAAACAACAGCGGTGCAAAAATGCCATAAGATTGGATTTTTGCAATCAGCTGCTCTTTTCCGCCCTCCTGCATCATCAGACGCATCACCGGTATCATCAGGATGGTCACGGCGACCACCAGCACCAGAAAGATGACGCCGGACAGAATCATTTTCCAGCGGGCTGACGCCTCCGGCGATTTGGTTGGACAAGACATTGCATTTGTGGTTTCTTTTTCTTTCATATGTTCCACTTCCCCTTTTTGTCCGTTTTTTCTTTTTTCTTTTTCTTTTAGTATACCCTTTTTTGCGTTGGATTGCAAATGGTTTTGTGATGATTTGGAAAAAAGTATGGAAATTTCCACTAGCTTGTATGGTTTCACAGCAGTTCTGCAATTCCACACGAAAATACTGTGCAATTTGTGTGAAAGCTGCATGATATTTTCTCAAAAGGACTTGACGAACCAAAAAAAATGCAGTATAATAAACACGTTCCACAGAAAAAGCGAAAAAATACTTGACGAACGGAACAAAATGCAGTATAATAGAGGTCGTTGTAATTTTTGCAATACCGTCTTTGAAAGTGAATCCCGTCCCATCTGTGGACTGTTCGGATTGAAAAATAGAAAGGAAGATTTATATGAAATCAAAAACAACAAAAGGGATTGCAGTTCTTCTGGCTTGCTTTTTGGGCATGGCCGCAGTTGGATGCTCAGGGGATAACGATTCCAGCAGCAAGAACAGCGATGCCGCAGAAGTTTCCGCAGCAACCCTGCCGGTTGAAACCGATGCACAGGGCGAAGCTGTGACCGATGCAAGCGGAAATGAAGTTCTGGCATCCGGTGCAACTGATTTCATGGTAAAAGAAATTGAATTTACATGGGGCAACCAGAATGGCTCTAGCGACAGCAGTCAGGATGCTACCGAAGCAACCGACAGCAACGGCAATGCTGTTACTACCGCAGCAGGCGGCTCTTCCAACGCCGCAACACCGGCAAACGGCAACGCTTCCAATGGTGGCGGCAACAACGCTTCTAATGGCAACAGTGCTTCTAATGGCAACAGCGAAGTCGTTACCTCTTATGCAGCAGTAACCGATGACAGCGGCAACAAGGTTGTGGACGATAACGGCAAGGTTGTCACCGAAGTTGTTACCACACCGAGCAGCAACGGCGGTGCAGTGGTTGACCCGAACCAGAATGCTGCTTCCTCTTACACCGAAAAGCTGGATACGTTCCAGGCTTACTGGATGGATATGACCAAGTCGCAGGATATCGTATTCAATGGCGATATGATCAACGTTACCTTTAAGGTAAAGGAAACCACTCCGGACGGCAACTATGTCATCCACCTGTCTGACTCGCAGTATAATTCTGAATTTGCAAACTGGGATGCAAAGACACTCGTTCCGTCTGTCACCAACGGCTGCATTACGGTCGGCGATGCAACACCAGAAGCACAGACTGCGACCAATGCAAGCGACTTTGTTTTGACTGCAGATTCTGTCACTGCAAAGCAGGGCGATGAAGTAACCGTATCGTTCCGGATTGCAGATAACCCGGGCATGGTTGCCTTTGTTCTGCGGTTCCAGTATGACTGCAATGCACTGGAAATCGTCAGTGCAGAAGTTGGCGATGATTGTGCCGATGCTCTGCGGAACGGCTTGAATCACTAAGTTTTTTACATGCAATTGGGGGAACTGCGTGCAGTGGCACGCTTCCCCGTTTATCTGGGTGTGGCGCAGTTGGTAGCGTGCTACCTTGGGGTGGTAGAGGCCGCCGGTTCAAATCCGGTCACTCAGACCAGAGAAAACCCACGCAGTTTCGAGGCTTTTTCGGAATTGCGTGGGTTTTTGTTTTTAGCAAAAAGCAATCTGACGAAAAATTGACGAAAAAAGTACATAATAAAAACCGCCCTATCGGATGTGAAATGCTCCCTTTTTGTTAGACAATGTGGTATAATAGAAATATACCAATAAAAAAACTAACGAAAGGGGGCATTTTTATGCCAAAAGGACAGCCGAACAAAAGTGAACTGACGGTTTTTTTCTACCTGTTTTTGTATCGGCGTGCGATGAAGCAAAAATACACACTGCATTCTGATTTTATTCACAAAGTTGCTCCCATCCGTTCGGCATTTCATACAAGTTTTTAGATTTATTTTTGTCGCATCCTCCAATTTTTTTGACAAAGCTGTAAATTCGTTTCGAAACTTGTACGTTTGCATACAAGTTTTTCCCGAAAATCCCTGTAATATGAAGGGGGCTGTCCATCTCGGCAACCTCCAGTCATACAAGAAAGGGAGGAATTTTTGATGATATTATCCATTCACCTACAAACCAGCAATATTTCATGCAAAATATTAGGTGGTGAGAAGCGATGCTAGAAAACGGCTATGTAACATTACCACGGCTCTTTTTTCGGAACTGGGAATGGTCTGACGATGCAAACACCGTGGCAGTCTTTGTACGACTGCTCATTGAAGCGGATATTGTCCCGAACAGCTGGCACGGAATTCCTGTTCCAAGGGGCGGTATGGTTTCCAGTTACGCACGGCTGGCGGAGAAAACCGGACTATCTGTCAAAAAGGTGCGGACTGCCATCAAACACCTTGAAGCGGCAGGGTGTGTGGCAAAGACTGCATACCCAAATTGTACCGTATTTGCGATTAAAAACTTCGATTTGTTTCAGGCAGGGGCAAGCCTGCGGTCAAACGAGGGGCAAACCATGGACAAGCCAACGGCAAGCAACGGGCAACAGAATAAGAAGATAGAAGAACAAGAAGAAAGAAATCTATCTATCTTAGATGCAACCAGTAAAAAGATTCCAACGCTGATAGAGATTCAGACGTTTGCAGAACAAGAGGGGCTTTGCGTGGATGTCCAGAAGTTTTATGATTACTATACGGAAACGGGCTGGATGACGAAAAATCAGCAGCCCATTACCAACTGGAAAAGCACCCTGCTCTATTGGAATCAGTCCGAGGGAACACCCCACAAAAAAACAAAACAAGAAGAACCACGCTCTGAAAATGCCGACATCTACGAAAGCCTGATTGGACGGGTGCTTCTTTGAATGCAATATAAAATCATCCGCACCGGAACGTCAACTGTTCCGATACGGATGGGTCTTCTAATTATCTCCCATGAAAGGGGAGGCTTTATTTGGCGTGCTTCTCCAGCCAGTGCTGGGCATACGAACAAGTCGCCGTAACCGTTCCGCCCTGCTCCTGAATCGCCTGCACTGCAAGCTCCATCAGCGTTCCGGCAACCCCCTGCCCCCGCAGACTGTCGTCCACAAACGTCCGCTGAATGCAATAGACCTTCGGTTCTACCTCCGGAAACAAAATTTCTGCGATTCGCTCGCCAGCTTCGTTCTCCAGATAAATTTCATGCTCGTTTTTCTGATATGATTTTTGCATCTCGCATTCCTCCTTTTTCTATCTCTGATTCTACCACAAACCAAACCGGAAATCTTGTAAAAAAAGAAAAAAGATTTAAAAACCGCTCATTTTGTTGACAGCGTTCTGAAAATATGATATAATGAATTTGTTTGGCAATCCACAAAAAATCAACCGAGATTTACAGTTTTTTTGTGAAGCAAGCCCAAAATTAAAAAACGTCTATCAAATTAAGGAAGGTATTACCATCATAAAAAACGTAGTGATTATTGGTGCAGGGCCGGCAGGGTTGACCGCAGCCTATGAGCTGCTCCAGCGTGCCCCAAAGGAGTATTCCATCACCATCTTAGAAGAAAGCAATGCCATCGGCGGGATCTCGAAAACCGTAAAATATAAAAACAACCGCATGGACATCGGCGGACATCGGTTCTTCTCCAAAGACCAGCAGGTTATGGATTGGTGGCAGAAGATGATGCCACGTCAGGGCAAGCCGTCGTTCGATGACATCAAGTTACATCGGGAAAAGAAGCTCGCTGCCGGAGGCCCAGACCCGGAAAAAACCGACCGTGTCATGCTGGTGCGGAATCGGGTATCCAGAATTTATTATAAGCATAAGTTCTTTGACTATCCGGTTTCCCTGAAGTGGGATACCATCAAGAACATGGGCTTCGCCACCACCGTTGCAGCCGGATGCAGCTACTTGAAGAGCACCATCGGCAAAAAGGAAGAATCCTCTCTGGAAAACTTCTATATCAATCGTTTCGGCAAAAAGCTGTATTCCATGTTCTTCGAGGGCTACACCGAAAAGCTGTGGGGTCGCCATCCAAGAGAAATCTCCGCAGACTGGGGCTCGCAGCGTGTCAAGGGCTTGTCCATCACTGCGGTTATCAAGGATATGTTCTCCAAGCTGAATCCGAATAAGACCAACCGCAAGGTGGAAACTTCCCTGATTGAAGAATTCTATTACCCGAAGTATGGTCCGGGTCAGCTCTGGGAAATCACCGCTTCCGAAATCGAAAAGATGGGCGGTAAGATTCTCATGAACAGTGAAGTCACCCAGATTCACACCGACAAGACCGGCAAGATTCTCTCCCTGACCTACAAGCAGGACGGCAAGGAACAGGAAATTGCAGGCGACTTGTTCATCTCCTCCATGTCGCTGAAGGATTTGGTGGCTGGTATGAATGACGTTCCGAACAACATCGCAGCCATTGCAAAGGGTCTGCCGTATCGGGATTTCGTCACCGTTGGGCTGCTGGTCGACAAGCTGAACCTGAAGAACGAAACCAATATTCCAACCCTCGGCAACATCGTTCCGGACTGCTGGATTTATGTACAGGATGTCGGCGTCAAGCTCGGACGAATTCAGATTTTCAACAACTGGTCACCGTACATGGTTGAAGACCCAGAACACACCGTCTGGATTGGTCTGGAATATTTCTGTACAGAGGGCGACAGCTTCTGGAACATGGATGACAAGGCTTGCATCAACATGGCAATCAAGGAACTTGTTTCCATGGGTATTATCAGCTCGCCGTCGGATGTCAAGGATTCCCACAGAGAAAAGGTCAAGAAGGCATATCCGGCTTACTTCGATACCTATGCACAGATTGATGACCTGATTGCCTATCTGAATCAGTTTGAAAACCTCTACTGTGTCGGCAGAAACGGTCAGCACCGTTACAACAACATGGATCACTCCATGGCAACCTCTTTTGAAGCAGTCGACAACATTATTTCCGGCAAGAAGGACAAGAAGAACATCTGGTCAGTCAACACCGAAAAGGAATATCACGAAGAAAAGAAGAACTAAGGAACGCTGTCGCCCCTGAAAAAGGGCACTGTCACAGAATGTTCTAAATTGTCCCCCCTGACAGAGGGGTCACCCCTCCGAGCAGCTTCGCTGCCCACCTCCCCTTTCCGGGGAGACTTTGCAAAAACAAAAACAGCAGGGTACATCGGTTGGATGTCCCTGCTGTTTTTTGTTCACATATCAAACTGTGTGATTCGTCGTCAATGTAAGTCTTTTCTTATCTCCAAAATACAAAAATTTCTTTCCAGGTGTTCCAGATGGTCGGATGTGCCTTGAACAGAGAAACGCTCTCTCCAGAGGCAATCAAAATGCACAGGCACACGACAACTGTTCCCACCATTGCCGCTGCAATCACCTTTTCGCTGACCCGTGCCAAGCTGGCATGATAGGTTTTCAGCAAGGATGGCACTTGCAACAGCAGAATCGTGGAGAGGACACTCAAAATCACTAAGATGTCCAGTGCATACCGCAGAGTCACTCCTGCCATGCTGAAATCGACCCACGCCAACGCAACCGCTAACACTGCAATCATTGCAAGAATCACACGGCGAACGAAACCGGAATGCTTCCGCTTCCAACGCTTCCAAACAAACGGAAAACTCAATGCCCCCAGCAGAACCGATGGCAGTGTGAATGCTCCAATCGTTCCCTCAACATACAAATACATCTGTCGGTTTGCAATGTTGGAATACTTTGTCCGCAGGAATGGGAAATCATTCAACTGGTCGAGTCCGCCGAAGAAGTAAACGGCAATTGCCGCCGGCAGTCGGGAAAGCGTAATCTTATTGGCAGCGGTGTTGTCTACCGTCATCTGATAAATCGAACCAAACTGGAACGGGTCGTCAAACCGGATTTTATTGTACCACATGATTGCTGCTGCTCCGGCTGCAACCGGAATCAGATAGCAAGCGGCACTGGTGATTTTTGCGGAAAGTTTGAGGTCTTTCCGGAACAGCAGGTGCAGAAATACCGGCACTAAAATCAGGACATAAAGCAGCATATTCGGACGGGAGGCGGCGGTAATCACCGTTCCAATTGCACTGACTGCCAGCAGGACAAACCGCTTCCAGTTCTCCCGTTTCTTTACGGTGTACGGAGAAACTGGCATCGGGATTTCTTCCTGTTCCAGATGTTCCCCGTTGTCCTTCTTGGCACGTTGCAGCGACAATTTTCGCAGCTGTTTGGTTGTCCGGACGGCATAACTGGAATCCATCGCTGCAAAGCCCATCCAGAGCGACAGGAACAGCCCGAACATCCCCGTTAAAATGCAGAGATGATAGCGGTCACTGTAGTTCAAGCCAAACAGCACACCACTTCCCGCCACGGCAGAAACCAGCCCCAACAATAACAAAATCAGTGGCGGTCGCTTACAGAACTTTCGCACCAGCGTCAGAATCAAGCCGAACAGCGTCACAATAACGGCTTCCGCCATGATGCAATACGCCCAGTTCAGCGGCAACACGTTCCCCGTCAGCTTGTAATACGGCACATACAGCAGGGCAACCGGTGCACAGCCAAAGTAACAGTAATACTTCTGGTTGTAATAGGCATAGTCCCAGTTGTAATAAACGCCCTCTCGGTTCGAGTTGTCATATGGTGTTTCCGATTGCAGCAACTCTTCTGAGGGCGTTAAGTCCATATTGGTCTGTCCCTTTTCCCAGGCATCCAGCGTCATCGCATAGACGTTGTTGACGTCAATGGGTTCACTGATGGGAAGCGGCTCTAATTCCGGCACACGGAACGCCAACACGCTTGCCATGCAGCCGAACAGCGTCACCAGCACGGCAAGATTGTGCTTCCAGCTGTGTGCCCGATAGCGAATGTTCCAGATGCGGAACTGCTTGCAGGCTGTCAGCACCAGTGCAATGATGACAATCAAAAAGAATCGTGCAGCGGAAAACTGATACGGAACAGCGGTGTGGAACGTCCCGTTGTGCAGCACCAGTGCAGCGTTCACATCCGTGAACTGCAGCTGCACCGTATGTAAGGTCTGATACGGCAGCATCGAAAACCGGATGCTCGAATACGTTCCAGTTCCCTGCGACTTCCCTGCCTGTTCAAACCGATTGCTCAAGTTGTCGTCCTCGATGGAGCAACTTACATTATAATAACAATCTTCTCCGTCAATATTGAGAATCAAATAGCGAAAATCCGGATTTTGTTCCAAGTTGGAAAACGTCAGCGTACAGTTTCCGGAAATCTGAATGGTATCATCGACAATCTGTGCTGCCGAAGCATCGTTAATTTCCGCCTGTGACAGCACCAAATCCGTTGTTTCCGGATGGGTGGTGAAGCTGGTGTAATGAAACACAAAGCTCTCCAGCACAAACACGACACCGGCAATCCATGCCGCTTTCCGCAGATAGTTCCGCAGGTTGGAGGTGGTGCTCCGTCTGGAAAACGCCGTTCCCAAGCCAATGAGCAGCAGCGTGACGAGCAGCGGAGCGACTGCAAACGGCTGGTTGTCCGCATCGAAAAACGCCGTTGCAATCCCCCGCAGGATGAACAGCAGGACGATTTCCAAAACCGTTGTGATTCCGCACTTGACCCAATGAGAAGGAATCGGTTTTTCTTCATCCCCCCTTACAAAATAAGCAATCACATAACAAATGAGATTGCAGAAAATGAGAAATAACAAATAGAGTATCATAATAGTCAATGCATCCTTTCTAAGACATTGACGCATCACACTATTTACAGGATAGCAGAATTTCATTTCCAATGCGGATTTATTTTTTGAATAAAATCTGAATATTCAGAATTTTTCACAATATTTCTGTAAAATTTGCCCGTGTTGCCATCAAAAACCGCCTGATGTTTCCGCATACTTTTTCAAGATTTTTCGCAGCATTTCTGCAAAGTCTGCCCGTGCTTCTGGTGGCTCTAAAATTTCCACTTGTTCGCCGTATGCCAATAATCGCCAATATAGTGCCTGCAGATCCTGCCAGCAGACCGACACCAACAGGCTACCGTCCGGCTCCGTCTGGAGGGCTTCTGTTCCGAAATCATCCATCACTCGCCATTTCACCGCTGCGGAGAACCGCACCAACACGGGAACAGCTGGCTCTTCCGGCAGCATGGGGTCGGGCGTGTATGCTGGCACGCTGCGAGCGGCTCGCTGCTCCGGCTCTATCTGCAAATCCGTGATCCGTGTCAGCTTAAACAGCCGGTAATCCTGCCGCAGGTCGCAATAGCCCCAGACATACCAGTGCCCCCACTGAAAAATCAAGTGATAGGGTTCGATTTCACGGGAGGTCGTGCCACTCGGGGCGAAGTAAGAAAACGAAATCTTGCAATTCTGCTCCATTGCCGCTTGAATCTGTTCGATTTTCTGGGAAACCGCTCCGGAATCCCATGCAGAGAGGTCAATCAAAACCGGATGCTCTGCCGGAATCGTCTTGGCGGTTGATACAGAGAGCTTCTCCATCAGCTGTCGATAGCGATGCGTGCCGCTGATGCTGTCCAGACTTTGCAGCCCTGCAAGAATCGCCTGCATCTCGCTTTGCAGCAGGACGGTTTTATCGAGTTTGTAGCCCTCCATAATGCGAATGCCGCCGTTTCGCCCTTTTTCGGTTACGATGGGAATTCCTGCACAGCACAGGGCATCCATATCCCGTAAAATCGTGCGGTGGGATACCTCGAACTTCTCCGCCAGTTCAAACGCTGTGACCTGCTCCCGTTGCAGCAGCACGGAGAGAATCCCAATCAGTCGGTCAATTTTCAATCTGCTCCCTCTTTTCTGTATCAATGAACTTCTGAAACCAGCGTTTCCAACTCGTCCGCCGTCAAGCCATTCTCTGAAGTAATCGAATGGGCATATCCGCCATCCGTCCATTCTGCCACGAAAATCAAGTCGCCGTTTTTCCGGACAGAAACCGAAACGCCTGCAATCGTCTGTGTTTCCTCGCTGTCATAACGATTATAGTCACCGCTGATGGGGTCTGTTCCAATGCCTTTCCGAATCCGCAAGCCCTCGTTTTCGCTTGCATCTTCATAAATCACCTCAATCATTTCCCCTTCGATTGCCTGAATGGTCGTGTGGTCATATGCCTCATAGGCATCCGGAGCATCCAGCGAAAAGCCAGCGATGTCCGCCGCTGCCTGTAGCGTCGCACAGGGAATGAACGGGTTGGGAATCTGCACGCTTTCTTCGGTCGTGGCTGGCTCTGTCTGCGTGGCAGAGGGGGTGAGTGGCGACTGCGACTTGCTCCGCTCGTACTGTAGCAATGCCGCCGTGAGCACAATTCCTGCACAGGCTGCC
>HF997961.1:21257-27276 GCA_000433635.1 Ruminococcus sp. CAG:254
AATTCCTGCACAGGCTGCCACGGCAACGTATTTCATCCAACGGTTGGAAATCTGCTTCTTCGTCTGTTTCATAGGCTGTTCCTCCGCTTCTAATAAATACGGGTCGTCAATGTCCCCGATGGCATGCAAAAGCCGTTTGGCTGCTTCTCTGTCTTTCCTCATATCGAAATCCCCTCCGTTTCGAGTGCTGCTTTCAGTTTTTTTCTTGTCCGCAGCAACAGCATTTTCACTTTGCTCTCTCCCATGCCGTTTTTCTGAGCAATCTCTGCAATCGAGTTCAAATACCAATACCGCTGCACAAATACGATTCTGGTTGCTCTTGGCAGCTGCTGCAAAAACGATTGCAAGCATGCCTGTAGAGCCGCTGCATCGGCTGCCTGCTCCACGGAGTCGCTCGCCGGAATGCATTCTGTCAGTTCATCCAATGCCAAATCCACAGCGTTTCCGCCACGCTTTGCGGCATGGTTTCGCTCCCAGAAATGCAAGGCGAGATTTCGGGTGATTTTTCCGAGAAATGCTTTCAGAGAGTGCGGTCGATTGGGCGGAATTGCCTGCCACGCTTTCCAGTAGGTTTCATTCTCGCATTCCTCTGCATCCTGCGGCTGTGCGAGAATGCGGTAGGCAATCGCATAGCAGTATGTTCCGTATTGCTGTTTGGTCTGCTCCAGTGCCGTTTCCGAACGGGAGAAATATAAATCTAATAGCGTTTCTTCCTGCATGGTATCCACCACCTTTCATCTTCATAGACCGGATTGGCTCTGATTAGGTCACGCAGTTCTGTAAAAAAGTTTCCGGAACGACAAAAAAAGACTGGAGCAGACTTCTGTATCCTCCAGTCTTTTTGTTGATGGTATGCTTGTATGAAAAATTAGTCGCCGAACGAAATGCCCAGATTCCGAGCCGTTGCAACCAGCTGGTCATCCGGTGTGACGAACTTCGTCTTTCCGGCAATCTCTGCCAGCGGATTGGCGGTAATCGTTCCGCCTACCTTGGCAACTGTCATGCCATAGTGCTCTTCTTTAATCAGCTGTGCAGCGTATACGCCGAATTGGGTTGCAAGAATCCGGTCGTATGCACTCGGACTGCCGCCTCGCAGCATATGCCCCGGCACACAAACCCGTGCTTCCAATTGTGTCTTCTGCTGAATCTGTGCAGCGATGCGGTTGGTTGCGGTAATCACGCCCGCTTCTGCACGGAGTCTTGCCCGTTCTTTCTTTTTCAGCTTGGCTTCTTCCTTGTCAAAGCAGCCCTCTGCAACGGCAATAATCGAAAAGTTCTTGCCGCTTTCGCTCCGCTTCAGAACCGACTTGCAAACCTTGTCAATGTCATACGGAATCTCCGGAATCAGAATGATGTCTGCACCGCCGGCAATTCCGGCATTCAGGGTCAGCCAGCCGGCTTTGTTGCCCATGATTTCACAGAGCAGAATGCGGGAGTGGCTGTTTGCAGTCGTGTGCAAGCGGTCAATTGCATCCGTTGCAATGTCCACTGCCGTATGGAATCCAAAAGTAACGTCTGTCCCGTAGATGTCGTTGTCAATGGTCTTTGGCAAGCCGATGACGTTCAGCCCCTCTTCTGAGAGCAGCTGTGAGGTCTTGTGTGTACCGTTTCCGCCCAGTGTCAGCAGGCAGTCCAGCTTCTGGCTCTGGTAGGTTTTCTTCATATTTTTTACTTTATCGATATTGTCATCGCCAATGACTTTCATCATCTTGAACGGCTGCCGTTTTGTTCCCAGAATCGTACCGCCACGGGTCAGAATCCCAGAAAAGTCATCCGGTTTCATTTCCTTGCAAATATTGTGAATCAGTCCGTAGTAGCCGTCTGAAATGCCAACGATTTCTACATTTTCCGTCCCCAGCATCTGGTAGCATGCCTTTGCAACGCCACGAATGGTTGCATTCAGTCCCGGGCAATCGCCGCCGCTGGTCAAAATTCCAATTCTCCGTTTCATCAAACAGAACCTCCCATCAGAAATTTTCTTACAGAAAGCATGTCCGGATTTTGCCGGAACATGCAAATGATTGTTATAATTGTATCATTTTTTCTGCATTTTGTCAACGGGATTCTATGAACAGTGCGAAAATCTGCGGTAACATTTTCCGTTTTTCGGATTCTGTTCTTTTCCGATTCTTTTCCAAACGGGGGTTTTATTGAGGGGATGTAAAAGCATCGTTATGCCCGATAGACTTTGTAGAACGGTGCACAGGGATTCTTTTTTCTTGCCAGCTGATGCAGCAGCCGCAGGGCGGAGGGGCAGAATGCCAGCTGCAACATCCATTGTTTTGCCCAGAACTGGTCTAACAGAATCAAGCGTTCCAGTTCTTTTTGATATTGGGTCGGAATCGACCGTTTCCAGTACCAATCATCGCCCCTGCCACTCGATTTCCACTCCCACAAATCATTGCTTGTGTTTTTGGAGATGGAGAACGCCCGTTTGATTCTCTTCCATAAATACGGGCTCATGTGGCAGGTGTAATAGGTCGTGAGTAAATCTTCTTGCATCACGAACAGTTCCATGGATTGTTCGTCCGCCATTTTTATGAGATAAACATCTTCTGGATGGATGGTCGGGATAGCTGCACCGTCCAACGGAAAACTACAAATACGCATCTTCGTTCCACTCCTCATCTTGTGATTTCTCTCTATTATACATCAAAAGTGGAACATTCGCCCATCTATTCAAAAAAAATTTACGATTTCTCCTGTAAAATCTCGTTGGCTTCCGATTGGGTCAACTTCTGATTCGCAACCATCGCTTGCAAGACCTGCTGCATCCGCTGTTCTGCTAAATCTGCATGCTCCTGCAACGCATAGGCGGAGGGGGCGTTCGGCAGTCCGGCAAGCATCACGGCTTCATAATCCGTCAGCTGCTGCGGGGTCGTGTGGAAATAGCCCTCTGCTGCCTCAGAAATGCCCGTATAGCCATCTCCAAAGTAAATCGTGTTGACATACAGGGCGAACAGCTCCTGCTTCTCACAGACCTGCTCCCAAGCGTGAGCAAGGAACATCTCTGCAAGTTTCCGCTGCAAGGTTTTCTCCTGCGTGAAATACTGGTTCTTCGCCAGCTGCTGGGAAATGGTACTGCCGCCCTCTGCAAACGACCTTGTTCGCAAATCGTTCCACAGTGCCCGTATCATCGCCGAAATATCTACGCCGGAATGGGAGAAAAACCGCTGGTCTTCCACGGAAATGACTGCATCCACATAAATTTGCGGCAGGGCATCATAGGGGACAAATGATTCCTGTTGTTCAATCGCAGCGGTTTTCTCGGCAATCGGGGTTTCTGCAAGGACGTTCCGGTACATCTGATAGCCCTGTACGCCATACCAAAGCCCCATGGCAAGCAGAAGCACGCCCAGCAGCAACAGTATACGGCAAATGTAGCTTTTTGTTTTGGATGTTGTTCGTTGTTTCTGCATCGTTTCTGCTTGCATGGTGTTCACCTGTCCTTTTCTTGTTTTTGTTCTCTATTTCTCTCTTCTATTCTGTTTTTCGATTATGTCGGATACTCGCTCGTGAGTGTCACTGTTCCGGTAAAATCTGCGTAATCTACCACCACATAGCAATTCCCGCCCTGATTCTGTATAATTTTAGAGAACATGCCCTGCTCGTTCGGGGTCAGATATTCTTTCTCTTTATCGCCGTTTAGCACATAGATTTCTACAATACCGTTTCTTGCTCCAACCGTTCCGGTTAGCCACAGCGTTCTTGTCTGAATCGAACAGCCACCAAATACCACATCTTTCCCCCGTACGTTCCGACAATCTGCCTGATACGTTCCCGTATAGGCATCTTCTCCATCCAACCGCATTCCATACAGCTGCTGCTTGCTGGTTCGCTGAAAGCCGCCTAGGCTGGATCGTGTCTTTTCGTATCCATACAGCAGCTTGCCTTTCCAATCCCCTCCGCAGCCCGTCAGGCTGCCGAGAAGCAGACAGCTGCACAGCAATCCACCCATGATGTGTTTCTCTCTCATTTTCGCCTGCTCCAAAACCGAAAAAGCACCTCCATGCCGTTCCAAATCAGCGTTGCCAACAAAATCAGCATGCCGATTGGAATCGCCAGTATCAGCAGGCAGCCAATCCCAATTCCCATAACAAGTTTTTCTTTCATTTATGATTTCACCAACTGATAATAGCTATGCGAGGTCAACTTATACATCAACGCATACAAGGCAGCAAACACAAGAAAACCGCCAACGGTTATGATTGCAAACAGAGAAATATTGATCAGACCCATCACCGCCAGCAACCGGTACAGCATCGGAAAGGCAAATGCCAGATGCACCCCAGCCATGAGCAGCGGAGCAGTAAAGACCGTTAAAATCTGCGAGTTGATGCTTCGCTTGATTTCTTTTTTCGTCATGCCGACTTTTTGCAGAATCTCAAACCGTCCAGCATCTTCATAGCCCTCTGAAATCTGCTTGTAATACATAATCAATACCGTTCCAAACAGAAATACCACACTCAGCAGAATGCCCAGGAACAGCAGTCCGCCATACAGGGCATAGAAGCTCGAACGCCCACTTTCCCGACTCTCACAAACACAGCCTTCTTCCGAAAGCTGCTGCTCCAGCTCTGCCTGAATGGCAAGCTGTGTGTCTGCATCCGCATCCAAATCAAAGCCCTTATAGAATTGAATGACGGAAGCATACCCATTATAGGCTTCTGCCTGTCGTTCATTGAGTTCCTGCATCATCGCCATATCCGGCACAATCAAATACAGCATCCGGCTGACATTGGCAAAAGCATCGCCGTCATCCACAAACTGCGGAACTTGTTTCTGAATCTGAAACGGCTGCATCGTTCCGATTTGAATCGTATCTCCGGAATATGAACCATCTATCACAGATAGCAATACTTCGCCATCCTGCAATGTTTCCGACGTTCCGGCTAAACGATTGTATTCTTCCAAGGTGAATATCTTCACAGTTGCAATGTCATCATAATCCACAAGGGAATCCTGTTCAAACTGTAACCGATTTCCGTTCAGCACCCCACTGATTTGCAGCGTGGTTTCGTGTATTTCGTTTTTTTCCTGCAGAGAATAACGGGATACGACTTCTGCAATTTTTTCTTCCAATGCTTGTTCGTCAAAATCGGAATAGGCTGTGACGAAAATATCCCTTGGGTATCGCTGATACAAGCTGTCTTCCGAACCCAGATACAAACAAAGCGTGCTGGAAATCATCACCAGAACCATCGTAGACAGCACACAGATGGAAGCCAGACTCGAACCGTTCCGCTTCATCCGATACCGCATGGACGAAACCGAAATAAAATGCTGTAACTGGTAATAATACCGCTTATTCTTCTGCAACAGCTTACACAAAGCCACAGAACCGCAGATGAAAAGCAGATACGTTGCTAAGATAACCAGCACCACCGCCAGAAAGAACATCGAAAAGGCGGCAATCGGCTGTTGAATTGTCACGGATAAATAATACGCAATGCCCAGCATCACCAATCCGCAGAACGTCAGCAGCCAACGGGCTTTCGGGGGCTTTTCGCCCTGTTTTTCCCCTCGCAGCAGGGCAATCGGCTTGGAAACGTGAATCTGTCCGAGCGAATACAGCAGGATGATGCCATAGGAAACCGCTGTCAGCAAAATCGTATTCCGCACAGCATTCGGTTCAATCCGGAAGCCCATCGGGCTGCTGTTGCCCAGCATCTTCGCTGCCATCAGTTCCGAGAGCTTCGACAGCAGAATACCCAGCCCCAGACCGCCAACCATGGACGTTCCAAACAGCATGCCATTCTGCCAGCATAAAATGCGAGCGATGTTCCATTTTCCCATGCCGAGGATATTATACAGCCCGAATTCTGTTTTTCGCCGCCGCATCAAAAACGAGTTCATGTAGAATAGAAAAATCGCTGCAAAGATGGCAACCACACCCGTTCCCCACGAGAGAATCATTTGCATCTCCTGCCCGCCGTGCATTTCATAAATGGCTTTGCTATACGTCAGATAGGATACGATGTAATACATCATGGTAATGCCGATACTGGTCAGCAGAAAC
>HF997961.1:27332-29083 GCA_000433635.1 Ruminococcus sp. CAG:254
AAATGCCGTGCCACGCCAGTTTCCAATAGAGCGTTTTCATGCCTGTTCCCCTCCTGTTGCCAACATCGTCAAGGTATCGGAAATCTTCTGATACAACTGTTCATTCGTGCAGCCGCCCCGATAAATCTGATGGAACAGCACGCCGTCCTTGATGAACAGAATCCGGTCTGCACGGCTTGCCGCCTTGGTGGAGTGCGTTACCATTAAAATTGTCTGTCCGGTCGCATGAATTGCGGAAAAGACATCCAGCAAGCCATCTGTGGACTTGGAATCCAGTGCTCCGGTCGGTTCGTCCGCCAGAATCAGCTTTGGCTTGGAAATCAACGCTCTGGCAACCGCTGCACGCTGTTTCTGTCCGCCGGAAACTTCATACGGGTATTTCTCCAGCAGGTGCGTAATCCCCAGCTGTTCCGCAATCGGATTCAACCGCAACTCCATCTCTTTCGGCGACTTCCCAGCCAGCACCAACGGCAGGAAAATATTATCTTTCAGGGAAAACGTATCGAGCAAGTTGAAATCCTGAAATACAAAGCCCAGATTATCCCGCCGGAACGCTGCAATTTCCCGTTCCTTGACCATCGTCAAATCTTTTCCATCCAGAAAAACTTTTCCGCTGGTCGGCTGGTCGAGGGCTGCGAGTATATTCAGCAGCGTGGTCTTCCCCGAACCCGATTCCCCCATGATTGCCACATATTCGCCCGTTTCGACGGAAAACGAAACGTCCGAAAGTGCCTGCACCTGATTCCCACCAAAGCGAGTGGTATAGATTTTCTTCAAACATTCTACTTGTAGCATTGCCATTTGCAATTGCCCCCTTCTGTGTTGTTGTCTTTATTGTATCAGAAATCCCATCGCTCCGCCATTGATTTGTGTGACATTTTGCCGGAGGAATGTGACATTTTTGTAAGGTACAGAAAGAAAAATTCCGCCGGCTGCCTTGTGTTTTCAGAAAAGTATCTGTTTTTGTGTAAATTCTCTGAAAATGTTTAAAAAGCGATTGACTTTGCACAAATTCCGGATTATACTGGGAGTAGTTGCGTACGCAAACCAACACAAAAGGAGAAGCAACATGAAAGCACCCCAAAAAATCCTTGCAGTTGGCGTGGCTTCCCTGCTCTGCTTCGGTTCTGTCTGTACCGAACTGTCCCTGCCCAACACGACTGCAACCTTGGCTGCTTCCACAGCCTCCACCCTTGCGGACTTCCCAAGCAGTTACCAAAGTGCAGCCGATTGGATTTGGACAAACCGCATCGAACGGGAGCAGTCCACCGTCCGCCGGAATACCTTGTTCGACCAGATTATTGCCGGAAATGGCGAACTGCACTATGTTGTCCGCTGGCAGTCCTACAAGACCGTTACACTGGAACAGCGGCGACAGTTCCAACAGCTCGTTGAAGACAGCGTAAACGCCTGGACAGACTGGCTGAGAGGCTATGATGACTGGCCGTATGACCATGTCACCGTAAAAATTGTCGGCTGGGCAGTGTTAGACCGGAATTGCCTGCTCGACTTGCAGCCGGATGAAGTGGTCTATGACTCCCTGATTAGCGACTACGACAGCACCTATGACACCTCCAATGGCTATGAAACCATTCCGAACAAGCTGCCAAGTGCACCGTCAGAACGCTCTCGAATGAATCACTTCATGGATACCAACTATGTTTATCCGGTCGAACGGTTCGATATGTACCTCTGGGCAACACAGGGCTTCCCGTCCATCGGCGGATGCGGCGGTGACTGGGGGCAGCGGC
>HF997961.1:29090-46747 GCA_000433635.1 Ruminococcus sp. CAG:254
CGGTGACTGGGGGCAGCGGCTGTCGGATGATGCTTACTTGAATATGCTGAACGGCACAAACCTGCACGTTCTGGAACATGAACTCGGTCACGGCTGGTGAACTGGTATGCACGGTGGGATGAATCTGCCAATGACATGGTGGAACGGGATGCTTCTACGCTCCAGTTCTCTGCTGTGGGAAATGCAGCTGCTCCGGTAACAACCACCACTCGTGCGACTACAAGACCAACCACCACCACTACCACGACAACCACGAAAAAGACAACCACCACCAAAAAAGCAACCACAACAAAGAAAACAACTGCAACCACCAAAAAGACAACGACAACCACAAAAACCACGACTACCACCACAAAGCCAAGCTCCGGCAAAAAAGTCGTTCTGAAAAATGTTTCATACAGAACAGCGTTTGACCTGACACCATACAACAATCAGAAGATTCGCTTCATCACGCTGCAATTCCAGGGCAGCATTCCAAATTCCGGCGGCTGCCTCGTATTGGGAAACTGCTGGAACGAACAGCATCCGATTGCATATTCCGACTTGCAGAACGGGACGATTACCTTCCAGATTCAGAATCCGCAGGATGTCATGACCATCTATAACTATTACGGACTGGGCAGCTTGCAGGCTGTTACCCTGAACTACTAATGCTCGTCTAACGCATTCATCAAAAAAATCCACAGACAACCTTTTGCCTGTGGATTTTTCCATTCTGAAACATCTGAAAGCATGCTTTCTGAAACGCCGGCAGTTTGTTTTCATGTTTCCAAAATTCCTGTACAATAATAAGAGAAATGGAACAACCAACAAGGAGGGTTTTCTCATGAAAACGATTCAGTATAAAGAAATGGGTGCTCGCATCCGTGCACAGCGGGAACGCCTGGGATACACCAGAGAGCAGCTTGCGGAAAAATTAGATGTTTCGACAAAATTCTGCTCCGATATTGAACTGGGCATCAAGGGCATCTCCATTCAGACGCTGGCAAAGCTTTCGGATTTGCTCTGTCTGCGGACGGATTATATTCTCTTCGGTGAAGAGCAGCCCGACCATACCGCAGAACTGGAAATGATGGATGCTCTCATTCAAAAGTGTCCGGCTGACCGTCAGGACGACCTGCTGACCATCATTCATGCGTTCATCCATGCTGTTTCCGAACCGCAAGAACCAACCGAATAAAAAAGAAAGCGGTAACACAGGACGCACTTGTCCTTGTTACCGCTTTTTTCCTGAAAAATTTTCCGCATCTTCGTGCCTGCATCTGCACCAAAGCAACCCTAGATTTCCTGTGAAAAAGTGTTCTTCCCTCGCTTAAACACAGCGTTTCCAATGCTGTTTCAGATTCGCACACGCTCCAACCACCAGCATGAACGATGCGGTGAGTAATCCAAATCCGATAATGGTTACCAGAAAGTTCCGGTGCAGCAGTGTCGCCAGCAGAGCCGCAAGCAGCTCAATGCCTAAGACGATTCTGGTTCTTCTGCGATAAACCCGAACTTCTGTTTTATCCAATGGATTGTTTTCTGTTTCCACTGGTGCAAGCCAGAGCAGCACCGCACTTGCAGCCAGAATCAAAATCCAAGCGGCAAGCAGCGAAACAGAAACCCACTTCAGAATTGCCAGCAATGCTGCAATCAAAAGTGTCGATAACACATAGCACTTCACGGGGGAATCCGCATGGTGTCCGCCCGCAGAAATGCGAATGGGAATAAACGACAGATTTAACAGCACGCATGGCAAAAAAAGTCGAAACAGAATGCCCAAACCAATTGTCGTCACAATGTTTAAGAGCATCATTCCAAACTGATAGCATCCGAACACATAAATATCTGCATCGGATTCGGGAATGATTTCCGCCTGTATCAATTTCTTTGCAAATTTTTCCGAGCATGTTTGCAGCATCAGAATTTCCGCATCTTCTTCACGGATTTCGGTGTCTTCGGCTGATATTGCCACCAAGTACAAGGGAAATTTGCCCAGAAAGAAGATGATTTTTTTGCAATGGAAGCTGCTACCTGTAATACCTTTTTGGAAGTCTGTTTCATTCAAATACACCTTTTTTTAAAAACAAATTCAAGATATCTTGTGAATTCAGCGTATCACAAGCATCACAAGATGTCAATTTTTTTGCATCAAACGGGATTCTTTTGCATGAAACGGGATTTTCAGGTTGATTTTCACAAAAAGTTCATTTAAAAATTCGTTGCTGTTGGAATCGTAATCGCAGCAGTGAATATTCCATCTTCTACATCGGTTTTAAAATCGCCTTTGTATTTTTTCACAACCATTTCTACATTCTTCAAGCCTAATCCAAAATGTCCTTCTTTGGTAGAAACAACAGTGTTTCCCTCTCGCTTCAAATCATTTTTTGTTGGATTTTCCACATGAATCATGATTTCTCCCATTTGAAACGCCACTGCAAAATGAATATATCGCTGTTCTTCCGGCAATTCTAAAACCGCATCTACGGCATTATCCAAAAGATTGGATACAATTGTAGTCAAGTCTACACCAGCTAACATTGACAGCTGTTCTTCTCCCTGTAAGTCCATTTTCAAAGCGATATGCCGCTGTTCCGCTTTTAGGAAAACATGATTCAGAATCGCAGAGAGCAGCGGATTGTCACACTGAATGGATGGCTGTAATTCATTCAGCTTTTGAAACAGGGATTCCTTGTATTGCTGTGCCTCTGCGAGATGGTCGGACTGAATCAGAGATTCCAACGCTCGCACATGCCGTTTTGCATCGTGAATCGTTCGCATCGAATTTTGATACCGCTGTTGCAAATCAGAGTATACTTCCAGCTGCATTTCTGATTGCTGTTGTAACAGTGCATTTTCTTTTTCGGTTTTCCGGACAATCGAAATCCGATAAAATACAACAACAATATAACCATCCAACACCAAACAACCTATCAAAAATAAAATCAAAAACATACCAGAAGAATACGCTTGAATGTACTTGCAAACATAGGCAAATACCGCAATCTCTCCAGTTGCTAACATCGTATAGAAAATCGCTTCATACCAAGAAAAAATTGCGTGTTTTCTCCGAATCAGCGTAAACAAAAGCTGACAGAGCAAAAATGTCATTAAACATGCAAATATACTCCGAACTAAAAAATTGTTTTCTTGTAGTGTAGAGGAAATACTACTATTATAATAAGTAGAAAGCAACAGGACAGAAAAAACATCTGCGATAAATCCGCAAAAAACAATCAAAATATCATAGACCAGAAAATAAAGTTTTTTACATTGATAGCAAAGCAATGTTGACCCGACAATCATAAGCACTGTTGATGTCATATTGAGAATCGGTATTTGCAATAATCCAAGAGCACCCTGCACAATTGCAATTCCCAATACGCCCAGTAATCGCCAGAGAAAATGAGACCGCCGTTCTAAAATTTGAAACAAGACCCACATGCCAGAAAATGCCGCTGAAATGCCGACAATCGCATTCGCTAAAAATTCCATCATCATCGTTTAATCCCTCCAATTGATATTCAAACTATTGTGTAGATATGCACTGATTTGTTCATGAACCTGCTTCCGGCGATTCTTCGCAATCGGAATCATTTCATGATTTTTCATCTCAATCTCTGCACCAAAGGAAAGGATTTGTCTGGGATTTACCAGAAAGCTTTTGTGCGGCACTAAAAAGCCATACGACTGCATTTGTTTTTCCAAGCTTTTCATGCTGCTGGAAAGATACCAAGTTCCCGTTGTTGCCACCAACTTCACACGGCGGTTCTGCCCATATTCAAAATAGAAAATGTCCTCCATGTTGACGGAAATCTGTTCCTCTAACGTCTGAAACACCAATCTGGTCTTTGGTTCTTCTGGCTGGGTATAAAGCAGGAAGTCCTCTAAATTCTTGTAAATGTCCGATTGTCGAATCGGTTTTGGTAAAAAAGAAAATGGATGTACGGTAAACGATGCAGCCATTTTCTCCGTATAATTACTGACATAAATCACACATACCTTTCTATCCCACGTCCGAATTTTTTTCGCGGTTTCAATGCCGTCCATGCCGTTCATCTGAATGTCCAGAAAAATCAAGTCATAAGCACGACTGCACGAAAGCAGGGATTCTCCACTGTGAAAGGTATCAATGCGATAGTCATCCGCTCGATTTTTTTGTCGAAAAAAATTCTGAATGCTTTGCTGGATGATTTTAATTTGTCTGCTTTCATCATCCACAATCGCAATTTGTATCATAATCTTCCCCCTTCGTACCCTTCATCATAGCATAAAAACAGGCAAAAAGCAAGCCAGCATGGCTGCTTTTCAGAGATTTTACATATCATAAGAAACTGTAAACCAATTGTTTTCATTGCGTGTTTGGATTCGACAATCCCCTTTCACATTTCTGTTTTATTTCTGATTTTTGGCGTTGCATTTTCGCCAGTTTTTTGTTATAATAAGCCTTAGAAAGGAAGATGCTCTATGACCACAATCGACCTCATTACTGGCATTCTTGGGGCTGGGAAAACCACCTTCATCCGCAAGTATGCCACAAATCTGCTCGCACAGGGCAAGAAGATTGCCATCCTCGAAAACGACTTCGGGGCAGTCAACGTTGACCGGATGATGCTGCAAGACCTCCAGAGCGACCGCTGCAAAGTGGAAATGATATCCGGCTGCAATGACCCGACCTGTCACAAACGCCGCTTTAAAACGCAGCTGATTGCCCTTGGGATGCAGCAGTTTGACCGTGTCATCTTAGAACCCTCCGGAATCTTCGACATGGACGAATTTTTCGACACGCTGTATGAATCCCCCCTCGACCGCTGGTTCTCCATTGGCAGCATTCTGACCATCGTGGATGCAACCATGGACGAAGTGTTGTCTGCACAAATGGAATACCTGCTCGCCTCAGAGGCGGCGTGCTGCGGGAAGCTGGTGCTCAGTAAGCGTTCTCTGCTGCCGGACTGCTCAGAGGCAGAATTGACCGACCGCACCCTCCGCCATCTGAACCGCTCGCTTGCTGCGATTCAGTGCAGCCGCCAGTTTCAACCGCAAGACCTCTTCATTAAGGACTGGGACAGCATGACGGATGCCGACTTTCAGGAGCTGCAAGCTGCCGGATACCGCAACAGCAGCTATGTGAAGCAGTACGATGCCGACGACATCCAGAGCCACAGCGAGGTACATTATTTCATGCACATTCACCTGCCGGATGAACGGATTCCGGAGATTCTGCAAGCGATGCTCAACGACCCGAACTGTGGGACGATTTACCGCATTAAGGGGGCGTTGCCGCTGAAGCAGAACTGCTGGCTCAGCATCAACCTAACCCAGAAAAAGGCGGAGTTGCAGACCGTTTCCAATGGGCAAAGTGTCTTGATTGTCATCGGCGACCAGCTGAACCGAGAAGTGTTAGACGCTCACTTGAAAGCAGAGAATACCGACCCTGAATATGTATCTATTTGACAAGGTGCAGACGACATCCAGAGCCACACATTATTTCATGCACATTCACCTGCCGGATGAACGAATTCCGGAGATTCTGCAGGCAATGCTCAATGACCCGAACTGCGGGACGATTTACCGCATTAAGGGGGCGTTGCCGCTGAAACAGAACTGCTGGCTCAGCATCAACCTGACCCAGAAAAAGGCGGAATTGCAGACCGTTTCCAATGGGCAGAGCAAGGGGGCGTTGCCGTTACAGCAAAACCGCTGGCTCAGCATCAATTTGACCCAGAAAAAGGCGGAATTGCAGACCGTTTCCAACGGGCAGAGCGTCTTGATTGTCATCGGCGACCAGCTGAACCGAGCAGCGTTAGACGCACACTTGAAAGCATTTAACACCGACCCTGACTATGTATCTATCTGAATGAAAATGGATACAAATTGCACAAAAGCAATGCACAAAGGCTGACTGGAATCGTCCGGTCAGCCTTTTTTGTGAAAGTCTGGTGAAACCTGCTCCAGCCCCCCTTGACAAATTTTATACCACACGTTATAATAGAACAATGTTAATACATAACATTGTTATGAATCGAAGGGAGGTGCATACCATGATGATGCATCCAGAACATCACGCATTCTTTGAAATGATGCAGCAATTCCGCAGCCTGAACCTGCTGGCAACGCTGCCGCTGCCCCGACAGGATTACATGGTGCTTTATGCAATCAGCTGCCTGCAAAAGGAACATCCCGATTCCTGCACCGTTTCGATGATTGCCAAGAAGATGCAGATTCCGCAGCCAGCGGTGTCCCGTACCCTGCGGAGTCTGGAAAACGGCGGCTATTTACAGCGGGAAGTCTGCCGTTCCGACCGCCGGAATACCTATGTATCATTGACCGATGCCGGAAAGGCTGCCGTACAGGAAGCCGACCAGACGCTTGCTACGTTCCATGAAGGCATCCAAAAGCGGTTCACCAAAGAGGAAGCCGAACAACTCATGGCACTGCTCCAGCGGCTCTATGCAGCGGCTGCGGAGCAGTTGGCAGAAATGAAGGAAGGAGCACAGAAACCAGATGGGAAAACTCTTTAAAAACCTCAAACCATACTGGAAATCCGTGCTGATGATTGTGGTACTGCTTGTGGTGCAGGCATTTTGCGACCTGTCCCTTCCGCAGTATACCTCAGACATCATTGACACGGGCATCCAGAACAGCGGGGTGGAACACATCCTGCCGGAAAAAATCACGGCGGAAGAGTTCCAGAACGCCCAGCTTTTCATGACAGCAGACGAACAGAAAACATGGCAGGATGCCTACAACGGTGATGGCGACATCCTAGACCGCAACGACTTCTCCAAAAAAGACTTGGAACAGCTCGACAGCGACCTCATCGTTCCCATCCTGCTGAACTACCAGATGTCCATGATGTCCGAAGACGGCTTTCGGGAAATGCTCATGCAACAGCAGCAGGGCAATCCGCAGGCAGCCGAACAGCTGAAAACCATGTCCATTGCCGACATCGGAAACAGCATGGGCGTAACCCTCACGCCGTTTGAACGCACGGAGGAGGACGACGACGGCAACAAAACCACTGTCACTTGCGTGGACGTTCGTCCGCTCTTTGCAGCGATGCAGGAGGCTGGACAGTTCACCGAAGAAACCCGCTCCGAGATGCGGAGTCAGCTTGAAACTATGCTGGATACCATGGGCGAATCTCTTGTGCAGTCCATGGGCATTGCCTATGCCGTGCAGTGCGACCAGGCTGCCGGACTGGATACCGACAAAATTCAAACGAATTACCTCTGGGCAGCTGGCGGAAAGATGATCGCTATCGCATTCGCCATGATGGCAGTGACGATTTGCATCAGCTATGTGGCTGCACGGGTTGGTGCAGGGGTCGGCAGAGATTTGCGGAAAAAGGTCTTCTCCCGTGTCATGCAGTTCTCCAATGCGGAAATGGATCAGTTCTCCACCGCTTCCCTGATTACCCGAAGCACCAACGACATCCAGCAAGTACAGATGGTCACCGCAATCTTCCTGCGGATGCTGCTGTACGCTCCGATTTTAGGCATTGGCGGCATTCTGAAAGTCGTCAATACCGGTGCTGGCATGGGCTGGGTCATTGTCTTAGCCGTGCTGGTCATTCTGGGCATTGTCGGCGTTCTGATGTCCATCGCCATGCCGAAATTCAAGAAGATGCAAACCTTGGTTGACCGTGTGAACTTGGTTTCCCGTGAAATTCTGACGGGGCTGTCCGTGATTCGGGCATTCGGCAGAGAAAAAACCGAAGAAAAACGGTTCGATACTGCCAACCAAAACCTCACCAAAACAAACCTGTTCGTCAATCGGGTCATGACGTTCATGATGCCTGTCATGATGCTGATTATGTACAGCCTGACGATTCTGATTGTCTGGGTTGCTACCCATCGCATTGACGGCGGTTCGATGCAGGTTGGCTCGATGACCGCATTCATCACCTATGCAATGATGATTGTCATGTCGTTCCTGATGCTCACCATGATGTCGGTGATGCTGCCTCGTGCCTCTGTTGCAGCTGGCAGAATTGACGAAGTGTTGCAGACCAAAACTTCTGTTCAAGAACCGACTGCTCCGCAGCACCTCGCACAGCCGGCTGGCGTTCTGACATTCGACCACGTTTCATTCCGCTATCCGCATGCGGAAGAAGACGCCCTCTCCGACTTGAGCTTTACCGCAGAGCCGGGCAAAACCACTGCCATCATCGGCAGCACGGGTTGCGGCAAGTCCACGCTGGTCAACCTGATTCCTCGGCTTTATGATGCAACCTCCGGCAAAATCACGCTGGACGGCGTAGAAATTCAGGATTTATCGCTGGAAGAACTCCGGCAGCAAATCGGCTTTGTTCCACAAAAGGGCGTGCTGTTCTCCGGAACGATTGCCAGCAACTTGCGGTTCGGAAACCCAACGGCAACCGATGCTGAAATTCAGCAGGCTGCGGAAATCGCACAGGCTTCCGACTTTATCGAAGAAAAACATGACCGATATGAAAGCACGATTGCACAGGGCGGTTCAAACGTGTCCGGCGGTCAGAAACAGCGTCTGACAATTGCAAGAGCGATTGCAAAACATCCGAAAATCTTTGTATTTGACGACAGTTTCTCAGCCCTCGACCTGAAAACCGATGCAGCCCTCCGAAAGGCATTACAGGAACAGGTACAAAACAGCACGATGATTATCGTAGCACAGCGAATCAGCACAATTCTGCACGCTGACCAGATTTTAGTACTGGAAAACGGCAGCATTGTCGGCAAGGGCACACACGAAGAACTGTTACACAACTGTACCGTTTACCAACAGATTGCAAAATCACAGCTTTCTGCGGAAGAACTCGGACTCTCTGAATCCGATACAGAGGAAGGAGCGATGAACGATGGCGAATGAACAACGGCGTGGAATGGGTCGCCGGATGGGCGGCAGAATGACAGTCGAAAAGCCAAAAGATTTTAAAGGCTCAATTGGCAAGCTGTTCGCCTACATGAAACAATATCATGCAGCCGTGCTGATTGTCATGCTGTGTGCGGTTGCCTCTACAGTGTTCAGTGTCATTGGCCCAGATATTCTGGGGAAAGCGACCACCGAACTTTCTAACGGTCTGCTGGCGAAGATTCAGGGCACAGGCAACATCAACTTCACGAAAATCGGACAGATTCTCTTGTTTGTCCTCGGCTTATACCTGCTCAGCTCGCTGTTCAACTTTGTACAGGGCTGGATTATGAGCGGTGTCACGCAGAAAATCTGCTACCGGATGCGAAAAGACATCTCCGAAAAAATCAACCGCATGCCAATGGCATATTTTGAAAGCCGTACCTATGGCGAAGTGCTCTCCCGCATTACCAACGATGTCGACACCCTCGGACAGAGCCTGAACCAGAGCATTACCCAGATTATCACATCAGTTGCAACGATGGTCGGCGTTCTGGTCATGATGCTGCGAATCTCTCCGCTGATGACGCTGATTGCAGTTGTCATACTGCCGATTTCGGTTGCAATGATTTCTTTCGTGGTCAAGAAGTCGCAGAAATACTTCAAGCAGCAGCAAGAATACTTGGGACACATCAACGGGCAAGTAGAAGAAACCTATGCCGGTCATACCGTCATTCAGGCATACAACAAGGAACAAGACACCATTCAGCAATTCTCTGAAACCAATGATACGCTTTATCATTCCGCTTGGAAATCGCAGTTCCTCTCCGGCTTGATGCAGCCAATCATGATGTTTGTCGGAAACTTGGGCTATGCAGCCGTTGCCCTCTCTGGCGGACTGCTCGCCATTCGGGGAACAATTACCATCGGTGATATTCAGGCATTCATTCAGTATGTCAAGAACTTCACCCAGCCGATGCAGCAGATTGCACAGGTTTTGAATCAGGTACAATCCATGGCGGCTGCCTCCGAACGGGTCTTTGCATTCCTGGAAGAGGAAGAAGAAGTGCCGACCGAACATCCGATTGCTCTGCCGGAACAGATTGCCGGAACTGTTTCGTTCCAGCATGTTTCCTTTGGCTATCAGCCGGAGCAGCAGATTATCCACGATTTCAGTGCAGATGTTCAATCTGGACAGAAGATTGCAATTGTAGGCCCAACGGGTGCCGGAAAGACGACCATGGTCAAACTGCTGATGCGGTTCTATGATGTCAACAGCGGAGCGATTCTGTTAGACGGGCACAACGTCAAAGACTTTGAACGGCACGACCTGCGGAAAGCATTCGGCATGGTCTTGCAGGACACTTGGCTGTTTCAGGGCACGATTATGGAAAATATCCGCTATGGCAGACTGGATGCAACAGACGAAGAAGTCATTGCTGCTGCAAAGGCAGCCCATGCGGACAGCTTTATCCGCCAGCTGCCGGACGGCTACCAGATGGAATTGAACGAAGATGCCAGCAATGTTTCCCAGGGACAGAAACAGCTGCTCACCATTGCCCGTGCAATTCTGGCAGACAATCGGGTCATGATTCTGGACGAGGCGACCTCCTCCGTCGATACCCGAACCGAAATCCAGATTCAAAAGGCAATGGATCACCTCATGGAGGGCAGAACCAGCTTCATCATTGCCCATCGGCTTTCGACCATCCGAAATGCAGATTTGATTCTGGTCATGAAAGACGGCGACATCATCGAGCAAGGCTCACACGATGAACTGCTTGCAAAGAATGGCTTCTATGCGGATTTGTACCGCTCGCAGTTCGCACAGACCGCATAAATAGAAATTCATTCGACAGTTTCTCAAAACCGACAGGAAGTGTTTTTCTTTCTGTCGGTTTTTTCTATAAATGGGATTTTTTACAGGATTTTTCTTGACTTGTCTATGATTTTTTGGTATAATAAAAGTTATACTTCATAGAAAAAACATGAATTTCCAACTCATGTACCAAAGGAGGAACACGCATGGATTCCTATAAACAATGCCCGAATTGCGGAAAAACATTTCCTGCTCAGGATGCGTTCTGCGACGACTGCGGCTGTCAGCTTGACTGGATGCCCTCCACCCAGCCCCAGCAATCCTTTATGCCGCCGCCAACGCAAACAACCACTGCCTATTATGCGGAAAAACCGAAAAAAACAGGTACGCTGATTGGTCTGCTGGTTGCAATTCTTCTGATTTTGGCAGCAATGATTGTATTGGGATTCTTTCTCATTCATCAATTGAATCAGAATGATACGACCAACCATACTTCTGAACTTGCAGCCGTTGCCCAGACAGAAACCACGGAAATGGCTGCGGAAACAGAACCTCCGGCAGCGGAAACGGCTGCTCCGGAAATCGAAACCAAAATTTCTGTGGTGACGGTCATTGAACAAGTCACCGTGCCACAGACCGACTCGCCTTCTGTCTATGCCGTTCCGACTCCAGAACCAGACCCACAGCCTGCCGGAAAAACCTATCAGGCGTTTGTAGATGCCTGCACTTGGGCAGATGCCAAACAAAAATGCGAGGCTGCCGGCGGTCATCTCGCTTACATCACCAGCGATGAAGACTGGAATCAGGCAATTTCTGTTTTGTCCGGAACGGGGCTGCGGTATGTATGGCTGGGCGGCTCGACCTATATTTCCAATGATGGTTCTACCATCACCGCAAGCTGGCTGAACGGCAGCAACTTGAACTACATCGACAATGCACGCCATTGGTATCCAAATGAGCCTTCCGGCTGGGACAACTCTTCTCCGGAACACTCCCTAGAGCCTTATATTTTGCTGTGGTATGTAGACGATTACTGGAGCTTGAACGACACCAGCAACGACATCTTGAAATATTACAAGCCGGAACGGATTGGCTATCTGTGCGAATTTGACTAAAAAGAAAAAAGATGTGCGGAACGCTCGCACATCTTTTTTGTTTGGGTATCTATTCCGGTTGCAGGATTTCAGGTTTGCTGCAACGCCCGTTTCATCAGGCAGAGGTCAACCACGGTGATGGTTTCATCATCGTTCCAGTCGCCTGCTGCCCAGTCGGTCAGCGTTCCGGCACGGATTAGCCACTTCTGCAACATCACGACATCTGCGAGGTCAAATGTGCCGTCTGCATTCACATCGCCCTGCACCGTATCTGGTTCGGGGTCTGGTTCGGTATGCCCTGCAATCACTGCAGCGGTCAGGAACAGTGCCGATGCATTCCCGTAAATCGTATTTTCATTGGTGGTATATTCCGTGTCGCTGTCCATGTAGCACTTCCCGTCAAACTTGGAAAGATGGCGGTTGTTGTGGTAGTTCGTGCCCTCTGTCACATAGCCTTTCGGCACTTGATACGGAGTCAAGGCTGCATCAACCGAGTAAATCTTGCTATAGATATTTTCCACGCTGCGTTCCCCGTATCCAGAAACATAGCTGAACGAAATCGGATTATCCCCTAACAGATAATCAAAAGCGTGGTCTGCTGCCTCAGAAACAGCCGTTGGAATGTTGTCTTGCCCCTCAAGGATGACGCTGCCCAGCAGCAAGGTCATGGCATTCTGTGCAACATTGCGGTTCGAGCCCCACCAATAGCCCCAGTTCGGGAACACCATGCCCCAGTTGTTATGCTGCAACATATTTGTTCGCCACGGGGTGAAGTTGGAAAACGCCTCCGTCATGGCTGCATTTGGCTGCTCGTTCTGATACAAATAGTGGAAAAAGCCTAAGAACGATTCTCCGGCATGGTTGTAGCTCAGCGAGATGTTCTTGAAACAGTTCTGCACAGTATCGGTGTTGCAGTTCGCCAGCAGGTAATTTTCATACGGGCTGACATCGCCGCCAGCAGTTTTCACTGCCCGATAGAGCGAGCCGGCTGCCCAGAATAAATCTCGGTCAAATTCTTCCTGCGTAAAGGTATAAGTCCGGTTCGCCGCTCCAATCGACATATGCTTTGGGTTGGATGGGTCTGTCACCCAGTTCCATGCACGCAGTGCGGTTTCCAGACAGGTATCTGCAAAGTCGGCATATGCTGGAATCTCCCGATAGACCAGGTAAGCATGTGCAAAGATTGCCGCTGCATCGGCAGTTGCAAGGTGCGAACGCAAGTCCTTTGCAGAATCGTCTGACTGATACGTATCGGTCGAACGCAGCGTATCTTCGAGATAAATCACGTCGTCTTTATAGTTCGCTGCCACATAGAACGAGCCGTCCTTGTCGCTGTGTTCCAGCTTCAGCAGCATATCCAGTTCCCACTTCAATTCGCTCAGCATCCCCGGAGCATCCACATAACGGGCATTGTTCGGGTCGGTTTCTGGGATGTTCAAATCCATGTTCCTGAACGTGTCCGGAAATAGTTCGTATGCCAGCAGCAAATCTTCCACCGTTCCGGCTGCCGGAGAAACATATTTTCCGTAGTCCCCTGCATCATACCAGCCGCCGGAAACGTCATAGGTTTCAGCGTTTGGGTTATCTCGGTCTGACCACTTCTTGACGGTTACATCATTGGGATGCAGGTTCTCACGGGCAAATACACCAGCATAGGTTTCTTCCAAGTCAATGCCCTGCCGCTGATAGTAGAAATATTTCGTCATGTCGCTGAACAGTGCATCATAGACATGATTTTCAATGGAAAATGTCGGCGATAAAATCGTGTCGGTATCCAATCCATCCGCAACATCCTGCGGCGAACGAGCAGACGCATCCAATCCAGCATCCGGAATGCGGATATAATACGAGCCGGGTTCTGTCACCGCATCAAAGGAAATCGTATGTACCATTTCGCCGGAAAGCGTTTCTTCTTTCTGTGCCGTGGGCAGCGTTCCCGTGGCAACAACATTCCCCTGCTCCGCATCTACAATTTCATAGGTTTTTCCATCCAGTGAGCCGAACTTTTCAAAATAGCTGACCCGTGCAGTCTTTGCTCCGTTGGAGAAATAGCCGACCTGATTCACCTTAATCATGGGATATTGCCGCTCGTCATCCGTGGAGGTAATCTTGACATTTTGGAACGAAAGCGTGGTATCGCTCGACACACCGCCTACATACACATACCAGAAGTTATCTAGCCGGAAATCGGAATCCGGATAGGCATCCACCAGCGTTTTAATCGGTAAGCTGTAGGTTGTCCAGTTGGTTTCTGCGTTCAGTTTCCCGTATTGTTCCAGACTCGACCACTCAATCTTGATGGTCTGGTTGTGGTGATGGGAAACCAAGCCAATCCGGAACGTCGTCGTTCCCGTACCGTTGTTTTTCACCGCAAAGTGCAACATACCGTGTTCGTAATAGTCTTGCATATTCAGTGTTGTCCAGTTGGTGTTTGGGGTCATGGTTGCACCGCCCCAGCTTTCCGTTGTCCAGTTTTTCCCGTCATTGTCAATGAGAATCGTTTGCAGCTGTAAACCGGGAGTTTCCTCCACGTTTGCCGCCCAAGCATTCGCAGTCAGCACGGAACTGCACAGAACAACGCTCAGCAGCCCTGCCATCCAACGCTTTTTTGAAAAAAATTTCATGGTAAAAATGCTCCCTCTTTTCCGCAATTTTTTCCATTATACCATAAAAACCGCCGAGATACAACGCTGCTTTTGTAACTTTTTACAAGGGATTCTCGCAAATCGTTCCAAAAATTTTTTCTTTTTCCCGTACAATTCTGATAATTATAGAACAAATCTGCTATACAGTCCTGCTTTTCTCTGCTATAATAAACTACAGAATTTCGCGCTTCCCCAAGTGTAGGAATCTTCATTTTGTAATCCTCATATAGGGAACAGTGGTTCTTCGCCACTGTTCCTTTGAACCATCCTATTTATTTTTCTCAATCATATGCAAACAAGGGCTTCCTTTCGGAAGTCCTTGTTTGCGTTTTGGGCTGAATGTTCTGGGCTGCAAATCCATCAATTTTTCTGTGTTCACAAAAAACAATTGAAAAGGAAATACAATTCGCATTATAATAAAAGCACCAATGAAAAAAGGGTGATGGTATGCGTTATCAACTTGCGATTTTTGATATGGATGGCACGATTTTGAATACCTTACAGGACTTGACCAACAGTCTGAATGCAGCGTTGCAGCTGTCGGGCTATCCGCAACATACACTGGAAGAAGTCCGGTTCTTTGTCGGAAACGGCATCCGGAAACTGATTGAACGAGGCGTTCCAGCTGGAACACCCGTTGCACAGATTGACAAGGTGCATCAGGATTTCACAGAACACTATCGGGTACACTGTGCGGACACCACGCAGCCCTATGCAGGGATTCCGGAACTGTTGCAGCAGCTGCGGAACGCTGGCTGCAAGACGGCTGTCGTTTCCAATAAGGCGGACTATGCTGTGCAGGAGCTTTGCAAGCAGTATTTTGACGGGATGTTTGATTTTGCCGTGGGCGAACGGAAAAACATTCTGAAAAAGCCTGCTCCGGACGCTGTCAACGAGGTGTTGCAGCAGTTGCAGACTGACCGCTCGCAGGCGGTTTATATCGGCGATTCGGATGTGGATGTCGAAACCGCCAAGAATGCCAAGATGGACGGGATTTTTGTAGACTGGGGCTTCCGGTCGAGAGATTTCCTGCTGGAACATGGAGCAAAAACAATTGTTTCTCAGCCAGAAGAACTTGCAGAGAAAATTTTAGGCTGATGCGATTTCGCATCCATAAATCGAAATCAGATGGGAGGATGGCGGTTTCCGCTGTCCTCTTATTTTATGGTTCTGTGTATTTTATTCTGGACGTTGCCATCATAATTCTGCACAAAAATCAGCATTCCAATTTGTGAGAAATTCCAAACAACATGGACGTTTTGTAAATTTCAAAAAAACTTGTACGTTTGCGTACAAGTTTTTCCCGAAAATCGCTGTATAGTGAAAGGGGTTTCTTTCGCACACAAAAACCATGTAAAGGAGTGTTGACGATTCATGCAGATTACCATTGAAGAAGCAACCTATTATGCCGTGACAGACTGCCGCATCCTCGCCATCCAAGGCGAGGCAAACACACGCTCTGTCCACTTCATTTACCCTGCGGTTTCCGGTGCAGAACAGTATTTTCTACGGGTACAGCTGCCGGAATCCCTCATCTATGACCTGCCCATCACGGAGAATACCGTCGTTCTTCCGGCATCTGTGACCGGATACGCTGGCATTGTCCCGATTCAGTGGATTGCCAAGAATTCCACGGGGTCTGTCATTGCAAAATCTCAGCTGATTCCCTCGATTGTGAAGCCGTCCATTCAGGGCGACACCTCGGCACTTCCCACGCCGGAAGAACTCATTACCAAATATGACGAGTACTTGAACACCATGCGGGACATTCAGCAGGATGTCACCAAGAAGAGCGAAACCGTAAAAGCCGATGCCGACCGAGCAGAAAGCTGTGTCAGCCGTGCAGAAGCCCTGCTGCAATCCATGCAGGGGTTGACCATTGGCGAACGGGTACGGCTGTATGTGGACGCAGAAGCCGGCTCAGACACCAACAACGGAAAGGCGACCACCACTGCTGTGCAGACCATCGACCGTGCCCTTGTACTGGCGAATGCCTTCCAGCAGGCGATTATCTGCCTAAAGCGTGGGCAGACCTACACCGCCACGGACAAGAGCAATGAATACGGCATGGGCATTCAGCTGTATCACAAAACGCTCCGTTTTGAAGCCTACGGCACAGCAAGCAACAAGCCAAAGATTCAGAATGCGATTTTCGCCTATAACTGCAATTTTGAATGGAAAGACATTGACCTCACCGGAAACAACAGTGTATTCACGATGTACAACACGATTTCCAGCTTTGAAGGCTGTGCGTTCTACTGGGTGGAATCCCACAACAGCTTTGCACAGGTACGGTTGTGCGACATTCAGCGAGAATGGGTACAGTATGGCGGCTTTTCTGTCATCTCCAACGCAGAGAGCCTGTATCACCATATCGGCGGCATTCAGGTAAATCAGGGGGCGAGAGTCGATTACAGCGGATTTGGAATCGGCTCTTACGGAAATGATGGCTGTTCCGTGCTGACCATTGACGCCATTCCGGAAAAGTTACAGAAAACAAAGAACATTGCAGAGGGCAGCATTGAAACAAAGACCGTTTATGTGAACGCTGCCACCGGCTCAGACGCACGGGATGGCACTTCACAGGCAAAAGCCCTGCTAACGATGAGCAGAGCCTTACAGTTCACGCAATACGCAAAGAAAGCTGTCATTTATTTGGCAGCTGGAACTTATCCCATTCCAAACAAAACATTAACCCTGCTTGGTCGAGATGTTCGGATTTATGGCAATGCCGCAGCGACAACAACCATTCAAGGGAATTTTGTCTGTGAAAATGGATTTTTGCATCTGTCCAAAGTCACCATTGACAACACCGACAGCGATACTGCAAACACATCCACAACCGCAATCCTTGCACAGTATAATGGAACGGTTCGGATTTCTGATTGTGTGGTGAATGCCAACTCTAAAAATGCAGTTGGTGTCTCTGATATGTCGAACATTTGCTGTTCTGGTACGGAATTTAAAGGCAATGCACAGTATGCTGTTTATGTAACCGGACAAGGTGACGCAAAAATTTACAGCTGTACCAATAGTACTACAAAAAGCATTTATTCTGGTGCAAATAGTATGGTTCGGATTACACAGAGTAACGAAAGTGATTTCCCTTACACAAATGCAAATAATGGCATGGTATTTGTAAATGGGCAGCAGGTCTTGCCGAAAACAACTGCCGTCACCAGTAACCAAGCTACTTCCTCTGATTGAAATTGATGTTTTCTTGCCCGCTTAATTTCTAAAACACGGCAGCCGAACTTGCACGCATCTGCATTTCGGCTGCCGTAT
>HF997962.1 GCA_000433635.1 Ruminococcus sp. CAG:254
GATGGGATAATAGATGGAAAAGTAGCCGATGCCGCCAATTAGCGAACCAATGCTGCCGGCTGCCAAGGCAATTGGGAACACTGCCAGCACGACCCAAGCGGTGACGAGCAGGGCGAACCATGCCGCCAGAATGCCAATCCAGAACGGAAAGGTCAGAATGATCACGGTTAACTTCCAGCCGAAAGTGGTTTTCTTTTTTCCCGGAACGGTGGGCTTTCCATCGTGGAGCAGGCGGTCAGCTGCTTCTTCGGGGGAATCGGTGGGAATGCCGCCATCTTCAAAATAACCGTGATAAAATGCCAACGCTTCGTTGCGGTCGTCCTCGGGTGCATCTTTCAGAGCACGTTCTAGACGGGAGAGATATTCTTGTTCAGTCATTGTGCATCCTCCTTTTTGGTTAAAAACTGATCAACTTGTTGTTTGTACTGCTGCCATTCGGAACAGTAGGCTTCCAGAGCCGTCCGTCCGGCATCGGTGATGTGGTAATACCGACGGTTTCGCCCTTGATAGGGCTGGTCATAGGTTTGTAGGTATTCATTTTTTTGCAGTCGCCGCAAAACGGGATAGAGTGTGGACTCTGAGATTGAGAACACGCTTTGGATTTGGTGGGTGAGTTCATAGCCGTAGGTGTCGCCTTGTGCGACACAGGCGAGTACTACTGCATCCAGTAAAGCGGTACTGACAGAAAAGGCTGCCATGGAATCAACTCCTTTCGGTGGGGATGGTTTGTGGTTGGTTGCAGGATACGAGCCGCAGGCAATTAAAAAGTTTTTCGGTGCAGCAGTTTTTCAAAAATG
>HF997963.1:0-24462 GCA_000433635.1 Ruminococcus sp. CAG:254
GCGAAACTCTATCCTGCTCTGAAGAGCGACTGCCCACTGCGGGAAGATATTGTTGCCAAGGGCTTTGATATCATGATGGTTCGGGAATTGACTGGCGGTATCTACTTCGGCGAACGGGGCAGAAGAACTGGCAAGTATGGCGAAGAAGCCTATGATACCGAATGCTATAGCCGCATGGAAATTGAACGGATTGCAAAGGTTGCCTTTGAAACCGCTCAGAAGCGGAACAAGAATGTCATCTCCATCGACAAGGCAAACGTACTGGAAAGCTCCCGTCTGTGGAGAGAAGTGGTACACGAAGTTGCAAAGGATTATCCGGATGTAACTTGCACCGATATGCTCGTAGACAATGCAGCAATGCAGCTGGTCAAGAACCCAAGACAGTTTGACGTTGTTGTTACTTCTAATATGTTCGGCGACATTCTGTCGGATGAAGCTTCTCAGATTACCGGTTCAATCGGCATGCTGCCGTCTGCTTCTCTGGGCAGCACCAAGCGTGGTCTGTATGAACCGATTCACGGCTCTGCTCCGGACATTGCCGGACAGAACAAGGCAAACCCAATTGCCACCATTCTTTCTGCTGCAATGATGCTGCGGTATTCGTTCGGTCTGATGGATGAAGCAAAGGCAATTGAAGATGCGGTTGACAAGTACTTAGAAGCTGGCTACCGGACTGCTGACCTCGCAAAGGAAGGCGTTACACCGCTGTCCTGCACGGAATGCACCGCAAAAATCATCGAACTGCTGTAATGTTTTCCCTGTCGATTGTTCGACATCATTCGCAATAACGAAAAGAGGATGAACCTTTATGACCTTAAAAGAAGAATTAGGATATGGACTGGATGCCCTTGTATTATTTCGGGGGTTACAGCAAAATCCAGTCATTCACGCCCTGATGGAATTTTGTCACGCAGATTCCAGCGACCTGGCAAACCAGATTCGGACATACAGTTCCATTGTGGCTGCTCTGTATCCGGCAACCGATAATCTCACGGATTACATGGAAAAAATCGTACTGGAAGAAGAAACCGTTTATGTCCAGCGAATCGGTGCGGGCGAAGCAGTTTCCGATGCCATGAAAAAGTGTCTGGAAACAGAACTGCATCTGCTCCAGAAAATCGCTATGCTGACTTCCTCCCAGTTGCAGGCAGAAATGCCGTATTTCCCAGACCTGCCGACTTGGAACAACCGGAAAATCGACTTGGCTGCCGCTTACCACAAACGTGTTGCAGACATCGGTAAGCATGGCTATGGCGTATATGCCCAGTATCACATGTTTACACTGGACGAAACCGGCGACATCATTCCAATCTGTTACCCAGACCCGATTGACTTAGACCACATGGTCGGCTACGAACAGGAACGGAATATTGTCATCGACAACACCAAAGCCCTGCTGAACGGCAAATATGCTGCAAATGTATTGCTTGCCGGCGACGCTGGTACGGGAAAATCTGCAACCGTCAAGGCAATTGCCAATGCCTATCGGGAAGAAGGTCTGCGTCTGATTGAACTGACCAAAGACCAGTTGCGGTTTATTCCTCGCATTATGGAACATCTCTGCCGGAATCCGCTGAAATTCATCCTCTTTATTGATGACCTGACATTCTCGGAAAATGACCCGAACTTCGGCACGCTCAAAGCAACATTAGAGGGCAGCATTGCTGCTCGTATGAAAAATACGGTAATCTATGCCACCAGTAACCGCCGTCATCTGGTCAAGGAAACCTTTGACGATGGTTCGGACAAGCACCAGAACGATACCGTTCAGGAACGGATTTCCCTCTCGGAACGGTTCGGCATTACCGTTACTTATACCAGACCGCAGAAAGAACTGTATCTGGAAATCGTCCACAGCTTGGCGGAACAGGCTGGCTTGCACATGGATGCATCGCAGCTGGACATGGAAGCCGAACAATTCGCACTCGGAAAATGCGGAAGAAGTGCCCGTGCTGCAAGACAATTTATTGATACGCTGCTGACCAAAGAGCCAACAGTGACGGAAGGAGCAGAGTCATCATGCTGACACTGGATAAAATTTATAAGGCAAGTCATGTGCTGCGGAGCGTTATCCGTAAAACAGACTTGATTCATGCACCGCTGGTCAATCCGGACAGCGAAATCTATCTGAAAACCGAAAACCTGCAAATTACGGGTTCTTTCAAAGTGCGTGGGGCATATTACATGATGTCGCAGCTGACGGAAGAAGAAAAGGCAAGAGGGGTTATCGCCTGCTCTGCCGGCAACCATGCACAGGGCGTTGCACTGGCTGCTGCAAAGAATCATATCAAGTCCTTGATTTGCCTGCCGGACGGTGCTCCGATTTCCAAGGTGGAAGCAACCAAGAGCTATGGTGCAGAAGTCTGCATGGTCAATGGCGTTTATGATGATGCCTACCAGAAGGCTCTGGAACTGAAAGAAGAAAAGAATTATACATTTGTACACCCGTTCGATAATGAAGATGTCATTGCCGGACAGGGTACAATTGGTCTGGAAATTTTAGAACAAATGCCAGATGTGGAAGCTGTCATTGTTCCAATCGGCGGCGGCGGTCTGATTTCCGGCGTTGCATTCGCCATCAAGAACCTCAACCCGAACATCAAGGTTTATGGGGTTCAGGCAAGCGGTGCACCGAGTATGCGGAATTCCATTCGGGACGGCAAGATTGAATGCCTCGACCACGTTTCCACCATTGCAGACGGCATTGCCGTGAAAGAACCGGGCGAACATACCTTCCAGTATGTCAGCCAGTATGTGGATGAAATCGTAACGGTTACAGATGACGAAATCTCTGCTGCAATTCTGGCTCTGATTGAACGCCAGAAGTTGATTGCGGAAGGGGCTGGGGCTGCTTCTGTTGCTGCTGCCATGTTCAACAAAGTGCCGATTCAGGGCAAAAAGACCGTTTGTCTGGTATCCGGCGGTAATATTGATGTAACAATTCTGTCCCGTGTCATCAAGCGTGGCTTGCTGATGTCCGGCAGAACCAGCATGCTGAACATTGAACTGCTCGACAAGCCGGGGCAGCTGAAACTGGTTTCGGAAATCATTGCAGACATGGGCGGCAATGTCATCTCCATTCACCATGAACGTGCTAGTGAGGGTAGCGATGTCAACGGCTGCTTCCTGCGAATCACCATGGAAACGAGAGATTTCAACCACATTCAGCAAATCCGTGATGCCCTTACAAAGGCTGGTTTAAAGTTGGTAGACTGATCTGCCGGCTGTTCCCATTCTGATTTTTCAACGAATAACAGCAAGGATTCTCCCACCGCTACAGGTAGTGAGAGAAATTGCAAATAAGAAGTAACCATCAGTGGCGGACGGAGAGAAATCGCTCCCCCACTGACACGAGGTAAAACACAGTCAGCCCTCTGTGAAATTACCGACTGTGGATTGAAACAAGCGAAAGGATGTTTTTTATGGAAACGATTTACACCAAAACTGCACCGGATGCCATCGGCCCGTATTCTCAGGCTGTTAAGATTGGCAACACCCTCTATTCCTCTGGTCAGATTGCCATCAATCCGGCAACCGGAAAGGTAGAAGCAACAGATATCGAGGGTCAGTCCCGTCAGGTCATGCAGAACCTTGCAGAAGTTCTGAAAGCAGCTGGTGCAAGCTTTGACAATGTTGTCAAGACAACCTGCTTTTTGAAGGACGTTGCAAAGGACTTTGCTGCATTCAATGCCATCTATGCAGAAGCAATGGGCGATAACAAGCCTGCAAGAAGCTGTGTTGGTGTTGCAGAACTGCCGAAGGGCGTTCTCGTAGAAGTAGAAGTGATTGCAGTCGTAGAATAATTGCACGATTTTCACCCCCCTATCATAAAAAAGGGTGATTGTTATGCAACTGCGAATTCGTGATTTGCGGGAAGACCACGACCTGACACAAAAACAGATTGCTGCCTATTTGATGTGCGACCAATCTCTCTATTCCAAATACGAACGCATGGAACGAGAACTGCCGCTACATCTTGCAATCCAATTAGCACGCTTTTATCATGTCAGTCTGGATTATCTGGTTGGAATGACCAACGAAAAGCAGCCGTATCCCGCAAAAAAATAACCCTGCTTTTCCAAAGAAACCGTTTTGTCTTCGGGCAAGGCGGTTTTTTGTTTGCTCGTGATTTTAATTTCTACTTGCAACACGTTTTCAAATATGGTATACTAAAACCGTACTTCACAGAAAGGAAGAAATCAACATGAGCAAAAGAATCGGTATCATTGGTGCAATGCCATCGGAATTGGTGGACATTCGAGCTGCACTCCCAAACTCCAACATCATCCGGAAATCCGGCTTTGATTACTATGTCAACCAGCTGGAAAACGGAACAGAAGTCATTCACGTTTGCAGCGGTATCGCAAAAGTCAACGCCGCTGTCTGCACACAAGCCCTCATCGACAACTTCCAGCCGGACGCTATTATCAATGCCGGAATTGCTGGCGGTATGCACAGAGATGTCAAGGTGTGTGACATTGTCATTTCAGACGCTGTTTTGCCGCACGATTTGGATTTGCATTTCCTGAAAGACTATCCGCCGTACTGCGGCATTTTCTCCGCAGACAAACACCTGATGGAAGTCGCTGCAAAAACCTGCGACCAGCTGAACATGCAGCATCATTTCGGAAGCATTGTTTCCGGCGAAGCTTTTATTTCCGACAACGCTGTCAAGCAGGAGATTCAGGAACGCCTGCATCCAATGGCAGTCGATATGGAAAGTGCTGCGGTTGGACACTGCTGCTATCTGAACGAAATGCCGTTCGTTAGCATTCGCTGCATTTCCGACAATGCCGACGATGAAGGGGCAATGTCATTCGACCAGTTTGAAAAAATTGCTGCAAAACGAGTTGCAGACTTGGTTTTAGAAATTGCAGCAGTCCTGTAAAAATTCCATCTGATTTTTCATTCAGACAAACACTTTTTGAAGCGGCTTTGCATAGAATAACAACATCACACGATGAGGGGAGTTATTTCATGCAGCCGCTTTCTTTTTTCTTTGACGACACCATTCCACTCCGCCTTTCTGAACAACATCCACAATTTCTTCTGTTATCCGGCGGAACGGCTGCCCTGAAAGAACGCCTGCTGCAAGCCGTTTCCAAAGCTGGAATGCAACAAGTTCAGCAACAATTCTACCATGCAAATGCACTCTGCGGTCTGTTCTTTCCCAATCTTCATCTCGTGTTTTTCGATGCAGACCGATTTACCGTACTGCCCCGTCTGGGCTGTCCCGAACTGGATACTTATTCTATTTCGCTGCACGACTGCTATTCCAGTCAGATTCTGCAAAACCATGCAGAAGCCATTCGCTACAGCTATGCAGAATTACAGGAGAACGAAGAACACGCTCTGCTCCTGCAATCGGCAGCAGAACAGGCGTTCTCTCATTTCTGTTCCCTGACAGAATCGGCAGTGTCACCGGAACAGCTCCCCAAACATCCCCTTCCCCGTCATGCTGTCGAACACGGCACGCTGGAACTACGGCAGCTGCAAGGCTGCACACCGGAAGGCGTTCTCATGCAGCCCCTGCCCGCAGACTGGAACACGACTGTTCTGTTAGACCCTTGGTATACTGCCGGAAGCAGTTTCTTGGAACAGCTTTCCATGGAAGCCATCCAAAAGGGCTATCATGCCATTCTCTGCACCCATCCCCTGCAATTAGAATTGCCCGTGCAACTGCTCCTGCCGGAGCGAAAGCAGGCTTATATTTTACAGGGCAGCTTGTTCGGCGAACAGTTTCCGGAATGTGACACCTGTTCCCTGCAAGACTGCTATCCAGAACATACCCTGCAAGCACAAATGGTACAAATGCAGCTGACGGCTGCCCTGCTGCAAAACAATATGAAAGCCTATACGGGCATGCTGCGAGTTGCACAAGGCGTTCGCACGGTCATGCAGCAATATTATCAGGTGGCGGAGAAACCCATTCAAATTCAAAAGCAATTGGCACAGCTGCTCTGTGCGTTTCATCAGGCAGAAATGAACCATTCAATTTGTTAATTTTCTGTAAATCTTGCCGCTGCTTTTCTGCAAAGTTGAAATGATTTCCAGTGTTTCTTGCTGATTTTTCAGATGCAACGCAAAAAAATTTTTTTGCAGTTTTTTTGAAAAAGTCACTGAAAAATAGAAAAAGTACCGAAATTTCGCTGTTTTTCTACCAAAAAAATTTTTTTGAAAAAATTGAAAAAAGGGGTTGACAAATCGAATGAGATGGTGTATAATAATACATGTCGTCACGGAGCGGTTGAAAAGAGCGGTTGAAAAACAAAAGTTCCGGAGAAGACAGAATGATGGGAGCTTAGCTCAGCTGGGAGAGCATCTGCCTTACAAGCAGAGGGTCACAGGTTCGAGCCCTGTAGCTCCCACCAAATTGGTCTGGTAGTTCAGTTGGTTAGAACGCTGCCCTGTCACGGCAGAGGTCGTGGGTTCGAATCCCATCCAGATCGCCATTGCGGATTTAGCTCATCTGGTAGAGCGCCACCTTGCCAAGGTGGAGGTAGCGAGTTCGAGCCTCGTAATCCGCTCCAATCGGCGCTATAGCCAAGTGGTAAGGCAAAGGTCTGCAACACCTTGATCCCCAGTTCAAATCTGGGTGGCGCCTCCAGAATCGTTTCTCTATGGAGAATGAAAAAAGTCCGAGTAGGGCTTTTTTTGTTCTCCATTTTTCGTTTTCCCTCCCCGATTGCTCTGTTTGCGAGAATACTTTTCTACAAATATAGTAGCATAAAAAACAAGCGATATGGTTTTTTCTCCATATCGCTTGTTTTGTTTTCTCTTATTGAAACGGGCTGGAATCTCCCCTGCAAGCAAGTTTTACGTATAATGAAACGGCTGCGACACGGAAAGCATCTATCTATGATTTCTTTCTTGCCAACACAATGCATGATTTTCTCTACTCGATTTGTGGTACAAAATGTGAAAGATTTTCATCCGTGCAAGTGCAAGCCTATCCGGAAAACTGCTACATCTCACACAAAACAAAAGCGGTACAGTTTTCACCCATACCGCTTGATGTTTATTTTTTGCCAATGCAGATGGAACGGCTTCCACAGGGCGTTTTCTCTGCTCGAATCTGTGCATCGAATCGCTCCGCCAGCGTCAAGCCTATTCGAAAAGCTGCTACATTCACGAAAAGCAAAGCGGTACAGTTTTCACCCATACCGCTTGATGTTTATTTTTTCCCAACGCAGACGGCACGACTGCCGCAGGGCGTTTTCTCTACTCGAATCTGTGCATCGAATCGCTCCGCCAGCGTCAAGCCTATTCGAAAAGCTGCTACATTCACGAAAAGCAAAGCGGTACAGTTTTCACCCATACCGCTTGATGTTTATTTTTTCCCAACGCAGACAGCACGGCTGCCACATGGCGTTTTCTCTACCCGAATCTGTGCATCAAATCGCTCTGCCAATGCGGACACATGAGAAATAATTCCCACCATGCAATCATGACCGGAAAGCTGCTGCAACAGCTGTATCGCATTCTCCAACGCCATTTCATCTAGAGAACCAAAGCCCTCATCAATGAACATCGCATTGATTTGCACGCAGCCGCTCTGCTGCTGCACTGCCTCGGAAAGCCCCAATGCCAGCGACAGCGATGCCAAAAATGTTTCCCCACCCGACAGCGTTTTCACATCTCGTTCTGTTCCGGTGTATTGATCCAGCACGTTCAGATTCAAACCGGAGGAAATATTCTTTCGGTCTTCCTCTTTTCGGCGAATCAGCTGATAGCGACCATTGGAAAGCTGGTCTAACTTCTGGTTGGCATGCTCCAAAATGCGTGTGAAATAATACGCCTGCACATACCGTTCCAGCGAAATCCGTTCTCCGCCATGTTCGGTATTCGTTCCATTCATCATGCTATATAGTTCTTTGTACGTCATCCACGTCTGGGAAGCCTGCTCCAGCGTTTTCAGGGACAGTCGAACAGCTGCTACCGTTTCCTGTACCTGCTGCAAGTCTGCCTTCTGCATGGCAATTTCTCGCTGTTTCTGCGACAACTGCCGGCGGAATTCTAGCAAGGTTTGTTCTGCCCCTGCGGTATCATACAACGGCTTCCCTGCAATTTCTGCTTCCAGTCGGCTGCACGCATCCTGACAAGCTGCCAGTTGCTTTTCCAACTCTTGTACCTGTGTCTGTGCACGTTTCTGTTGCAGCTGTGCCTGCTCGATTTTCTGCCGGAAACAAAGCAACTGCTGCTGTGCTTCCTGCAATGTTCCATATTGCAAGCTGTTCTGAACATAATCGCACTCGGTACGTTTTCCAGTAATTTTCTGCAATAATGCTTGTACCGCCTGCTCCTGTGCTGTCACAGCGTTTTGCAGAATCGGCAATGCCTCTTGTTTGCGTTTCAAGGCTGCCTGCTGTTCTGTCCGCTGCTGTAACTGCTCTTGCAATTGTTTCTGCTGTTTTGTCAATGCAGAGATTCCCGAACGAATTTTTTTCAGCATCGCTTCCAATGTTTCCGCCGTGGTCTGTTCACTCAATTTATGCTGCCGCAACAACTGCTGTTTCTGCGTTTGCAGCTGTGCACAAACTGCCTGCTGTTTCTCTAACTGGCTCTTCTGGCTCTGCATCGCCTGCAAAGCCGCTTCCTGCTGTTTTCTGGCACGCTGAAATTGCTGTTCCGAAACGGTCTGCTGCGTCTGCTCTGCCGGATGCGGATGCTCCAGAGAGCCGCAAACCGGACACGCTGCCCCTGCTTGCAACTGTGCTGCAAGGTTGCCTGCCATACTCTGAAAGAACTGCTGTTCCATCGCATCGTATTTCGGCTTCTCTACCTGATAATACTGCTGGTGAGCTTGCTGTGCCTGCTGTTCTAATACGGCACAATCTGCCTCCGCCTGTCGAACCGCTGCAAACTGCTGCTGCAACTGCTGCAAAACCTGCAACGCCTGCTGTTTCTGCACCATTTTTGTCTTGGTGCTCTCCAGTTCCGCTGCACAGGCTGCATGCTCTTCTACTTCTTTTTGCAGCATTGCACAAGCTTGCTGGATCTGTTCGAGCGTTGCCTTTTTCTGTGCCTGCTCCTGCTGGAGTTGCTGGCTCTGCTTCCGTAAGATCAACAATTCCTTTTGCAGGTCTGCCAAATGCTGATATTCCGGCACGCTCCGTTCCAACTGTGCCGCTGCATCCTGCCATTCGGGAATCTGTACGGCATTGATTTCCGCCCGTTCCAATAACTCCGCTGCAACGGTCTGCCGTTGTTGCAGTTGCTGCAATTCTTTCTGCTGCTGTTCCAACCGGAAACAGTTCTGGTTGTGTCGCCTGCCCTGCTCCATCTGTTGCACCAACTGGTCTACGCTCTGCTGGAATCGCTCCTGTTCTTTCTCCAGTAAGGGCAGCTGCTCCAGCCGTTCCCGACAGTCCTCCTCTAAAAGCTGACAGCAAATCGGACTGGTGGCAACCGTTTTCTCTTCTGCAAGCAATTCCTGATACTGCTGTTTCCGGGTTGCTTCGTGTGGGGCAACCGTTTTCAGCTTTGCTGCAATGGAAATGGTTTGCATAGAAATTTCCTGTGTTTTGGCATCATATCGCTGCTTCAAACGGTCACGAATCCGCCCACAGGATTCCGTGTGAAACAGTTTGCTGAGAATCTGCCCCTTTTCAATCGAATTGGAGAGCAGAAACCGCCGGAATTCCCCCTGTGCAATCATTACAATCTGTTGAAATTGTGTGCTTTCCATACCGATGCGTTCGGTAATTTCACAAGTAACCGTTTTAAAGCCGCTGCAAATGCAAGTCTTTTCTCCGTTCGGCAGCAGCTCATACAGCGTTGCATTTGCCTTTTGTTCCACTGTTCCAATTCCACGTTGTTTTTGCCGTTCATAAGCTGGGTTTCGCTCTACCAGATATCGTTTCCCATTGTCCAGAAATTCCAGCCGAACTTTCGTTTCTGCGGTGCTGTCGGTCAAATACTGACTGCGGAACTGTCGGGATTCCCGTTCTGAGCCGCTCGCCGTTCCATACAGAGCGAAACAAATCGCATCGAAAATGGTTGTCTTTCCAGCTCCCGTTTCTCCGGTAATCAAAAAGACTTCGCCATCCTGCCAGTCTGTAAAGGAGATTTTGCACGGTTCTGCAAATGCTCCAAATCCATATAATTCTAAATGCAATGGTTTCATTCGCTTTCCTGCTCCTCCTCTACCAGTTCTGTCATCAGTGCCAATTCCTCCGGATGTTCTCGCAGTGGATAATGATACACGTTCTCATAAAATTCCGTCACCAAATCCAGCAGCGATTGTTCTTCTACGTGAACCGCTTCGGTTGCCGCTGCTGGCTGCCGGAGGCGTTCCCGTTCTATATAACTCAACTCCAGCGTGTTTGGATAAACGACCCGCAACTTTTCGATTGCATTGGGAATCAATTCCAAGTCGGTCAACTCTGCCCGAATGAAATCTTCGGACGGCGTTGCATGTTCCAAAAGCTGTTCCAGTGTTCCACGCAAAATCCGCATCTCCTGTTTTGGATGCAGTGGAATGGTCGTGATGGTACAGTTGTCTTTTTCATTCCACTTCAGCAGTGTCACAGATTTCTGCTGCAAGCACTCGGAAAACGAATACTTCATCAGAGAACCACTATATCGAATCCGGTCATGCTGTACCCACTGCGGCTTGTGAATATGCCCCAATGCCACATAATCATAGGCATCAAAGAGCGTGTCAGAAACCAGCTGCAATCCGCCCAGCTGCGTTTCTGAATCGGATTCTTCCGGTGCTGCTCCATTGTGCAGGACAAAGCCATGATACAATAATAAATTGCGGTGGTTTGGGTCTGGAGGGATCTGCTCCAAAACGGCACGGATGCCATCGTCCAGCGTTGCAAAGGACTGTTCCGGGAACTGAACGGATAGCTGTGCCAGCTTGACATAGGGCAGCATGGAAATTGTCAGCGTGCCGTAATCATCTGAAAGTGAAACCGTTTCCATTTTTCCGGAAAATGTTCCGGAAATGTGGATTTGATTCTTTTGCAGCAAGTCGCTGCCGAATTGCAGCCGCTCCGGAGAATCATGGTTGCCGCTAATCATGCAAACGTGTACGCTTCGTTCTGCCAGCTGCGTCAAAAACCAGTCCAGCAGCTGTACCGCATCCGCCGGCGGCACGGGTTTGTCATAAATATCACCGCATAATAATAACACGGTCACCTGCTGGTCGTCTATAATTTGCAGGACTTCTTGTAATAACGCCTGCTGTATCGGCAGAAAAGAAAGGTTATAAAACCGCCGCCCTAAATGCAGGTCACTCATGTGCAGAATGTTCATAAAATGCTCCTTTTTGACACAAAGCCGCCATACAATCACGCATGGCGGCCGTTTTCGGTCTGTTCCTGATTTGCTAATACATGCTGTTTAATCGCATGGAACGATTCTGCACTCAAAATATGTTCCATTCTGCACGCATCTTCTACCGCTTTCTGTGGGTCAACGCCCAAGTAAATCAGCCAGTCGGAAAGCAGGGTATGTCGTTCATACATGGTTTCTGCAATTTTTCTGCCCGCTGCAGTCAGGTGCAGGTATCCCGATTCATCCATCGTCACCAATCCCGCATTCCGCAGGTTTTTCATGGCAATGCTGACGCTCGGCTTTGAATAAGAGAGTTCATTGACAACATCAATCGAACGCACTTCACCAATTCTCTGTTGTAAAATCAAAATGGTTTCCAGATAGTTTTCAGCGGATTCTTGTATTTTCATAATCGTATGCCTCCTGTTGGATTCCGTGGCATTTCTGCATAAAATGCACAGTAAAAATGAAGTGTGGTAGAAAAACCTGTCTTCTATGAATGCAATTATAACACAATTTTATCGGAAATGCAACCGTTTTCACAAAGAATTCAGAAAGCCCCTGTTCTGCCATGTCATTTTTCCATTCATAAAAATATTTTTTTCGCATAGGATTGACAAACGGCATCAAATTTGTTATACTGTCTTTTAAAAAATCATTCGTCCCATCTTTCAACCAAAAAAAGGAGGCTGTTTCATGGACGACCCGGACAGTGATGCGAATCCTGCACCACTGCAAAAACGCCTGTTTTTTCTGTTCCTGCATGTGCTGCGGTAGCGGTCTTTCGCTCCCCATCATGCAAGCTTGATACAAAAAATTTTTACAGAAGAACAGGAGTGAATGAAATCCATATGATTGGACAAATTCTTTTACAATTGATTTTAATCGCCTTGAATGCCATTTTTGCCTGTGCAGAAATCGCTGTCATTTCCAGCAACGAAACCCGTATTGACAAGCTGGCAGAACAGGGCAACAAGCCGGCAAAACGTCTGCAAGCCTTGCAGAATCGTCCGGCACAATTCCTTGCAACCATTCAGGTTGCCATTACGCTTTCCGGCTTTTTGGGCAGTGCCTTTGCCGCTGACCACTTCTCAGAAGCACTGGTACAGCTATTGGTGAGCTGGGGCGTTGCCATTCCGCAGGCAACCTTGCAAACCATTTCCGTTGTCTTGATTACCATTTTGCTTTCCTTCCTGACGCTTGTATTCGGCGAACTTGTCCCGAAACGAATTGCCATGCGAAAGGCAGAATCCATTGCGTTGGGCATCTCCGGCATGATTCAGATACTGGCAAAACTCTGCTCGCCGCTGGTTTGGCTGCTGACAGCTGCCACCAATGGCGTATTGCGGCTGTTCCGCATTGACCCAAACGCAGAAGAAGAGGATATCAGCGAAGAAAATATTCGGATGATGGCAGATGCCGGAAGTGAAAAAGGCGTGATTGCTGCGGAAGAAAACGAGATGATTCAAAACGTCTTTGCCTTTAACGACTGGACAGCAGAAGAAATCATGACCCACCGGACAGAATTACAGCTTCTCTGGGAACGGGACTCCTTGGACAGCTGGAAGCAGACCATTCGACAGACTCCACACCGCTATTACCCCATCTGTGGCGAGCATACCGACGACATCCTTGGCGTATTGGATACCCGAAAACTGTTTGCCGTTGCCGAACAGACCAAAGAATGTGTCATGAAAACAGCGGTTGTTCCGGCTTTCTTTATTCCCTCTACGGCAAAGGCGAACGATGTCTTTCACAGCATGCGAAAAGCAGGGCAGAGTTATGCCATTGTACTGGATGAATTTGGTGGTACAGACGGCGTTTTAACGATGCTCGACCTGATGGAACGGCTGGTTGGTTCGCTGGACGAGGCAGCAGATGCCTCTGAATTGCAGGAGGAAAACGGTATCTATCGCATTGCTGGTAACTGCGAACTGGAACGAATGGAAGAAACGCTTCGGATGCAGCTGCCGGAAACGGATGCTACTACTGCCGGCGGATGGATTGTGGAACAGCTTGGACGGATTCCACACACTGGAGAAACGCTGCTGCTGCACGGTTATCAATTCCAAATTGAAAAGGCAAACCCTCGAAAAGTGCTGCTGTTCTCCGCAACACCGCACACAGAATCTGCTTCCACGGCTGCCTTTTAAAAGAATCCACTTGTTAAGATGAAAAAAATCCCTGCGGTATGAAACCGATACCGCAGGGATTTCTGTTTATTCAATTGCTTTCAAGGCGGATGCCATGTCAATTCGGTTGATTTTTGGATAAAGAATCAAGTTTACCAGTAGCGTGAACAACACTGTCAACCCTGCTGCAAAGACAAATGCATACGGCGGAATCGTTCGGGCAAACATGACAACATCTACTTCCGCCATCGAAACGACAAATCTTGTCAGGAATACACCACCGACCAATCCGAATAGAATGCCAACGGTCATAGAGAAGAAGTTTTCCCGATAGATATAGGCGGCACTCTCGCCATCGTAAAAGCCCAGTACTTTCACCGTTGCCAGCTCTCGCATTCGCTCTGTAATGTTGATATTCGAGAGGTTATAAAGAACAACCACTGCCAATGCTCCGGCACAGACAATCAGCACGATGACAATCAAATTCATACTGTCAATCAAATCCGAAAATACATTTCCGCTGCGGTGCAAAGATTGCACGGTCAACATACCGTCCTGCTGCATGAGTGCGGTTGCGTGTTCGTCTGCGGTGTCCGGATTGTTCAGCTGTACCAGCATGGTATTCGGTGCTCGCTCCGTATCATACAGACTTTGATAGGTGTTTTCGGTCATGTAGATGTAATGATACGCATAGTTCTCCGTTACGGCTGTAATGCGGACTGGTTTCTTCGCATCTTTTAATTGCAGCGTATCGCCAGCCGATACTTTTAAGAGCTTCGCCAGCTTTTCCGTCAGAATCACTCCACTGTCATCCAAGGTATACGGCGTATGGTCAGAACGGCTTCGCATGGTAATAAAGTTTCCAAGCTGTTCCGGCTCTGCGGTCACCATCAACGTGACATCATACTCCCCTACCTGCTCCGAACATTGCAGCAACATGGTATGCGGATTTTCCTCCCAGCTGGAAAGGGCTTCTGTTCGAGTCTGCTCGGCATCGTCGTTATAAACTGCCAGCAAATCATATTGCATGATTTCGCTATACTGCAAATCTGCAATGCTGGTGATGTCATACCGCAGTCCAAAGCCAGCTAAAATCAAAGCCGTGCAGCCGCCAACACCAACCGCTGTCATCCAGAAGCGGCTTTTATACCGAAAGACATTCCGCAACGTCAACTTTCCCATAAAACCAATGCGATTCCACAACCACGGGATTCGTTCCAGTAAAATCCGCTTTCCGGATTTCGGCGGCTTCGGCCGCATCAGCTGTGCAGGCTGTTCCCGCAGGGCATTTCGGCAGGCAATCGCACTGGACAGACAGGTGCAAAGCAATCCAACGCCCAAACAGGCAAGTGCAGACTTCCAGCGGAACGGGCACGGAATATCCTGCAAGTAATACATCGTTGCATAGGCATTGCAGATAATCCGTGGGAAAACCTGAAAGCCAATCAGCAACCCTGTTATTCCTCCTATCAGGGTGGCAATTCCGGCGTACAGCAGGAACTTCGCCATAATCGGAAATGCTCCATAACCCAACGCTTTTTTCGTACCCATCTCCACACGCTGTTCCCGTACCATACGGGTCATCGTGGTCAGGCAGACCAACGCTGCAATCAGAATAAAGAACACCGGAAAGACCGCTACGACGTTCTGCACCCGTTCCGTATTCTCCCAGAATGCCGAATAGCCAACATTGTCCTCTCGGGTCTGTACATACCATTTTGCATTGTCTGCAAAGTCGTCTAAGGCAGTCTGTTGCTCCTGAATCTGTTTTTCTGCATCGTTCAGCTGCTGTTCTGCATCTGCCAGCTGTTGACTGGCTGCCTCTGTTCCGTAGGCATCCGCCAACTGTGCAAAATTCTTTGCATATTCTGCCTGCTGCGTTTCCAAGTTGGAACGGGCTTCCGTCAACTGTTCCTGTGCATCTGCGGTTTCCCGTTCGACTCGCTGCTTCAGAATTGCTGTTCCCTCTCGCTCCATAACAGCTTTCGCATCGTTTGCAGCGGTTGTATAGGCATCGCTCTGGGCTGCCAAGTCTGCTGTGCTGTCCAGGGTAAGATAGAGATTCGTGTAGACATCCATGGAAAAAGCAGAATCATCGACCAGCAAATAGCCATCCAGTGCCCCTGTTCCAATCTGAGCCGTTCCCCGTTCAAAGCTGACATACATGCTCCAGTTGGTCAAGCCGGAAATGGTGAATGTATCTTCCTGCAAATAGTCGGAAAGCGTGGTGTCCTCTGCTGCCTGTAAGGTAATCGTATCACCGACCTGATACCCTCTGCGTTTCGCAAAGTTGGCATCCATCAGGCATTCTGTGGAAATAGAGGGATACGTTCCGGCGGTCAGCGTGGGCAGGTTGATGCCTGCCCCATCGGCTGCCTGTTCCATGTTCATAGAAGAAACGCTCATGGAATAGCTGTGCACATCCTGCGGCAGATAACACTGCACCTGATACCCAGCCGAAACCGTTTTCACATCCGGCAGCTGTTCCACCGCCTGTACTTCCTGCTCATCCAATCCAATGGTAGAACGAATCTGCAAATCCATGAGGTTGGTTTCCCGATAGTGCTGGTCTGCCATCTCGTTCATATCGGGGGTCGTTGCCTGAATACCGGCAAAAAACCCGCAGCCCAAGGCAACAATCGCTGCAATCGCTGTGAATTGTCCGAACGTATGCCGCACGGTACGGCACAATTCTTTTCCTAATAATCCAGCCATCGCCATCACCACGCAATCTCAGATACGGGAACGGGCTCTGCATTCTGCTGCATCGCTGCAATCTTTCCATTTTTCATCGTAATGACACGGTCAGCCATCGGGGTGATAGCCTGATTGTGCGTAATCAGCAGCACAGTCATTTGCGTGTCCCGACAGGTATCCTGCAACAATTTCAAGACGGATTTTCCGGTTTCATAGTCCAGTGCTCCGGTCGGCTCATCGCAGAGCAGCAGCTTTGGACGCTTTGCAAGTGCACGGGCAATGGAAACCCGTTGCTGTTCCCCACCGGAAAGCTGTGCTGGAAAATGCCGCAGACGGTCGCCCAGCCCTACATATTGCAGGGCTTCTGCTGCTGGCATTGCATCTCGGCTGATATGCCCTGCGAGTTCGACATTTTCCACGGCGGTCAGGTTGGGAATCAGGTTATAGAACTGAAACACAAAGCCGATGTCGAAACGGCGATAGGCAGCGAGCTTTCGTTTTCGCAGTTTTGTGATGTCTGTTCCATCGACCAGAATCGAACCGCTGTCACAGGTATCCATTCCGCCCAGCAGGTTCAAGACGGTGGTCTTTCCTGCACCCGATGCTCCGACAATGACGACAAATTCTCCCTTTTTCACGGAAAAAGAAACGTGGTCTACGGCAGTAATTTGTACTTCGCCCATTCGGTAATATTTACAGATTTCCTGCACTTGTAACAAGGTTTCCATGTAGAAACTCCCTTCTTTCTTTTATTTGTTGAATGATACTGATAGATAAGTATATCCTTGCAGATTCGTGTGAAAATCAGACGGGAATCTGCTGAAAATTGCTGTAAAATTATTCTTGATTCTTGGAAAACGCATTGTATCAGATTCGGCAAGGCTGGGGCACATCCCCAGCTTGCCTGGGGAACCGCAATTGCCCCTGAAACCTTGTGTCTGATTACAGCCTTTTTATTTTGAAAGGCAATTGCGGTTTCTGCGGTTCTCTCTTGGATTTCAAATTTCTCTCATCAATACCTTTGTTAAGGGGGACAGCTTGTCCCCCTTAACAATTCCCCTCCGCCGAGCTGAGCCAGCTCGACCGCAGTTCGCCTGCGGCGATGGTCACGATTCTGCTTCTTCTGCTGGGTCGTACAGCGTCCAATTTTCATAGGGGTTCATATGCGATAGATGTTCCACAACTCGTTCCTGCGACTTGTAATTTTGTAACAGGGCTTCTTTCTTTTGCAAGTCTTCTTCGGAAATTCTCGGCAGCTGTGCTTCAAATTCCGGCAGCCGTTTCGCACTGTAATATGTCCCGAAACAATACAGCGGCATCTGCAATTGTTCGTGTTGGTACGCCTCCGTCACGAGTTCATGTGTCATCTTGTGATGAATGTGCCCATACTCGCCGGCTTTGTTGTGCGTGACAACCGATTCCCACGGCTTATCCTCTAAAATCAATGTGATGTCCTGTTCAATTTGTTCTTCCACGTTGCTCCAATCGTCCCGCCGTCCAAAGGTCTTGTCGGGATATTTTAAAATCAGGCAGGCATTTCCGGTTGCCTCTGCAATCGAACGCAGTTCCGCCGACCGCACCGCATCGCTGCCATGTGTCAGGCAGACAATTAAATAATCGCCCTCTAACAGATGTGCTCCGCCCCAGAGCGTTTCATCGTCCGGATGGGCGACAATCATCAACTTTTTTGCTTGGCTCAAATCCAGCTGTGCCAAATCTGTCATCGTCAGGGCTGGAATGTCATAATAATTCTGATACCAAATCACAAACCCACTGAGCAGGCACAAAATACCTGCTAATAAAATTGCAATCGTTCTTTTTCCAATGCGTATCCGATTCTGTTTTCCCATCATTCTGCTCCCTTGTTGTTTCTATTTTTTATTTTTATTTTTTTGGATTTCATAAAAAGAAACCGCTGTGAACAAGGTTCTTGTCCACAGCGGAGAAAATTTCATTTTCTTTTTCTTATTCCTGATAGAACGGTTTTGTTCTCTCCAGAATGCTCTTGCTCATATCGTGCTGTGTCGTAATGATTCCCGGCGGATTTCCGTTGGTGTGGCGGTTTACAATCTGTGCAGCCGGCTGGAACAGGCTCTTGGTATCTTCTACCTGGTCGCAATCCAGAACCAGCATGATGCTTTCCTTGTTGCCAACCCGCATACCAGTCATATAAGCAGCATGTACTTCCGGCACTTCTTCAAAGTGTGCGGAGAGTTCCTTCATCAGGTCAATTGGCTTGTCCTTCAGGTCAAACAACTGTACCCGATTTTGCTGCTGCTGCCGCTGATAATGGACAAACCGCTTTGCCAGGTCAATGACATTTGCCTTCGGCATAGCAACGGATTCGCCTTCCCGGAACGGGTTTACTACAATGCCTTCTGCATCGCCGTTCTGCTGGAACATTGCTGCATACTGCAGGAACGGGATAATCATGGTTCTGTATTCCGGCGGATTCTGCCAGCGATTCAGTTCTTCCATGTCGGTAAATGCCGGGAAGAACTTCTTGTCGTTGTTCTGTACCATTACGAACTTAATCTGTGTCTGGTGCTTTTCGCCATCTTCCATGTTCAAATCCTGTTCTGCGTTAATCAGCTGTACCGGAGCAATGACCTGCGACCGGAACAGAGCGTCAATCATCGGCAGTTCGGTTTCCTGTGTGCTCTTCTTGCGGAATGCTGCAATTGCACCAACCAGCTGCGGGTTCGACAAAGTAGAAGCATCTGCAAAGGCAACCTTCGGATTCAGCGTCGGTTCTGGCAACGGTTCGTTGCGGTATTCCGAAGCTGCCGGCGGCAGTGTAAGACCGGTCAGCTGTGCCAGATGCGGACGGTCAATCAGGTAACCCTGTTCGCTCGGATTGATGACGATACCGGAAGCTTCGCCGGAACGCTGCATCAGGTTTGCATACTGTTCTACGGTCATAACAACGGTATTGATTTCCGGGTCATTTCTCCACTTCAATACTTCCAGCCAGTCGGTAAATGCCGGAAAATACCGGCTGCCGTCCTTCTGCTGCAGCATTGTAAACTTTGCATTGGTCTGGAACTGTTTGCCATCGCTCAAGTCCAGATCTTCCGGCATATTATCAATAATAACCGGTGCAATCAGCTGTGCACCCTTCAGGGCTTCCATTAAATTCTTAACTGCTCCCTGTGTGCTGTGTTCTTTAAGTTCTGCCAGAGCTTCCACGAGCTGTGGATTCTTAACAGTTGGTTTCTTTAATTTTGCCAATTCCGTTCACCTCATTTTATTATTCACCCGAAATGGATAGATTCAGTATAGCACATTATGCACAAAATTGCAAGTGAAAATCAAAAAAAATTTTATGCAAACCGGAATCTCATGAAAAAACCGCCGATTTTTCCGGCAATTTCCACAGGATTTCCGAAAAATTTTTTCGTGTTCGGGCAGTGCAATTTGTAACTTTCTCCAAAGATTCGACAAAAATTCCAATTTTCTGCAAAGATTATTCATCTTTTCATTTTAAAAAAAATCGGAAGTTTCTCTGACAGCAATCTGTCATCTGAAAACTCCCGAATCTTTTTCGCATACATACAAGAAAGCGATGTTTTTATACCTTACACACGTTCTACTTTTCCGGAACGGAGGCATCTGGAGCAAACATATACGTGGCAGGGAGTACCCTTCACAACTGCCTTTACTCGCTTTACATTGGGCTTCCATGTTCTGTTGGAGCGTCTGTGAGAGTGGGACACCTTGATACCGAATGTAACACCCTTACCGCAAAATTCGCATTTTGCCATATTCTACTGCACCTCCTTAAACAAACTAACGGACTCTATTATATCATATTGCAACAAAAAATGCAAGCCCTTTTTTTCATTTTTTGAAAATTTTTTTTGAACATCGGAAATCTGCATTTTTCACTTGAAAAAACAAGGAAAATCCGGTATAATAAAAAGAATACTAAAAATAAGAGGTGAACCATACTATGAATCTATTATCCATGAGTAAGGAACAGCTCCTGACGATGCTGATCGCACGGGTCATCATCATTCTGCTGATTTTACCGCTGCATGAATTTGCACATGCCTGGGTCGCCCGTCTTTGCGGCGATGATACCGCAGACTCGAAGGGCAGGCTGACCCTGAACCCCTTTTCCCACGTTGACCCTTTCGGGGCAATCTTGCTGTTGTTGACGGGGTTCGGTTGGGCAAAGCCCGTTCCCATCAATCCGAACCGCATGCGAAATCCTCGCACCGGTGTCATCTGGACCTCTTTGGCTGGGCCTGCTTCCAACTTGCTCATCGCCTTTGTCATGATGATTCCATTTCGGATTTTAGAGAACATTCCAATTTCCTCAGAGGCGATGTACAACACCCTCTCGATTATTTACAGTATTCTCTATTTCTTTATCCTCGTGAACATCGGGCTGGCAGTCTTTAACCTGATTCCGATTCCACCGCTGGACGGCTCAAATATCCTGCTGGGATTCTTGCCGTATAAAGCCATCTACTGGGTACAGCAGCATCGGCAGGTGATTTCGTTTGTGTTCCTGATTCTGATTTTCTCTGATTTTCTGGACACACCGCTTTCCTACTTACAGCAGCTGATTTTCAAGGGCTTCACGTTCCTGACAAACTGGGTACCCCTGATGGTCAGCGGACTGACAGGGTAATGACAGACGATGCAGCAACTTTCTTTTGAAATCAATGGCGTTACAACGCCTATGGACGTGCTCTTGACGCTGATTGCAAAGCACAAGCTGAACATCTATGACATTGCCATTTCACAGCTGCTGGAACAGTACCTGAACTATTTAGCGGACTGTCAGGAACAGGATTTAGAGCTTGCCGGAGCATTCCTTGAAATGGCTGCCCGACTCATCTACTTGAAAACGGCTGCCTTGCTGCCAAAACCGCAGGAGGCACAGGCGGACAAAGAGGACTTGCAGGAATCCTTGCTGCTCTATGCACGCTGTAAGCAAGCAGCGGCGATTCTTGCCGGACGGTACAAAGAACAGCAACCGTTCTGTCGGCAGCCCATGCCGCTGCCCGAACCGCAAAAAACCTATTTGCGTACCTATCCGGCAGAGGTGCTCCGCAGCAGTTTTCTCTCCATCGGGAAGAAACAGCTGCCGCCCTCCAAGGCTGCCATGCAGGAGAAATTACAGCGAGTGGTCAGCCCGAAAACCGTTTCGGTCTTCTCGAAAATTGTCTGGCTGATGCGAAAGGTTTCCCATGCGGAAACAGTTTCCCTTGTCACGCTCTATGATGACATCTCCGACCGCTCCGCACGAGTCGCCGTCTTTCTGGCAGTGCTGGAGCTGACGAAACACGGCAGAATCGGCATTTCTACGGATGGAACATCCCTCTATCGCATCTCCCGCAAAGCGGCGGCTGCGGATACCGCACCACAAGAAATCATGGTTTAAAAACATTCAGATAGGAGGTTTTTCTCATGCTTGCACCGGCTTGTGCGATTTTAGAAGCCATTTTATTTGCCAGCGGCGACCCCATTCCCCTTTCCCGTCTGGCGGCGGCAAGCGGCATTCCCGAACGGGAACTGCCCCAGCTGCTGAACGACTTGAACACTGCTTACCAGAAATCCGGACACGCTCTGCAAGTGCTCTTGCTGGAGAAAACCGCTCAGCTCTGTACCGTAGAACGCTATGCTCCGTATATTCAGGCAGCATTGGAACAGAAACGCACCTTGCCCCTCACGCCAGCCGCATTGGAAGTGCTCACAATTGCCGCCTATCACCAACCCGTCACCAAGCGGTTCATTGCCCATGTACGAGGCATTGATAGCAGTACCCTCGTCAACACGCTGGTGGAACGAGGGCTGCTCGAAGAGGGCGAACGGCTGGACTTGCCCGGTAAACCCATTGCCTACCGCACCACGCCCGCATTCCTGCGGTGTTTCGGGCTGTCCTCGCTGGACGACCTGCCGCCGCTGCCGGAAATTCCCGTTCCCGAACAGACCGACTAAGCCTTGCACAGAAAGGAGCATGCCCAATGACCGGATGGCTGATTGCAGGAGGGATTCTGCTCCTGCTTGCAGGATTGCTGTTTACCCCTGCCGTGCTGCACCTGACGTTACAGGACAACGCTCCGCCGGTGATACGGCTTTCTTTTCTGGGGATTCCCCTCTATCGCTCCGACCGCAAACAACACGCTGCCAAACGCTCCGCCAAGCACAAAAAGAAACGAACCAAAAAACAAACATCCTCTTCCAAGAAAAAGAAACAGAAACAGACCGAGGAAGAACGCCGCAGTCTTTCCGAATGGTTCGACTTGCTGCACGATGCCTGCTCAAGTATCTGCAAAGGGCTTCGCCGCCTCACCAAATGCATTCGTTTCCGACACGTTTCTATTTATATTGGCGTTGGCAACTGGGATGCGGCAGCCTGTGCGGCAGAATACGCCAAGTTGAACACTGCACTCTATCCCTGTCTGGCAGTGCTGGGAACGGTCTGTTCCGTTGCCTATGACGGAATAGATGTTCGCTGCTGCTTTGGACAGAACCGGACTCGCTACTATCTCAGCGGCACGGTTCGGCTTTCGCTTGCCAATGTTCTTGCGGCAGCCTTTGCCTTTCTCTTCTCGTTTCTATGGAATACGCTGGAACGCAAACAAGCCCCCTCGGAACAGTCCTGAGCCACTTTCCGCATATTCCCATGCCTTTTGCACAACCTATTCCCACAAGTTTCTTTTTCATTGTATCAAATCGTTTTGATAGGAGGTTTTTCTCATGCCGGAATCCAATTCCAAACCATCTAAAACCACCATTCCCAACCTGATGGATGTCACCATGGAAAAAATTCGGGACATGGTCGACGTGGAAACCATCATTGGCGACCCGATTACCGTTGGAACGGATGTCACCATCATTCCTATCTCTAAAGTTTCCTATGGCTTTGCCTCTGGCGGTTCTGACCTGCCGGCAAAAGTTCCGAAAGACCTGTTCGGCGGCGGAACGGGGGCTGGTATCTCCATTCAGCCCGTGGGCTTCTTAGTCGTACAGAACGGAGATGTTCGCCTGCTCCAGATGACCGAGGGAAACGGCGATACGGCAAACAATCTCATTCGTACCCTGCCGGAAGTCATCAGCAAAGTTAGCGGTCTGGTGAAATCCAAAAAGAAGCCGAACAAATCTTCTGACGACTTAAACACGGACGAGAAAGCATAACCCGTTCGCAGCGGCATAAAATCACAGCGGCACTCATATCTTGTCTTAACCCACAAGAAAGGAAGATGCCCTGTGTGCAAACGCCTGTTCGGTCTTCTGTTGTCGATTATCTCGACTGTTTCAATTCTCTGCGGTTCTGTCTGGCAATGTTCCGCCACTGCTGTGGAACTGCCTGCCGTCTCTGCAAAGGCTTGCATTGTCATGGAAGCCACCACCAGAGAAGTGTTCTTCTCCCAAAACGCAGACGAACATCTCCCCATGGCAAGCACCACCAAAATCATGACAACGCTGCTCTGTCTGGAGAGCGGCGACTTAGACACCCCGTTCCCCGTGGACAACAACGCCATTCAGGTCGAGGGGTCTTCTATGGGACTGGTGAAAGACGATATTGTCACGAAGCGTGCCCTCTGTTATGGTATGCTGCTGCCCTCCGGCAACGATGCAGCGGGGGCAACGGCTGTAAAGCTGGCTGGCTCGCTCTCTGCCTTTGCAGACCTCATGAATGAACGGGCGGCACAATTAGGCATGCAGAACACCCACTTTGTCACGCCATCGGGACTACATGACGAACAGCATTATTCCACTGCCTATGACATGGCAATTTTAACAGCGACTGCCCTGCAAAATCCAGACTTTCGGGAAATCTGCGGACAGGCGACCGCAAAAGTTACGTTCGGCAATCCCCCCTACGACCGCTGGCTCAAAAACTCCAACAAGCTGCTGACACAGTGTGAGGGGGTGATTGGTGTGAAAACGGGCTTTACCGATGAAGCTGGACGCTGTCTGGTGTCTGCCTGTCAGCGAAACGACATGACTTTGATTTGCGTGACGCTGAACGACCCGAACGACTGGCAGACCCACACGCAATTATATGACACCCTTTTCCCACAGCTGCACAAGCAGACCGTTGCCCTTCCGGAAACGATTTCGATTCCCGTCGTGGGCGGAACGGCAGACACCGTTTCGCTACAGGCAACCGATTCCATCACCTATGGAACGCTGCAAGAGGCGGTAGACTTGCCCCTCACGGTGCACACAAAACCGTTTCTCTTTGCTCCTGTTCCGGCAAATCAATATGGCGGCTTTCTGGTTGCGGAACGGGACGGGCAAAGCTTGTTCCAGCTGCCCTTGACCACACAGACCGCCGTTCCGGAACAGCCTGCAACCCCAGAGGAGCAGCCACAAAAGTCCATTTGGC
>HF997963.1:24467-29478 GCA_000433635.1 Ruminococcus sp. CAG:254
CCAGAGGATCAGCCACAAAAGTCCATTTGGCAGCGGCTGCAACGCTGGCTGCAAGTGCGGTTCTCATAATCTATAAAATTACATCTCATCCAATCAGGAGGATTTCAACATGGAAAAAATACGCATTCAAAAATTATTATCCGATGCTGGCTACTGCTCCCGCCGCCCGCAAGGCGGAAGCCTTGATTGCTGCCGGAAAAGTCAAGCTGAACGGACATCCCGTCAAGCTTGGCGACCAGGCAACCCGTGCCGACCTCATTACGGTCAACGGAGAAGCCGTTCGCATCCCTCGCAAAAAAGTCAAGCGTTATCTCATGCTGTACAAGCCAAGAGGCTATGTCACCACTACTTCCGATGAACTCGACCGCCGCTGTGTCATGGACTTACTGGACGGCGTGGAAGAACGGGTTTACCCCGTCGGCAGACTGGACAAGGACTCCGAAGGACTCCTGCTGCTGACGAATGACGGCGAATTTGCCAACAATATCATGCACCCTAGCCGCCATATTTCCAAGACCTATCGGGTTACCGTTCGGCCGGATATTTCCGAAGAACAATTGATTGCCCTTTCCAGCGGCGTGGAACTGGACGGCAAAATGACCCTGCCGGCAAATGTCGTTGTGAAAACCAAAGAACCAAACCGTGTCGTACTGCTGATGACCATTCAGGAGGGCAGAAACCGCCAGATTCGCCGGATGTGCGAAGCGTTGGGGCTGGAAGTTGCCCGCCTGCGGAGAACCAGCATCGGCCCTTTGAAACTGGGCATGCTGAAGCCGGGTACTTATCGGGATTTGACCGCAGAAGAACTGCGTGCCATTCGCAACGCCATCGGCGGCGACCTCTAATCGCCGTGCGAGAACCAGACGCACCCGAAATGAACCAGAAAGGAGTTTGCATTTTATGCCAATTTGTATTCCAAAAGAATTGCCAGCATTTCAGACGCTGGCAAATGAAAATATCTTTGTCATGGATAATGACCGTGCCTCTCATCAGGACATCCGCCCGCTGCGGGTGCTCCTGCTGAATCTGATGCCGAAAAAAATTGAAACAGAATGCCAGTTTCTGCGGCTGCTCAGCAATACGCCGATTCAAGTCAATGTGGAATTTTTACAGGTTTCCAGCCACGTCAGCAAGAACACCAACAAAATGCATCTGGACGCCTTTTATCATACGTTTGCAGAAATCCAGAACGAATATTATGACGGCTGTATTATCACAGGTGCTCCGGTCGAGCACCTTTCTTTTGCCGATGTCGACTACTGGGAAGAGCTGCAACAAATCATGGAATGGACAAAGACCCATGTCTTTTCCACCATGCATATCTGCTGGGGAGCTCTGGCAGGGCTGAACTACCACTTCGGGATTCCCAAATATGACCTGCCGGAAAAGATGTTCGGGGTCTTTCCACACGAGGTGCTGCAAAAAAATGTGCAGCTGCTGCGAGGATTTGACGACTGCTTTTATGCTCCGCATTCCCGCCATTCAGAAGTCCGGCGTGCGGACATTGAGCAAGTACCAAATCTGAAAATTCTAACCGAATCGCCACAAGCCGGCGTGCACATTGTCGCCAACACCAACGGCAGACAATATTTCATCACCGGACATCTGGAGTATGACCGCATGACATTGGCAGAAGAATATTTCCGGGACAAGGAAAAAGGCTGCAAAATCGCCGTTCCTGCCCACTATTTCCCCAACGACGACCCCAGCAAACCGCCGCTTTATACATGGGGGTGCTGTGCAAATTTGCTCTTTGCAAACTGGATTAATCACTGCGTTTATCAGCTGACCCCGTATGATTTGCAACGGCTGGAGCTGTACAATTGGGAGTGGGAAGCCGGACTATAAGCCGGCGACCTCCACCCGACCGTCATTAAAAAATGCAAAAAAGCCCGAAAAACTGGGATATGGCACTCTATGACACTCATATACAGTCTTTACGCAGGAGAGAAAAAAGTAAAAATTTTCTCTCTATATAAGGTTTGTAAACGACTGTCTTAGAGTGTCATATCTTTCGATTCCATCCACGCCACTTACGCAGGGCGACCTCCACCGACTTCCAGCAAAAAGGGCAAAAAAGCCCGAAAAACTGGGAGGTGGAGGTCGGTGGAAGTCAAATACATACTTAACACACGGAGTAAAAAAAGTATATTTTTTCTCTCTATAGAAAGGTATGTAAACGACCTTCACCGACTTCCACCTTTTGCTCCACCAACGGGTGACGGAATTACAAACAAACATTTTTAAAAAAATTGCTTTACATTTTGCTCCTTTTATGATATAATGGGCACATTGCGTATTTTATCAACCAAATAGGAGGAACAATTGTGCAGCTTTTTCAAACAATTTCTAGAAAATCCCTTTCCATTTGGCTCAGTCTGCTCTGCATGCTGTCCCTATGGTCTTCGTTCTCCCTTTCTGCCTCGGCAGAAGATACCATTCCCTTCCCAATTGCCTGGCAGCAAAGCGAAGGTAGCGGAGCGGAAGAACAACGGCTTGCCTACTTGCCAGAAGTAGACAACTGGTGTGATTATCCCTGGAATCGAGGAACAGAAACCGGAAATACCGTTGGACAAGCGGGTTGCAGCCTGCTCTCCATCGTAAATGCGGTCTATTATCGCACAGGTTCATTCTTACATCCAGCAAAACTGGCACAATTTGCACTGGACAACGGCTATCGCATTCCCGGCGTAGACGGAGCAGCAATGGGCTTCTTCCCAGCCGTTGCACAGGCATATGCAGAAGAAAGCCACATGACCTTTGCAGGCTGGACAACACAGGCAGCAGCCGTTCTTGAACACCTCCGAAACGGCGGAACAGCTTCTGCCAACATCGCCGGACACTGGATTGCACTGGTGGACTATGATGTTACTACCGACCAGTATTTGATGTTGGATTCCTCGCAGATTTCCAGTCGGGCAGAGCACATAGCCTGGACAGACCGGGAAAACGGGGTTGCCTGGCTCCCCGAAGCGGTCTTGCTGGAAAACGGCAGAAACGGCTACTATGGCATCAACAACCGCTATTCTGCTCTTTATACGTTCGATGACCCATACACCCTCGGCGATGTCAATCAAGATGGCGTGGTGTCCGTAGAGGATGCCAGATTGGTATTACAATATTATGCAAGCACGGCGGCGAGCCTTGATTTCCGCCTGCATCCCCAGATTGTAACGCACAATGCTGGCATATCGGCGGCGGATATTGACGGAGATGGCATAGTAACCGTACAGGATGCCACGGCAATCTTATCTTACTACGCACAGCAAGCTTCCGGAGCAGCCCCCTCTTGGGGACAAGTGCTCTGCGGATAACATCCCCTTTTTGCAGCAATCGACTGTCACCAAAAAGTGCGGAGGTCTACGGAAGTCAAATACATACCTTACGCACGCGAGAAAAAAAGTAAAAATTTCTCTCATATAGAAAGGTTTGTAAACGACCTCCGACGACCTCCGCTGTTCAATCCACGCCCCTGCGTAAGGGGCGACAACACGGAGAAAAAAGTAAAAATTTCTCACACATAATACGTTTGATGACCATACGCCCTCGGCGATGTCAATCAAGATGGTGTGATATCCGTATTTTCAATCCACACCCCCATAAGGGGGCGACAAGCGGTGCTTTATTTGGTCAACAGTCGGACGGCAGCCGTAAACCCCACCGCAAAGGCGTGCTTCTGCCAGTCTCTAAAATAACTTGACAAAGTGCCGTCCACCTGCTATCATAGATTTAGCAGCGTTTCGGCGTTGTGTTGGGTTGTAAGTGCAGCAGTTTGGTAGCCGTGGCACTTACAGCCTTATTTTTTATCAAAATACTCCGAGCATATCAACCGCACCAAAGAGGCAAGTGAGATGTTTTTCTTGGATGCCTCTTTTTTTAGAGCCTCGTACAATGCAGACGGGATTTTGATATTTAACGCCTTGTCGTTCACGTTCTCACCTCCACTACAATTTTACTACAATTATTGTTGCGTGTCAACCGTCATCTTCCACAATCTTTCCCTTTTGTTTTTGTTGCTTTTGCCAGTACCGCCTGTTAGAAATAATACAGAGAGGAGGGTTTTTATGCCCATCTGGAATCCCTGGCACGGCTGCACAAAATATAGTGCCGGCTGCCAAAATTGCTATGTCTATCGCATCGATGCAACGCATGGACACAACAGCACCACCGTGCAGAAAACAGCCGCCTTTGCTCTCCCGATGCAACGGACACGAGGCGGCACGCTAAAATTACAGCCGACGGGCGAACCCGTCTACACCTGTCTAAGTTCCGACTTTTTCTTAGCAGCTGCCGACGACTGGCGACCGGATATCTGGGCAATGATTCGCTATCGCTCGGACTTGCAATTTTTTATCATCACCAAACGCATTGTGCGTGCAGCTGCCTGCTTTCCGCCCGACTGGGGAACGGGCTACCCCAATGTAACCATCTGCTGCACCGCCGAAAACCAACAAGCCGCCGATGAACGGCTGCCCGTTCTCCTACAACTGCCAATTGCAAAGAAAGAAATCATCTGCGAGCCACTTTTAACGCCCATACAGTTACAACCCTACCTACAGCCACAAATCTCTCGTGTCACGGTCGGCGGCGAATCCGGCGAGCAGGCAAGGCTCTGCCGCTGGGAATGGGTCACGTCCCTTGCGGCACAGTGTCGTGCTGCAAATGTTCCATTCGTCTTCAAACAGACCGGAGCACGTTTTGAAAAGGACGGGATTTGTTACAAGATTCCTCGCAGGCTGCAACAAATACAGGCACAAAAAGCCATGCAATTTTTATAGCCGTTCCATCCACACCCAGGTAGGGCGACTTTGGGAACCGCCGACCGGCACCAAAAAGTGCAAAAAAGCCCGAAAAACTGGGAAATGACGCTGTAAGACACTCAAATACATACTTAACACACGGAGAAAAAAAGTAAAATTTTCTCTCACATAGAAAGGTATGTAAATGACTGTCGCACAGCGTCACTCTTTCGCTTCAATCCACGCCCCTTCGTAAGGGGCGACGATTTATT
>HF997964.1:0-959 GCA_000433635.1 Ruminococcus sp. CAG:254
CTGAGCCAGCTCGACCGCAGTTGCCTGCGGCTCGTAATTGACAGCCCACTCCCACATACCAACATAAAGGAGCGTATTCATGCTTTTACAACCATTTTATATCGATAAAATCATCACCACTGCACTGGAAGAAGACATCCACTATGTGGATGTTACCACCGATTATCTGTTAGATGATGAGCACACTTCCGAAGCCTACTACCTCGCAAAAGATACCGGCGTTCTGTGCGGTATCGACATTGCAAAACGTGTTTTTGAACTGGCTGGCGGCAACGTCACCATGGAAATCCTCAAGAAAGACGGCGAAACCGTTCAAAAGGGAGACATCCTCGCACGAATGAAAGGCAGCACCAAAACCCTCCTCAAGGGCGAACGCACTGCTCTGAACTTGCTCCAGCATATGAGCGGCATTGCAACCGCTACCGCTGAATGTGTGGCACTCGTTGCCGGAACACGGGCACAGATTACCGACACTCGGAAAACCCTGCCGGGACTGCGGCAGCTGCAAAAATATGCGGTTACCGTTGGCGGCGGAAAGAATCACCGCTATAACCTCTCCGATGGAGCAATGTTGAAAGATAATCACATTGATGCTTACGGCAGCATTACCGGAGCAGTAACTGCTCTCCGGAAAAAAATCGGTCACATGGTAAAAATCGAACTGGAAGTTCGGAATCTGGACGAACTGAGAGAAGCCCTCGCAGCGGGTGCAGACATCATCATGCTGGACAATATGAGCTGTGACGAGATGAAAAAAGCGGTTGCCATCAATGATGGGAAAGTCCTACTGGAAGCCTCCGGCAATGTCACCAAAGACAATATCCGCTCGGTTGCAGAAACTGGCGTGGATATTATCTCTCTCGGTGCACTCACCCACTCGGTCAAGTGCTTTGACATTTCCATGCGGATTCAAACCGTCAAGGATTAAACTTGTAATTGTATACAGATACAAAACCGCC
>HF997964.1:977-3947 GCA_000433635.1 Ruminococcus sp. CAG:254
AGATACAAAACCGCCGTTTCCGGAAAAAGCAATTCCGGAAACGGCGATTTTTGTTTATCGGATATTATTTTGCATGATTTTGATTCTTCTCTTTTTCCGGCAGCTTTTTCTGTGCCGGAAACCATACTGTGAATGTAATCCAGTGTTCCGGCTCGCTGTTGACTTCGATTTTCATCTTATGTGCATCTGCAACACTCTTTGCAATCGAAAGCCCCAATCCATAGCCACCCGTTGCCCGTGCACGGGAACTGTCGCTGCGGTAGAATCGTTCAAAGATTTTTTCTTTCTCGTCCTCTCGAATTCCTTTTCCGGTATTATAAACTTCCAATACTGCCCGACCGCTGGTTTCTTCTTTCAGGGAAACTCGAATTGCTCCGTGCTCCGCACTGTATTTGAATGCATTGTCAATCAGAATGCCAATCATTCGCCGAACCTGTTCGGGATTACCCTGAAAATATAGCTCTGGCTGAATGTCAATCTCAAACTTTTTCTGTTGCTCGAACGCCTGTGATTCAAACGGTAACGCCATTGTTTCTACGGCAGAACTCAGGTTGAACCGCTCTGCGGTTGCAGTTGCACTGCTGTGCTCCATCTTGGTCAGCGTCATCATTTCATCCACCAAAATCCGCATTCGCTCTGTTTGCATCCGGATATAGTCCAGCCACTTATTTTCTCCGATTTCGTCTTGCAAAATATCAGCGTTGGCAGAGATAATCGTCAGCGGTGTTTTCAATTCGTGTCCAGCATCTGAAATGAATTGTTTCTGCTTTTCAAATGAAATCTGCATCGGCTGCATCGCCCGTTTTGTCAGCATCATGGTCAATCCAAAGACAATGCTCTCCATCAACAGAAAGACTACAATACTGATGAACAGCAGCTGCCGCAAAAACTTCTGGTCTTTTGAGCAGTCCATAAAAGAAATAATCGTCCCCTTCTGATAGTCCTGTGCATAATACTGTAAGGATTCATATTTACCATCCTGTTTATGCTGCTTCTGCACCTGTGCCACCAATGCAGCAACTTGTTCCTCCGTATAATCATGCCAATCCGCCTGAACGGTTTCTATCATGTTACCCTGCTGATCAAGCACTGCCAAAAAGTAATCGGTGTCATGTTCTTCTTTGGGCGGGAAGTTGATGTCCTGCGGCTTTTTTTCCTCTGTTGTCAGAGATGCGGTCAGTGGCATATAGGAAAACATCGCTGCCCCTGGAATGCCACAGCCATTAAAACTCATATTTTCATCGTTATAATGCTCATGCTCGTACCACCACCATGGGTCTTGTTCTGGCGGTCGATGCCAATCGTCCGGATAAGGCGGTGGATTGTCATGATTGTCATCCGGTGGGTAATCCGGATTCGGGTCATTGGGTTGGGTCTGCACATTCTGTGTTGTAACAACAGGGGCAGCCGGTTTTGTCATGACTGGCTGTGTTGTCATTGCTGCTGGTTTCGTGTGCGATCCCTGCACAGCTGTTTCTGGCGGTGCTTGAATCTGTTCTGCTGGTGCATCCGTGGTGATTCCAGCAGTGGTTTCTGTAGTCGTAGTGGTACTGGTGACAGAAACTGAAACCGTTGTACCAGAAACAACCGTGGTTGTCTGTGGTATAAACGGGTCATTTTCTGAGGGTTGTTTATCCGGCTGCTTGCTGGGTTTTGGACTGCGTAAGCGAATTTCATTCTGTACCGCCTGCTGCAAAACCGTTTTATTTTGATTATAGGACATGAATGCCGGAATGACGTTCAAGGCAATCATAGGCAGCAGAACCGCTCCGGTCAGAATGCACATGGTGAAACAGATAAAATGGCGTCTGACATGGCGAATCATGCCGGCTGTTCCTCCAGAAAATAGCCAATCCCCCGAGCGGTTTTAATAGAGATATTGGCGTGAATCGACTGCAATTTTTTCCGCAGGAATGAAATATACACTTCGATATTGTTGTATTCAACATCGCTCTCATAGCCCCAGATTTTTTCAATGAAAAATTCCTTGGAAACAATCTGCTTGGGGTTGCTCATGAAAATCTCCATGATTTGATATTCTTTCAGGCTCAGCTTGATTTGTTCCTGTCCATAGCTGAGGGTATAATTCTGAGAGTCCAACCGCAGGTTATGGAACTGCAAGCCGTCAACGGCAACTTCTCCGGTACGGCGAGTCAGGGCACGAATTCGGGCGAGCAATTCACCGGTGACAAATGGCTTTGTCAGGTAGTCGTCTGCACCGCTGTCCAGACCGTTAATTTTATCGGCAACGTCTGACTTTGCGGTTAAGAGCAGAACGGGGGTAGAAATTTTTTGTTTCCGGAGCATCCGGAGAACTGAAATGCCGTCCAGAATGGGCAGCATGATATCCAAAACAATACAATCATAAATGCCAGTGCTGGCATAATGCAAGCCGTCTTCGCCGTTATAGACAGTATCGACATGGTATTTATTCCGCTGTAAGATTTCAGCGAGGGCATCGGCAAGCTGTACTTCGTCTTCTACGATTAAGAGGTTCATAAAGCAAGGCATCTCCTTTCTACATTCCATTTTAGTATAACATCAGAACCTTAAAATAGGCTGAGAAGGGGCGGGATTTGGTGGTGGCTGACGGGGATGAGCCGCAGGCAGCCGAAAAGTTTTTTGATCCAACAATTTTTAAAAAATGTTGGCGAGGTGTGGGCGAGCAGCCCACATTTGCGGAGCAAACGAAATTTTGCAATCTCTGGCTTCCCTGCTGCAATTGCACTTTTTGAAACTTCCCAATTCGGAATTGGGTGCTTTTATGAAACAAGTTGCAAATTCAGACAGGGCAACGGGGCAATTGCAGCACGCTGGCAGGCAAAAGCAGGGGTGGAACCCCCTTTTGCCGGACGCTGAAAATCGTTTTTCCTAAGAGCAGTTTTTGTAATGTTTCATGTGAAACATTGCACTTGGGAAACCAATTGCATCCGGTTCGGCAAGGCTGGGGCACGCCTTGGGAATCGCAAT
>HF997964.1:3978-6009 GCA_000433635.1 Ruminococcus sp. CAG:254
CAATTGCCCCTGAAACCTTGACTCTCATTGCAACCTTCTGATTTTGAAGGCAATTGCGATTCTTCCGATTTTCTCTTAGATTTTTGTTGCATTTCATAGTGCAGTTTTGATTTGCTTCGCAAATGTGGGCTACTCGCCCACACCTCGGCAGCATTTTTGAAAAACTGCTGCATCGAAAAACTTTCATTTTGCCTGTGGCTCGCTCCCAGCAACTATACTGCTTATGCCACTTCCAATGAAACAAAAAACCGCCCCTCTCGGAACGGTTTTTTCTCATGCAGTCGGCTCTTCTTCCGCTGATTCCATCGGTTTCGGCGGCTCTGTCTTTCGACGGTAGTCCATTGCTGCCGTTCCAACCTCCGGCATCGCCAAATAAAAAATATCGGTTGCCTTTGCATCCAGCGATGCACAGCGACTTGCTGCCGGATTCAACTTACTCAATTCTTTCAGCGAATGCGAGAACGGAATTCCTCGGCTATCCTTAGAACACCGCAAAATCTGCCGTCCCATGTCATTAAACGCCAAAATTCGACCATATGGCGGTAAGCCTTTGGTATCGCTTTTCCGGATATCCAGCAGAACATGAATCAAAATCCGCCGCAGCCGTGCCAATGGATAGCGTTTTGTTTGCAGAATTTCCAGCAAGTTTTCCAGACTGGTGGCGGAACGAGCCTGATAAAGGCGATGCTCCAACCCCTGCCCGATTTCTGCAATCGTTCTTAAATTCTCTACGGAAGTTGTCCGCAGCTGATAGAGCAAAATTCGCTCCAAATAATGAATATCTGCAATCTGTCCGGCTTCTTCCATCTCCTGCAAGGTTTGGTAACAGTATTCCGGAACGGTTCGCCGACAGTCAACACCATTTTGAATACAGTTCCGAATATAAGTTGCACTGGCAATTCCAGCTGTTCCCTCTTCCGGTCGCTCTTCTCCCAGCAGTAAGCTGTGATGTCCTGCCCCACGACGTTGTACGGTATAGGGTTCAAGCGGACTTTTCAGCGTATGCATAGCGTTCAGGTATTCTACTGCTAACGTGTTATTCGGTTCGAGCAGCACTTCTGCAACTTCTGTTCCATAGAGCTGTTCCACCATATGCATCAAAACTTCCGGATAGGGGTGTCCCTGTTTCAGGAAATCCTGCATCACATCCCGATATTCCGTCTTACAGAGGTAACAAGCATCTGCCGCCTGCCGGAGCAGTTCCAAATCTCCGCACTCACTTCCGAATGAAATTTCTGTCACATTCGGCAATGCAGAAAGCAGAGCAACACCGCCCAATGCAAACACCTCTGCCGGTGCAACGGCATATGGTACGGGCAATTCAATCACCAAATCCACGCCGGATTCCACTGCCAGTTTTGCACGTGTAAACTTATCCATCACGGCAACATCGCCCCGTTGCATAAAGTTTCCGCTCATGACTGCAACAATGGCTTCGGCTCCATTTTTCCGCACCTGCTGAATCTGATAAAGATGTCCGTTGTGCAGTGGATTGTATTCACAAATAATTCCGGTAATTTTCATGCGTTTGCTGCTTCCTCCCCTGTTGATTTCTGTCGATTGGTTTCTAAAAAAGTGTATTTGTGTCCACTCAACAGCGGACACTGCTTTACTATTTTACACGAAATGGTGAAATTTTGCAATGCTATTTCGTAAAAATCCGAAAAAATCTTCTGAAATTCTACAAAGTGTTGCAAAATTGGTAGACTTTTTCTATTTTTTGAGTGATTTTCAAGGAATAAAAATGAGAAATGTTTCACGTGAAACGCTGCGTTGGAATAAAAAGCTTTTCTGATGCGAAATGGCTGAAAAAAACGAGCCGCAGGCAAAATAAAAAGTTTTTTGATCCAACAATTTTTCAAAAATGTTGGCGAGGTGTGGGCGAGCAGCCCACATTTGCGAAGCAAATTGAAACTGCACAATGAAAGAAAACAAAAATCTAAGAGAGAATCGGAAGAATCGCAATTGCCTTTAAAATTGAAAGGTTGTAATGAGAGACAAGGTTTCAGGGGCAATTGCGATTCCCAGGCA
>HF997965.1 GCA_000433635.1 Ruminococcus sp. CAG:254
TTTTGAATGTCCAGTTATATCAAGAAAAATCCAGCCAAAACATATTGGAAATGTAAATGCAACAAAACTCGTCCAGAGAAAATTCAGACAATAGATAATTTTACTTTTCATGACTATCTCCTGTAAATTACGATTATACGAGCAAACCGAGTACCTGCTCTTATCTGTAATTATACATCGTAACCCCGAAAAAGTCAACTATATATCAACATAAAAGAAAGGAAACAACAGCTATGAGCAAAATCGGATATATCATAGTTTCAACGGAACATCAGGAGACAGCGAGACAGCAGGAAATCATGTGCGACTATCAGGTTGACCGCATCTTCTCCGAGAAGTTGTCAGGAGCAAACGGAGACCGCCCTCAGCTCATGGCTATGCTTGAATATGTGCGTGAGGGTGACACCCTCTACATTGAGAGTATCAGCCGTTTAGAACGCTCCACAAAGGGCTTGCTGAACATTATCGACACACTCACCGCCAAAGGGGTAACGCTCATCAGCCATAAGGAGAAAATCGACACCGACACGCCTGCGGGCAATTTCATGTTGACCGTGTTTGCTGCCCTCTCTCAGTTGGAGCGTGAACAGCTCAAACAGCGACAGCGTGAGGGCATCGAAATCGCTAAGGCACAGGGCAAATACACAGGACGGAAGCCCATTGAGATCGACTGGACGAGGTTCGGTCAGCTTTATGGGGAATGGAAGTCCAAGAGCATCACAGGCAGGGACTTGTGCGGAACGGTTTGCAGGTGTTCCAATAGACTACGGGCAAGTAGCACACATCA
>HF997966.1:0-116 GCA_000433635.1 Ruminococcus sp. CAG:254
AGACGCTACTACCATACGATATTTATGTAAGCTGCGAACCGTACTGATGCAGAAATTCAAAAAGACCGATGATCTGATGCGGTTTCAGCTCAAAAATTTGCATAACATAGAATGGT
>HF997966.1:213-407 GCA_000433635.1 Ruminococcus sp. CAG:254
GCGAATTGCCGTTCAGAGAAGTATATGCAGGAGTTTACAAGACTCATCAATGAAAATATCGACAAGTGCTCTCATTTGTTTTACGATTGGCTGAATTGGGAGTATATCCGAGATCTGTTCTTTGTTCCGAAATACAACAAGAACGGTGTCATGAAGCAGGAGTTCACCAAGTACATGGCGAACATCGAGCATTA
>HF997966.1:453-646 GCA_000433635.1 Ruminococcus sp. CAG:254
TGTATATTCACTGGCAACCTGCCGAAGTCGGGAGCATCATCTATTCCGACCGTAAGTTTTTGAAGATCATCTACGGTCAGCATAATGACAGCTTCACCGATTATACGAAATATCGGGACGCAGATGATGAAACACGAAACAATATCTATAATTTTATCGACAGCACCGAGAAAACAGCTATAGCTGTCGATTG
>HF997967.1:0-9936 GCA_000433635.1 Ruminococcus sp. CAG:254
TTTCATGGATACAGAGGTTTGCACTTGATTTTTTCCAGGAAACGTGTTACACTAATAGCATTAACAATGACTGGAGGAAACAATCATGGTTGTAATTGAAATGGAAAATGGAAAGAAAATTGAGCTGGAGCTGTATCCGGAGATTGCTCCGATTACCTGTGAAAATTTTGAAAAGCTGGTAAAGCAGGGCTTTTATAATGGCCTGATTTTTCACCGTGTGATTCCGGGCTTTATGATTCAGGGTGGCTGTCCGGATGGAACGGGCATGGGCGGCCCGGGCTGGAATATCAAGGGCGAATTTGCTGCAAACGGTGTCAAGAATGACCTCAAACACACCCGTGGTGTGATTTCGATGGCACGGGCAATGAACCCGAATTCTGCTGGCTCGCAGTTCTTCATCATGCACGAAGATGCTCCGCATCTGGACGGACAGTATGCCGCATTCGGCAAGGTCGTTTCCGGCATGGATGTTGTAGATGAAATTGCAAGCGTGCAGACCGACTATGCAGACAAGCCGCTGACCCCGCAGGTGATGAAGTCTGTCACCATCGTAGACTGAAAGTAGTGCAATTGGCACAATGGGTTATCACACAAAGCAAAAAGAACGCATTCTTGATTTGCTGAAAACCTGTGCAGGCGAACACCTCACCGTTTCCGACTTGGGAAAGCAGCTGGAAGAAAACGGTACACCTGTTGGAACAGCGACGATTTACCGCTATCTGGAACAGTTGACGGAAGAGGGCGTTCTCCGGAAATATATTCTGGATGGAAAATCCAGTGCGTGTTATCAGTATCTGGGGGAACATGCGACGTGTCAGGAGCATTTTCACTTGAAGTGTCTTTCCTGCGGAACGCTGTTCCATGTACAGTGTACATTTCTGGATGAGATGCAGGCACACATTGCAGCCCACCATCATTTCCAGATTGACCATACCAAAACGGTACTTTATGGATATTGTGAGCAGTGCCAGAATGCCCAGCAAAAAAAAGAATCGTAAGAAAAGCAGCATACAGTTGGAACAATCTCCAGCTGTATGCTGCTTGTTTTATTGAAATGCTGGCGGAAACGGGGATGCTTGCTGTTTCGGCGGTTTTTCATAGATGCGAACTGGGGCATGGTCTAAAAAGCCAGTCTGTTGCCGAACCGTCACAGATTTGACTTGTGGCTGATAGATTTTTACCGGAGCATCTGTGGTTGTCTGCGGTTGTTTTTCGTATTCCATACCGATTCCTCCTTAGAGATAGGGCTTGAGACGATTCAAGTACGCTTCTTCCTGCTGCATCATTTCTGCCCCTTGTTTCCGGACAGAGTCCGTCAGGTTGGCGTGACGGTTCATCAGCTGGGAAAGCTGAATCAAGCCCATGTTTGTTCCTTCCACCATCAGTTTTGCGATTTGGTGGTTGTCTGCACCGCCCAGACAGTGCAGGCGAATGCTGGCACTGCTACAAACCTTTGCGAGCGTACCCAGTTCTTTTGGGTATTGATAGAATGTTTTCATCTGCTGCCGAATTTTTTGCTGCTGGGTTTCGTAGTAGTCCAGCTGGGTGCAAAGTTCTTTTCGGAGGTCGGGGTCTTGGGTGTGCTCCAGAACACAAAAGATGGCATCTTTTCCGACCGCAGCATTTTTATACAGTCCGTTTAAGACGGAAATTTCTGCTTGTTTCATAAAAAAATTCCTCCTATCTGATTCCGGAAATAGTATCTGCCAAATCGGCGAAATTATCCGCAAACCATCCAAAAAACATTGACAAAACTGTAAAAATCCAGTATACTGGACATAGATGCAAATTTGCAAAAAAGGGAAGTTTAAAAGAAGGAAATGAGAGGTACAACAATGAAAAAGAAACAATTTTTATGGCTGATGATTGCCATCGGCATCCTGTCTACTGGAAGTGGGTGTGACTCTGTGAAACCGGTGTCCACCACGCAGGAAATTCCGACCGCAGAAGAAACCAATCTTGTAACAACTGTTCCGATTTCTGAGGGAGAACAGCCAGCAGAAACCACAACCGTTCCGCAAATCGCAGACGTTCTGACGACCGCAGCAACAACCCCCACGACAACAGGCGAAGAATATGAGGATACTTCTTTGGTGGAATTGCTGATGGAGCGAATGACGCTGGAACAAAAAGTTTGTCAGATGTTTATTGTTACGCCGGAGTCGTTGACGGGTTATAATGGGGCAGTCACAGAAGCGGGTGCACTATCGAAAGAATCCTTTACAGCCTATCCGGTTGGCGGACTGATTTATTTTTCGGATAATCTGGAGGATGCTCCACAGACAGTTTCAATGCTCTCCACTATGCAGGATTATGCACAGGAAACAACCGGCGTCGGCTTGTTCTTGTCCGTGGATGAAGAGGGCGGAACAGTTGCCAGAGTGGCGGACAACCTCGGCACAACCAAGCTGTATGATATGGAATATTACGGCGAACGGCACAATCCGGAAGAAGCGTATGCCATCGGGAATACCATTGGCTCTGATTTGATTCAGTTCGGATTCAATGTAGATTTTGCCCCTGTTGCAGATGTCAATTTAAATCCCAATAACGAATTGGGCAGCCGAATTTTCAGCAGTGATCCGGATATTGTTGGCGATATGGTTTCGGGTGTTGTTTCTGGCTTGCAGAATATGGGTGTTTCTGCAACCTTAAAGCATTTCCCGGGGCTGGGTGCTGGAGATGGCAACACCCACTATGATGATTTTGTCCTGATTGAACGTTCTTATTCCGAATTGAAAGAAGAGGAATTCAAGGCGTTTCAGGCGGGCATTGATGCCGGAGCAGATTTCGTGATGGTAGGACATCAGATTACCACCGCCGCCGGCGACCAGTTGCCGAGTGATATGTCTTATACCGTTGTTACCGATTGGTTAAAGGGCACGTTGGGCTTTGATGGCATTGTCATCACCGATGCACAGAACATGGCAGCGATTACCGAAAATTACAGTCCAGCAACCGCAGCAGTCCAGTCGGTTTCCGCTGGAGTGGATGTGATTTTGATGCCGATGGATCTTTCCAATGCGGTCAGCGGTATTTGTGATGCGGTAGAGAATGGTACAATTTCCGAAGAACGCATTAACGAGAGTGTCTATAAAATTATGATGAAAAAGTTGGAAATGGGCTTGCTGACGATGCCGGAAGAAGACCCGGATAGCACCACAACCAGCACGACCACAACGGACATCGCATTCTAATTGTAAACAATTTGTTTCTTGTTGAGAATTAGTATTGACAAACAGAAAAAGGTGTGCTATACTAGAATCACAGTTCAAGAACGGACTGCACAAAGAAAAAAATTCATGTCAATACGATTCAAGGAGGAACGAATATGAAAAAGTTTGTATGTCAGGTTTGCGGTTACATTTATGAAGGCGAAAATCCGCCGGCAGCATGTCCAGTATGTAAAGCTCCGGCAAGCAAGTTTGTAGAGCAGAAAGAAGAAAAGACTGAATGGGCAGACCAGCACTTTGTTGGTGTTGCAAAGGATGTTGATCCGGAAATCGTAGAAGGTCTGCGTCAGAACTTTGAAGGCGAATGCTCTGAAGTCGGAATGTATCTGGCAATGGCAAGAGTGGCACATCGGGAAGGCTATCCGGAAATCGGTTTGTACTGGGAAAAGGCAGCGTATGAAGAAGCAGAACACGCTGCAAAGTTCGCAGAACTGCTGGGCGAAGTCGTAACCGATTCCACCAAGAAGAATCTGGAAATGCGGGTTGCTGCGGAAAGCGGTGCTTGTGCAGGCAAGAAGGCTCTGGCAGCAAAGGCAAAGGCTCTGAATCTGGATGCCATTCACGATACCGTTCACGAAATGGCAAAGGACGAAGCAAGACACGGCTGTGCATTTGCAGGTCTGCTGAAGCGGTATTTCGGCGAATAAGCAATGAACTTTATCATTGACAGAAAATCATCATAAAAAGCCGCCATTCACAGCGAATTTCTACTGTGAATGGCGGCTTTTGGTTTTGAAAAACATCCTCAAAAAAGAAAAAAACTTAGTCCTTGCGAATCAGGAACTTTGTGAAGTCAACAACGTCCAGCAAGTCGAATTTCAGGTCTTCATTCCAGTCATATTTTTCCAACGGCCATGCAAGCCCCGGTGCATCAGTCAAAATGAACAGCTTCCGTTTCATACCAATCAAATCCACAACATTCAGAGCACCGTCCCCGTTGATGTCGCCCTTGATGGTGGTTTCGCTTGGGTCAGTCGGATCGGTTGGGTCAGTCGGGTCAGTTGGTTCTACCAACTTTGCAGCTGGCAGCAGTGCAATCTTATAAATCCGAGAGCTGGAGTTGCCTGTACCAACGCAGACACTGTTCAGCGTTGAAAGATCTCCCCATGCCTTCTTGATATCTGCATAGCTGAAATATGCAATCCCCTTTTCCTTATCTACATCATAAGCAGCGACCGTCGTCCAATTGCCCCATTCTGCATCCATGAAGTTCAAGTCTGGATTCATGATGTCCGTATACTGAACGGCAATTTCCACATCTTCGCTCAGTTCTGAACCGCTCACCATCTGTGCATCAAAATAATTGGAATCTGCGGCAAAAGTACCGCCCTCAGCGTTTTCATAAATGACAGATGTTGCATCAGAAAGGTCACTGTGCTTGTATTCCGGCAGGTGACGTTCGCTACCCCATTTTACGCTAGAATCATCCAGAACGGAAAGCATGGCATCAATGACTGGTTCGGATGCACTGAACCACTGTAAGCTGCTGCGGTCTAAGTATCCATGGCTTTCAGAAGCATTGCTGCCGTTGTTGATGGCATTGTTGTCCCAGAGGAAGCACGGAATGCCGAGTTTCTTTGCCCAATTCAAATAGTAGGTTGCCCAGTCCACTCTTGCTTCGGTGTTGTTGTAGTTGGATGCACTGAATTCCCCGATGACAACCGGAATATCTTCGTTGGTGAATGTGGTCTGGATGTCCTTGAAAATCTTGTCCAGTTCTGTCTTGTTGGCGTCGGAGAATGTCATGTGGTCGCCGTCACCCATTGCAAAGTTATACGGGCAGTATGCATGAACGGAAGCAGCGATATAGTTATCATCTTCCGGAATCTCCAAATAACCATAAATGGAAGAATATGCAGAAGCTGCATAGCCTGGAATCATCAGCAGACGGGTGTCCTTGTATGGAGAATCCACGCTGCGGACAGTTTCAATGAAATCATTGTCCAGCTTGTTGACAACTTCATAGCAAGCTTCGTTTCCGTTCCATTCCAGAGCACCGGAATTTGCGGCTCTTGGTTCGTTCATGCCTTCAAAAATCAGGTGCTGGTCATAGTCTGCAAAATAGGTTGCAATCTGTGTCCACATCTGTTTCAGCTGCGGAGCCATTTCATCATAAGCAGTTGCAAAGTCGGAACGGTTAATCCATTCTTCGTGGTGCAGGTTTAAGATGACATACATGCCCTGCTGATACGCATAGTCAACGACTTCCTTAACCCGTTCCAGCCAGCGGCTATCAATGGTGTAGACCGGATTGCCGTTTTCATCGGTGGTCTTGGTCACATGGCGGAACCAGCTGGTCGGAATCCGGACAGAATCAAAACCCTTTGCCTTGATAGTATCCACCATTTCCTTGGTCACTGCTGGGTTGCCATAGGACTTTTCAAAACTGGTGATGTCGTCATAGTTGCCATAGCCAGTGCTGTCCAAAGAGTTACCGATGTTGAAGCCCAGTCCCATTTCCTGTGTAATTTCAAGGGCACTCATAACGTCCGCAGCATCTGCGTCCACTGGCACCATTGCCGCAAACGGAACAAGACAAGCAGCGGAAAGTGCTGCTGCTAAGATGCGGTTCATTTTTTGATGTTTCATAAATTCCTCCTTCGATGATCCATCCTGCGATTTGCAGAATTGTGAAAATAATTTCCTCCCACGAGCCTGTATTTTGTGAAAAAACAAAAGTGCTCCCTTATAGTATAAAAAAATTTCTCCGGTTTGTCAATGCTTTTTATCGGATTTGTCAAATTTTATGGCTGAAGTTTCAAGAAGTGCCCGAATTCGGCGGGGAGGGGCAGTCAAAATTTGAAAAAAATACGAGGAAAATGTTGTTTTTTGTAATTTTTCTCTGTACAACCGTCAGAAGATGTGCTATAATTGAGGGAAAGAACAGACACAAAGAATAGGAGAATGGAGGAAGATTATGAAAGGTTTCCAACGAGTAGTTGGTTGTCTGCTGGCAGTCGGGTTTTTGGGGATGATGCCGACACCGGCGATTGCAGCAGAAACATCAGCTGTGATTGAAATGCCCTATGCATCTTCGCTGACGGCAAAAGACGGCAGCATTCGAGTGGTCTTGCAGGACAGCCGAAAGGTGCACGTGACCATTCAGAAAATGACACAGGAGGGTTCCGATGCTTACTATGATGTGGTATTAGACCCGACACAATCCAGTGCAGCTACTACCGAATATGTTTTTTATCTAGATTGCTGTGAATATAATCTCAGTACGGCTTCGTATGTATCGACCTATCAATTGACGATTGCTGATGAAAGCACGCCGGAAGCGGTTTATACCGAAACAGACATTGCGATTTTTGACCCGCATTTTTCTGATACAGTCAACACGACTTGCTATCGGTATGCGGTTACCATGTTAGAGGGAACGACCGGCGGCGTGGTTGCAACTGTACCGAAAGAAAATATTTCCAATGGTGTGCGAACAGTAGAAAATCAGGTGACCTTGCGATATGTTCCACAGACAACCGCAATCACAACGACATCCACGACAACGACCACCACACCATTCACAACCACTTCGGCAACGACCACCACAGCACCAGCATTCAAACTGGGGGATGTGGATGGAAATGGGATGATTGAAGTTACTGATGCAGTTCTGGTTTTGACGTATTATGCGAAATCAGCAGCAGGAATTGCAGTGACGATTGATTCCAGATCGGCAGATGTCAATCAAGATGGAATCGTAGATGTTGTGGATGCAGTCGGCATTCTGACGTACTATGCAAGACAGGCAGCCGGATTGCCGCCGACATTTTAAGACTAGAACAAATTGGAACAATTATAGGGGGTATTTTTTATGGAACAAAAGCAAATTTTCGGTGTAATACTTGGTGTTATTGTTTGTATTGTCATGCTGTTTGCAGGACTATATTTGACTGGACAGATTGGAATGAAAAAGAATGTTGTTCCGGCAGCTGCGGAAGTACAGACTACAGAAACAACTGACACTACCATGACAGCAGCAGAAACAACAGCAGAAACCACGACTGTGACAACTACCACTGCACAGTCAGCGGAATCCTTGTCCGCAGCAGAAAAAGAACGGCTGCACACGATTTATGGAGAAAAGATGACGGTTGTCGGGGATTCGATTGCCTATGGATTCAATGCCTACGGCTATATTTCCGATGAACAGAATCTGGCACAAGGCTCGGTCGGGATTCGGAACATTCATGATTTCACTTTTACAGACAATGACGGGCAGGAAGTCGATGTATTGGATGCCCTCGAGGAACGACAGCCAGCATACATTTATATGTCTATGGGTATGAATGATGTTAATATGTGTACCGAAGAAGAATACATCAACTATTATCAGGAGGCAATTTCCTCCATTCAGCAGCTCTGCCCGAACAGTAATATCATTGTTGCTGGAATCACACCCGTTGCATCAGATAGTGACTATACCGACAATGCAGAAATCCGGAAATTCAATGACGGTCTGGAACAGATGATTGCCGATTTACAGCAGCCCAATGTGGTCTATTTCGATGCCTATTCGATTGTTGCTGACCCCGATACACAAGACATGAATCCGGATTACTCCGGCGGGGATGGTATTCACCTTGCCTCTACGGTTTATCAGGAATTGCTGGATGCGGTGTATCCCATCTTGGATACGATGCCAATACCGGATTCCATTCGAGAACTGCTACAGCAATCTGATTTTTCCGCTGCAACGGAGGAAACCACGGAGGAAACCGATTTTGATTCTGGAGCAGATTCCGGAAACTGGACAGATTCTGAAACATACGAATAATGCGAATCAGTCTTTTTGCAGCAGCGGTTGCAGAAAGACTGATTTTTTATTTTTTCCGGCGAAAACGCTTGAAAAAAAAAGAACGCTATGCTATAATAACAATAATGTCATGTAGAAAAAGAGAGGTTACTATGCAGGAAACGACAAATTTACAGAAAACCATGTCCATACAGGCTTGTACCGAACGGGTGCAGAAAATCGTAGCAGTTTCTTACCCGTGTGCAAAAGCATATGTACATAGCTTTGGCTGCCAATTAAATGTATCGGACGGGGAAAAAATCAAAGGGTTGCTCCAGTCAATGGGGTTTTCGCTGACCGAAACGCACGAAGATGCAGACGTGATTGTATTTAATACCTGTGCCGTACGGGAAAGTGCAGAAGACCGGGTATATGGAATGCTGGGTGTGATGAAAAAGTATAAAGAAACCCACCCTCGTACGATTTTGATTTTAAGCGGCTGTATGGGTTCTGAACCCAAGACGCTGGAAAAAGTACGGGCACACTATTCTTTTATTGATATTCTCATGGGAACTGCCTCCATCGGGGAACTGCCTCGTCTGTTGGCAACGTATTACGATACCAAGAAATTCGTCTATGATATGGATAGCACCGCAATGCCGTCCGAACAGATGCAGCAGGTTCGCAACAGTGGGTTCAAAGCGTCTGTTCCGATTATGTACGGTTGCAACAACTTCTGCACCTATTGCATCGTTCCGTATGTACGGGGACGGGAACGCAGTCGGCAGCCGGAAGTGATTCTGCGAGAAGTCCAGCACTTGATTCAGGACGGATACAAGGAAATCATGCTGCTGGGGCAGAACGTCAACTCCTACGGAAAAGATTTGGAACAGCCGATTTCCTTTGCAGAATTGCTGCGGAAAATCAACGCCATGGAGGGTGAATTTGTCATCCGGTTTATGTCCTCCCACCCGAAGGATGCCACACCGGAATTACTGGATACGATTCTTTCTTGTGAAAAAGTAGGGCAGCATTTGCACTTGCCAGTACAGTGCGGCAGCGATGCCATTTTGTCTGCCATGAACCGCCACTATACGGTGGAACAATATTTGAACATCGTCGATTATCTTCGGGAACGCCGACCGGATTTTTCGCTGACCAGCGATTTGATTGTTGGTTTCCCGAATGAATCTGAAGCAGATTTTCAGGGCACACTGGACTTGATTCAGCGAGTTCAGTATGATAACCTATATACATTTATCTATTCCAAACGCAGCGGAACAAAGGCTGCCAATATGCCGGATGCAACTTCTGATGCCGAAAAACGGCAGCGAATGGAACGACTGCTGACCTTGCAGCGAGAAATCGCCACCAAGAATTATAAACGGTTTTTGGGCAGAACCATGCGGGTTCTGGTAGAGGGCGACAGTAAGCGTGGCGATGGCTGGCTGTTCGGCAAGAGCAATGAAGCCATCATTGTGGAATTTATGGGCAATCGTTCCTTAATCGGAACTTTTGTTTCTGTGCAGATTACCGAGTCGAAAAACTGGGCAGTCAGCGGCAGATTATTAGATGATGAGAGAAAGGAAGCTGTGCAAAAATGACAGTCGAGGAAGCAGTACGGACACTGGGAAAATGTATTCAGGCAGACCCCCGTTATCAGCAGTATCAGCAGGCAAAACAAAACAATGATGCCGATACGGCTTTGCAGGAACAAATCGGTGCATTCAATATGAAACGGATGTCCTATCAGCGGAAGATGGACGAAGATCCGGAAGAAAATGCAGAAGCCTTGCAGACTCTGGAAAAAGAACTGGATGCCCTCTATACGGAGATTCTGCAAAATCCGAATATGGTTGCATTTCAGGAAGCCAAAAATAAAATGGACAGCATGACCAAGCAAATTGATGCCATTATTACGCTCTGTTTGCAGGGAGAAGATCCGGACACCTGTCATCCGGACTTGAG
>HF997967.1:10007-27312 GCA_000433635.1 Ruminococcus sp. CAG:254
CACTGATTGAGGTGCAGGATTCATGGAGATACAGAAAGAAAAGCTCTCTCCGATGATGCAGCAGTACTTTGCACTCAAGGAAAAATATCCGGACTGCGTGCTGTTTTTCCGGCTGGGAGATTTTTATGAAATGTTCTTTGACGATGCCATCCGGATTTCTCGGGAACTGGAACTGACGCTGACTGGCAGGGACTGCGGATTGAAAGAACGTGCCCCGATGTGCGGGATTCCGTATCACAGCGTGGATATGTACTTGAAACGGCTCGTGGAACGGGGCTATAAAATCGCCATCTGTGAACAGCTGACCGACCCAGCCACCACAAAGGGACTGGTGGAACGGGATGTCATCCGAATCGTAACGCCGGGGACACTAATTGAAAGCAACTTGCTCGAAGAGGGAGCGAACAACTATCTTTGCAGCCTGTATTTTGAAGAGGGCGGCGACTGTGGACTTTGCTTTGCAGATTTGTCCACAGGGGATATCATTGCTCTGCTGCCGGAACAGAAGAATTTAGAGGCAAATGTCATTGATGCCCTTTCTCGCTATACACCAGCAGAAATTCTGATGAATGAAGATGCTCTGTTGCTGAAGAGCGTGATGGAGTTCATCAAGATTCGGTTGCAGTGTGTCGTCACGATGCGAGATGCAGAATGCTTTTCCGCAGAACGCAATCATGATTTTGTGTGCCATCAGTTCCAAGTGCCGGAATTGTCCTATTTACAGCTGCCGGAAACGGGTTCAGAAACAGCAGCTGTTTATGGTATGATGGACTACATCAAGGAAACCCAGAAGAATCAAATTGCCCGATTTATTTCCCTGACGGTCAACGATGATGATGCTTATTTAGGGCTGGATTTCAATGCAAGAAGAAATCTGGAGCTGACCGAAACGCTGCGGGGCAAAGAACGAAAAGGTTCGCTGCTCTGGCTGATGAATACCGCAAAAACATCCATGGGAAAGCGAATGCTGAAAACATGGATTGAACAGCCGCTCGTTCAGCCGGCAAAAATCATGGCTCGGTTGGATGCCGTGGAAATTTTCGTCAAGAAAAGCGTTGTTTTGATGGAAGTGCGGTCGATTTTAGATTCTGTCTATGATTTGGAACGCCTGATGACACGGGTGCTCTATAAGACGGCAACCCCAAGAGATTTGAAAGCACTGGCAACAACGGCAAGACAGATTCCAGCATTAAAGGCAGAGTTGGAAAAGGTTGCAGACCGCAAGTTGCTGGCAAGACTGCTCTCCCAGATTTCCAATCTGGATATGGTTGCGGATTTGGTTGACCGTGCAATTGTGGAGAATCCTCCAGTTTCTGTCAAGGATGGCGGTGTGATTCGGGAGGGCTTCCATCAGGATTTGGATTATCTCCGGGGTATCATGAACGGCGGCAATCAAATCATTGAAAAGATGGAACAGTCCGAACGGGAACGTACTGGCATTAAAGGCTTGAAGATTGGATTCAATCGGGTGTTCGGATATTATATTGAAGTGACCCGTTCTTACTATGATTTAGTGCCGGATGATTACGTCCGGAAACAGACACTCACCAACTGCGAGCGATTCATTACACCTGACCTGAAAAAGACAGAAAACGATATTCTCAGTGCCAAGGAAAAAGCCCTGCGGCTGGAAGAATCGCTGTATGTAGAAGTTCGGGATTGCCTTGCTGCACAGCTGAAGCAGGTACAGGAAACCGCCTCGGCGATTGCACAGGTAGATGTATTGGCAGCGTTCGCAAATGTTGCAATTGAAAACCAGTACACAAAGCCGGAAATTGCCATGGATGGCGTGATTCAGATTCGTGGTGGCAGACATCCCGTTGTGGAACGGATGCTCAGCGATGACATTTTCGTGCCGAATGATACCTATCTGGACAACAAAGCCAATCGGATGCTGTTGATTACAGGCCCGAATATGGCAGGAAAATCCACCTATATGCGACAAGTGGCATTGATTACGCTGATGGCACAGATTGGCTCATTTGTTCCGGCAGATTATGCGAAAATTTCTGTTGTGGATAAAATTTTCACCCGAGTTGGAGCATCGGACGACCTGACCGCTGGACAGAGTACGTTCATGGTGGAAATGCACGAGGTTTCCGACATTCTGAAATATGCAACGCCAAACAGCCTTGTGATTCTGGATGAAGTTGGACGGGGCACATCGACCTTTGATGGTGTGAGCATTGCCCGAGCCGTTGCAGAGTACATTTGCAACAGCCGGAAGATTGGCTGCAAAACGCTTTTTGCAACGCATTACCATGAACTGATTGATTTGGAACACACCATTGAGGGTGTGAAAAATTATAGTATTGCAGTGAAAAAGCATGGCGATACCATTCGATTCCTGCGGAAGATTGTGCCGGGCGGCATTGATGACAGCTATGGCATTGAAGTTGCCAAGTTGGCAGGGCTGCCGGAAAAAGTCGTCAAGCGTGCCAGAGTTCTGCTGCGGCAGATGGAACAGCAGACCGCTGCCCAGAATCAGAAGCCGGAACAATCAGACGATATGCAGTATAATTTTGCTGCGATGCAGCAGGAACAGGCTGTTCAGATGCTGAAAAAGACAAACTTACAGGAACTTTCCGATGCAGAATGCCGGCAGGTTCTCGAAGAAGTAACGAATTTGCTGCGAGGTTGACAGCGTCGCAGGAATAGACAGAAAGGAGCACGGCTGTGTCAAAAATTGCAGTGTTGAGCAAAGAAATTTCAGAGTTGATTGCAGCCGGAGAGGTGATAGAACGGCCTGCCTCTGTTGTGAAGGAACTCATTGAAAATGCAATTGATGCAGAGGCAAAGCATATTACCGTCGAAATCAAGCACGGCGGAACAACTTATATGCGAGTTGCAGACGATGGCTCTGGCATTGCATCGGAAGATGTACCGACGGCATTTTTCCGCCATGCAACCAGTAAGATTCACGACCGCAAAGATTTGGAATCCATCTATACATTAGGATTTCGAGGGGAAGCGTTGGCATCCATTGCAGCGGTTTCCAAAGTAACCCTGCTGACGAAACGCCGAGAAGATGACTATGGAACGCACTATGAGATAATTGGCGGAACGCCGACAGGCGAACCGGAGCAGGGCGGCTGTCCGGATGGAACAACGATTCTCATTCGGGACTTGTTTTTCAATGTTCCAGTACGGCAGCGGTTTATGAAAAAAGATGTGACGGAAGCCAACGCTGTCAGCCAGATTGTGCAGAAAATTGCGTTATCGCATCCGGAAATTTCTTTTCAGATGATTCGGGATAATCGAATGGAATTTTGCACGGATGGCAACGGCGATTTATACGCTGCAATTTATGCCTTGTTTGGAAAAGAATTTGCTCACGATTTAATTCCCGTGCAGTATGACGATGGATTTTTACGGGTGAGCGGTTATGTCGGAAAGCCGCTTTATTCCAAGTCGAACCGCACATTTCAGCATTTCTTCATCAATGGACGGTATATTCGTTCTCGTGTGTGCAGCGTTGCACTGGAAAGTGCCTATCAAAATTTGATTATGACCGGAAAGTTTCCAACGTGTGTGTTAATGCTGGAGATGCTGCCCGTGGATTTGGATGTCAATGTCCATCCGGCAAAGGCAGAAGTCCGGTTTACCAGCGAGAAAAATGTTGCAGACAGTTTGTTTTTTGCGGTGAAAAATGCACTGCTGGAAAACGGGCTGATTTATGACTTTCAGTTTCGCCATAATGCACAGGACTGGACGAAACAGCCAGCTGTTTCCACGCCGATGCAGCAACCAACATTGCCGCACTTGAAAGAGCCATCTGACCCGTTCGCCTCAAAGGCAGAGCCGGAAGTAGAATCTCCACCGCCGCCACAGACGATTTACCCGACGCAATATCATTATGACATCGGGGAAACCATGGCAGCATTGATGCCGGAGGAAACCCGTCCGGCAGCCCTTGAGAATCCGCAAGCGGAGCATACAAAATCAGAATTAGAATTGGAACAGAACGCAGAACTCGAACCGCAATCGGAAGCAACTGCATTGCCGGAAACGATTCTCCCTCTGCCAACCGCAACGCCAGAACCATCCGTTCCGGAGTCACTGCCGGAAAAGCAGACGATTTTACCGGAAATCCGTGTGATTGGGGAAGTGTTTCAGAATTATATTCTGGCAGAAATCCCAGCGGAACAGAAATTGGTGATTTTTGATAAGCATGCTGCCCACGAACGGGTGATTTTTGAACGGCTGAAAAGCGGTGCAGCCAAACAATATCAGCAACTTTTGATGCAGAAAACAGAAACACTCTTGCCAATGGATGAATTTGCATTGATGCAGGAGCAGACCGAACAGCTGGAAAATATGGGCTTTTCGTTTGACTTCTCCAATCCGCCCTTTTTGCGGACAACGGCTGTCCCGACTTTTTTGCAGTCACTGAACATTGATGAAATTGTCACGGAGATTGCACACAATTTTGCACTTGGAAAAATCAATCCGCAGACGGCATATTTAGATGATTTACTGCACACCATGGCGTGCAAGGCAGCAATTAAGGCACATGATAAAAATGATTTGGCGGAATTGCAGGAACTGGCTCAGATTGTCTATGCAGATGAACAGGTTCGGCACTGTCCGCACGGCAGACCGGTGATGTTTGTCATCAAAAAACATGAACTGGAAAAACAATTTAAGAGGGTATGAGATGCAGACAAAAGAAAAAATCCCGATTCTTGCTGTGGTAGGGCCGACCGCCTCCGGAAAGACTGCCCTAGGCGTAGAACTTGCAAAGGCATACAACGGGGAAGTGGTTTCAGCGGATTCCATGCAGATTTACAAGGGCATGGACATTGCAACCGCAAAGCCAACACCGGAAGAAATGCAGGGCATTCCGCACCACTTAATTGATATTCTGCCACGGGATACCATTTTTAATGTTGCGGACTATGTGAAGCTGGCAGAGCAGGCGATTGCAGACATCACCCAGCGTGGAAAGCTGCCGATTCTGGTTGGTGGAACAGGGCTGTATCTTGCATCGCTGCTGGACAATGTGCAGTTTGCAGAAACCAAACAGGATGCTGCCCTGCGGAAAGAGCTGACAGACTACGCAGAAACACACGGAACGGAAGCCCTGCACGAGCGATTGAAAGCAGTTGACCCAGCAGCCGCAGCGGTGATTCATCCGAATAATGTGGTGCGAGTGGTGCGGGCGTTGGAAGTGACATTGCTATCTGGTAAGCCGTTCAGCGTACAAAAAGCAGAGAGCCGCACGCAGCCTTCTCCGTATGATGCTTGTATCATCGGGCTGGACTATGAAGACCGGCAAGTTCTGTATGACCGCATCAATCGGCGAGTGGATTTGATGGTGGAAAATGGACTGGTGGAAGAGTCTTATGCCGTCTGGAAAACCAATCCAAAGCAGACCGCAGCAAATGCCATCGGATACAAAGAATTGATTCCCTATTTCACCGGAGAAAGCGATTTATCCGCCTGTATCGACAAATTAAAGCAGGAAACACGGCGATATGCCAAACGGCAGCTGACTTGGTTTAGAAAAAGAGCCGATGTCGTGTGGATAAAATTGTACAAATTTAACAATAACAAAGAAATCTTAGAAAAATCCAAGAAAATTATAGCCAAACAGCAATTCTTGTGCTATAATAGAATAGGTCTTTTTGAAACAACAGAAAAATGAGAAGAAAAAGACCGGATGCGTAGGAAGGAGCAGTTACAATGAACAAAATGATGAACTTACAGGATGTATTTTTAAACCAGGCAAGAAAAGAAAAAATCCTGGTGACCATTATTCTGATGAATGGTTTTCAGTTTAAGGGCATTGTCAAAGGATTTGACAGCTACATTGTCATCCTGGAATGCAACGGAGAACAGAATCTGGTGTATAAGCACGCCATCTCTACATTAAAACCAACTCGCCCCATTGCGATTCTCGATGCGGCAGAAAAAGAAGATTGATTGAGGTATGGATTCTAACACAAGAATGATGCACATTCTGCTGATTGTGCTTTCGATTGCCATCATTGCCACCATTGGTACGATTTTTTACCACTTTGTGGACACGCAGTATAAGACAGAAACGGCAGTTTCTGCCACGGCGGAACAATCGGAAACCTTTCAGGGGGTTTATGTGCGAGATGAAACCGTATTGACCTATAACGGCTCTGGTGCGATTAGTTATAACGTGCCGGACGGCGGAAAGGTCGAAAAGGGCGGAACGATTGCGGAAATTTATGCCGACCAGTCCGCCATTGAAACAAATCAGCAAATTGCAGCGTTGCAGCAGGAATTGAACCTGTTGAATCGTATCTCCAACCCCGGCATTTTACAGAATGCTCAGCCGGCAGAATTGTCCACACAAGTGAAACGCTATTATAATCAGATTACTTACTGCAAAGACAGCGGAAACCTGTCTGGCTTGCAGGCTGCAAAGAGTGATTTCCAGATTGCCTTGAGTGCCTATCAATTGGTCGTCAATCAGGGTGCAGAAAACTTTTCAGAGCAGGCAACTGCTGTTTCGGAAGAAATCACCAAGCTGCAAAATTCCAAGCAAGCCCCACGGGATACCGTAAAGGCAGCTTCTCCGGTTTATTTTGTCAGTTATGCAGATGGATATGAATCCAAGCTGACTACCGACAACATCGACAAGCTGACCATTGATGACATCAAAGCGGTGCAGAATAACAATGGTCTGCAAAGCGATACGATTGTGGGAAAGACCATTGACAGCTACGGCTGGTATATGGTGGGTGTCATTGACAATACCACATTGGAATATCAGGTGGATGATGAAGTCACTTTAAAACTGGCAAATTCCGGTGCAACGGCAAATGCGGTGATTACCGATTTGCGGACAAGCAGCGACCCAAAAGAAACGCTGATTGTATTGCACTGTGATTATATGACATCGGATTTCGTAAAGAACCGTTCCGAACGGGTCGAAATCATCAAGGGTGAGTATGAGGGTATTCAAGTGCCAAGAAGTGCCATCCGGTTCAAAGAGCTGGAGGAAACTTCTACCAACGTACTGACTGGCGAAGAAACAACGACCAAAGTCAATTACCGTGGCGTTTATGTCATGGACGGCGAAACGGTTACATTCCGGAAATTGGATGTCATCTATGAAGGCGATGACTATGTATTGTCTTCACTGAATGCCGGTGACGGCTATTTGATTCTTTATGATTCCATTATTGTAGAGGGGATAGATGTAAATGGAGAATAGTTTTGATTATATCACGGAAAACTATAACCGGATTTACAACGAGATTGAAGCGGCAAAGGCAAAATACCGGAAGCCATCTGACCATGTGGATTTTATGGCAGTGACCAAAACGGTTGCACCAGAAGCCGTCAATCACGCCATTCACTGCGGTATTTCCCTGCTGGGGGAAAATCGGGTGCAGGAATATCTTTCCAAGCGGGACTTTTATGACCCGTCCGCAACGGTGCACTTTATTGGGCACTTACAGACCAATAAAGTCAAATACATCATTGAAGACATGGCACTGATTCACTCTGTGGATTCGGTGCATCTTGCGAAAGAAATTGACCGGCAGGCTGCCCGTGTTGGAAAAGTGCAGGAGATTTTGATAGAAGTCAACATTGGTGATGAAACGTCCAAGAGCGGAATCGCACCGGAACAGTTAGTGCCGCTGCTCGAAGAAGTCGCAACCTTCCAGAATTTGAAGGTAAAAGGCTTGATGACCATCCCGCCAGCCGGAGAAAATGAGAAATTTCTATCAAAAATGCAAGATTTATATCTTGACATTCGCAGCAAAAACATGGATAATATAGATATGGACATCCTTTCCATGGGCATGTCCGGCGATTACGCAAAAGCCATTCAGTATGGTGCAACCCTGGTACGAATCGGCTCAGCACTTTTTGGTGCAAGAGTCTACCGATAAAATGAACCTGTGACATAGAAAAAAACAGGCTTCCTGTACTGAACCCGCACATTGGCAGTCAGGCAGAGAAAAAGAAAGATAGAACGTGCGGAGAACGGAGATTGTTATGAGTTTTTTTAATGGATTGAAAGATTTCTTTATGCCGAACGAAGACGAGTATGCAGAACCGACCGAACCGGTCACCAAAAAAGAACCGGAACAGCCGGCAGCAGCTGCACCATCGCCTCAGCCGAGTTCTTCTTATGAAAGCAGCAGCTCTGCTTATAGCAGTGCATCTTCCTACACACCGCCGGTGAACCCAGCACCAGCTCCCAACGAACCGCCGAGAAATAATCGGGTGGTCAACATCAAGGCAACGACCCAGCTGCAAGTGGTTCTGGTAAAGCCGGAACTGTTCACCGATGCAAAGCAGATTGCAGACCATCTGATGGCAAATAAGACCGTTGTTCTGAATCTGGAATCCGCAACCGAAGCCAACAGAAGACGGATCATTGACTTCTTGGTCGGCGTTGCCTATGCACAGAATGGCAATATCAAGCCGGTTGCAAACCAGACTTATATTGTAACCCCGTATAATGTTGGATTCGTTGGTGATGAATTCGTGGGGGAACTGGAAAATAACGGTTTGATTATGTGATGAACCGCAGAGAAACAGAATCGGAATCGGTTTTCTTTTCCCGTTTGCAAGACCTCGCCGACCGCTGTCGGCGGGATTGTGCACCCGATTGCACCATGTTTCTGGATGAAATGCAGTGTGCCGCTGCGGACGCATTTTTGCAGCGGCAGGCGGAATTGGCGTATCAGTTCTGGGGCGGTTATGAACAGGCAGAGCGAAAATGCTGCTGTTTGTATCCGGATTTTCTGGAGTTCGATCCGGCTTGGGTCGGATGTCGATGCGTCACCATCCGCTATTCTAACCTGCAAACACTGGAGCATCGGGACTTTTTAGGGGCAGCATTGGGCTGCGGACTGAAACGGGAAACCATCGGCGATATTCTGATTGAAAAAGGAAAAGCACAGCTTTGGGCGACCGATGCCGCAGCTGCACTGCTGGTGCAGTCTTTGGAAAAGGTAGGGCGTGGCGGCGTTCGCTGCACGGATACAGAACCGTTCTCCATTGTTCCCGTCCGGAAACGGATCGAACACCATGGAACGGTGTCTTCTCTTCGGTGCGATGCAATTGCGGCAGTGGTTACCAGACAAAGCCGAGAAAAGGCGGTCAGAATCATTCAACAAGGTTACATGGAGCGAAGCGGTCACACCGTTTTGCAGCCATCCGAACATATGCAGACCGGTGATATTTTTGTCATACGGGGCAGCGGCAAGTTCCAGCTGATTTCCGTATCCGAACCTTCTAAAAAGGGAAGGCTGCATATTTTCATTGAACAATATAAATGAGAGGTGGGCACAGAAATGATTAGTGCAAAGGAAATTCACGAACTTCGATTTGAAAAAGCTGCTTTTGGCTATAAGCAGGAAGACATTGACGAGTTTCTGACACAGCTGGAACAGGAAGTTGAAATTGCCGAACAGGAAATGGCAGACAGCAACGAAAAGATTCAGGTACTGGCAGACAAAGTCCGGGAATATATGCGGGACGAAGATGCCCTGAAGGATGCCCTGTTGGGTGCACAGCGGGAAGGTCACCGGATTATTGCCGAAGCAAACGCCAAGGCGGATGGCATTATTGCCGATGCCAAGAAGCGTGCAGATGCCATGATGGACGAAGTAACCGTCAAGCATGAAGCCCTGCTGGCAAAGAATCAGGCAGAAATTGACGAAGCACATCAGGCTCTGGCAGATGCCAGAAAGCAGGTTGCAGACTTCAAGAAGGCTCTGTTTGATATGTATAAAGAACATTTGCAGATGCTGTCAACCATGCCGGAAGAAGATGATTTGGAATTTGGCTTCACACCGCAGCAGGATGAACCGGAAGAAGAAGTACCAGAACAGGAAATCCCGGTGGTATCCGCTCCGACTTCTGACCCGTTTGCCTCTTCGCAGTTCTCTGCAAAGACCATTCAGGGTTCTTATGATTCGCACTTTGGCGATTTGAGCGATGCCGATGAAGATGAGGATGCGTAAGCGTAAGCGAATCCAACTTCATCGTATTTAAAATTGCCTGCACAACAGGCAGCAAAAGGTAATTCAATGAAAGGAGGGTTCTTTCCGGTGAAAACAAACTGGGAAGAACCAGATACAGATATGGCACAGGATTATAATGCAACATTGAACTTGCCGAAAACAGCATTTCCGATGCGTGGAAATCTGCCGAAGCGAGAACCCGATGTGCTGGGAAAATGGGAAGAACAAGACCTGTATGAAAAGATGGTTCAAAAGAATCAGGGTCGTCCGATGTATGTTTTACACGATGGCCCGCCGTACGCAAACGGGGAAATCCATCTTGGTACAGCATTGAATAAGGTTTTAAAAGACTTTATCATTAAGTATAAGAACATGAGCGGCTTTTGTGCACCGTATGTGCCGGGTTGGGATACCCACGGTCTGCCGATTGAATTGAAAGCATTGAAGTCCATCGGTGTGGAAAACGGTGCGATTTCTCCGGTAGAACTGCGGAAGCACTGCAAGAATTTTGCAATGAAGCACGTTCAGAATCAGATGAAGCAGTTCAAGCGTCTGGGCAGCTTGGGACATTATTGTGACCCATATCTGACCCTGAAGCCGGAATATGAAGCAAGACAGGTAGAAGTCTTTGGTGAAATGGCAAAGCGTGGCTATATGTATAAGGGCTTGAAGCCAGTATACTGGTGTCCGGATTGCCAGACTGCCTTGGCAGAAGCAGAAATTGAATATGAAAACGATCCGTGTGATTCTATCTATGTAAAGTTCCAGGTAATGGATGACAAGGGTGTGTTCTCGAAGCTGGGCATTGACCCGAAGCAGGTTTACTTCGTTATCTGGACAACGACTACCTGGACCATTCCGGGCAACCTCGCTGTTTGCGTTGGCCCAGATTATGAATACACCCTCGTAAAGGCTGGTTCGGAATATTACTGCATGGCAGTAGAACTGGTTGCACCGACCATGAAAGCGGCTGGTATCACCGATTATGAAACCATCGGCACATTCATGGGCAGCGAACTGGAACATATCCAGACCAAGCACCCGCTGTATGACCGGAATTCCATGGTCATTGTCGGCGACCATGTTACACTGGAAAGCGGTACAGGTTGTGTTCACACCGCTCCAGGCTATGGTGTAGAAGACTTTGAAGTCTGCAAGAATTATGATGAAATCGGCATTCTGGTTTGCGTGGATGCACACGGCAAGCAGACCGCAGAAGCTGGCGAATTTGAAGGCATGGACACCCAGCAGGCAAATAAGGCAATTGCTGCGAAGTTAGTAGAATGCGGAGCAATGCTGGCAACTGAACGGATTGTCCACCAGTATCCGCACTGCTGGCGTTGCCATCAGCCGATTATTTATCGTGCAACGGAACAGTGGTTCTGCTCTGTTAAGGGCTTCAAGGATGATGCCATCCGTGCAATCGAATCCGTTCAGTGGATTCCGGAATGGGGCGAAGAACGCATCAAGGGCATGGTACGGGATCGCAGCGACTGGTGTATTTCCCGTCAGAGAACTTGGGGCGTGCCAATCCCGATTATTTATTGTAAGAATTGCAAGAAGCCAATCATCAACGACACCACCATCAAGAATATTGCAGATTTGTTCCGTGCAGAAGGTGCAGATGCATGGTGGACAAAGGATGTCAAGGACTTCATTGACTCGTCCGTTACCTGCGAATGCGGCTGCAAGGAATTTACCAAAGAATATGACATCATGGATGTTTGGTTTGATAGCGGCGTTTCTCACACTGCGGTTATGGAACAGTATGATTGCCTGCGTTGGCCGGCTGACCTGTATCTGGAAGGTGCTGACCAGTATCGTGGCTGGTTCCAGTCATCCTTGCTGACTTCTGTTGTCTATAAGGGTAAAGCTCCGTATAAGGCAGTTTGTACGCATGGCTGGGTTGTAGACGGCGAAGGCAGAAAGATGTCCAAGTCTTTGGGCAATGGCATCATGCCGGATGAAATTATTCAGCAGTACGGTGCAGATATTCTCCGTCTGTGGGTTGCTTCTTCCGATTATCATTCTGATATCCGGATTTCCAAGGCAATTTTGCAGCAGCTTTCCGATGCGTATAAAAAGATTCGGAACACCGCAAGATATATTCTGGGCAACCTCGGCAACGGGGCAGGCTTTAATCCGGATACAGATATGGTTTCCGATGACCAGCTGCACGAATTAGACCGCTGGGCATTGATTCGTCTGGATCGGCTGATTGACAAGGTACACGAAGGGTATACCAACTTTGATTTCCATGTGGTATTCCACAGCATTCACAATTTCTGCACGACCGATATGTCCAACTTCTATCTGGACATCATCAAGGATCGTCTGTACTGTGAAAAGGAAACCTCCGTTGCAAGACGGGCTGCACAGACAACCATGTATCGCATTTTGCGTGGTATGACGCTGCTGCTCGCTCCGGTACTCTCCTTCACCGCAGAAGAAATCTGGGGCTTTATGCCGCACGGTGCAGCGGATGACACCGAAAGCGTCTTCCTGAACCAGATGCCGGAAAAGAGCGGTCTGGTTGCAGACGATGCATTCACAGAAAAGTGGAATCTGATTTATCAGACTCGTTTGGATGTCAACAAGATGCTTGAAGAAAAGCGGAATGAAAAGGTCATTGGGAAGTCGCTCGAAGCTGCGGTAGAAATTGCCGTTGCAGACGATGCCGCTTATGCAATTCTTTCTGAAAATAGAGAACTGCTGGAAAAGGTTCTGATTGTATCCAGCGTAACGGTAACAAAGACCGATGCAGCAGAAAATCAGTATCTCATTACAACAGCAGCTGGCGAAAAGTGCGAGCGTTGCTGGATGTATTCGACAACGGTCGGCGAAGACAAGACACATCTGACACTCTGTGCAAGATGTGCACACGTCATTTCTGAATAAAAGACGATGATAAAGATGACAGCCTGCCGGTTTTGTGCGGCGGGCTGTTCTTGTCCTCAGCTGGAAAGGGAGGAGCGTTTCACTTGATGATCCTATCTTGTATCTGCATCGTCTTGCTGGTCGGGGTTGACCAGTTCATTAAATATTGGGCTGTGCATACATTACAGCCACAAGGCAGCATTCCGTTTATCAAGATTGGCGGAAAAGAAGTTTTAAACCTGACCTATCTGGAAAATCAGGGTGCAGCATTCAGCAGCTTTTCGGGAATGCGGTGGTTTTTAATCGCTGTCACCGTCTTATTGATGGTAATTTGTGCAGTGCTCATGGTGAAATACCGAAAGCGTTCCAAGATGATTCCGATTTGCTCTGCATTGATTATTGCAGGCGGCATTGGAAATCTGATTGACCGTTTATTTCGGGATGGAAAAGTCATTGACTATCTGGATGTTCGGCTGTTTCATTTTGCTGTGTTTAACTTTGCAGATTGCTGCGTGGTGGTCGGTGTTTTCCTGCTGGCAATTTATATGCTCTTTTTAGAGGGCAGCTCGAAAAAATCCGACCGGAAAGAAGGTTCTGCATGAAAGAACCATTGACGTTTACGCCGGAAGCAGTCGGGCAGCGTTTGGATAAATGGCTGGCGGAACAGGACACCTTGGACTTGACCCGTTCGGTAATTCAAACTCGCATGGAACAGGGCGATGTCACTGTCAATGGTGCAGCCGTTTCCAAGAATTATAAAATTCGCAGCGGTGATGTCGTGCAGGTTGTCATTCCAGAACCCGTTTCATTGGAACTTGTACCCGAACCAATTCCGCTGGACATTGTCTATGAAGATGATGATTTGCTGGTGGTGAATAAGCCGAAAGGCATGGTGGTACATCCTGCCCCCGGCAATCTGACGGGAACGCTGGTACATGCGTTGCTGTATCACTGCGGTGACCGGCTCTCCGGTATCAATGGTGTGATTCGTCCGGGCATCGTGCACCGCATTGATAAGAATACCAGCGGCTTGCTGATGGTGGCAAAGAACGACCACGCTCATTTGAAACTGTCGGAACAGATTCAGGCACATACATTCACAAGAGCCTATCAGGCGATTGCCATCGGGCGATTCTCGGAAAAGTCCGGAACAATTCATGCACCGATTGGGCGGCATCCCGTTGACCGGAAAAAAATGTGTGTCACGCAGAAAAATTCCAAGGATGCCATTACACATTATACCGTGTTGGCGGAGTCCGGCAACTATACGCATCTGCAATTACAGCTCGAAACAGGCAGAACCCATCAAATTCGGGTGCATCTGGCATATCTGGGGCATCCAGTGTTGGGTGATGATGTGTATGGAAAGCCGTTCCCGAACTTGACAGGGCAGTGCCTGCACGCCGGAAAAATTGGATTCATGCACCCGACCACGGGCGAATATATGGAATTTACCAGTCCGCTGCCGGATTATTTTCAGGCAGCTTTGCGAAAACTACGGTTTACAGAAGCAGAAGGGATGGTGCAGCCATGAAGAACGATGTTTGGCTTTTCTCGGATTTAGATGGAACATTATTGCCATCTGACAAGCAAATTCCGGATGACCTGCGGGACAGCATTCAGCAGTTTGTTCAGCAGGGCGGTCACTTTACGATTGCAACGGGGAGAACCATTGAATCTGCTCGAACCTACTGGGAACAGCTTTCCGTAAAAGAGCCGATGATTTTATTCAATGGGGCAATGATTTACGACCCTGTTTCCGAACAGATTCTCTATCAACAGCCGTTGTGTGCATCCGCCAGAGAAATGGCAGCTGCGGTTCTGAAGGAATTTCCGCAGGCAGGCTCTGAGATTCTCTGTGCAGATGGAACGTATGTCATTCAGAATACCATCTATGAGCAGCAGCACGTTGCCATCTGTCAGGTCACGCCGAAATACTGCACGCTGGAAACTATGCCGGACATTCCGTGGATGAAGATTTTATTTGCGGTTGACCCGTCCGATATGCCTCGCTTGCAAGCGTTTATTCAGGCACAGAACTGGACAGATGTAGATTTCATTCAGTCATCCGACAGCTTTTATGAGATGCTGCCGAAACAGGTTTCCAAGGGCAGTGCACTGGTGGAATACCGAAAGCGGTTTCATTTAGAATCCCCATCTATTGTCGTGGCAGCTGGCGACTATGAAAACGACCGTGCAATGTTGGAAGCGGCAGATTATGGTGTTGCTCCGGCAAATGCACAGCCTGCCATTCAGGCGATTGCAGACCATGTTTTAACCCATACTTGTGATCAAAAGGCAATCTTAGAATTGCTTTTATGGATACAATCAAAATTTTAACAACGGAGGGAATTTCCATGGAGGAAATCACAAAGAAAAAGTTACAAGCGATTGCTTGTAAAGTGCGGATGGGTGTCATTGAAGGCACTTATTGTGCAAAGTCCGGACATCCGGGCGGTTCGCTTTCCATCAGCGATTTGCTGACGTATCTTTATTTTGCAAAAATGCACATTGACCCGAAACAGCCGGAAATGGCAGATCGGGATCGGCTGGTACTTTCCAAGGGACACTGTGCACCGGCATTGTATGCAACACTGGCACAGCGTGGTTTCTTCCCACAGGAAGAATTGCAGTCTTTGCGGCACATCGGTGCAATGTTGCAGGGTCACCCGTGCATTCATACACCGGGCATTGATATGTCCAGCGGTTCGCTCGGACAGGGCATTTCCGTTGCCTGTGGTATGGCTCTGGCTGGCAAGCTGGACAACGCTGCTTATAAGGTTTATACCATTTTGGGCGATGGCGAAATTGAAGAAGGTCAGGTCTGGGAAGCAGCGATGTTTGCATCGCATTATCATCTGGACAACCTGCTGGCAATCGTAGACTATAATGGCTTGCAGATTGATGGACAGCTCTCTGAAGTTTGCTCTCCAGAACCGATTCCGGAAAAGTTTGCAGCATTCGGTTGGCATGTCATTCAGATGGATGCTCATGATTTTGATTCGATTGAAGCAGCATTTGCAGAAGCAGAACAGATTGTGGGACAGCCGGTTGTCATCGTGCAGAAGAGCGTAAAGGGCAAGGGCGTTTCCTTCATGGAAAATCAAGTTGGCTGGCACGGCAAAGCACCGAATCAGGCAGAATATGAACAGGCAATGGCGGAACTGACCGCACAGCTGCAGGAACTGGAGGGTTAAGACATGGCAGGCGAAACAAAAAAGAAAGCAACACGGGAAAGCTACGGCGAAGCACTGCGGGACTTTGCAGAAACCTATGAGAATCTGGTCGTACTGGATGCAGACCTTGCAGCTGCAACCAAGACCGGTATTTTTAAGAAAGCATATCCGGAACGGTTTTTTGACTGCGGTATTGCAGAAGCCAATATGATGGGCGTTGCAGCTGGTCTGGCAGCCTCCGGAAAGATTCCGTTCGCCAGCACATTCGCAATGTTTGCCGCTGGCAGAGCCTATGAAATCGTTCGGAACTCCATTGGTTATCCGCACCTGAATGTAAAAATCGGTGCAACCCATGCTGGTATCTCGGTTGGCGAAGACGGTGCAACGCACCAGTGCAACGAAGATATTGCCCTGATGCGTACCATTCCGGGCATGACCATTTTGAATCCGGCAGACGATGTAGAAGCAAGAGCCGCTGTAAAGGCAGCCATTGAAATGGAAGGTCCAGTTTATCTGCGATTTGGCAGACTGGCAGCTCCGATTTTCAACGATCCGGAAACTTACCAGTTTGAAATCGGAAAGGGCATCACCTTGAGAGAAGGCAAGGATGTCACATTGGTTGCAACCGGTCTGATGGTATCCGAAGCACTGGATGCAGCAGAACAGCTGGCAGCAGAGGGCATTTCTGCAAGAGTTTTGAACATCCATACCATTAAGCCGCTGGATGTTGATTTGATTGCAAAGGCAGCCGCAGAAACCGGACTGCTGATTACAGTTGAAGAACACAGCATCATCGGCGGACTGGGTGCAGCAGTTGCAGAAGCAGTTTGTGATACCTGTCCAGTGCCAGTAGTACGAATTGGGGTCAATGATGAATACGGACATTCTGGCCCAGCAGTGGATTTGCTGAAAGAATTTGGTCTATGTGCAGAGCATATTGTAGAAGTCACAAAGGCATCTATGGCTAAGAAAGCATAAGGAATCGGTTTTCTTTCGCATTTCCGATAGAAATAACAGATTCGATTGCAGCGGAACTGCTCCATGTGCAGAAAATGGCAGAGAGCAGTTCCGCTTTTTTGAAAAGGAAAAGAATGAATGAAAGATGCCTTTTTAGTTTCATGTGCTTTCGGAGGAAACAAAAAATGACGCATAAAAAGCGTTCGGTCACACCTGTACAACTGATTGCACTTGGTTTTCTCATTATGATGTTATTGGTAACAGGCTTGTTATTGCTGCCAGTTTCGCAGCGGCATCCGGGCAGCCTTTCGGTTGTGGAGGCTGCCTTTACGG
>HF997967.1:27346-37367 GCA_000433635.1 Ruminococcus sp. CAG:254
GGCAGTCAGTGCCGTATCCACCACGGGGTTGACGGTTGTCGATACGGCGAGTACCTTTAGCACATTTGGATATGTTGTACTCTGCATTTCAATGCAGATCGGCGGCTTGGGGATTACATCCATCGGTGCAGGACTGATTGCGTTTACAGGCAGAAAGCTGCGGATGCGAGATCAAGTCTTGGTGCAGGAAGCCTTGAACTATCCAACGATGAAAGATGTACAAGTATTGATTCGTTCGGTTTTGATTACAACGATTATCGTCGAATCTTCCGCAGCATTTGTGGGATGGTTTTTATTTCGCCGGCAGTTTGATGTTCTTCCGGCGTTGGGAATTGCGATTTTTCACAGCGTTTCCACGTTTAATCATGCGGGGTTTGATATTTTAGGCGGATTGCTCTCTTATCGAAATGATGTGGGGTTACAGTTGTTGACCATTGCAGAAAATATTTTAGGGGGCTTTGGATTCTTTGTCATTCTGGATATTTTGCGGAATCAGCGGTTTCACAAGTTCAGTTTACATACCAAAGTTGTGCTGATCACTTCCGGATTTTTGGATCTCACCAGTTCGCTGTTACTGAAAGCAATTGAAGGCGACTCGCTTTCCTGGGTGAATGCGTTCTTTATGGGCATCACTTCCCGAACATCGGGCTTGACAATTGCAAATGTGGGTGATTTTTCCAATGCCAGTCAGCTTTTGATTTGTGTATTGATGTATATCGGAGCATCGCCTGGTTCTACAGGGGGCGGCGTAAAGGTCACCACGATTTTTGTGCTGTTTCGAACAATTGTAGCATATCCGAGGGGAGAACAGCCCGGTGCATTCCGGAAACGGTTTTCAGCTGGGACGGTACAGCAGGCAATGGTTATTTGCAGTTTAGCAATTAGCATTGTATTTGCCATTTCGTTTATTCTTTGCCTGTTAAATCCGACACTGCCATTCTTGTCGCTGCTCTTTGAAACTGCATCGGCATTCAGTACTGTGGGACTTTCGACCGGAATCACCAGTTCTGTTGCCACTTTTGGGAAGTGGCTGCTGATGGCAGCAATGTTTGGCGGAAGACTTGGCACATTGACCGTGGTTTCGCTCTGGTTCCGGAAACATCGGCAAACCATTCTGCTGCCAGTGGAAAGCATTTCTGTTGGATAATGGCAGCAATGGACTTACAGGAAACATCAGACAGAAGAAAGGAGAACCATTGTGTTTGGAAAAAAAGTGAAAACAGAAAACGGACTGTATGGAATTATCGGATTGGGACGGTTTGGCTATGCATTGGCACAGACTCTCTCGGAATCCGGAAAAGATTTGATTATCATTGACGAAAACGAAGCAAAAATCAATTCTGCGGCAGCGTTTACCGACCACGCCTATGTGGTGCAGGAGCTTTCTAAGGAGAATTTTCGAAAAGTCGGGATTGATAACTGTGATGTGGTCATCATCTGTATCGGAGAACGGATAGACACTTGCATCTTGGCAACGCTGAATGTTATTCAGTTGGGTGTGAAGCGGGTTATTGCAAAAGCAACCAGTGCAGAACAAGGCTGTGTGCTGGAACTGCTGGGAGCAGAAGTGGTCTATCCGGAACGGGATATGGCGATTCGTCTGGCAAATCGGTTGCTTGCTCCGGGCTTTCTGGACTTTATCACGCTGAGTGAAGAAGTTGACTTGATGGAATTGAGCGTGACACAGAAAATTGCAGAAAAAACCGTGCAGGAAATCAATCCTCGAAAGATGTTCGGCATCAACCTGATTGCAGTCAAGCATAATGGTTCTTTGGAGATTGAAATTAAGCCGGATACCATTCTGCACCGAGGCGACACCGTTTGTGTCATCGGAACACGAGAAAATATCCGGAAGTTTGAGCGGTTCTTGAACGAATAACCGTAGGCAATTCATCCATCAGAAAAACAAAAATCCGTCCATGGAAAATTCCACGGACGGATTTTTTCTATTTGGAGTTGGGAAAACAAATGGTCACTGTAACAGCCGATGCACAGCATGGTCAATATCTCTGGCAACATCGGCACGATTCATGGTGTACAGATGAATGCCGTCTACGTCCTGTGCAATCAGGTCTACAATCTGCTCAATGGCATAGGCAACGCCAGCATCTCGCAAGGCTTCCGGATTGTCCTCATACTTGTTTAGAATATGCAGGAACTTTTTCGGGAGCGTTGCACCGCACAGCTTCACCATGCGTTCGATTTGTTTTTTGTTAGTCACGGGCATAATCCCTGCTTCGATTGGAACAGAAACACCAGCCTGTGCAACTTTGTTTCGGTATGTATCGAATGCATCATTGTCTAGGAACAGTTGTGTAATGAATTGCGAAGCCCCTGCATCTACTTTTCGCTTTAAGGTTTCCAATTCTTCCGCTGGGCTGTGCTGCTCCGGATGTCCCTCCGGATAGCAGGCAGCCATGATGTGAAAACTGGGGTCATAGTCGTGAATGTAAGAAATCAGTTCGTTGGCGTGGGAGAATCGACCGTTCGGGGTTGCCGTTTCTGAACGGTCGCCTCGTAACGCTAGGATGTTGTGAATGCCGTTTTCCTGCAGCTGTTCCAGAATGCCGTTCAAGTCGGATTCGGAGAGATACAAGCAGGGGAGATGAGCAACGCTTTCTGTCTGGCAGGTGTTTTGAATGTAGGATGCAATGCCAACCGTATTCTTGCAATTTGCTCCGCCACCAGCTCCGTAAGTCACGCTGATAAAGTCTGGTTTCAAGTCTTGCAGAGCGTCCAATGTCCCATAAATGACGCTCGGCTCAGAAGTGGGCTTTGGCGGAAAAATTTCAAAGGAGAATGTCGTCTTATTTGGAGAGCTCACACCGTACCTCCTGTGCGGCACAAACCAGATGTTCCAGACTCGGGATGGTTTCCTTGTCGCCTCTGGTTTTCAGACCGCAGTCCGGATTGACCCAAAGCTTTTCGACTGGAATCTTTTCCAGCATCTTGTGCAGTGCCAGCTTAATTTCTTCCACAGACGGAACTCTTGGAGAGTGAATGTCATAAACACCTGGGCCAACTTCTGTCCGGAAGTGGTGTTCCTGTAAGCTATCCAGAATCTTCAAGTCCGAACGGCTTGCTTCAAAGGTAATCACATCGGCATCCATATCATCAATTTCAGCGATGATGTCTGTAAATTCACTGTAGCACATATGCGTGTGAATTTGTGTTTCCGGCTTTACACCGCTGTGCACCAGACGGAATGCCGGAATTGCCCAGTCCAGATAGTCGCTGTTCCAGTCGGATTTCCGCAGCGGCAGTTTTTCCCGAAGTGCTGCTTCATCGACCTGAATCATAGTAATTCCATTTGCTTCCAAATCCAATACTTCTTCCCGAATGGCAAGGGCGATTTGATAAGCACTTTCTTTCAGGGAGATGTCTTCTCTCGGGAACGACCAGTTCAAAATCGTAACTGGACCAGTCAGCATACCTTTCATCGGTTTCTTTGTCAGGCTCTGTGCATAGACAGACCAGTTTACCGTCATTGGCTTTGCACGCTTTACATCGCCCCAGATGACTGGTGGCTTTACGCAGCGAGTACCATAGGACTGTACCCATGCATTCTGGGTAAATACATAGCCGTCCAGACTTTCGCCGAAGTATTCTACCATGTCATTCCGTTCAAATTCGCCGTGAACCAGAACGTCTAGACCGATTTTTTCTTGCAGAGCAACGCAATCTGCAATCTGCTGTTTGTTGAATGCATCATACTGTTCCTGAGAGATTTCACCCTTTCGGAATGCGGCACGGTTTGCACGAACAGCGGCAGTCTGTGGGAAAGAACCGATGGTGGTTGTCGGCAGCAGTGGCAGACCGAAAGTTTTCTTCTGAATCTGTTCCCGTTCTGCGAATGCTGGCAGACGAACAAAGTCTGCATCTTTCAGAGCAGCAACCTGTTCCTGAACCGCCTTGTTTGCACCGCTTCTCGGGGTTGCGAACAGAGCAGCATTCTTCTGATAAGCAGCGGTTTCCTGCGGATGGTCTGCGGAGAGAATCTGTTTCAGTTCTTTCAGTTCAGTCAGCTTTTCCGCAGCATATGCAAAGTGCGACAGCACTTCTTCGGAGAGCTTGTGTTCATTGGCTGTGGTATATGGAACGTGCAGCAGCGAGCAGGATGTATTCAGAACGATCTGTTCTGCATGCTGGCTCAGTTCTGCCAGCAGGGACAGGGTTTTGTCATAGTGATTCTTCCAGATGTTCTTGCCGTTGACAACGCCAGCGAACAAAATCTTGTCGTTCGGAAAGCCCTGTTCTGTAACCAGCTTTGCAGACTGCTTGCCTTCGAGAAAGTCCAGACCAATGCCGTCTACGTCCAGCTTGCAGATGGTATCATAGCAGTCCCGTACATCGCCAAAATAAGTCTGGAGCAGAACCTTTACACTGCCCTTTGCTGCCAGAATGCCAGCATACAGCTGTGTAAACAGAGCCTTGTCTTCTGCGGTCATATCCATGACTAAGCAAGGTTCATCGAACTGTACCCAAGCAGTGCCGAGGGTCTGGAACTTCTGGAGCAAGTCTGCATAAGCCTTTACGGTGTCTGCAACGAAATCCGCAGCTGTTTTCTTTCCGTTGTAAACAGCCAGTTTCAGGAACGTATAAGCACCAATGACAACCGGTTTGGTTTCTACGCCAGCAGCCTTTGCTTCCTGATAGAGGTTAAACGGCTTTTCATCTGCCAGACAAATGGCAGTGTCGTCTTCCAGTTCCGGTACCATGTAGTGGTAGTTGGTATTGAACCATTTTTTCATGGCAAGGGCTTTTACATCGCCCTTATCGCCCTGATAGCCTCTTGCCGCTGCAAAGTAGGTATCCAGCGGAGCAAGTCCGAGTTCCCGATACCGCTTCGGAACAGCGTTCAGCAAAAAGGCAGTGTCCAACATGCCATCATAGAATGAAAAATCATTGGACGGAATCCAGTCCAGACCGCTTTCTTTCTGCTGTGTTAAATTGGCAAGGCGAAGGGACTTTGCCGTTTCCTGTAATTCTGCTTCGGTGCAAGCTCCACGGAAATACTGTTCACTTGCAAACTTTAATTCTCTATGTGCCCCGATACGAGGGTATCCGACAATTGCTGTTTTCATATCAAAATCCTTTCTGGTTGTAAATGCATGGACGTAAAGCGTCCGGATTGCTTTTCATTGTACACCAGAAAACAGCTGTTGTAAAATACCGATTTTCCGCTGTTTGCGATAGAAAAAAACTATACTGATTTTGTAGGTGATTGGAATTGTTTATGGTTCGTTGCAGGTATGCCGCCGCAGAGCTTCCATGTATGCTGTACCCAGTCGGCTCAGTGTCATATTTTTTCGGGTGACTGTACCAACCCGAATCAATTCCGGAATGGCAAGCGGTCGGGCAATGATATTTTCCCCGTTCAGTTCCTTGCTGATGATGCCGGTGCTGATGGTGTAACCGTCCAGCCCAACGGCTAGATTAAACAGCGTTGCACGGTCACGGACTTTGATGGTCATTTCCCGTGGGATAGTGCTTAGGATTTCTTCGGAGAAATAAAAAGCGTTGTAATCGCCCTGTTCAAAACAGAGATAGGGATAGGGTTTCAGGTCGTCCAAGGTGATTTCTGTTTTGGCAGCCAGCGGATGCTTGAAGCTGATAAAGACGTGCGGAGAGGCGGTGAACAGTTCCTCAAAGACCAGCCCGTTTTCTGCAATCAATTTTTGAATGACTGCTTGATTTTCACGGGAGAGATACAGCACGCCGACTTCGCTTTTTAGTCGGGAAACATCCTGAATAATTTCAAACGTCTGAGTTTCCCGCAGCGTAAAATCATAGCTTTGATTGCCAAATGTTTGAATGACATCCACGAAAGCATTGACAGCGAACGAATAGTGCTGGGCAGAAACGGAAAAAATTTGTTTCAGCTGTTTGCCATCCAGATATTTTTCTTCAATCAAGCCGACCTGTTGCAGCACTTGCCGGGCATAGCCTAAAAATTCTTCGCCCTCATTGGTAGCAATGACCCCTTTGTTGGTGCGGTGGAAGATGGTGATTCGCAGTTCTTTTTCCAACTCTTTAATGGCAGCAGTTAAACTCGGCTGAGAGAGAAACAGCGATTGTGCAGCTTCGCTCATCGTCCCTTTTTCGGCAGCTGTAACTGCATATTTTAATTGTTGAATGGTCAAAAAATCCACATCCTTTCTGAAATTGTTGCGTGGTAAGAAATCCATTTTATTATACTACAAATACGATTTTCTGTCTACTACAAAACAACGGATTGCAGCATGATATTTTTACAATTTAGACATAAAATCACATTCCTTTTTTCTGGATTTATGATAAGATAGGGAAAGAAGATGCACATCTTTTCTTGCTTTTTGGTGAATGCGACAAAAGATGTGAAAACAGCGTGAAATGGGAAAGAATAGAAAGGAGTTTATTGTGAAACGAAATCGATGCAAAAAAATTGCAGCAGCCTTGCTCTGTGTGGTTATGGGCTGCACCACATTGGGGCAGGGCTTTTCCGCAGCCGCTGCGGATGCCACAACATCAGAGGAAGAAGTGGAAATCAACTTTGCGAAAGCTTTACAGATGTCCTTGTATTTTTATGATGCAAACAAGTGCGGCTCTGGCATTACGGGCGGAAATCTGGAATGGCGTGGGGACTGCCACACAGAAGATGCAGCCGTACCGCTGAAACCAATGGGGGAAGATTACAAGGGCACGAATCTGTCACAGGAATTCATTGATGCCCATCGGGATATTTTAGACCCGGATGGCGATGGAACAATTGACGTTGCTGGCGGTATGCACGATGCCGGCGACCATGTAAAATTCTGTCTGCCGGGCAGCTATGCTGCCTCCACATTGGGCTGGGGCTATTACGAATTTCGGGATGCCTATGTGGATTCTGGACAGCAATGGCATATCGAAGATATTCTGCACTGGTTCAATGACTATTACTTAAAGTGTACGTATTTTGATGAGAATGGCGATATTTTGGCGTTCTGTTATCAGGTCGGAGAGGGCGACATTGACCACAACTATTGGAACGCACCGGAATTGCAGAACGAAAGCCTGCTGGACTTTGCACGACCGGCATATTTTGCAACAGTAGAAACGCCTGCTTCGGATATGTGTGCAGGGGTTGCGGCTTCGCTGGCAGTGAACTATCTGAACTTTAAGGATACCGAGCCGGAGTATGCGAAACGCTGCTTAAATACTGCCGTCAAGATGTATGAATTTGCAGTCAAGACGCATTCGGAAGCAGAAGACGGAAAAACCGTTACCAGCTTGGGCTATGATGGCGGATTCTATACATCCAGCTATGATTATGATGAACTGGCGTGGGCAGCAGTTTGGCTCTATGAATGCACCGGAGAATATGACTATATCAACGACATTATTGCTGTGGATGAGAACACCTCGGGGGACATGGGAGCACATCCTTATACCGGTTATTTGAAGCGAATCATTGCAGACACCGGAAACTGCTGGCAGAATATCTGGGTGCATTGCTGGGATACTGTGTGGGGCGGTGTGTTTGCAAAACTTGCCCCGATTACCAACACGGCAAGAGATTGGTATATTTTCCGCTGGAATCTGGAATATTGGTCGGGCTTGACGCATGCTGACCCGGGCGGGTCGGATGATGTTCTGTGGAACTTGCCATATGATCCGAAAACAGCACCATTTGTTGCAGATACCACCGACACGACATTTCTGGCAAAAACACCAGCTGGTTTTTCCATGCTGAATAACTATGGTTCTTGTCGGTATGATGCAGCTGCACAGCTCTGTGCACTGGTCTATGAAAAAGAAACGGGCGATGACAAATTTGCAGACTGGGCAGAAGGTCAGATGGAATACATCATGGGAAAAAATCCGATGAATCGTGCATATATTGTCGGCTATTCCAAGAACGCTGCTTCGCATCCGCACCATCGGGCTGCACATGGTTCTAAGACGTTGAACATGGATGAACCAGCAGACCAGACACATGTTCTTTGGGGTGCGTTAGTCGGTGGGCCAGATGAAAAGGATTTCCATAACGACCAGACCAAGGATTACATCTACAATGAAGTTGCGGTAGACTATAATGCTGCTTTTGTTGGAGCGTGTGCAGGATTGTACCAGTATTATGGCAAGGCAATGGGGAATAAGCCTGTGGAAAACTTCCCACCATCTGAAGCATCTATGAAGGGCGATATTCAGGAGATTTATATTGATGCAAGAGTGATGCAGGAAACAGATGCCCGTTCGCAGATTGAAATTTCCATTTGCAACGATACCTCTTTGCCGCCTCGGTACATCAGCACATTGAGTGCTCGGTATTTCTTTAACATCAATGAAATGCTGAAAGCAGGGCAGACCATTGATGATTTGGACATTGAAATTTACTATGATGAAGAAAATGCCAACACCAACGGAGAGAGTTTTGCAACGATTTCCAAGCCAGTCAAATGGGATGATAACGGAACGTATTATGTGGAAATCAGCTGGGATGGCTGTGCATTCTATGGAACAAGAGTGTTCCACTTTGGCTTGATTCCAAAGATGGATGCCAACTATACAACCCACTGGGATCCGACCGATGACTACAGCCGAGATGGCTTGATTTTGGATGAATACACCCGAACGGAAAAAATCACAGCATATCAGGATGGCGAACTAGTCTGGGGCGAAGAGCCGGAGGGCGGAACGGTCTTGCTGGGCGATGTCAACCGAGATGGAACGGTCAACTTGCCGGATATTGTTCTGCTGCAAAAACATCTTTGCAACAAAGCAACCCTGAAAAAGCGGAATGCAGTTGCAGCGGATTTGAATGCAGATGGTGCGATTACCATTTTGGATGCAGTTCTGTTGAAGCGGAAACTGCTGTAAAAAGAAAATACGAGAAACAAGAAACTGCCATTTCCGATTGTGGAAGCGGCAGTTTTGTTTTTTCTTGACAATATCCCCAAAACTCGGTATAATAGAACTAATCGCACAATGCAGAAAGGAGCACCGCCATGCAAACGATTTTTACTGCTGCAGAATTGAAAGAAAACTATCAGATTTTATTGCGGTTACTGGGGCAGCTGCAAACAGAAAACGATTATCTACAAGCAGCCATGGACAATCTTTCCAAGATTCCCAACAACGCCATTCCGGGCGACATTGCCAATCAGGCGAAAGCCATTGCCATTTCCGAGCTGTCGAAAAATCGGGAGAAAACCAATCAGAAGTTATTAGAAACCTATCAAAAATTATACGAAGATTTAAGACCGTTTCTTTTTCAGGAAAACGAAGTCTAAAAAATCCAATCAATGGAGGCAGCTATGGCATCAGAAACCCTGCAAACAGCCATTCAATATACCTATTATCTCTGTGAACTTTACGAAAAAAACGGCGAACGCATCCTCGGCAATCAGCAGCCGCTTGCGGAATTTGCCGGATTTTCCTATTATAAATACCTGTTGTATCTTGCAAATTTAGACCGCCGACTGGAAGAAACAGAAGTGCAGTATTTAAACGACTTGCTGCATTATAACATGACCCTCTCACAGCTGCAAACATTTTGCAAGCGGCATCCATTTACAGCAGAGAGCGTGCAGGATACCTTGCGTGGCTTGCTGGACTTGTGGATTCGAGTGGATTTGGCAGAGCAAGGGAACAGCAGCTTATCGCTTTTCTTTTTAAACCTGCTGAATTTGATGGGGCTGTCGTTTACTGCCGATACCAACCAGCGAGACGAACGGCAGGCATCTGCCATTGCAGCCATTTTATTGCCGTTGCGAGTCTATCGCAATCGAAAGTTGCAAGGCTGGCGGAGCACTGCAAAAGAAAAGCCTTTTGCAATTCCGAGTGGCTGGAAACCAGCAATGCCAGCTGCTCCAGAAGAGTCGGAAGCAGCATCGGAAGAATCCACCCCCGAAGCATCAGAAGCACCAGAAATCCGTCCGCTGGCGGTGTGTATGGAAGAGCTGGAAAGCTTGACTGGCTTGCAGCAGGTAAAAGAAACGCTAAGCAGCTTAATCAATCTAGTTCGGCTGCGGCAGCTGCGACAGGAACGAGGATTGCC
>HF997967.1:37388-38102 GCA_000433635.1 Ruminococcus sp. CAG:254
CAGGAACGAGGATTGCCGCCGCTGCAAGTTTCCTTACATATGGTCTTTTCGGGAAATCCGGGAACGGGAAAAACAACCGTTGCCCGTCTGCTCTCGGAAATCTATGCTGGGCTGGGGGTTCTCTCGAAAGGGCATTTGGTCGAAACCGACCGTGCCGGACTGGTCAGCGGCTATGTTGGACAAACCGCCATTCGCACCAAAAAGGTGATTCAAAAGGCATTGGGCGGCGTGTTGTTCATTGATGAAGCGTATACATTGACTTCTGCTGCGGGCAGCAATGATTTCGGAATGGAAGCCGTGAACACACTGCTGAAAGAGATGGAAGACCATCGGGATGATTTGGTCGTCATTGTAGCAGGGTATCCGGCAGAGATGGAACAGTTTCTGGATTCAAATCCGGGGTTGCGTTCTCGATTCCGGAAGGTCATTTACTTTGCAGACTATACGCCAGAAGAATTGCTGACGATTTTCCAGCATATCTGTGAAAAGAGTGCGTTAGAGCCAACAGCTGAAGCAAATTTCTATGTGTTGCAATATTTCCGGAAACGCTGTGCGGAAAAATCGGAATCTTTTGCAAATGGGCGAGAAGTCCGGAACTTTTTTGATACGGCATTGACTCGACAGGCAAACCGTCTTGCCGACTGTGAAGAGATTACAACTGAAATGCTCACCACGCTGACGCTGGACGATGTGAAAATTCGATAAACAGAAAAT
>HF997967.1:38137-44135 GCA_000433635.1 Ruminococcus sp. CAG:254
AGCCACAGAAAAACTTGTGGCTGCCGATTTTGTTTGCTACGGGGAAATCGCTGCTTTGTATTAGAATGTTTTCGGCTTAATGAGATAATTGCCGTCCGCATCCATTGTCAGTTGCAATGTGCGAAGGTAACGGTCATAGAAGTTCTTTTGTTCGGTTTCGCTTGCCTGAATTCGGCAGTTTCGATAAACCGTTTCGAGCAGTGTATGAGCATTCAAATTCAATGCCTGCTCCAGCTGTCCTTTCAGTTCTTCTTGCAGGGCATAACTTTTCAGTTCTGCGATGTTTCCGGAACAGAAGTCATCAATCGAACAATAGAAAATCCCGTTGTTTTCGAGTTTTTCCTTGATGTCTTTTCCGCACTTGCTGTATTCAATCATTACTAAGAAATCTGCATCCGGCAGGGAGGAAATCAGTCCCCAATAATCCGAATCGCTGGATACCAGGATAAACGATTGAATGTCATTGCTGTAAAATTCCTTGCAAGCACCTGCCGTCATCTTGATATCAACCAAGGATTTATAGTCATTAACCCGTTCCACTTCGATGTGTTCCACTTCAATATCCAAGAAGTGGGACAAACATGACCATGCACGGGTCGTATGGACATCATCGAACAGAATGATTTTCTTGACCTTTTGCAATTCTTCTTGATTGAGATTTTTTAAGGTCGCATATAATTTATAGACATCGGAGTTTTCGCAGTCTACAATAATTGCAGTTCGTTCGCCCCGTTCAATGAAATCATAAATGGTGGTTTTGGTGGTTTCACCAGCATCGAGCACCTTTTCGGTTTCAAAGAAATAGTCGTTGTGCATCTCATATAAGATATTGACAAATTTATTATCGTTGAACAGCATATTTCCGCAGTCCTTTGGATGCTGCCAGTAAATATAGGTTTGATACGGATAAAATTCCATATTTGCCATATATTTTGAAAATTCTGATTTTGGAACATCGGTCTTTTTGTTTTTCGGCATGAGGAACAGGCTGCGGAGATATTCCCATTTCAGCCATTCCGGAAACAGGTCTTTGCAAGCATCAATGTGTTCCTGAATGAGGTCATTAAAATGCTCCATGTAAAGAGAAGAACGAGAGTTGACTAAAATCACTGGGATTTCCCATTTCTCCAGCTGTTTAATATCATCCTTATCAAAAAATTCAATGGTCTTGAGGTTTTTCAGTTCAAATCGCAGCATATCATCAATTTTTTTGAATCGATGTAACAGTGTCATTCGCAATTTACAAAGGCTGCGGATGGTACGGGCGTTTTGGTTTTCGTCCAGTTCTTTTAAATATCCGGGACGTTCTGTTTCAAATTGGTTGTATAAAACGGTTTTTTTCACGCCGATTAAATAAGCGACTTTTGAAACAATGTCTTTGGTGTTGGTTCGTTCCATAGAAATTCATTCCTTTCTGTTTTGTAATGGGTGTTTAATGGATGTTAAAAAGTGCATTTGTAGTGATTTCCCCGATGCAATCTCTATTATAACATATTTTTGTGTCGATGTCGATTGTTTTTTTAAAAATAAAATGCAAGATTTACAAAACAAATTGACTTTCTCGGGGTTTTATGGTAAAATAGAAACACTGTACAATCGTTACAGAACTTATGGAATCCATTTCACGCAGAGATTTTCGAAAGCGGAACGGCAAATCTTTGATACTGATTGGATTCTAAATCAAAAAGGAGAATGTTTGATTATGACAACCGCAATTACGCTTGCAATGCTGATTGTATACATTGCCATCATGATGGGCATTGGAATCTATACAGCCAGTAAAACCAAATCCGTCAGCGATTTTGTGCTCGGCGGTCATAGTGTCGGTTCATGGCTGACGGCATTTGCCTATGGAACATCGTATTTTTCCGCTGTTGTATTCATTGGCTATGCTGGACAGTTTGGGTGGAACTACGGGGTTTCGTCCACATGGATTGGAATCGGAAATGCTGTGCTCGGCAGTGCCCTTGCATGGTTGGTACTGGGCAGACGTACCCGACTGATGAGCAATCACTTACAGGCAAAGACGATGCCGGAATTTTTCGGGAATCGGTTTCAGTCTGTCAGCTTAAAGATTGCCGCTGCACTGATTGTATTTGTATTTCTGATTCCTTATACGGCTTCGGTTTACAATGGCTTATCCCGTCTGTTTAATATGGCATTTGATTTGGAATCGGATGCTTCTTACCGAATCATTATTATTGCCATGGCAATTGTCACCGCCATTTATGTGATCCTTGGCGGATACGCTGCAACGGCTTTGAATGACTTTATTCAGGGCATTGTTATGCTGATTGGAATTGCAGCGGTGGTTGTCTGTACCTTACAGAATCATGGCGGCTTTTCAGAATCCCTGCGGCAGATGGGCGAAATCGAACAGGGACAGTATGCAACCTTGTTTGGACCTGAACCGCTGAATCTGCTGGGTGTTGTTATTCTGACCTCGCTTGGTACATGGGGACTTCCGCAGATGGTACATAAGTTCTATGCCATCAAGAATACCGATGGCATCCGCAAAGGTGCGGTAATTTCCACGATTTTTGCATTGGTGGTTGCTGGCGGCTCTTACTTCATGGGCGGATTTGACCGGTTGTTCTGCACCTTGAACGGGGAAAGCGGAAAGACTGCCATTGCCACGCTGGCAAACGGCAAGCCGGAATATGATGCCATGGTTCCGGCAATGCTGCAAAGTGCTCTGCCTGATTTGCTGATTGGTCTGGTTGTGGTTCTGGTATTGTCCGCTTCTATGTCTACGCTGTCCTCATTGGTTTTGACATCCAGTTCCACCATGACCATTGACTTCATTCGTCCAAGAATGAAGCACCACAGCGAAAAGAAAGAAGTCATCATTATGCGGGTGTTGATTGCTGCATTCCTGCTGATTTCTGTTTTGATTGCGTTCAATAAGAATGCGTCCATTTCCACGCTGATGTCCTATTCTTGGGGAGCACTGGCTGGTTCTTTCTTAGGGCCGTTCGTCTTTGGTCTGTATAGCAAGAAGGTAACTGTTCCGGCAGTCTGGACAAGTTTCATTCTGGGCGTTGGCGGTACAATTGGACACATGATTCTATTTGGATTTGGCTGGTTCCCAGCCCTGACAAAGTCCGCAGCTTCTCTGCCGCTGAATCTGGCATCTCCGATTAATATTGGTGCAATCCTGATGATTTTGTCTTTGATTGTCGTTCCAGTCATCAGTTCCTTTACAAAGGTAAAAGACCCGAAGACAACCGATGCAGCCTTTACCTGCTATCAGCAGAAGTAAGAATTGCTGTATTTTGCATGAAAAAAAGCGTATCCGTTTTTGCAACGGGTACGCTTTTTGTGTTTGTAAGAATGACACTTTTTTAGAGTGGCTGATTCGATAACTTTTTCAGCAGCGGAACAATCATACCACCAACACTGTTTCCGGCAATGGCAAGAATGAAGTAAACAATTGCCTTGGACGGCTCTGGGCAACCAGCAAAGAAATAATAGAACATATCTGCAATACAGTGGTTGAATCCGCAGATAATAAAGACCATAACCGGCATGACAACGACGAACAGCGAACCAGCAAAGTTCTTTTCTTCTTTGCATTTCCGGCTGCCTTCTACAGCAGTAAACATCAGAATTCCGCAGAAAATTGCCAGAATAAAAATGCTCAGCGGATTGTCATGAATTTTGCCGTCAACAGTTGCCTGTACCCGGTCGGAGATGGTAACATCCATCGTGCTAACAGTCGATGTAAAGAACCGAACTTGTCGGAGCAGGAGGGCTGCAATCAATGTTCCAAGGGCGTTGCCCACAAGAGTGACAGCGGTTTCTGCAACATAAGGTAAATCCCGGCTGACAATGTATCCGACTTTTCCGGTGAATAATCCATACTTGAACTGTACGATACAGAACAGTCCCAGCGAGAACAGGAATGCCCCTAAGAATCGGTTTTCACTGGAGAGGCTCACCATGCCGCCAATTCCCAGCATCAGACCGGACAGAATCCCGTCCGCCAGAAAGGAAATCCACTTGTTTTTATTCGGTTTTGTTTGTTCCAAAATATCCACATCCTCATTTGATTATTTTTTCTGTTTTGTAGTGTAACACAGCAAGCTCTTTTTGTCAAGTCATTTTGTTGGCTTTTTTCTGGAATAAATGGGAAATGAAAACTTTTCAATAAATTTGTGTCATTTATAATAAAAATTATCGAAAGTTGGTCAGAGATGGAAATTTATTCTCTGAATACCAACTCAATCAAACATGTGGAAAATATGAATATTGCTTGACAGTCCACAGAAATTATGCTATAATGAAAGTATCTTCAGAACGGGAATGGGTTCTCTTTCTGAACATAAAATTTTATATCATTTCATACATTTTTCTAATCGTTTTTGTAAGGGTCTTACCGCCTGTCCTTAGAAAAAAATCGGGCAGGAATTTACAGCAATCAGCAACAGAACACATCGAACAAAACGCTTTGCAGAAAGGAAGAGGAATTATGAAAAACCAGAATCAAATAAAAGTATTTGTCAGTGTCTTTTTAGCATTGCTTTCCATTCAGGGAACTGCAATGACAGGGGCAGCAGCGATGGTATCAACACCAGATCCTACAGAACAGACCGAACAGATGGAAGAAGCTGTGACAGAAACGATGCCGGAGGAATCCCTATCATCCGATGCTTTGAGCATTTCTTCCAACGATGCCATTCCAGACATCATACAGGGAACACCGATTGCCATCAATGGGGTTGTGAAATCCGATTTTTCAAAGATTACAGTTTTAACAGTGGGCGTTTACAATGCTGCTGGAGAACAGGTCATTGGAAAAACACTCTCTCCGAATCAGGTAGAATATGATTTGCAGAACTTGAATGATGCTTTGCCGTTTGAGAACTTGCAGGATGGCACGTATCAATATCGTGTTACTGCCAGCAATGCAACCAATCAAAATTACATCGTAATCAATCAAAGTTTTGTCGTATCCAGTGACCCGACTGTACAAGTTGGGGCGACAGAAGATGCAATTACGATTGAAAATGGCAGCAAGATTCCCAATATTACCGTGGGCACATCTGTTTCCATCAGCGGGATCGTTCGTTCTGCTTCATCCAATATCACAACCATTACCGTTGGCGTTTATGACAGCAATCATAAGATGGTAACCGGAAAAAATGCTTACCCAACTGCATCCGTGTTCAATGTCAAGAAATTGGATGACTTTGTGGATTTCAGCGAATTGCCGGTAGGTACTTATACCTATGAGATTACCGTTACCAATGGTACGCATACGAATTATACGGTTGTCAATCAAAAGTTTACCGTATCTTCCAGCAGCACAGCAACCGACGACAGCATTAAAATCACCAACAATGCGACGATTCCAAATATTATGGTTGGAAAAGCTGTATCTATTCGTGGGACTGTCACTTCTGCAAAATCGAATATTACCAAGATTACCGTTGGGGTGTTTGATGCAAACAATACGTTGGTAACCGGAAATTCTGCATCTCCGAATGCAAAAATATACAATGTTGCAAATATGGATGCAGCGGTAAAGTTCGGAAACTTGAAAGCGGGTACTTATTATTATAAGGTGTTGGTAACCAATGCTGCCCACAAGGATTATGAAGCCGTGAATCAGAAGTTCATAGTTTCGGAATCCGGCAGCAGTACCACGACAGATCAAATCAAAATGACCAATGGTGTGACAATCCCGAATATTACAGCAGGAAAGTCGGTTTCGATTCGAGGAACGGTGACTTCTGCAACCTCTAACATTACAAAATTGATTGTTGGAATTTATCGGGAAGATGGCACAAGCGTTACGGGAAGAACGGTTGTGCCAAATGCAAAATCCTATGATGTTTCAAAAATAGACCCTTATGTAAAGTTTGGCGGATTGTCTGCTGGTACATATTATTATAAGGTATTAGTAACGAATGCAACCCATACGAATTATGCCGTGGTCAACCAGAAATTCACGGTTTCCGATGGCAGTACTACCACAACCGACAAGCTGAGCATA
>HF997968.1:0-125 GCA_000433635.1 Ruminococcus sp. CAG:254
AGAAGCACCGGATCCAACAGTATAAGTACCAGTACCAAAATCCTTCAAGTAAAACGGCAAATAACCATCACTTTCATATTTGACATGATAGATGCCACTACCGCTGCTTGCTGTTACAGAATAAC
>HF997968.1:160-417 GCA_000433635.1 Ruminococcus sp. CAG:254
AGAATAACTGTCACCACTTCGGAGTTCCTGGTATTCAATTTCATTCCAGTTCTCATCAAAAATACGTACATAAATCGGCGTTTTGTCTTTAATTCCATTGACATCGCCTTGTTTAACAATACCAGTTACTGTTAATTCACCTGCTGGAGCATCGCCATCCGAAGCAGTCGCAATAACTGCAGTATGGTCCTGCACTGCTTCGTCTGATTCGGATTGAACAGAAATATCATCTTCTGCAATCTCCTCATTATTAGCAG
>HF997968.1:468-868 GCA_000433635.1 Ruminococcus sp. CAG:254
TCAGTAACATCAAAAAAATCTACTTTTCCCAGATCTTTTGTTGCTTCTTCAAATTCCTTGGCAAGCTGGTCTTTGTTCTTTGCTCCCTCAATCGCTTCTGCAGCAGATGCAATTGTATCAGCATGTAAAAGACCTTGGGCACTGCCGTCGCCAAAAATCATGATCTGTCCCATGAACATCAGGGACATGACTCCGGCAAGTGTTCTTGTCAGTTTTTTATTCATGCACTTCCTCCTTTTTTATTTTCAAAAACATTCTTTCCTTTTCCAAGCAGCAACATAACTGCAAGAGAGCACCATGCGATCTCCAATACCAAAACAAATTGTGTGAAATGTAAAGCAAACAACAGCATCGCCACAATCATTTCTATTGTCATCACAACAATTGCTCGAATATGATA
>HF997969.1:0-640 GCA_000433635.1 Ruminococcus sp. CAG:254
GCTGGCGAGGTTCAGGGCGAGTAGCCCACATTTGCGAAACAAATGAAATTTTGCAATCTGGCTTCCCTGCTGCAATTGCATTTTTTTAAAACTTCCCAATTCGGAATTAACTGCTCTTAGAGAAACCAATCGCATCCGGTTCGGCAGAATCGCTTCGCTGTCTGCCTGTGTGCTGTTCGCCGGTGTTGCGTTGTCCGAATTGCCTATGAATGTTTCTTAGATTGCAGTTTACAGGAATTTTTTCTGTTTTTCAGAATGGCGAACAGCAGTTTCACATATTTCTCTTAGATTCCAATTTCCTCTAATCAATACCTCTGTTAAGGGGGACAGCTTGTCCCCCTTAACAATCCCTCTCCGCCAAGCTGAGCCAGCTTGACCGCAGTTGCCTGCGGCTCTCTCATTTTGCAACCTATCTCAAAAACAAGCTCGTCCAACTGCTCGACTGATGCCACAGCCGGAACATTGTTTTCGGCAATGCGGTGTTGTCTTCGCTTGTTTCGCCCGCTCATATTCTCGCAGGAAAAACGACTTATCTACCAGATAATCTAAATGCTCCCACGGCAAAAGTTCCGTTGCAGGTCGTTCCCGATTCGCATAAAATGCCGGATCCAGCCCACATTCTGCAAAAGCTTTCTCCCAG
>HF997969.1:658-2384 GCA_000433635.1 Ruminococcus sp. CAG:254
CATTCTGCAAAAGCTTTCTCCCAGTTCTCCCAACAAAAACGGTCGCTCCAGCTATCAAATCGACTGCCATTCTCCCATGCTTTCCGAATCACAGCACTTAATCGCCGGTCACCTCTTGCTAACACTGCCTCTAGCAGGCTAACTAGTTGGTCATTCCAGCTGACCCGAATGCGTTTCTTGTGTTTCAGCGGAATGCTGCGAATTAAATGTTGCTGCTTCTCGGCAACCTGCTCTCTCGTTGCCTGCGGAACAAGCATAAACGGCGTATGCGGTTTTGGAACAAAAGTTGCCACACTGATGGAAATTTCCACGCCTTTTCCCTTTGGACGGTTTGGCTGTTCAAAATACAGATTGATGATTTTTTCCGCCAGCTGGGCAATCCCTGCAATATCATCCAGCGTTTCCGTTGGCAAGCCCATCATAAAATACAGCTTTACATGATAATACCCATTGGAAAAGGCAATCTGTGCTGCCCGTAAAATCTCTTCTTCGGTCACATTTTTATTGATGACATCTCGTAATCGCTGTGTCCCTGCTTCGGGAGCAAACGTCAGACCACTTTTCCGGATGCGTTTTACTTTCTCCAAGAAATCTTCAGAAAAGTTGTCCACTCGCAAAGACGGCAGACTCATTGTAATCTTTCGTTCCTCCGTATAACAGAGCAGTTCTGTCAGAATGGCTTCCAACTGGTCGTGGTCGCTGGTACTCAAAGACGACAGGGAAAGTTCGTCATAACCCGTATTTCGGCAGAGCTGCTCTGCCTGCCGACAGACAACCTCCGCTGGTTTCTCCCGAAATGGACGATAGATAAACCCAGCCTGACAGAATCGACAGCCCCGAATACAGCCCCGCAGGACTTCTTCCACGGCTCGGTCATGCACAATTTCTGTAAATGGAACAACAAATTGTTCTGGATAATAGACATTTCCCATATCGGAAATAATGCGTTTCCGGACTTTCTCCGGTGCACCATGTTTCGGCGTGACAGCTGCAACCGTTCCATCTTCATGATAAGAAACATCATAAAAAGACGGCACATAAACGCCTTCAATCTTGACGACTTCTTTCAAGAACGCCTGTTTATCCGCACCCTGCCGCTTCATGCGGTCATAGAGGGCGAACACTTCCATGTTGACTTCTTCGCCCTCGCCCAAGATGAAAAAGTCAAAGAAATCCGCAATCGGTTCTGGGTTACAAACGCAAGGCCCTCCGGCAAAAACAAGAGGAGTCAAGGCATTGCCCCGATCTGCCGCCAGCAGCGGAATGCCTGCCAAGTGCAGCATATTCAAAATATTGGTATATGCCATTTCATATTGCAAGGTAAAGCCGATGAGGTCAAAGTCTGCCACAGGTTCTAAACTTTCCAGTGTATACAGGGGAATCTGATGTTCCAGCATCAATTGTTCCATGTCGGTATCCGGACAGAAAACCCGTTCACAGGCATAATTCGGTTGAGCATTCGTCAAACCGTACAGAATTTTCATGCCCAAGTGGCTCATGCCGATTTCATAAGTATCCGGAAAGCAGAATGCAAACCGAACAGAAACGGTGTTGGGGTCTTTGCGAATGCTGCCCATTTCTCCGCCGATATATTGGGCAGGCTTTTGTACTTTTAATAATAACGGTTCTATTTTTGATAAAAGATTGATGAGAATCGCTCCTTTCTTATTTGTATAATGTAAGGTGTGTTCTGCAAAACAAGCCGCAGGCAAACAAAAAGTTTTTT
>HF997970.1 GCA_000433635.1 Ruminococcus sp. CAG:254
AATTCAAACAAAGTTGTATCATGAGAATCAAGGTTGCAAATTCAGACAAGGCAACGGGGTAATTGCAGCACGCTGGTAGGCAAAAGCAGGGGTGGAACCCCCTTTTGCCGGACGCGAAAGACCGTTTTCTTTAGAAGCATCGTTTCCAAATATCGAGCCGCAGGCAAACAAAAAGTTTTTTGCTCCAGCAATTTTTCAAAAATGCTGGCGAGGTGTGGGCGAGCAGCCCACATTTGCGAAGCAAATATGATTTTGGAATCAGGTTTTCCAGCTGCAATTGCATGTTTTGAAATTGTCCAATTCAAATAAAGTTGTATCATGAGAATCAAGGTTGCAAATTCGGACAAGGCAACGGGGCAATTGCAGCACGCTGGTAGGCAAAAGCAGGGGTGGAACCCCCTTTTGCCGGATGTGAAAGATCGGTTTCCCTAAGAGAAGTTCTTCTAGGGAAACCATCTGAATCCGGTTCGGCAGAAACGCTTCGCTGTCTGTCTGTGTGCTGTTCGCTGGTGGTTGCGTTGTCCAAATTACCTATGAATCTTTCTGAGATTTCTGTTTTTCTGAATTTTTTATGTTTCTAGAATAGCGAACAGCAATTTCCCTTGTTTCTCCTAGATTTCAATAATATCTAATCAATACGTTTGTTAAGGGGGGCCAGCTTGTCCCCCTTAACAATCCCCCTCCGCCGAGCTGAGCCAGCTCGACCGCAGTT
>HF997971.1:0-440 GCA_000433635.1 Ruminococcus sp. CAG:254
GGGCAGTGGCAGCAACCAGCTTTCGCATGGCATCTGGTTGCAGAAAAAACGGGTCGGTATGATAAGCAGGGCGATGCGTAACCGCTTCATGAAACATCGGGTCAATATAATCTGGACCGCTCTTATAACTCTGCACAACGACACCGCTTTTCTGAAAAGCAGACAGCAACGCCAACATCATCGTTGTTTTTCCGCTATCGCTGCCCGTCGCACTGAGCAGCAGCCGTGGAATATGATTCTGCATCTGTTCCCTCCTTGCAATCTGTAGGAAATGCGTTAATGGAACGCAACTTTCCCACGGTCTTTTGATTCCTTGACATTCATTTATTATAGCATATGGTGCAAGAAATCGTCAAGTTGTGTGATGGGATTGTTGCAGCAGATTGATTCAGAACGAATAGAAAAAAACAGGAGAACGAAAAAGGTTCTCCTGTTATGTA
>HF997971.1:466-698 GCA_000433635.1 Ruminococcus sp. CAG:254
ATGTATGAATTTGTATTTTTCCAGAATGGTTCTTTATTCAACTGGCTCTAAAATCCAGCGTTGCAAATCGTCCCCGATGTCGTTTCGGATGACGACATTTCCGGCATCGTAAAAACCAGTCTTTCCTTGTGTTCCTGTATCTGTATTCCAAACGGACAAGCATGCACTGCGGTTCGTACTGCAAGAAAACAGCATCGTTCCGTCCGCCTGCGGAACGAGAACAAATGTCTGT
>HF997971.1:764-21877 GCA_000433635.1 Ruminococcus sp. CAG:254
GCCGCTGACAACGCTGCCGCCCAGCTTTACAATGTCTACCACGCGATTTGTTTCACCAGAAGAACACATCGTATACAACCGATAAGCGTTCCGGTCTGTATCATAGGAAATCCGAAATTCCTGTGCCGCTGTGCCATCGGCTGCATCTTGAATCAAGTTCCGTTCGTCTGCATCAACACCATCTGCAACGGTCATATAGAGTCCGCTTCCCGCATTTCGCAGCCGGTAAATACCATTATCAAGAACCCCTTCGGCTTCTGTTTTGGAATCGGTTGTCGCATGAATGATAACTGCTTGCTTGCCCATCTGATTGTATCGCTGTGCAACCAAATCCAAATCATAGGTTACATTTCCACGCAGAGGGTCTGCAACAGATACCGTTCCAGCGTTTTTATCGTATCCCGTCAGAACCAAGCAATGTTCATGGCTCACCCAAGTTGCCGTATCGCCTTCCGGTGTTGTCCAGCTGCCACCTGTTTCCGGTGCTCGCATTCCCATTGTACCCCAGAAAACCACCGGTCTACCGGCTGCAATGTATGGGAACAGGTCTTCAAAGCTTGTCCCTGAGAGATTTTCTGCGTAAGAGGCATTTTTCTGTGCGGTAAAGTAGGCGTTTGCAGTGGCAACGATTGCCGGAGCATAGCAGCCATACCCGTAGGAAGTCATCGGGTCACCTGGGAAAACATACTGGAAATCTGCTCCATAATAGATATTATTCAAGGTATAGAATAACATCTTCGGCAGATACGTTTTTGCAATATCGGTTTTTTCCGCAGAAAATCCGTCATATTGCAGGGCAATCGTCAATGCCGTTGCTTCGCAGCCAGTCGGCAACGATGGAGCATCATTCTGTAAGATACAGTTCACAGACAGTTGCTTTGCTTGCGGTAATGTCGTTGTGGTAGTTGTAGCTGTCGTTGCTTTGGTCGTTGTCGTGGTGGTTGTTTCTGTAGTCGTCGTGGTAGTTGTGATTGCAGTCGTTTGTTCAGAAGTGGTGGTGGTCGTCGTTGGTTGTATGGTTGTAGTAATTGCTTCTGTTGTTGGTTCGGTGGTCACAGATTCGGTCATTTCTGTAGAAACAGTCGTGGTCGTTGTTTCCACCGGAATGGATTCTGTTGCAGTAGTTGTCGTTGTGGTGGTTTCTGGTTGCTGGTTTTTCTGGTCCATGTAATCCGAAAAAGAAAGCTCTGTTGCACCCGCTGCCCGTTTTGCATAATATTCCAGAATCAAAACCGCATCGGTAACATCCACTTTCCCATCATGATTGCAGTCAGAATAAAAAAATTGATTTGGTGTCAGATTCACTTCTATTCCGGCTGCCATCTTTGCATATATCGTCAACACAAAAACAGCATCATCCACCGCAATCATACCGTCCCCCGTTAAGTCGCCCAAAGAAATGTTATCATCATCCGGCTCTTCCAGGATGGTTTCCGTTGCGGTTTCGGTTGTTTCCGCTGGTGTATCTGTACTTGAAACCACGGGGTCATCCGGCGGTTCGGTTGGTTCTGTAGATTCTGTTTCCGATGCAGATGCACCAGTTTCGGCATCTGCTGCACTGCTCAGCGGCAAGCTGTAAAAAAGGCTGCTGCACGCAAGCACACTGCAAATGGTTCGTTTCCAAAATGTTGATTGCATCATCCATTCCCCCTAAGATACGCTGTTATACTTGTAAAATACCCAGTTCTGAACTGGTAAAAATGGTTGAAAATGCCTGCTCACTCTCCGCAGAAATCGCAATACTTTGCTTCTGCTTTGGTTGGATCATCTTCTTTTGGTCGGTGAGATAGAAACACAATGCAGTTTCTCCGGAATACTTCGCAGCAATTTGAATTGCCTGCTGCATACGGTCGGTATCTATAGACGATAATTTGATGCAGAACTTCGCATGGGAAAGCTGTTTTTGCAACTCTTCCAGCGTCAAAACACTGCTGCACAATAGAGAAACACCGCTTTCCTGAACGGACAACCGCCCTTTACACCATAAAATCGTATCCGGCTGCAATTTCTGCTGAATCGCACGAAAGACATTCGGAAATGCCACGCATTCCAGCGTTCCAGTTTCATCTTCCATCTGGAAGAAACACATTCGTTCCTGCTTTTTGGTCAGATGCGGTTTCACACTCTGCAAGATGCCCAGAAATGCCACTTCTGCCTGTTCCGGCAAGTCAGAAAGTTCCGTGCTGGCAGGCACGTGCAGCAGACGGCAAAGATACTGTACAGGCTGAAACGGATTCCCAGAGAGATACATGCCCGTGACTTCTCGTTCCATCCGCAGCAGTTCTGCCGGAGAAAATTCCTCCATGGGTTCTGGTGCTGGTCGCTGCCAGCTGCCTGTAGCATCGCCGCCAAACAACTGCATCTGCCCAACCACTTGCGTTGCAGCAGTTTCCTTTGCAGCAGATAGAACTGCATCTGCCTGCGTCAGCATCTGCCGCCGATTCCAGCCCAGTCCATCCAATGCACCGCTTTGTATCAGGCTTTCCAGTGCTCGCTTGTTCAATTCTATGCCCTGCATTCGCTCGCAAAAATCATACAAGTCGGTAAATGCTCCGTGTGCCTGCCGTTCTCGTTCCAGCTTTTCAATCAGTGCAATGCCAACATTCTTGACGGCATGCAATCCAAACCGAATGCCCTGCTTCGTACAGGTAAAGGCAGCATGGCTTTCGTTGATATGCGGCGGTAAAACTGCAACCCCTACTTTCTTGCAGGCGGAACTATATGCCAGCAGCTTTGGAAAATCTCCAATGACGCTGGTCATCAATGCTGCCATATATGCTGAAAAATAATGACACTTGAGATAGGCGGTTTGATATGCCAGATAGGCATAGGCGACCGCATGGGACTTGTTAAAGGCATACGCTGCAAATCGACTGATTTCATCAAAGATAGACTCTGCAACCGCTTTCGGCACGCCGTTCTGAATCGCTCCGCTGCAAACGCCATCCAATCCATATAGGAATGTCTGCCGTTCCTGCTCCATGACTTCCTGTTTTTTCTTGGACATTGCCCGACGGACAACATCCGCTCTCCCGTAAGAATACCCTGCCAGCGACCGACAGATTTCCATGACTTGTTCCTGATAGACCATACAGCCATAGGTGACTTCCAGAATCGGTTTCAACAATGGGTGAGCGTAAGAGATCGAATCCGGATGTTTCCGGTTTTCCAGATACTGTGGGATGGAATCTCGTGGACCTGGTCGGTAAAGCGAAAGAGCTGCGGTCAAATCCTCCAAACATTTTGGCTGCATTTGCAGGAGAACATGTCGCATACCAGCACTTTCAAACTGAAAAACGCCCATTGTATCGCCGTTTGCCATCATCTGATAGACGTCTGCATCTGTAATCGGAATATGATGAATCGAGAAGTGCGGTTCAGTTTCCTGAATCATCCGGACACAATTCCGAATAATGGTTAAGTTTCGCAGCCCAAGAAAATCGAATTTCAAAAAGCCCAGCGTTTCCAAGTCCCCCATCGGATATTGCGTCACAATGGTGTCATCATTCTTTTGCAAAGGAACCATTTCCAACAGCGGAATCGCAGAAATGATCACACCGGCTGCGTGCGTGGAGGTATGCCGAGGAACACCTTCTATTTTTTGTGCCAAATCCAGCAGCTTTTTTGCATCGGCATTTGTATGCAAAAGCTGCTGTAACGCTTTCCCGTCTGGTGCTGCCAGCGTTTCCGCAATGGTCTGTCGAGGGTCAATCTTCTTGGCAATCTGGTCACAAAATGCATAGGGCAAATGCAGCACTCGCCCGACATCTCGAATTGCTCCACGAGCCTTGAAAAAGTCAAACGTAATGATTTCTGTTACACGGTCTGCTCCGTACTTCTGAATCACGTATTCTTTCACGGCAGGGCTGCCCTCTACGCAGAAATCAATGTCAAAATCCGGCATGCTCACTCGTTCCGGATTCAGAAACCGCTCAAAGAGCAGATGATATGCCATCGGGTCAATTTCTGTAATGCCCATGCAATATGCACAGAGGCTGCCTGCTCCCGAACCTCGTCCAGGGCCAACCGGAATTCCATGCTGTTTGGCATAGCGGACATAATCCCAGACAATCAGAAAATAATCCACATATCCCATCTGTTGAATCACTTGCGTTTCTCGCTGCAAGCGATTTCGCACCGATTCTGGAACAGGCGTTCCATAGCGTTTTTGCATACCTTTTTCACAGAGTGCCTGAAAAAATGCGATGTTGTCAGAAACACCCTCCATAGAAAAGGCTGGCAAATGCAGTGTTCCTGTTTCCAGTTCCACATGACAGCGGTCTGCAATTCGTTTCGTGTTGGCAATCGCCTCCGGCATCGCTGCAAATAATGTTTGCATCTCCTGCGTGCTTTTCAGGTAAAATTCTTCGGTTTCAAACCGTAAAGCGGTGGGGTCATCCAGTGTTTTTCCCGTCTGAATGCACAGCAACACTTGCTGCATCTCTGCTTCTTCTTTGGTCAGGTAATGGGCATCGTTGGTTGCAACCAATGGGATTCCTGTTTCTCGGGAAAGCTGTTCCAACAAGGGCAAGACGGTTTTCTGTTCCTGCAAGCCGTGATTCTGCACTTCTAAGTAATACCGTTCCGCTCCGAATACTGCCTGATAGTTGAGAGCGGTCTGCTTGGCAGCTGCATAATCGCCCGACAACAGCAGCTGTGGAATCTCCCCTGCCAGACAGCCAGACAGGGCAATCAGCCCTTCGTGATACTGTGTCAACAGTTCCCAGTCCACCCGTGGCTTCTGATAAAAGCCCTCTAAACATGCCTTGGAAACCAGCTTCACCAAATTCTGATAGCCTGTCTGGTTTTCACACAACAGAACAAGATGATACCGCTTTCGGTCAAGTGCTGTTCCTCGGTCAAACCGTGTTCGGCTGGCAACATAGACTTCACAGCCAATAATCGGATGAATCCCAGCTTTTTTGGCTGCCTGATAAAACGAAATAGCAGCGTATAGATTTCCGTGGTCAGTCAGTGCGACCGCAGTTTGTCCCAGTTCTTTCAGGCGTTCCATCATCTCTGGAATCCGACACGCTCCATCCAGTAAACTATAGACGCTGTGAACGTGCAGATGTATAAAGGCATCATTTTTCTGTTCCGACATGTTCTCGCAACTCCTTTGCCATCATGGATAATTTCTGAAACCGATGATTCACGCCGGAACGCCCAATGGGAGGGTGCAGCAGTTCGCCCAACTCTTTCAGGCTGAGTTCCGGATTTTCCAGCCGCAATTCTGCCAGCTCCTGCAAGTCCGGCGGGAGCGTGTCCAGTCCTCGCTTCTCTGCAAGGAGCAGAATTTCTTCCGTCTGCCGCATTGCCGCAGAAACCACCTTGTCAATGTTTGCGGCATCGCAATTTCGCATCCGATTCGCCTTGTTCCGCATATCTTTTTTAATCTTGATATTCATCAAGTCCAGCGTGCATTGCTGAGCCCCCATAAACGTCAACATATCTTCAATCTGTTCACTGTCCTTGACATAGAGCACAAAACTTTGCTTTCGCTGAAATACATGCCCCCTGATGCCTAATAATTGTTGCAGGAACAAACTCAAGTCGTTACAGAGAACCGAAGTTGGTGTGACAAATTCCAGATGATAGGATTTGTTGGGATCCATGAGGTTTCCGCAAGTCAGGAATACCCCTGCCAGAAATGCCGGCATGCTGTTCTGCACAATGTTACAGAGGTTGATTTGCCGATTGTCGAGGTGGATGTGATAGCGTTCACAGATTTCTGCAACCGCAGCTGGATTTTGCAGGGAAAGGCTGTAAAGTCCGCCCCTGCCCCGTTCGACTGTGACCGTTCCTTTCGGGAACGAAAATACCGTATGTAACAGCTGCGGCAGCAAGTCCACAATGGTTTCGCTTTCGCTTTGCAGACAGATTTGCTCCGAAGTAAACACACGACTGTACAGCAGTATGCCATACAGACAGGAAAAGGCTTGGTCTTTGTCTAAGATGGTACGTTTTAATGCCTGCCGGACATCCTGCGAGAAGGACATGGCGGTTCTCTCCTTTCCAACGGTCGTTTCTCTTGTGTGCCATGTTGCCCTCTTACTAGAAACTACCTGCAACGGTGGAAAATGTCACAAGAGAAAAAAATTTTTTTCGGTTTCTCTACAAAAAAAACACCGCCCTGCTTTGCCGCAAGGCGGTGCGGTGGGTTCGTTAGGGACGATCCTTTCCAATATCTCGATGCTGCTTGATGACGTGCATGCCCTTTTCAATCAGATAATCCCCGATGAGCTCCGTAAATGTAATCGAACGGTGTTTGCCACCCGTGCAGCCGAATGCAATCACCAGACGGCTTTTTCCCTCCTTGATGTAGAGCGGAATCAGGAAGTCCAGCAAGTCTTCAATCTTTTGCAACAGGATTTTGGATTGTTCAAACTGCATCACATAGTCCCGTACGCAGGCATCACAGCCCGTATGATGCCGCAACTCCGGAATATAATACGGATTCGGCAGACAACGAACATCAAACACCAAATCCGATTCTGTAGACACGCCATACTTAAAGCCGAAAGACGTTACTTTAATCGAAAGCGAATCGGATGGCGTTTCCAAGAAAGTTTCTCGAATCTGTTCTTTGAGCTGGGAAACAGAAATATAAGACGTTTCAATATAATAATCTGCAATTGCTTTTAATCGCAGCAGCTGTTCCCGTTCAAATTCCAGTGCCTGATGCAGACAGCCGTTAAATCGTTCATCCAGCGGATGTTTCCGGCGTGTTTCCTTGTAGCGTTTAATGATGACTTCGTCCTGTGCTTCGATGTAAAGCAGCTTTACATGTAAATCTGACTGTTCTTTCAACCGACAAACACAGTCATAGGCATCCGCAAACATTTCTCCTGACCGTAAATCCGCAGCAATTGCGATTTTTTCCAGCTTGTTTTCCGACTCCCTGCAAATTTCTACAAATCGGTGGATGAGCTGCGGCGGTAAATTGTCAATGCAATAATACCCAATATCTTCCATTACATCCATGACTGTTGATTTTCCAGAACCGGACATTCCAGTTACAACGACAACCTGCATCTGTTTTCCCTCCTGTTATTTTAAAATCACGGGTTCTAACTCCAGACAGTAGCCAGTTTTCTCCTTTACGGTTTCAATTACAAAATCGCAGAGTTCCAGCACATCCCGACAAGTTGCATGGCCGGTATTGACCACAAATCCGGCATGTTTCACGCTGACTTGTGCATCGCCAACACTTGCCCCTTTCAAGCCGCACTGGTCAATCAGGAAAGACGCATAGCTGCCGACCGGACGCTTGAACGTACTGCCTGCACTCGGCAACTCCAACGGCTGCTTTGCAACACGCTGATTTTTCAACTTCTGCATCTCTTCCCGAATGTCTGCATATTTTCCGGCCTGCAGCTGCAAGGTCACACCCGTTACAATCTTTTTCGTACCGGAGAACATGCTGTGCCGATAGGAGAACTGCAATTCCTCCGGCGTTGCCGTCCGGAATGTTCCCGTTTCGTCCAGATATTCTACGCTGCGGACAACGTCTTTCATCTCTCCGCCGTACGCTCCGGCATTCATATAGACTGCTCCGCCAATTGTGCCCGGAATCCCTGCCAGACATTCCATACCCGTCAGGCATGCCTCTAAGGCAACCTTTCCGACAGCAGACAAGGTTGCTCCGGCTTCGCAAAACAATGTCGTTTCATCCAGCTGCCGGACGTTGGAAAACGCCCTGCCCAACTGTAATACAATGCCGTGATAACCCTCATCTGCTGCTAAAATGTTGCTGCCATTTCCCAGTACCACCCAAGGAAGATGCTGTTCCTGACAGCATTGCAGAATTGCCTGCAAGCCTTCTCGATTTGCAATCTGTACCATTGCCTGACACGCTCCGCCAATGCGGAATGTTGTGTGCTTTGACAGCAATTCCGCCGGCAAAATCGGACAGGCATGGGCGTTACAACACGCCGTAATGGATTCTAATCCCTGCATGTCATTCTCTCCTGTCTGGTTTTTAAAATGCATCGTAATCCTTAATCACCTCTTTGGCTTCTGCTTCCAAGCCTAAATGATCCAGCAAGTCGGAGGCTGCATTGTAACCCATCTTCTTCTGACGGTTGTTCATCGCTGCAACTTCCAAGATGACTGCCAGATTTCTACCCGGCCGAACCGGAATCGTCAGGGACGGAACTTTTACGCCCAGCAGGGATACAAACTGGGTATCCACGCCCATCCGGTCATAAATCTTTTCCGGATTCCACTGTTCCATCTCCACAATCAATTCAATTTTTTCGGTATTCTTAACCGCACCAATACCAAACAGCCGCCGTGCATTGATGATACCAATACCACGCAATTCCAAGAAATGGCGGATGTTATCCGGCGAACTACCAACCAAGCTGATGTTGGAAACCTTCCGGATTTCCACTGCATCATCGGCAACCAGACGGTGGCCACGCTTTACCAATTCAATTGCTGTTTCACTCTTACCAACGCCGCTTTCACCGGTAATGAAAACGCCTTCGCCGTAGATTTCAATCAAAACGCCGTGACGGGTGATTCTCGGTGCAAGATTCAGGTTCAGAAACGCAATCAGCCCAGCGATAAAGTTGGAGGTGCTTTCCTTGCTTCGCAGGAGCGGAACGGAATATTTCTTTGCCAAATCGAGCATTTCTTCAAAATACGGCAGCTCTCTGGAGATGACCAGAGCCGGAATCCGCTGTGAAAACAGCATATCCAACCGCTGTACCCGGGTTTCTTCATCAATCGTGGACAAGTATGCATATTCCATCTTGCCGATAATCTGAATCCGCTCCGGATTGAAGTATTCATAAAAGCCCATCAGCTGCAAGCCCGGACGGGTGACATCTGCCTCATCAATTTCAATTTCAGAAGCATTTTTTGGGGTGTAAATGGTTTCCAGTTTAAATTCATCAATGATTTTATCCAATGAAATAGTGAATTTTGCCATAGCCTTTGACTCCTTTTTCATTCTGTTTCTTTATTGTTGTCCGTTTTTTGCTTCCTTATGCCGGAATTAGTCCATATCTAATACGACTGTCATGTTCTTCGATGCGTTTACCATGGCATCTGCCAAGTCCTGCATCGCCTTATAGCGGTCTGCTCCGAAATAAGCATCGACATCAATGAAATCTCGGTCAGACTCCCAGAAAGACGGGTAAACAAAATCCTGACAGATTGCTGCGGAGAAGCCAGCGTTGTCCAGTTCCTGAATGATAGCGGTCATATAGGAAACGGTTGTTTCACTGTATGGAGTCATCCATGGCTTTCCGCCCTTTTCGACAGAATTATCCAGCCATCTGCCAGACCCATCGATCAGCGGAATGCTGGCATCTTTATACAGTTCCGGAAACTGATTGTCATTGGTTACGCTAATCAAAGCATAGACAGAAAAGCCCTTTTCTGCTGCAAGATTGGCAATTTCCGAAGCGGTCATTGTGCCATCACAAATATAAGTTCCGGCAACATAGGAAACGGTAGAGGCATAGTTCAGCCAACCACCCTGCAACTTCATCGGCACAACAACTGCCTTTGTTCCGCTGACCTGCTCCAATGCTGCGGTAAAGGTATCCGCACTTTCCAGTACAGAGCGATCCAGCCACTGTGCAGATTTTGCATCGGAGAAGTTCGCAAGCGGAACGCCCTCCTTCTTCACCGCTTCTGTCGTGGTGGTTTGTGTTTCGTTTGCAGCAGTTCCAGTTGTTTCATCACTGCCGGAGGCGGTTGCGGTTGCCTGTGTGGTGGATTCGTGCGTAAATGCCGTTCCTGCCATCTGTATATCAGTAGAAACGCCTGTAGTTGTAGCCCAAACCACTGAAGTTGCAGTTGTTTCCGGTGTCGTTTTCAGTTCTACGGTCGAACCAGCTGCCGCCGGAACAGCCGTTGTTGCCGTTGTGGTTTCCGATGTGGTCGCTGCTTCGGTCGCCTGCGTAGTCACAGCTGCATTCATTTGCAGGCTGGAATCCGAAGTTGCAGCATCATCCTGAATGAATGGCTTTGCGATGCTGTAGCCAACAAATCCAACCAAACCAGCCGCTGCAATCATCACCACTGCGGACAAGACATTATGCACCGAGGAGGATTTTGTGTTCCCGGTTTTTACCTTGTATACTTTTGGGGATTTCTTTTTCATATGGGTTCGCTCCTATTTTCTCTCGATCGTTGTTCTACGAAAAATGCTCTTTTTCAGTCTGCCAGCTGATGGAAGAAGTCCACGGCTGTTTTCAAGTTTTCCTGCCGGAATAAGTAGCTGCCAACTACCAAGTTATTTGCACCGGCTTTCACTGCCTCTGGAGCAGTTTCCGCATTCACGCCGCCATCTACCTGAATGCTGACAGACAAGCCCTGTTCGGCTGCCTTCTGCCGCAGGAACTGCACCTTCTTCAGCATCTCCCACAAGAAAGACTGTCCGCCGAAGCCCGGCTCTACCGTCATGACCAACACCATTTCCACAGAGGGCAGATACGGCAGAACTGCTTCCGCTGGGGTATTTGGCTTGATGACAATGCCTGCTGGAATGCCACAAGCATGAATGGCATCAATTGTTTTCTGTGGGTCGCTTTCGCTTTCCAAATGAAACGTAATGCCGTTCGCCCCAGCCTTTGCAAACCGTTCTGCATAGTGCAGCGGGTCGGAAATCATCAAATGTACATCTAAAAATAAATCGGTCTTTTTCCGGATGGCTTCCAGTACGGGAATACCAAAGGAAATATTATCGACAAAACGCCCATCCATGACATCAAAATGCAGCATATCCGTACCGCTTGTTTCCAACGTCCGTACCACTGCTTCTAAGTTACACATATCTGCACTCAAAATCGAAGCAGAAACCTGTATCTTCTGCATATTTCCATCGCCTCATTTTCTATTTCTTCTATTGCAATCCGTCGCTGAACGCTGTATGTAACAGCGGATTCTTACTTTATTATATCGAACTTTCCGGTTTCCGTCAAGGCTTTTTTCGGTTCTTTCCAAAATAATCAAGTTGCTGCAAAAATGTCACAAAAATAACATCTTTTGCTCAGATTCTGAATCTGAATTTTGCTGACTTTTTTTCTTGTCTTTTATATAGTATGAGCAGTGGTTCGATTCCATGTCAACCCTGTCCCAAAAGATGCCCTAAAATTTGTACCAAATTGTCATACTTTTTTGACGGCTGTACAAAAATACAACCACTTTTGGTGCTCTTTTGGCGGAATCTACAACTCGAAATCACAAAAGACTCCTATTTTCACAAAAAAGTACCATTCTTTTTTTGCAGGACACCAAAAAAACACCATTTTTCACAAAAATATCACTAACCATTCCGCTGCAATTTGTGGTATCATATAGTCACAACAAACAAAAAAGATTTTGCAGTGCGAACGAAAATCGTGCAAAATAGAAAAAGGAGGAGTTCTTATGAACACAAAAAAATTACTCGCTGCCGTTACCGGCGTTACCATGTTGGCAGGTATGCTCACCGCTTGCGGTTCTAGTTCCGATTCCAGCACCGCCAGCAGCTCCGACCCGAACACCCTGACCATCTGGGCGTGGGATGACAACTTCAACGTAAAGGCTGCCAACCTCGCAAAGGAATATTACCAGAAAGAACATCCGGATGTAACCGTCAATGTTGTCAGTATGGCACAGGATGACATCGTACAGACACTGAACACCGCATTTTCCAGCGGCACTTACAAGGGTCTGCCAAACATCGTTCTGATTGAAGACTACCGGATTCAGAACTACCTGAATGCTTATCCGGGCGAACTGAGAGATTTGTCCAACACTGTTAATCCGGATGACTTCATGGATTACAAGTTAGGTGTTATGACACAGGATAACAAGGTGTACGGCGTTCCGTTCGATAGTGGCGTTGCGGCTCTGTTCTACCGCACCGATTACATCAAAGAAGCAGGTTATACCACCGATGACATGCAGGATTTGACTTGGAGCGAATTTATCCAGATTGGCAAGGATGTCAAGGAAAAGACCGGCAAGTATATGCTGACCTTAGACCCGAGCGACCTCGGACAGATTCGGATGATGATGCAGTCCGCTGGTGCTTGGTATGTCAAGGAAGACGGCAAGACCGTTGACATCGCAGACAACGAGGTTCTGAAAGAATCCGTTAAGACCTATCAGCAGATCATTGAAGCAGGCATTGCAGAACAGATTTCCGGTTGGGATCCGTTTGTCGGTGCATTCCAGAAGGGTGACGTTGCTTCTGTTCCGACTGGATGCTGGATTGCTCCGACCATCGCAGCAGCAGAAGACCAGAGCGGCAAGTGGGCAGTTGCTCCGCTGCCAAGACTGGACAACGTAGACAGCTCTTTGAATACCTCCAACATCGGCGGCGGCAGCTGGTACGTGCTCGACAAGGTTGGCAATGGCGAATTGGCAGAAAACTTCTTAGCAGAAACATTCGCTTCCAATGTTGACCTGATGAACGACTTGGTTTCTGAAATCAATCTGGTTAGCACACTGAAGGCTTCCGCAGATGCAGAAAACTACAAGAAGCCGAATGAATTCTTCGGCGGTCAGGAAATCTTCAGTGACTTCTCCAAGTGGACAGAAGAAATCCCGACCGTCAACTATGGTCTTTACACATACAGCATTGAAGACATCATGTCTGAAGCCGTTCAGTCGATTCTCCAGGGTGCAGATATTGACGAAACACTCGCCAATACACAGGTTCAGGCAGAAGCCGCTGTACTCAACTAAGTTTGGTTGTAAGCTCTCTGACAAGAGTTACAAAACAGAGATTTGGCTTGCCGCAGACGCCCCCTTTTCTGCGGCATTCCACATCCTGAAACCAACGGTAAAGGAGGAGGATCCTTATGTCTGAAATCAAAAAACAAAAGAAAAAAGAAACATTCGCTCCGATTGGAAAAGTCAGCAATCGTTGGGGCTGGGGCTTCGTTTCCATCAGCGTCATCATGATTTCCGTTCTGGTTTTCATTCCAATGATTCAATCGTTCCTGCTCTCGCTGCAAAGCGGTCAGGGCAATCAGCTGACATTCGCCGGACTGAGCAACTATAAACGGATGCTGACGGATACCACCTTCCGGAAAGCATTGGTCAATACCTTTTTATATTTATTGGTTCAAGTGCCAGTCATGATTATTCTCGCCTTGTTCATCTCCGTTCTACTGAACGATAAGAAGCTCAAGTGCAGAAGTTTCTTCCGGATTGCCATTTTCTTACCGTGTGTCACCTCGCTGGTTTCCTACTCTTTGATTATGAAGAGCATCTTCTCCGGCGACGGTTTAGTCAACCAGATACTGATGGCAATGCATCTCATTTCTGAGCCAATCGGCTGGACAACCAGCCCTGCATTTGCAAAGGCTTTGATTATCATCTCCATCACGTGGAGATGGACGGGCTACAATATGATTTTCTACTTATCCGGCTTACAGAACATCGACCCTTCGATTTATGAAGCCGCAGAACTGGACGGCTGCAACGGCTTCCAGAAATTCTTCAAAATCATTGTCCCGCAGTTGAAACCGATTATCTTGTTCACAACCATTACTTCCACCATCGGTACATTACAGCTCTTCGATGAAGTCAAGAACATCACTGACGGTGGTCCTGCAAATACGACCCTGACCATTTCTCAGTACATCTACAACCTCTGCTTCAAGTATACACCGAACTTCGGTTATGCAGCTGCGATTGCCTTTGTTGTACTGGTAATGATTGCAATTCTGTCCGCCATTCAGATGAAAGTGGGAGGAGATGATTGATTATGGCAGCAGCTACAACGATGCCGTCCAATGTTGGACGGAAAAAGAAAATTCACCCGTTTCACATTTTCAAGTATGTATTCTTAATTCTGGCTTCCATTATTTCCATCTTCCCGTTTTTGTGGATGATTATCTGTGCAACGAATGATGCCGTTGACATCAACCGTGGTACAGTCACCTTTGGAACAAGCCTGTTCAAGAACCTGCAAAACCTGTTCGCTACAGACCGTGGATTCCTGAAAGCACTCGGAAACTCCGCCATTATCGCTGTCATTACGACCGTTTTGGCACTGCTGGTTTCTTCTGCTGCCGGCTATGGGTTTGAAATGTTCCGCACCAAAAATCGGGACAGAGTCTTTAATTTCCTGCTCCTCTCGATGATGATTCCATTCGCAACCCTGATGATTCCGTTGTTCCGGATTTTCGGTAAATTGAGCGACAGCGGATTGTCTTTCATGGGTCTGAACACCTTTGCAGCCGTTATTATTCCGGCAATCTCCACAGCGTTCCTGATTTTCTTCTTCCGGCAGAACACCAAGTCGTTCCCGAAGGATATCATCGAAGCTGCTCGGCTGGATGGCTTGAATGAATTGCAGATTTTCTTCCGGATGTATATGCCGGTTATGAAGTCCTCTTATGCAGCAGCTGCAATCATCACCTTTATGAACAGCTGGAACAACTACCTCTGGCCGTTGGTTGCTTTGCAATCCCCAGAAAAGAAAACCGTTCCGCTGATTCTCTCCACCATGGGTGCTTCTTATAACCCAGACTATGGTATGATTATGGCAGGGATCGTCATTGCAACCCTTCCGACTGCTCTGATTTTCTTCCTCATGCAGAAGCAGTTCGTACAGGGCATGATTGGTTCTGTCAAGTAAATTTCCCCTACTCGCAAACAACAAAATTTCTTCCTTATTTTTCCTTCTTTCAAAAGATTAATGAACGTGATTGCAGAATACCGCAGTAATTTCAAACTGCGGTATTTCTGCTATAGAAAGGATGGTTATCATGACCTTTTCAACCGATATTTTAAAAAATCCGGAAATCTTCCAAATCAACACCTGCAAGCCACATTCCTCTCATATCCACTATCGCAGTGCAGCAGAATGTAAGGAGCAGCAGAGCAGCTTTTTCCTGTCCCTGAATGGTGACTGGAAATTCTTCTACAGCGAAAACCTGAACACCCTGCCGGAACACTTCGAGCAGGTAGGCTATGACGACAGCAACTGGGACACCATTCCCGTTCCGGGACACTTACAGACCAATGGCTATGGACAAATGCAGTATGTCAATACCATGTATCCGTGGGATGGCGTGGAGAACTGCAAGCCGGGTGAGATCCCGGAATGCTTCAACGCCACGGGCAGCTATATCCGCATGGTGACAATTCCGGAGGCATTCCGCAAAGATGCAGAGATTCGGCTGGTCTTTCATGGGGCAGAAACGGCAATGGCTCTGTGGGTCAACGGAACATTTGTCGGCTACCATGAGGACAGCTTCACCCCAGCAGAATTTGCAATTACAGATTACCTGAACGATGGCGAAAATAAGATTGCGGTGCAGGTTTTCCAGCGTTCTTCCGGCAGCTGGCTTGAAGACCAAGATTTCTGGCGGTTCTCCGGCTTGTTCCGTGATGTAGAATTGTATGCCGTTCCAAAGCTGCACCTGCAAGACCTCTTCGTTCACACAGACTTGAACGACACCTTCTCACAGGCAGATGTTCGGGTAGACTGTGCATTCTCTGGCACAGCATCCGGAACGCTGCATGCGGTGCTCACTGACCCGAACGGCAAGCAGCTTGCAGAACAGAGCATGCCTGTAACAGCATCCGAACAGGTTGTTGCATTCTCTGTAGAGCAGCCACTTCTTTGGAGTGCAGAACAGCCGAATTTGTATCATTTGGTTCTGACGTTGCAGGATGCAGATGGAACAGTCTTAGAAGTTGTTCCGCAGCAAATCGGTATTCGGCAATTCCGTATGGAAAATGGTATCATGAAATTGAATGGCAAGCGGATTGTATTCAACGGCGTAAACCGGCATGAATTTAGTGCAACCCGTGGACGTGCCATCACCAAGGAAGAAATCCGCTGGGACATCTTCACCATAAAGCAGAATAACATCAATGCCGTTCGTACCTCGCACTATCCGAACCAGAATGATTTCTATGAGCTGTGTGACCAGTATGGCTTGTATGTGATTGACGAAACCAACATGGAAACACATGGAACATGGCAGAAGATGGGAGCGATTGCTCCAGACGAACACACCCTCCCGAATGACAATCCGCACTGGACAAATGCCGTTCTGGCAAGAGCCGCTGCCATGCAGGAACGGGATAAAAATCACCCTTGCGTTTTGATTTGGTCTTGCGGCAATGAGTCGTTCGGCGGTTCAAATATCTATGCGATGTCAGAACAGTTCCGGAAACGGGATTCCTCCAGACTGGTACACTATGAGGGCGTTGTCAATGACCGCCGATTCAACCAAACCAGCGACATGGAAAGCCAGATGTATCCATCGGTAGCCAAAATTGAACAGTTTTTGAAAGAACATCCGGAAAAGCCGTTTATCTGCTGCGAATACTCCCACTCTATGGGCAACTCCAACGGGGCATTGTTCAAGTATACCGACCTCGCCAAGAGAGAACCACGCTATCAGGGCGGTTTTATCTGGGACTTCATCGACCAAGCAGTTTTCAAGAAGAATGAATACGGCGAATCATTCCTTGCAACAGGCGGCGATTTTGACGACCGTCCGACAGACTATAATTTCTGTACAAATGGCATTGTCTTTGCAGACCGCACCATTACCACCAAAATGGCAGAAGTGAAGTACTGCTATCAGCCATTTACGATTGCCTGCACACCGCAGGGCTTCACCATTCGCAACGAATTCCTGTTCACGGATACGACCCCGTATTCCATGACTGCAACGCTCTGCAAGAACGGTGTTCCGGTTGCAGAACAGGAACTTTCCCTGCCTGTTATTGCTCCACAGACGACGCAATCTTTTGCAAATCCGTTTGCTGGAACTGCAACAGAACCAGGAGCTTACACGTTGACCATTTCCATCTACAGAACCGCTGCAACCGACTGGGCAGATGCACAGACAGAAGTTGCATTTGGACAGGCTGCTTGGAATGTGGTTGTTCCAACGACCGAAGAACTGCTGCCCGCTCCGGAACTGATTGTGGGCGATGTCAACTATGGTATTCACGGTTCTGATTTCCACATCCTGTTCGGCAGAGATAAAGCAGGCATTGTTTCCTATCAGAAAAACGGCGTGGAACGCATTGCCTCTCAGGTTGGCATTCCCAGACCGAACTTCTGGCGTGCTCCGATTGAAAATGATTTGGGCTGTCGGATGCCACATGATACCGCAATGTGGAAAATCGCTTCTCTGTATGCCGTTCCGTCTATCGTATCTTGCAAGCAGACGGCTCACACAGTGGACATTGTCACCCGTTATACATTCCCACAGAATCCAGACAACGGCTGTCTGGTCACCTATCAGTTCTATGGGGATGGCAGTATTACGGTAACGATGCAGATGCTGGGCTGCACGGAATATGGCAACATGCCGGACTTTGGCATGCTCTTGCAAATGCCGCTATCATTCGACCAGATTGCATGGTATGGCAGAGGCAAGGATGAAACGTACTGCGACCGGAAAAACGGCTCTCGCATTGGCTGCTACACCAGCACCGTTGCAGAACAGCTTGTTCCGTATGCCTATGTACAGGAATGCGGCAACCACACCGATACACAGTGGTTCACCATTACCAACGCAGACGGGCACGGCTTCCGCTTTTCAGCAGAACAAATGGACTTCTCCGCTCTGCCGTATACACCCCACCAGCTGGAACAGGCATACCACTTGCAGGAACTGCCTCGTTCTTACCGGAATGTGGTTCGGATTTCCGCCGGAGAAATGGGCGTTGGCGGTGATGACAGCTGGGGAGCAACCGTTCATCCAGAATTTACCCGTCAGTCAAAAACCGGACTTTCCTTTACGTTCCGCATGACTGCTATCTGACAAAAATTTCATCGTGATAGTTGAAAAAAGCACCGCTTCGCTGGGAACAAATCCAGCGGAGCGGTGCTTCCTATTTGTATTTTTGTATGGTTCAGAAAAATTAGTCCACCAAGGTCGGATGGAAATTTTCCTTCCACGGCAGACCCCACTTGTTCAGAGCATCCATGAACGGATCTGGGTCAAATTCTTCTACGTTATAAACGCCCGGCTTCTTCCACTTGCCTGTCATTACCATCATTGCCCCAATCATTGCCGGAACACCGGTGGTGTAAGAAACTGCCTGAGAGCCAACTTCCTTGTAGCATTCCTGATGGTCGCAGACGTTATAAACATAGTAAGAAACTTCCTTGCCATCCTTTACGCCCTGACAAATACAGCCGATGTTTGTCTTACCAACTGTCCGAGGGCCGAGCGATGCTGGGTCTGGCAGAACGGCTTTCAGGAATTGCAGCGGTACAATTTCCTTGCCTTCATACAGAATTGGTTCAATGGAGGTCATGCCGACATTTTCCAGACAACGCAGGTGGGTCAGATAGCTCTGTCCGAACGTCATAAAGAACCGAATCCGATGAATGCCCTTGATGTTCAGAGCCAGTGATTCCAGTTCTTCATGATGCAGCAGGTACATGTCCTTTTCGCCGACTTCATCGAAGTTGTAAACCCGCTTGATTTCCATCGGTTCGGTTTCCACCCACTTGCCATCGAGAATATAGCTGCCCTTTGCAGAAACTTCCCGAATGTTGATTTCCGGATTGAAGTTGGTTGCGAACGGATAACCATGGTCACCGCCGTTGCAGTCCAGAATATCAATTTCATGGATTTCATCGAAATAATGCTTCTGTGCATAGGCACAGAATACACCCGTTACGCCTGGGTCAAAACCACTGCCCAGCAGGGCTGTAATACCAGCCTTTTCAAAGCGTTCCCGATATGCCCACTGCCACTTGTATTCAAACTTTGCGGTGTCCTCCGGCTCATAGTTTGCGGTGTCCACATAGTCTACCTTGGTTGCAAGGCACGCATCCATAATGGTCAAATCCTGATACGGCAACGCCACATTGATGACAATATCCGGCTTTTCCCGTTCAATCAGGGCAACCAGTTCGTCAACCTTGTTTGCATCCACCTGTGCGGTGGTGACAACGGTCTTTGTACCCTTTGCCTCTACAGCTGCTTTCAGGGCATCACACTTCGACTTGGTACGGCTGGCAATACAGATTTCTGTAAATACTTCGCTGTTCTGGCAGCACTTGTGCACAACGACACCGGCAACGCCGCCTGCTCCGATAATTAACGCTTTTCCCATTTTTTATAACTCCTTTTTCTCTCCTAATTTAACAGCAATCCCACGTGTAAATCACATCTTGGAAATTCCGCTGTTTCAGATTCTCTCGGCTGATAAAGAAATTGGCAACGCCGGAATCGCCCCACATAATTTCACGCTCTCCGATATTGTCGGTATCGATTTGCAACAGCAAAATATCGTGGTGATCTTCTTTCGGAATATTCCGTGGGTCTTCCTGCGTAAAGCACGGATAACCGCCAATTTTATGTCCAGGTGCATCCGGTAGCCAGTCTGGTGTTTCGTCTAATTCGTCTTGATCCCACAAATATTCTTCCAGTTCTTCTTCAAATGCTTCTTTTGCATCTTCATCCGCAAGCAACTGTTCTGCCTGCTCCGGATAAAATTCCCGCATGAGCTGTTCTATTTTCTCCCAAAAACGATAATCAGACATGGACATCCGGTCGGTAGTCTGTTCAAACTCCAGCCCAAAGCAGCCCTCAATCGGGAAGAAATCTTCTTCACACGGCAAGTTATTGCCCTCTTTCGCCGCAACCTCTTCTTCAGTGACAGTTGGGTCAACGGTTTCATAATAGCAAATCCGAAAATCTTTTTGTTCCGTGTTGTTGTCAAAATCACAGCCTGTCAAATCATCATTGATTGCCCAGAATTGCAGCAAACCAGACGTTGGAAAATCCGGAATGGTAATCTGCCGACAGTCAATCTGTGCCAGCAACCGCATCTGTACGCCTTCGCTGTTGGTCGGAATGGCAGCGTCATGCGGCACATAGCCCCGACCGCCGAACTTGCTCTCTGCAATTCCCGGTGTGGTATCGACCAGTTTCAGCCGCATACACGGGATCTCTGTTCGTTGCAGCAGCTCCGGCACGATGTCTTTCATCTCAAATTTGTTTTCCTGCATGGGGGTTCCTCCTTTATGTTTCCGACTCTCTCAGAGCATCCCGTACGTTATTCGGAATTGCAAAGCAGCCCTGATGCAGAATCGTGTTATAATACCGGGTACGAATGCCCAGACTGTTCCACCAATCCGCCTGCAAATCGGTGCGAGGGTCATATTTCTTGGATGCAAACCCAAACAGCCAATGCCCTGAGGGATAGGTTGGAATGTGTGCCTGATAGACCAGTGCAATCGGGAAGAATGATTTAATCCGACTATGTGCCCGTTTCATCGAGTTCGCATAGGAGGTATAGAACGTGCTTTCATGCTGATTCACCAGAATGCCATCTGCTTTCAATGCCTTATAACAGTTCCCATAAAACTCCTTGGTAAACAACCCTTCGCCAACGCCAAACGGGTCAGTAGAATCGACAATAATCAAATCATATTCGTTTTCTACTTTCCGGACAAACCGCAGCCCATCCTGAATGTGCACGTCAACTCTAGGGTCATTAAATCCGCAGGCAGTAAACGGCAGATATTTCTTCGACAGTTCGACCACCATCTCATCAATTTCCGCAACGTCAATATGTTCGATGGACGGATAGCGTACCAGTTCCCGAACCGTTCCGCCGTCCCCTGCTCCAATGACCAGAATGTTCCGAATGTTCGGGTTGGTTGCCATCGGAATATGGGTAATCATTTCATGATAGATGTACTCGTCTTTCTCTGTCAGCATTAGCAGACCATCTAACGTCATAATTCTGCCAAATTCCACCGATTCAAAAATATCAATTCGCTGAAAATCACTCTGCACACTGGCAAGCTGTTTATCCACCCGCATGGACATCCGCACATGGTCGGTGTGATTTTCCGTATACCAAATATCCATCATCTTGCTTGGTTTCACCCTTTCTTATTGGACTACCTGTAAGCTGGACAGGGTCATATCCTGCGAACCTGTCAGCGAACAGCCCTTTTCCTTTGCATACAAAATATAAGAAACAATTGCTTCGGTGATGCGTTCGCCCGGTGCGAGAATCGGAATCCCCGGCGGATAACACATGACAAACTCGGCACAGACTCTGCCGATGCTGAATCGCAGCGGAACGGCTTCCTTTTCTGCAAAGAATGCCTGCTGCGGCGGAAGTGCCACATCCGGCGGAATGTATTCGCTGTT
>HF997971.1:21897-25515 GCA_000433635.1 Ruminococcus sp. CAG:254
GAATGTATTCGCTGTTCAGCATGCCGGTCGGGTCGCCGCCATACAGCCGCTTGATTTCGGAAAGAGCGGAAATCAGCCGTTCAATTTCCAATTCCCGGTCGCCAGCGGTGACAATTGCCAGAATATTTCCGATGTCACCGAATTCAATTTGAATATCATATTCATCCCGTAACAGGTCATACACTTCAATCCCTGCTAAGCCGGTGTTTCGGGTGTGAATGGAAAGTTTCGTGGTATCAAATGCATAGAACGAATCGCCGTTGCAAAGCTCTGAACCGTAGGCATAATAGCCGCCCAGCCGGTTGATTTCCTCACGGGCATAGTTGACGAACTGCACCGTTTTATGGAACATCTCCCGCCCGTTCAATGCTAAATTCCGGCGTGCGATGTCCAGCGATACCATCAGTAAGTAAGAGGCACTCGTTGTTTGTGTCAGGTTGATGACCTGCCGCACATAATCGGCATTGACTGTATCCGCACAGAGCAGCATGGCACTTTGCGTGAGCGAGCCGCCCGTTTTATGAATGCTGACCGCTGCCATATCTGCTCCGGCTGCCATCGCCGAACAGGGCAGATTTTCGCCAAAATAGAAATGTGTCCCGTGGGCTTCGTCTGCCAGCAGTAACATGCCGTGGTCATGGGCAAGCTTCGCAATCTTTCGGATATCTGCACAAACGCCGTAATAGGTCGGATTGTTGACCAGAACCGCTTTTGCATCGGGATTTGCTAAGATTGCCTTTTCCACATCTTCTACCGCCATCCCCAGCGGAATACCTAAGTCTTTCTGTTCGCCTGGGTCAACGTAAACGGGAATCGCTCCGTTAACAACCAAAGCGTTGATGGCACTGCGGTGCACATTTCGGGGCATAATCAGCTTATCCCCTGCCTTACAGGTGGAGAAAATCATTGCCTGTGATGCACCCGTTGCCCCGTTGATGATAAAGAATGCATTCTTTGCACCGAACGCTTCCGCTGCCAGCTGTTGGGCATCCCGAATAACGGAAACCGGATGACAGAGATTGTCCAGATTTTTCATGGAATTGACATCCATCCGCACACAGTCTGCTCCTAAAAACTCCGCTAGTTCGTGATTGCCCCGTCCGCCTTTGTGTCCCGGAACATCAAACCGGACAACCCGATTCAATCGGTGTGCTTGCATCGCTTCGAGCAGCGGTGCACGCTGTTGGGTAACCTGTTCCATACAGCCTGCCTCCCTTATCCATAAATATTTCTGCCGCTGAAAATCTCAATCATTTCCCGCCGCAGTTGGTTGGTAATATCCAGACGCACCCGAGGATCTAACTCATAGACATCGGTCTTAAACAAATAATTTTGCAGCTGCATTTCTTTAATCAGCATCCGGCAGTGAAAAATGTTTGCCTGATACATATTTATATCCATGGTATCATACCGCAGCAGGATTTCCGGGTCAATATAGTCCTGAATGGAGGTGATGTTGTGGTCGATGAAACATTTTTTGCCGTTGACATCTCTGGTAAAGCCCCGTACCCGATAATCAATGGTGATAATATCCGAATCGAAACTGCGAATCAGATAATCCAGTGTGTTCAACGGAGAAATTTCTCCACAAGTCGAAACGTCAATGTCGACCCGAAAGGTCGTCACTTCGTTGTCCGGATGACTTTCCGGAAACGTGTGAACCGTGACATGACTTTTGTCCAGATGGGCGTGAATGTCCCGCCGTTTTAAAAAGGTTTCTCCCTGATTACAGGATACATCAATCTGAGAGGGAACGTGCCCTTCTGCAATCAGAATGTTGACGGATGCCCCCTGCGGTTCATAATCCTGCTTGGAAATATTCAAAATAGAAGCCCCAATCATCTCCGTTACGTCACAGAGAATGTTGGTCAATCGTTCCGAGTTATATTGCTCGTCAATGTAGCGGATATAGTCCTGTTTTTCCCGTTCTGTCTTTGCATAACAGACATCAAAAATGTTAAAGCTCAGCGTCTTTGTGAGATTGTTAAACCCGTACAATGCCAGCTTCTTTTCCAACCCTACCATCACAGCCTTCCATAAAATGTCAGATTCTAAAATTGGATTGTTCTTGTATCGACAAATCCATATCAAACATTCATTTTAGCACATTTCCGCCAAAAAAGCAACGGCATCCAAGAAATTTTTTCGGAATTTTCCAGAAACCTGCCTCAGGATAAATAGTGCCGCAGCAAATACCCTTCCCGTACACCATACGGGCTGACGTAAATCAAATGCGTATGCAGCTGCCGGATGATGACATCCAGAATTAAAATGCCGGGGAGAATCGTGTGTACCCGTTCCGGACAAACCTGTAAAATCAATTTCTTGGCTGTTTCATCTCGTTTTAACAGCTGATTTTTCAACTTCTGAAACTGCTCCGCTGTAAAGGAATTCGCATCCGGCAGGGGTGCTTGCTGCGTCTGAATCAGCTGCAACACTGCCCGAGCTGTTCCGCCAACAGCACAGAGTAAATCATAGTGCGGCAGTTTGTCCGCCTTGATTTTCTTCCATTCCCGCAGAACCCGTTCTTGAATCTGGGCAGCTTCGGCTTCTTTTGGCAGGAATTTTTCCACCATTTCTGTATGCAGACGCAGTGCTCCAACAGGCATACTTTCCATGAAAGCTGGCCCATCTGCTGCAAAGGTCGTGATTTCCGTGCTGCCGCCGCCGATGTCTACCAGTGCCCCTTCTTCCATCGGTGCTCCATGCATCACGCCAAAATAGTCCAAAAAGGCTTCTTCGTGTCCGGAAAGAATCTGCACGGTGTAACCTGTCTTTTGCTGAATGGCAGCAACAACCGCTTCTGTATTTTTGATGTTTCGCAGCGAGGCAGTTGCGAAAACAGTCGTCTGGTCAACCGAAAGCTGTTCCAGCAAAGATTTTGCATCCAGCAACACAATACAAGCCTGCTCCACACCAGCTGCGGTCAACTGCTTCTCTTTCACATAACTTGCCAGTCCTGTCATATAGCGTTTGGAAAAAATCGGTTCAAAGTCCTTCTGCTCCACCTTGTAAACTGCAAGGCGAATGCTGTTCGAACCCATATCAATCAATGCAACATTCATGATTTTTTTGATACTCCTGTTTCTTTTTTCGTCCTGTGCGTGCACAGCCTATTCTTATAGTATACTGCAACGGGCAGAAAAATACAACAAGATTCCTGCAAATTCTTCAAAAAGTTTATGTAAAAAGTGAAACCTGAAACTTAACGTAAAAATAACAAATGGTTTACATTTCTAAGCTGGCATAAAAACAGACGATGTAGTATAATAAAAGAAAACAAAACTCTTGTTTCTTTTTTCTATCATTTTGATGATTTTTTTGTGCAAGTTCTTCAAAATGCAGCCGTCTGTTTCCAGCCGGACTGCGTTTTGCTCTATTTAAAACCCAATCATAAACCAATAGGAGGCACTTATTTATGGCAGATCAGCGTTGCTACGCCAATCGAGAACTCTCTTGGCTGAAATTTAACCAGCGTGTTCTAGAAGAAGCACAAGATCCAGCAAATCCACTCTGTGAACGGCTTTCCTTCCTCTCCATCTTCCAGAGTAATTTAGATGAATTTTTTATGGTGCGAGTTGGCTCGCTCTTTGAAAAGATGCAGGTATCCGAGAAAAT
>HF997971.1:25536-38775 GCA_000433635.1 Ruminococcus sp. CAG:254
GCAGGTATCCGAGAAAATTCGGGAAAATAAAACCAATATGACTTGCAGAGAACAGCTTTTGGCAATCTTTGAACGGGTTCGCCAGATGCTCCATGATAAAGACAACACTTATCGGGATTTACAGAACTGCCTGAAAACAGAGGGCGTGGAGATTGTAGACTTTCACACCATTTCTCAGCAGGAAGCGGATTATTTACAGTCTTATTTCCGCTCTGAAATCGAACCGCTGCTCTCTCCGCAAATCGTCAGCAAAAAGCAGCCGTTCCCATTCCTGCAAAACAAGGAAATCTATGCGGTTGTCGTACTGGAGAAAAAAGGCAGCGAAAAAATCGGAATCGTTCCGTGCAGCAGTCCGGTATTCCCAAAATATGTTTCCCTGCCGAACCAGAAAAACCGCTTTATTCTGACGGAAGAACTCATCCTGCACTTTGCATCCGATATTTTCTCTCGCCATGTCATCAAGAGCAAATCGCTGATTCGAATTGTTCGGAGTGCAGACATTGACGCAGAAGAAGAAAACATTGAAGATGAAACCGATTATCGGGCTGCGATGGAGAAATTGCTCCGTGCCAGAAAGCGGCTGCGTCCGGTCAAGATGGAATTTTCCAGACTGATGGATCCGTCTGTGATTGCCAAGCTGTGCGAATACTTGCATCTGAATGAAGCACAGGTTTTCCACTCAGAAGCACCGCTGAGCCTGTCGTTTGTTTCACAGGTACGGGACTTGCTGCGGAAAAATCGTTCGCTGTTCTATCCTCGCAGAGTTCCGCAGCGTTCTGCAAACATTGACGACCACCACTCGATGATTGCTCAGATTCAGAAGAAAGACCGCTTCTTATCATTCCCGTTTGAAAGCATTCGTCCATTCCTGAACCTGCTCCATGAAGCTGGCGAAGACCCACACGTTGTTTCCATCAAGATGACCCTGTATCGGGTGGCAACCAACAGCAAAATCGTAGAAGCATTGATTGAAGCCGCAGAAAACGGAAAAGATGTCGTTGTACTGGTGGAACTGCGTGCCAGATTTGACGAAGAAAACAATATTGAATGGTCAAGACGACTGGAAGAAGCTGGATGCCGGATTATCTATGGTCTGGATAATCTCAAGGTACACTCGAAACTGTGCCTGATTACACGGAAAATTGGCAATTCTATCTCTTATATCACACAGGTTGGAACGGGCAACTACAACGAGAAAACTTCTGAAATCTATACGGACTATTCTCTGATGACTGCCCGTCCGGAAATCGGCATGGAAGCAAGTCGGGTCTTCAATGCACTTTGCATGGGGCAGACCATCAAGCACACGGAATATCTGCTGGTATCTCCGCACTGCCTGCAAAATCACGTTGCAGACCGCATTGATGTGGAAATTGAAAAGGCAAAGGCTGGACAGCCGGCTTATATCGGGCTGAAAGTCAATTCCCTGACAGATAAATACCTGATTGATAAGCTGATTGAGGCTTCTCAGGCAGGAGTTAAAATTGAAATGATTATCCGTGGTATTTGCTGCCTGATTGCCGGCATTCCGGGACAGACAGAAAATATTACGATTCGCAGCATTGTTGGACGGTATCTCGAACACACCCGAATTTATATCTTCGGGGCTGGAAATCAGGCTGATGTTTATATTGCCTCCGCAGACTGGATGACGAGAAACACCATCCGGCGTGTGGAAGTGGGTGCTCCGATTTATGATAAGGATATCAAGTCAAGAATCCTCTCGATGTTCCGAATCATGATGCAGGACAATGTCAAAGCAAGAATCCAGCAGCCGGATGGCTCTTATAAAAAGGTACAGAGCAATGCTTCTCCGCTGAATGCACAGGAATATTTCTATGCGCAGGCGTATGCTTCGGCAAAGGCAATTGCAACTGCGGAAACAGAAGTGGAAGCAGAGAAATAAAAATCTATGTAAAATACAACGCCCTACTGGAAATGTGTTCCGGTGGGGCGTTGCACATATTGATGATAAAATCTCAAAGAGGAGAATAATTGTGCTCGTTTATTTAAAGCTGCTATTTCAGAATGAAAATATCGTAGTGTATGAATACGGACTTACAGAGGAAAAAATGATTGGAAAAGTGATAGTCTCTTTACACAATAAAAAAGACTGTCAATTTTTCTCTTATTCTGAAAATTACAAATCATTCAATGTTTATACTGGTTGTGTGATTACAAAAATATTCCACTACATTGCAGAAAATCGGTTTCCAAAAACAGATTTGTATGCTTGCTAATTAAAAAATCTGCAATTATTGTTATCTTTTTAACATTGCTCCAATAAAAATATACTTTTAGGGTTGACAAACAGAATCTTTTCGGGTATAATAGAATCAAAATGTTTCACTGTTCCAATAAAAAGGAGATGCTTTCTATGAAAATTCGTTCAATGCTCGCCGCAGCTTGTACCTGCCTGATTACTTCTGGTTCAGTCTTACCTTTCACAACTGCCCTCCCTGCACAAGCAGCGTTTGATTTGGGAGATTTTGACGGAAATGATTCCATTGATGTGGATGATGCCGTATCTGTTCTGACATTCTATGCAAAAACAGCAGCTGGAGTTGCTTCTATAGAAGACATAAGCAATGAGCAATTTAATGCAGCAGATATAGACTGGGATGGTTCTATTACGGTGCAAGATGCTGTTTATATCTTAACCTATTATGCACAGACATCCGCAGGGTTAGAACCATCTTGGGCGGATATTCTGCCAGAAGTTTATGGAATTCCAGCTTGGGAAACCGCTTATTATGACCTGCTGCTTTCTGGAGCACTTTCAGATGAAAGCGGAAATGCTACTTATTCTCTTATTTATATTGACCAAGATGATATTCCAGAATTATTGATGGATTCTTACGCTGGCGGTAAGCTGTATACTTATAAGGAAGATACCGGTTGTTCTTTGGTACATAGCTGGGCTTCTGCAAGAAGCAGCGGATTCTGTGGATATGCGGAAGGAACGGGATATTTCTATACATTCAGTTCAGCCAGTGCTTTCATCGGCTCTATGGGGAAACAGGAACTGGTTGGAGATTCGTTTGTCCTGCGTGATCGTATCAGTATGGATAATGGCACTTATCAGCATAACGGCGTAAGCTGCACAAAGTCGCAATACAATTCTATAGAAAAATCCTATACAGATAGTTATTCTGATTATTATAAATATAATTTTTTGGAATTTATGTCAGATATTTCAGACGGAAGAACGCCTGATTTTAATCAACTGAAAACCGCCTTGGAATCCTATCGTCCAGTATATGCTATGGAAGTTACTGATTATGATGGAGATGGAAAAGAAGAAGCGTTTGTTGTCTTGGGCAAAAAAAATTCTTCTTCAAAAACCGTTCAAGGCATTTACTATATTTCTTCTGATGGATACATCTCAGAAGTTCGCACCGATTTTTCTGTTGATATGTTCAGCAATGCAAATTATGTGGAATATGATGGCAAGGGATTTTTCGCTTGTGATGTTTCCGGCGGTGGTTCTGGATGGGTCACTTACCTGTATGATGTGCGAAACGGTTGGTGGAATGAATTGAATCTGTCCGGCTCTTTGCAGAGTTTCTTCAAAAAAGATGATACCTGCTATACCACGAAAAGTGTATTTTCTGCTCAGTATGGTCACCAGTATGTGGATGTCCCATTAAATTATGACAAAGATACACAGGAGTTTTCTTATCCGGAATCTTAAAATACAGGTATATTATAGCATAAAAAACAGCCGTCCTGTGTCATCAGAGCGGCTGTTTTTCGAATAGAATCCACACCCCCATAAGGGGGTGACATCACACAATGGTATACTAAAAATAATGATTTCAATCCACACCCCCATAAGGGGGCGACAAGTGCATGTTTATTCCGTCAACAGATTTACTGCTGTTTGGAATCCAACGACAAACGCATTTCTCTGCCAATTTTCGCATAATTCACACAGGGCTTCTTGTCCTTTTTCTGCATGTCTTTTCTGAAAATAAGAGAACACAGAATCCATTTGTTCTTGCAATTCCGGTGTTTCAAACACAAATGGATTTTCATTGCAGTTCCCTTCATACAGAAATTCCAATTCTTTTTTCATAAATAACCTCCTTTCTTGACAACGCCCGAAAAACATGCTATAATAAAAACAGGCAATGTTCTTGAGCATTGGTGTCAGGCTGTAAGTGTGATGAGCTACCAACCAAATAACACTTACAGCCATTTTTATATGAAAATCAAAGTACGGTGCATTTCGTGCATTCATTCGTTCTTGACTTCCATTAATTTTATTATATACTGCAAATATGCATTTGTCAATCTGCAAATTTACACAAACTTTCCGAGGCGTTTTAGAAGAACTGCCGAATTTTCTCAAGCTCGACAATGACCGACAAAATTCGACAAAATCCAAATTGACAGGCAATCCAAAGCCATGCTATAATGAAAAAATTCATCCAGACAAATTTATTATTACTATGTGTTTGTTTTCTCCAAACAGGACACAGCAAGCAAAAAGGACGTTTCTGCATCGCTGCAAAAACGTCCTTTTTCGTTGTGTCAAAATGAGAAAATGCCGATATTACTTAGAATTTGCCAGCCTTTGCTGCTTCTTCTACAGATACAGCAACTGCTACGGTTGCACCAACCATCGGGTTGTTGCCCATTACAACGCTGCAATTCTATGTATTTTCCTGTTATTCTAAAAGCATATGAAAATCAACGCATTTCCGCTGTTTTTCCCGTTTTTCTACTCTACTACATCTTTTTTCGATTCTTCTTGTGTCTGATTGGAACGTGGACACAATGTGGACGCAGCATACATCTGATTCAAAATCTCCTGTGTGTTCTCTTCCATCTTTTTTGTTATATGTTCGTAAATATTCAAAGTTGTACGAATATCTTTGTGTCCAAGCCGCATCTGTACAACTTTTGGTGGAACACCGGATTCTAATAACTCTGTACAATGCGTATGCCGTAAGCTATGATAATCAAATGATGGCAAATTTAATTCCTGATGAATCACACGAGAAGCATGCTGCATGGTACGTGGTTTAATGAAACTACCATCTGCATTGCAGTTCACAAAATACAACTCTTCTCCATTTCCAACTGTATTTAAATTTCTGGTATGTGCTTCTTCATAGTAGTGCACATAATAAGAATCATACGCTTCCCGATTCTTTTCTTGCTGCTCTTTTGTCCGCTTTAAAAGTGCAATGGTTTCATCATCTAATTGCACAGTGCGAAAGCTATTATATTTCGGGGTGCTAAAATATAGAATAGAATTTCCGTTTTCATCTGTTTCTGATTCTCTATATTGTATTTGCCGCTGTATATGCAATTCTTTTGCTTCAAAATCAATATCTTTCCACTGTACTGCATAAGCCTCTCCATGCCGCAAACCACAGCGATAGCCGAACAGCAATGGGATGTGAACAGGATGCCCTTCTGGAAATCGGCGAAAAATCTGCTGAATTGCCTCCGCCGGAACACAAAACCGCTGTTTCGTTCGGCTTGGATTTTTTGAAACTGCATTTCTTCGGGGCAGAGCAACTTCTACCATTGGATTTTCTTGTATCAATTTCTGTTGCTTTGCGTATCGAAATGCATTTGTTAAGATGCCTTTTACTACCACCAAAGTATTTCGTGCATAGCCAGATTGAAAAAGCCGATTGATGAATTGCTGTAATGCAATCGTAGAAATAGAACACAATTTGTACTTCCCAATTGCTGGAAGAATGAGATTTTTTATTTTTTTCTGATAATTAAGAATGGTTGTTTCTTTTAGATTGGTTTTACAATACTCTTCCATCCAATACTGCATATAATCAGAAACGCTTCGTTCAGATGGTGTAAAATGAACCCCTGTATTTTGATATTCCTGATAAGCAGCCATTCCGGCTTGATATGCCTCTTGTTTTGTTTGAAATCCAGCTTGTGTAATCCATTTTCGCTGTCCGGAAACGCTGGCAGATTGAAACCGATATTCCCATGATGTATACACACCAGCACGATTTTTGCGATGACGGGTTAGCACTTTCCCTGCCATATGAAATTCCTCCTATTATAAGATTACCCCCACCGGAGCAGTGATACCACTGTTCTGATGGGGCTTTTTTCATTTAATATTACCACCTTGTTCTCTCAATCGCTGACTTTCTCTGTATTGATAAGCCTCTGCCGTTTTTGTAAATGTAACTGTTGCATTGTAATTTTTCTTTACAACGGCTTCGATTTCATCCAGAGAAACACGGAAAAATTCTTTTCTTGTATTTACCAGATTGACACGCTTGTCAGCAAACGTGCTATGAAGTATTGCTTCAAGAGCTGGTGCATCATCGCTGAAAATCATAGCATGAACGTCAAATTCAAATGGAACAGAAGCACTGCTCAATTCGCTGATTCTGTCCATTGGTTCTAATCTTCTTGTCATGCCGATTTTATAAACATTCTCTCCAAATGAACCAATATTACTGATAACATATACAAATCCGGCACGAGTATTCTGTTCTTTATGTAAGACATCTTCTTTACTTTTCTGGACATCTGCAAGTTTTTTCTGTAATTCTTCAATCTGTGAGATGTACAGCTGCTTTTCAACATCCTGTGTATTTTGCATATATTTCATCAGTTTATCAATTTCTTTCTTGAACTGATTTTCTTCCTTTGTTAGCTTTTCTTTTTCTTTTTCGATTTCACGCCGTGCTTTTTCTTCTTCTACCATCTGTTCTCGAATTGCTTTTTGCTGCAAGCGTTCCTGCTCTCTCTGATATTCATACTGATATTTTGCAGTTAATTGTGCCATTTTGTTTTCTAATAGCTTCTGTGTGATTGCGATTCCATCTGTAACAAATATTTTGTTGATTATTTCAAATGCACGCATCATTTTATTTCTGGAAGTATCCATGTTCTTTACAGTGGTATTTACTATAATGGTTGTACATTCAGAATTGAAGCATCTAAGAATTTGTTTGATGTCTGCTTTTTGTGCTTTGCTATCATAAATTTGAATAATCTCAACTGCTTCATTGTTCGTGACAATATTTTTTTCTTCCAGCTGCATGATCTTCAATCTATTTTTGTATTCTTCAGATGTCACATTTTCATCTACATCTACCTTAGAGAGTTCATATGTTATTTCAGATTGAAGTTCTTCTAAATAATTCCGTTCTTTTTCTTGTTCTGCCTGCAATTCTGCAAGATTGTTCTGTAATTTTCCTTGATCTTCTTTCAGCTTTTGCAATGCCTGCTCTGCTTTTTTCTGTGTTTTTTCTGATTCCTGTTCGATTGTTTGTGCTTCCTGGTTGGCTCTGCTGATAATTTCGTTTGCTTTAGAATTTGCGTTGTTGATTTGTCCGGATTCTCCCATTTTTACACCGTAGAATAACAATGCATTTTCATATTCATTCATGTTTTCCTTATAGGCACTTTTTTGTTTCATAAGAAGATAAACACCAGCTGCCAAGGGAATTACAAACATCCAAAGTGCAAAGCAGATTGCAATTACGATGGGGTCACAGTATATCGGTGTTATTCTTTTGGAATTAGAAAGTCGTTTTCCACAATGTGTACAATGTGTTTGTGTGTTTTCATTCAGTGTTTTGCAATGCAAACAATATTTCATTTTTTATCATCCTCATTTATGTATTCTTCTTCCAACAAATCTAAAACATCTGCAATTGCACGAAGCTGTTTGGAACGGGGCATTTTTTCCAACAGTACTTCGATTTCCTTGCAGTTGTTTTCTTTTTCTGTCTCTGTTACGGTTAACGGAGAATGGTTTCCGTTATTTCCATTTATCACATTGCTGGATTGAATTATGTTGTTTCCGCTAACATTAGGATTATCTGTTCTACCAAGCAAGCAATCTGTCGAAACGTCTAATATTTCTGATATTAACACAATATTTTTTGCTTTCATTCCGTATTCACTTTTAGCTGCATTTGAAATTGCATTTTTACTCAGAGAACATATCTCATTTATTTTGCCAATAGAAATACCTCTTAATTTTGACATTTCATCGATTCTATCATATGTAAGTTGTGTATTGTACATAAATATATACCTCTCACTTTGTACATTACACACAATTTTTATTTTATCTGCAAATGTCAACATCTGATGTTGCTTTCATTGGAATCACCTAAATCATTAGTTTATTTGCATCTACGTTAAAACCTATTCCTTTTAATTCTTTGATTACTTTGAATTGCCAAGATTCTTTGTTATATATAATCCCATTTAAATCACCTGGTAGTTCCATACTATCATCTGAAACAATGAATATAGTTCTATTTCTTCCAAGTAATCCAGCAAAATACCCAGCTTCAAAAACAACATTTTGTCTTGCTCTATTTTTAAGTACTTCTTCTTTTTTTGCCTTTCCATCATCATCAGGTGTAAATAAGATGATAGCTGCATTCACAGTATTGCCGTAACTTTCGATTTTTTCCATAATTGTCATTCCTGCGTTAACTTGCTCATGCAAGATAATTGCCTCAATTCCCTGATTCTCAAGCAGTCTTGCTACTTCCAATTTTAAATTCGTATCATGCCCATGTACAATGAATACTTTATTGAATTCTTCGTCTTTAATAGAATCAGTATCTTTTGTTGTGTCTGATTCCATGTCTTCTAAGTAATTTTCAAACATTCCTTTAGCAATTTCAAGATCATTTTTGCATTTTTCTACCCGTTCCCAATTTTCAACATTTACTAAAGCCAAATCAAAATGCAATTTATTGAATTCACGAAGTTCAATGCTATTTTCTCCGAAGCAATTACAAAGAAATCTTCTTGTATTTTTGAGCCAAATTTGAAATTCATTAGATGAACGAACAACTTTTAGTGCTATCAATTTATCTATCTGTAAACAGATTCCTTTCAGCTTTTCATAGTTTCCCATAATTATTTCCTCACTTTTCTATATATTTTTCTAATAAATCCAGCATATCAGCGATTGCCCTATGTCGGTTGGAACTGGTCAATTTTGATAATGCTACTTTTATTTCATCTAAATCCGTCTCAGCCCCTTGAATTATATTCGCTTGTGTGCCGTTTATGGTTGTGTCAAAGTTGCTGATGTTGTTTCCGCTAACTGTTGGATTGTCCGTCCTTCCAAGCAGATAATCAACGGAACAATCAAAGTAATTTGCAATTTGTTCTGCTACTGAGATGGATGGCGTCCAGTCCCTTTTTTCTAAATCATATATCAGACTTTTTCTGATGCCACATTCTGAAAGCATTTTAGAAACTGATGTTCCACGACTCTTGCAAAGTTCTTTTATAATTCCTGCTAATTGTGCATTATTCACAATTTTGTCCCCCTCTGATTGTGCATCAATACAAACTTACGATAATTATCGTATTTTATATTGACTTACGTGATTTCTCGTGATATAATAAAATCACAGTCGAGATAAAGCACGCTATACCAAATAAAAAAAGAACGTTTCTGGTTGATTTTCATGAGCAAACGGGAAATAAAGCGATTTTCAAGCGTGCTTTACTTTATTGTATCATGTTCCATTTTATTTGTCAATAGAAAGCATATTGTTCGCAGAATTTCTTTGATGATGGAAGATGGAATGTTTAACAGAATCAGTCGAGGACAAGCAGCGGAAAACCGAAAGCCACGAGCCAGCGGAAAACCGAAACGCTCGACTGAAATTAAAAGAAGGTGGTGAAATAATGAAAAGCAATGAAAAAAAGGACACCCTGTATCTGTGCGACCCACAGAAAAACACAGAGTGCCCAAAAGGAAATTGTCAGATTCCTGACGGCTGTTTTCTTACGATAAAGAAAGAATTTGCCGTAACTGATAAAAATGGGAAGCCTATAATTGGGATTGAATTACATCAAGAGCAATCTTCCCAGCAATAGACATCAACGAATTGAGCGATGTGCATCCTAATTTTTTTGCAATTGATTTTGTTCTACTCCAGATACTATTGCTTCTAACATTGTCAAGAAACTGATGTCCATCGTAGGTTAAGCTGGAATAAATGCACATGTAAATGCTATTATCTGCATTCATTATTTGTGCATTTATCAATCCACCTTGTTCTGCTTTTAAAGTTGTATATGCGATTACATTTTTTGGAAAGTCCGGCAGTGCTTTTTCCATATCATCGAGTGTCATAGATTGGTAGTTTAGATTCTCATCGATATTTTCAAATTCTTCGAGTTTTAACAACAATGACCGTAAGCAATCGTAGTTTAACTTCATATCATTCACCCCCTTTCCAGTCAATTTTATCATAATTTGACAGGAAATACAACACCTGCTGCCCTATCGGCAACACGGGGACGATGTGGCAGCATCGTAGGCAATTACCTCCAACCTTTGCCTTTATACTAACACGCTTTGCGGTGAGCGAATCACCGCATAATGGGATGCGTCTTAGTTGTCCAGCCAAGATATGAAGCCTCTGGACAATGCACGGTGCAACTCCGTGACAGCTGTCTCCGACAGGGAGCATTGTCTATTTCGTTTCCTCTATCTTACTGTGCGGTGCAATTCCGCAGCATCCACAAATTTCAGGAGGAACAGAACATGAATCAGGATGAACAAAAGCCCTGCTGTGTGAACTGTCACATCAGCGGTGTGCCTTTGTATCTGGGGCTGGATGGCAAGCAGCACTGTGCGGATCACATTGGTTTGCTGCTGCCAGATTCCCCGAAGCAGGGAACAAAACAGAAAGGATGTGAATGAAATGCTGATTGCAGAAAGCTTTAAGAAGACCCGCATCCGGCATGAACTGACGCAGGTACAGCTTGCAAAGGCTCTGGGAATTTCGGATAAGATGGTCAGCCAGATTGAAAACGGCTTTCGCCAACCGTCCGCAGAGATTTTGCGGAACATGGCGGAACAGCTGGGTTGCTCCGCTGATGAAATTCTTGGTGTACAGCAGCAAGAAAAAGCAACCGATAGAAAGTAAGGTGAGAATATGAACAACATTATCAGAGAAGACAACATCACGCCAAAAACAACGCTGGTTTTACAGCCGATGCCGGAACAACTTCTGACCGTAAAGGACGTTTCTTCCTTGCTGAAATGCAATGTTGCAACCGTTCACAATCTCCGCAAAACTGGATTGCTGCGATTCTTAAAACTTGGCTCGTACAAGTGCCGTGTATCTACGTTTCTTGCGTTTTTGGATGAATATGACGGAAAGGACTTGGATTCGTTGGTACAAGAACGGCAAAATGAACCAATATGAATGGGATGGCAGAGCATGAGCCGGAAAGTTACGTATCGGAACGGACACAAATACGCCATCTGCGAGCAATGCGGGCTGGACTGGAACGTATCCTGGCAGTTTACAGGGTGGTATGTGTGTCCGGTCTGCTGGAGTAAAAACAGGGAGGAAAATCAGAAAGATGGGAAAAATCGTTATCAAAACAACCAGAAAGAGCAATGTATCTAAGGTCAAGGTGAGAGGTTTTAAAGAATTTGACGCCGCTAAAATAGCATTTTGTACGTTTATCGGAATCATGAGCGGACTCAATCAAGAGGATAAAAATCTTATCTTGTGTGCAGCCGCTACCATTATTCAAGATGTTGCAGACAAGGCAGGCTCTGAACCAGAGGAGGAGAAATCATGCAAGCAATGATTCTTGGTGGTATTGCCGCCGTTATCTGTTGGGCTGCTTGGCAGCGGCATAACCGCACGCTCGACGAGCAAGCGGCGGATTCCGGACGGGAATTAAAACCCGTACCGACTGGGTTTGATTATCAGGCGGCACGGGAACAGACAGACCGCATGGAGAGCAATCTCAAGCAGTACGAGCAGTGCAATCAGCTAATCAATGACAGCGTTGTTGCAATCAAGACGGGTGAGGGTATGCCCATTGAGATTACTCATTTTGACAACAGAGGGCGTCAAGTACATACCACACTGACCGACATTCCGCCGGAGATTGTCAATGACTTTGCACGTCGATTGCTGGATGTTTGTGCAGAGCGATGCGGCAACACTCCCCCACCGCCGGAAATTTGATTTTTTCGGGAATGTCGAGGAAAAGCGGTAGGAAAAGCAGTAGGAAAAGCTGGCTTTTCCCACCATCGGGGGAGGGATGAAAAGCAATGGTAAAGCATTGCGATATGTGCGGGATTGAGATTGCCGACACCGATTATGACACACTTGGGAGATACAATGCGGTTAAGTATTGCCAAGAATGTGCGGCAATCAGGAAGAAAATAGCTAACAAAAATTACCGCCAAAAACGCAAAATGGAAAAACAAGTTGCGAAAGCTACGGAAGAACACGAACTCACGGAAGCAGCGAAAGCATGTAGAAAAGTCCGGAGAGCAGCGAATGAACAGACACGGCTGCTTAAAGAAGAAAACAAATTTTTGCGTGAAGAACTAATGAAAGAACGGGCAAAAAAAGACCCTCGCACCGGAAGCAACCAGTAACGAGGGAGAATGAAAAACACCTTTATTTTATCACAAACAGAAAGGAATGTCAATATGAAAAGAGAGGAAGTCTTTTTGAGACAACATGCAATCCAAGTTGCTATCATGTGCGTTGAGGCAATGCACGCGGATAGCACCACACTTAACCCGGTGCAAGAGGCAGACCATTTTAACATAATGCAGCCGCTGTACCGTATCCTTGGCGAGTTGGATGCAGAAGCACATGACTTTGTGGATGCGGATTTGCAGGCACTTGCAAAGCAAGCCCAAGCCGCGGAGGAAGAACCAGAACTAAACCTCAGCCAGCTGGATTTTTTGGAAAGCGATGTGGTGACGGATGATAAAGATTGAAAATGATTGCAGCTGCTGTGAACGGTGCGGAAATTGCGGTGCAAAGCGTGTGCCGCATGTTTACTGTGATGGATGCGGTGCGGAAGTGTCCGGCGACAGCAAACTGATTCGGATTGTCGGTAACGATGATGCTTGGCTTTGCGAGGATTGCCTTGCAGAATGGGTGGAAAGCGTCACAGTCACGACCTATGCCGCCGACCTTGTAAGGGAGATGAACGCAGAAGATGTTTGAATCCGGCGTGAAAAAGTATGTTTTCGTACGGGTCAACTATGAATTCGGCTTTCCGGTGACGTTTCACGATGTCGCACACATCGAATGTGCATATTGTCAGATGTATGACAAGTACAAGAATCGCTGCAACATCACCGGAGAGTACATTGTAGAGCCAACCCGTTATGTGGGCTTTGAATGCCCGTTGGAATTAGCAGAAGGAGGAAGTGAAGAGCATGGACGAACAGAAGATGGAACAGAAACCCGATGAACGGCG
>HF997971.1:38805-52490 GCA_000433635.1 Ruminococcus sp. CAG:254
CGGCGGCTGCCGGAACGGTTGCTGGCAATCCAGAACGAACTAAAAGCCCCGAAAGGACAGTACAACAGCTTCGGAAAGTATAAATATCGCAGTGCTGAGGACATCTTAGAGGCGGTCAAACCGCTTGCAGAGCAGCACAGCGTTTTAATTTACTGTTCGGATGATATTGTCATGGTTGGCAATCGCATCTATGTAAAGGCAACCGCAACGGCGGAGGATGTCACTGGCAGATGCAGTGCTATTACAGTGACCGCCTTTGCGAGAGAGCCGGACGACAAGAAAGGCATGGATGCCAGTCAGATTACTGGCACGGCATCCAGCTATGCCCGAAAGTATGCGTTAAATGGTCTGCTCTGCATTGACGATGCAAAGGATGCAGATACAGACGCTTACCAGACCGCTGGAAATGTCCCCGCAGCAACGCAACAGCAGCCCCGTCAACAAATTTACTGTAGCAGCTGCAAAAAGCCCATACAAGCCGCCAAAGGCAAGGATGGGCGATTGTATCAGCCGATTGACATTTACAAGCAATGCAGAGGACTTTGCATCAACTGCTTTCAGGCATCCAAGGGGGCAGGAAAATGACAGACAGAAAAGCGTTTGCAAAAAAAGTCAAAGTCCTCTGCGACACCCGAGAGCAATGCAATCAGCACATCATCCAGTACTTACATGCAAATGGGATTGCTACAGAAAGCCGCAAGCTGGACTTCGGAGATTATTCCTTTGAAATCAATGGAAAGTGCTTTGAGCGTTCCTGCATCGTTGAACGGAAAGGCAGCGTGGATGAACTCTTCGGGAACTTCGTCCACGACCGGGAACGCATTCAGAAAGAGTTCGATGCAGCTGCAAAGAATGCCCAGCACATGGAATTGATTTTAGAGGGCGTAACATCAGAAGAAGAACTAAAGGCGTTTGAAATCCCAGAAAAGCAGATGATTGCACAAAATCGGAAAGTGAAACGCATCGGCGAAACCGTCTATTTCGCTCTGCGGTCGCTCCGGTCAGGCAATCGGTGCGGCTTGCAGGTGTCGTTTGTCCGGAAGGAAGACACAGCCAAAAAGCTGCTGGAAATCTTTTACTATTACTATCGGAACTACGAAAGAGCGGTTGCACCGCTACGAAAGGAGCAAGAACAATGATAAACAAGGTAATTTTAATGGGTCGGTTGTGTGCAGACCCAGAACTCAAAACCACACAAAGCGGCATTGCTGTTTGCCGGTTTCGGATTGCCGTCAATCGGCAGTATAGCAAAAGCAGCGAAAAAAAAGCGGATTTTATCAACATCGTCAGCTGGCGGCAGCAAGCGGAATTTGTCAGCCGGTATTTCCGCAAGGGGTCGATGATTATTGTAGAGGGCAAGTTACAGAATGCTGATTACACGGACAACAACGGGGTCAAACATTACGCTATGGATGTACAAGCGGACAATGTGACATTCGGCGAGAGTAAGACAGCCCAGAACGCCGCACAGAGCGATTATAACAGCCAACCGCAAAACTACCAGCCCACACCGCAAACGGCTTACAGCGAGCCGCAGACGCCGTCTTACAGCAATCCGATGCAGGACGTTGTCAATCAGTCACAAAATGTGGTACATACCTATGAGGCGGATGTCAAAAATGCTGGTAAGTCAACGCCGGAAATTGACCTCGACGACCTTAGCGACTTCCAGACGATTCTCGGTGATGGGGACGTACCGTTTTAAAAGGAGATGATACCAGATGCTGGAAAGCGGTTATATTAAGCTATATCGGTCACTTTTAAACTGGGAGTGGTACGATGACATCAACACAAAAACGGTCTTTCTGCATCTGCTGTTGACCGTCAACATAGCAAAAAGACAATGGCACGGAATCACCGTCCCTTGTGGCAGTCGGGTTTGTAGTTATGCCGTTTTGGCAAGCGAAACTAGGCTAAGTGTGGACAAAGTAAGGACTGCAATTAAGCACCTCGAAGCCACAGGCGAAATCACAAGGTGCAAATATCCGAAATGTACCGTATTTACGGTAAATAATTATGATAAGTTTCAAAATGTCCCAAGCATTTCCCAAGGTGATTACCAGGATAGTCCCGAGGTCGTCCCAAAGTCGTCCCAACAGAATAAGAAGATAGAAGAAGATAAAGAAGATATCTATCTATCTATCTTAGATGCAGAAAGCCAAAATTTTCCTCCAACGCTGGAAGAAATCCGGCTATTTGCAGAGCAAGAGAAAATCCGGATTGACGTGCAAAAGTTTTATGACTATTACACGGAAAGAGATTGGAAGACGAAAAACGGGAATTTTATCCGAAATTGGAAAAAGACACTGCAATATTGGGGTGAAACAGAGGGAACGCCACACAAAGGAAAAAAGCAGCAACAAGAAACACCGGTATCAGAAAACGCTGAAGCTTATGCAAGTCTGATTTTAAACTTGGATGAGCCGATATAGCAGGAAAGGGATGGATATGTCAAAAAGATACTCAGAGCGATTCAAAATGCAAGTCGCATATGATTATTTTGTAGACCGTTGTCCGGTCAATGCGTTAGGTGATAAATACAAAATCACAGGCGATACGGTCAGATATTTTTGCAGCGAGCGACGAGGAGAATACCGAGATGCAATTGTCCGGAACTGGAAAGACGAGGAAAAGCGGTTGCGTCGGGCGGTGTCTGATTATCTGAGCGGCAAATCCGCCGAAATAATCACGCAGGAGTACAACATTTGTACACGTCGGCTTTTTAGGATGGTCGATACACGTTGCAACTCGTATTTGATAGAGCCGCCGGAATTTACGGCAGAGGAACTTGCAAAACCAAAGGCTTTTACTTTGTACAGGAGTTTGACAAGGGAAATCTTAAAAATGGACGTGCAACGCCGTCCGGTGTACGGTATCCGTGATGCAATCACTGGGATGTGGTTACAGCGGCTCGACAAAAAAGGGAATATGCATCCGCTGTTATATTTGACAGTGGATAACGCAAATGCAAAACTGCGTACAGTCAAAATGATACGAGGTCAGCATAATGCTGGTAACGTTGATTTGAGGGTGCAGTGGTATGGATGGGAGAAAAAATGAAGCATAATCTTAGAGAGCTTGACGAGGGGCAGCTGCAAACAATGTGGTCTTTTTTAAAGCTGCAACCAAAAAACACCTGCACCAAAGAGGATGTCAGGATATTAAAAGAGCACCTTGACATTATCCGCCAAGCAATGGTACAGAAAACAGCTGGTCAGAGAGATACTGACCCGGATACATATGTTGATTTTGTCGAGATTGGCACATATATCAATTTTGTTGTGATTGAGGCGTTGCAATTGCGGATATATGGCGGTTTAGACGCGTTGGAAGAGGTGCTGCCGGGTGAGTAAAGAATTGAGAGATTGGTATGCCAAGCATGGGATTTGTGCGGAGTGTGGGCGAGAAAGTGCGGCTCCACACAGAAAATATTGCTGGGAGTGTTTATACAAACGCAATGAAAGACACCACAAATACATTGCAAACATGTCGGAAGAGCGGAGCAAGCGGAAAGAAAAAAAGCTTGTGAAAGAACTAAAAAGAAATATGCTGAGCGGAAAGCTGCCGGAAAATGTGTACGTTGCGGAAAAAAGCCAGCAGAACCCGGAAAAGTTATGTGTACGATGTGTCTAAAAAAAGACGCAAAAAGGCACATGGAAAAGAGACGGGAAAATGGGGCTTTACCAAGATATATGTTTGGCGACGGCTATCACTGTGTAACCTGTGGCAAGGATATTGATAATGGTAAAAAGCAGTGTGATGAGTGCCAGTATAACGCTGCACACGCATTGGAAATCGCACGAGGCAAAATAAAAGGTGGTTTTAGAAACCATAAGCTTGTATTTGGTAAAACAGGAAGGAAAACATGAACATGAGCAAAATCAACGCCACGCAAATCCTACCAATTGCCATGATACTGCTGGATGTTGGTGCAGCAGCGGTTTGTTTGTGGCATAAAGACCACAGACGGGCAGTTTATTGGTTGGCTGCGGCGGTTTTAAATGTCACCGTTACGTTTTAATCACAGCGATAGGAGCGAAAGAATCTGAATGAAAGAGAAAGGAAGCGTTGAAATGAACGACATCGAAAAGAAACTGGAAGCCCTGAAAGCGGAATTTTTGGGGAAGCTGGAAGCGTTGCGAAAAGAAGCAGAGGCACAGAAGAAACAGGAAGAGCCGAAGCCGTGGAAGCCGGAGGCTGGAGAAGAATACTTTTTTGTTAATAATGATTTATCTATCTACTGCTTTTGCAATTACAATGGCGAAGAAGACAGATACAATTTTGAGATTGGCAACTGTTTCCGCACGGGAGAACGTGCCGAACAAGTCGCAGAGAAAATGCGGTTGCTGTTACGGTTGGAACAGCTGCATGATATGATTTGTCCGGATTATGTGCCGGATTGGAATAATGATGGCGAATTGAAATTTTGTTTAGCCCATCATTGTGATGATGATTGTTGGTTTGTGGACTACTTTAATGTCACCCAATATCCAACTGTATATTTTGACACCGAAGAAAACGCCCAAAAAGCAGCAGAAATCCTAAACAAAGAGATGAGGGAGTCCAAATGAAGAACCCAGCCTTACAGCGGAAAAACCTGTACAACAAGAACGAGGTCGAGTATAGTCACAGAATGGCTATCTATCAGGGCATGGCGATGGTATTCGTTGCGTTGGAGTGGCACTATGGCTGGAAAGAGAAACGGCTGCAGCGGCTGTTTGACAACGTGCAGTCCATTGCAGAGATGCCGCCGATTTTTGGCAAGTCGCCCGATGCACTGGAACAGATGCAGCGTTTCAAGCAGGATTACCAGATTGATTTTACAAAAATCAAATTACAAGTAAAGGCTAAAGTGGAGTGAGAAAATGAATAAGGTGTGTAAACGGTGTGGTCAGCCGCTGCCGGATGGCTGGAATTTTTACAACAACAAACGCACCGGGAAGCTAACAAAGTGGACACCTGGACAGTGTTGCAGACCTTGCTATAATGCAATTAACGTTGAGCGTCGCCACAAAAAACGTGATGCATATAAATCCAATCCGCAAGTGAAAGCAAAGGCAACATGTAAAGAGCCGATACCGCTGAAACGATATGACAACATAGACAACTGCTATATATACCTTGCTGCCTGCATTGTCCGGACAACTATGGCGGAGTACGAGCGTGCTTTAAAAAAATATAACAACACGCCGGAATCCATGCATTATATCGAGCGGCTAGAGGGCGATTTGCTAAGCTATTACTACAGCATTTTGGTCTTGCAATCGTTAGACCTACGACGGTATTGCATAAACAAACGCAAGGCGTATGGTATCGGCGTTTACACGACAGCACAAGATGTAGTGTGATTTGATACAAGCATATCAACGTGTTGTATAAAATAGAATTCCGAAAGAGCATGAATTTCAGCAAAATATATTGAAATCCTGCATCTATTACTGGTATAATAGATATAGGATTAAACGCACCGTGCGGAGATATCCGTGCGGTGTTTTTTTATGGTGGTATAGATGGATGTTTCAAACTTTTATAAATCTAAGGCATGGCAACACAAACGCCGCATGATTCTGCGGCGGGATGCTTACCAATGCCAGGACTGCAAGCGTTATGGTCGGATACGTCCGGCGGTTACGGTGCACCACATCAAACATTTGGACGATTACCCTGAGCTTGCCTTGCAAAGCGATAACCTTATAAGCCTTTGCGATGCGTGCCACAACAAGCGACACCCGGAAAAAGGCGGAAGACGGCGGTAGCCCTCCCCCCCTCCTTGCAGGGGCTTGGGCGGCTCCTACTGGAACGGTGTAGGGAACTCTTTCTAACTGCGTCGATTTTTTTCACAAAAGCATTGGGAGGTGATTCGGTGACAAAATCAAAATGGAAATCTCAAATCAAAAAAGCCTGCATTGCTATCAATACTTACAAAGAATCTTTTGATGGTGTGATTGATTCGCTGGCTGACATCCTTGAAAAACGTGACCAGACGTTAGAAACATATGACGGAAACCCTATTATAGAGCACACAAACTCTCACGGCGAAACCAACAGGACAAAAAATCCATCTTTGATGTTGTGGGATGAACTTAACAAGACTGCTTTGGCATATTGGCGTGACCTTGGGCTTACACCCAAAGGGCTAAAAAACATCGACGAACAAGCAATGAAAAAGAAAAAAACAGATACTCTTGCGGAGGTGCTAAAGAGCCTTGGCGACTAAACAATTTAAGCAGATTGCAATACAATATGCCGAGGATGTCGTCACCGGAAAGATTATTGCCGGAAATAATCTTTTGGAATGCAAGCGGTTTTTAGAAGATTTAAAGCGTGAAGATTTGGAGTTGCACACAAAAGAACCGGATTTGGTTTGCAACATCATTGAACGGTTTATGGTGCATAAGCAGGGCGAAAGCCTTAAAGGTGAGCCGCTTATGAACACTCCGATGTTGCTGCAGCCGTGGCAAGTCTTTACTGTGTATAATCTTGTTGGATTTTATTATACAGGGACAAAAGAACGCCGATATAAAGAAGCGTTTATTTTTATTCCAAGAAAATCCGGAAAAACCATGTTTATTGCTGCTTTAGCGTTTGCATTGGCAATTTTGGAACGTCGCTCTGGGTCTATTATTTACATCGTTGCAGCGTCGCAAAAGCAAGCATGCGAATCTTTCAACGATATTTTGTACACGTTGCGATACCGTGAGATGATTGATGATTTTAGAGTGCTTAACAACAACGCTGAGCACTCTATCAGTTATCAATTTACAGACGCAAACGGCAGACCAAATGGCTCTATACGTATTGAGGCGTTAGCAAGCAATCCAGATGCACAGGATTCCTTTAACTGCAATATTGCAATCGCAGACGAGGTACACGCTTTTAAAAAATCCGCACAGTATAACCGGTTTAAAGAGGCGATGAAAGCCTATACAAACAAGTTGATGATAGGCATTACCACCGCCGGAGATAACATCAACAGCTTTTGTTATCGGCGTTTAGAGTATGCAAAAAAGGTTTTAAATGGCACGGTAAAGGATGATACGCTTTTTTGCTTTGTATCCCAAGCGGAACAAGACGAGCATGGGCAGGTAGATTATACGTCACCTATCCAACACGAAAAAGCGAACCCGTCTTACGGCGTTACAATTAGACCAGCCGACATTTTGCAAGAGTCGCTTCAGGCACAAAACGACCCTCAACAACGCAAAGACTTTTTAAGCCGGTCACTCAATATTTATACCAGTGCTATGCGAGCATATTTTGATTTATCAGAGTTTCGTACATCGGATAATAAATACAATTGGACGATAGAGGACTTGCTGCGTATGTCGATTGATTGGTATGGCGGAGCAGATTTGTCCAGAATGTACGATTTGACCGCTGGGGCTTTATACGGGCACTATGCAAAAGAAGACGTTGACATTATCATTACACATGCTTTTTTCCCGGTCACAATGGCGGCAAAAAAGGCAGACGAGGACGAAATACCGCTGTTTGGCTGGGCGGATGATGGACTTTTAACCATGTGCAACAGTCCAACCGTCAACGCTGCCGATGTTGTAAACTGGTTTGTCTCCATGCGGCGGCATGGATTTAAAATAAAGCAAATCGGGCATGACAGAAAATTTGCAAGAGAATATTTCATTGGGATGAAACAAGCAAAATTTAATATTATTGACCAGCCACAATATTATTATTTAAAATCCGAGGGGTTCCGGCACATTGAACAACGTGCGAAAGACGGAAAACTGTATTATTTACACAACGAAGCATTTGAATATTGCGTGGAAAATGTGAGTGCAATTGAAAAAACGGACGATATGATACAATACGAAAAAATCGGGGAAACAAACCGGATTGATTTGTTTGATGCAAGCGTTTTTGCTTGTGTTAGATACTTGCAAAGCATGGAGCGTAAACAAAAAGCAAAGGATTGGTGGGGATAAAATGTTTTGGAATCAAAAAAAGAAAACACGGAATAACTCGCCGGTTGCATTATTTTTATCTGACAGGGAAAATGATGCAATCTGCGTACCGGGTTATACAACATTAGACCACTGTCCGGAAGTAATGACCGCTTGCAGACGCATTGCGGAATTGATTGGCTCTCTTACCATCCATTTGATGGAAAATACCGAACAGGGAGACAAGCGGATTGTGAACGCTCTCAGCCGAAAAATCGACATCGAACCGATGGCAAACATGACACGGAAGACGTGGATGGAAGCAATCGTAATGAATCTTTTGCTATACGGAAAAGGAAATAGTATCGTAAAAGTACATACAACTGGCGGATATTTGAGAGATTTAGAACCAATTGCAGCGTCAAAAGTTTCTATTCCGGAAAGCGGTTCTTACTCTGTCATGATTGACGGGATTCCGTATAAATCGGACGAGATTCTGCATTTCGTACACAACCCCTCCCCGAATTGCCTATGGAAAGGGCGAGGCTTGCAAATATCCCTGCGACCGTTTGCGGACAACCTTAAACAGGCAGCCGCAACGGAAAAATCATTTTTATCCAGCAAGTGGAAACCGTCTGTCATTGTAAAAGTAGATGCGTTGACCGATGAATTTAGTTCGCCGACAGGAAGAAAGAAACTGCTGGCAGATTACGTAGAATCCAGTGAAGTTGGCGAACCATGGCTGATTCCGGCGGAACAATTCTCAATTGAACAAATCAAACCGCTGTCTTTGTCTGATTTAGCAATCAGCGACGTTGTAAAGCTAAACAGGCGGATGATTGCAGCGATTTTGGGCGTGCCGCCGTTTTTGCTGGGTGTTGACAGCTACAGTAAAGACGAGTGGAACGCTTTTGTAAATCACACTGTAAAGCCGATTGTGATTGGAATACAGCAGGAAATGACAAAAAAGCTGATTTTATCCCCAAACATGTACATCCGCTTTAATGTTTTGTCTTTGTTTGATTGGGATATAAAAACCATCGCTGACGTATTTGGCGGCTTGTCTGACCGTGGTTTTGCTACTGGCAACGAGGTACGTGACCGGATGGGCTTGTCACCAAGGGAGGGATTGGATGAATTACGAGTGCTAGAGAACTACATCCCTTATGAGATGTCAGCGTATCAAAAAAAATTAGTACAGGGAGGGAAAGAAGAAAATGGAACGGAATAACGTCATGTATCGCACGATGCAGTCAGTACTTACAACGAGGGACGGCGAAACAAACGAAGCCCCTGTAATTGAGGGCTATTTTGCGGTATTTGATTCCAATTATGATATGGGGTATGGCATGAGCGAGAGCGTTGCACCGGGTGCGTTTTCGGAAACGCTTTCTGGAGATGTCCGGGCACTTATTGACCATGACACCCGGCTTGTGCTTGGGCGTACAACCGCCCACACGCTGGAATTGAGAGAGGATTCTCACGGATTGTGGGGAAAAATCTACATCAACCCAAAAGATAGTGAGGCGATGAATCTTTATGAACGTGTAAAACGTGGCGATGTGTCCCAGTGCAGCTTCGGCTTTGAAATTCTTAGTGAAGAAACAACTTTCCCGGCAGACGGGGAAATCCATTGGAGAATCACAAAGGTAAAGCTGTATGAAGTATCTTGCTGCACATATCCGGCGTATGAAGAAACCGGCATATCTGCACGAAAAAAAGACCGGGAACAAATCGAAAAGCGAAAATCAGAAGCGTGGAAATCCGCACTTTTGAAAAAACTGAAAGGGGAAAAATAAAAAATGCTGAAAGCACTGTTATTGCGAAACAAGATTGACAGCAAAAAAGCTGAACTGGCGGAACTCCGCACAGCCGCCGCAGAGTTGGAAAAACGGGAAAAAGAACTGGAATCCGACATCAACGAGGCAAAAACCGAAGAAGAAAAAGCGGTGGTTGAAAAGGCTGTCAACCAGTTTGAACAAGACAAGGCGGAAAATGAAAAGTCTATCAGCGAACTGGAAACGGAAATTGCTGACATGGAGAAAGAATTGGATGCCGTGGAGCAGAAACAACAGACACCGCAAATCGAAGGTAATTCGGGCGATGAAATCAGAAAGGGGAAAGTTAAAATGGAAGCCAGAGTGAAATTTTTTGGCATGAACGTACAGGAACGTGATGCGTTTTTTGCCAACGATGCTGTAAAAAGCTGGTTGGAACGTGTCCGGGAAATGGGCAAGAATCAGCGGTCTATTACCGGTGCTGAGCTGCTTATCCCGGAAGTTGCACTGGATTTAATCAAAGAAACCACGCTTAAATACTCTAAGCTGTACAAGCATGTAAATGTTAAGAGTGTGCCGGGCAAGGCAAGACAGAACGTAATGGGAGCAATCCCGGAAGCAATTTGGACGGAAATGTGTAGCACACTCAACGAATTAAACCTCACCTTTAACAACGTAGAGGTAGACGGTTATAAGGTCGGCGGATTTATCGCAATCTGCAATGCCGTGCTGGAAGATTCCGACATTGCCCTTGCAACCGAGATTATCTCCGCACTTGGTCAGGCTATCGGTTACGCATTGGACAAGGCAATCTTGTACGGTACTGGGACTAAAATGCCGCTTGGTATTGTCACCCGTCTGACGCAGGCTGCAAAGCCGTCTGGTTACTCTACCACCGCCAGAGCGTGGGCAAACCTTACCACCAGCAACGTGCTTGCAATCTCTGGTAAAACAGATGCAGCGTTGTTTAAGGAATTGGTTATTGCATCCGGAAACGCTAAGGCAGATTACAGCCACGGCGAAATGTTTTGGGCAATGAACGAAAAGACATTTACAAAGCTGGTTGCAAATGCCCTGACCATCAACGCTGCTGGTGCGATTGTAACCGGGCAGAACGGAACGATGCCAGTAATTGGCGGAGCAATCGAAAAGCTGTCTTTTATCCCGGATGATGTAATCATTGGCGGTTATGGTGACTTGTATCTGCTGGCAGAGCGTGCTGGAACAGCTATCAGCCAGTCGGAACACGCAAGATTTATTGAAGACCAGACCGTATTTAAGGGAACTGCGAGATATGACGGCTTGCCAGTGATTGCAGAAGGATTTGTCGCAATCGGAATTGGCGGCACAAAACCAACTGCAAACGCAGTTACTTTTGCTGAAGACACGGCAAATAAAGTAACCGGAGAATAAATAATATGAACGTAGACCTGCTTACAATGCTAAAGGTAGACCTCGGAATTACCGCCGAGGCTTATAATGACCGGCTTTATGCAGATTTACAGGCGGCAAAAAGCTACATTGCACGAGAGGGAATCACGTTAAATGAGACCATCGAAGACGACCAGCTTGTCGTACAGTATGCAGCGTGGCTATGGCGGAAGCGTGGCGGAGATGAGCAATCCTCAATGCCACGGATGCTGCGATATTTGCTTAACAATCGGCTATTTTCTGAAAAAATGAGAGGAAATGACGATGGATGATGTAATTGAACTGGTCAAACAGCATTTATACAGAGATGATTGCGGCGTGGAACGATTGGCGGAAGAATCCAAAAGAACTGTGTTTTGTAGCGTGCAATCAGCGAGCAGAGCGGAGTTTTTTGCAGCAATGCAGGCTGGGTTAAAACCGTCATTTATTGTGCAAATCAATCCGATTGAGTACGATTGTGAGGGAATTGCCGTATACCATGAAAAAAGATATTTAATTTATCGAACATATCAAAAAAACATGGATGTGTTGGAATTGTATCTCAAGGAAGAGGTGGGAATACAAAATGACCTATACTGACATCGCAAAAATGATGGAGCAAATGCATTTGCCGTTTGCATATCACCATTTCGAGCGTGGCAAAGCACCGCCGCTGCCCTATTTTGTATTTTATTATGACGGGCGGAGCGATTTTTCTGCCGATAATCACGCCTATCAAAAAATCGTAGAGGTGACGCTGGAATTGTACAGCAACCAAAAAGATTTTAAATCTGAAAGTCAAATAGAATCCGTTTTAGAAAGAAATGAGATTGTATATGATAAAACGGAAGAATACATATCTTCTGAAAAGATGTTTGAACAGATTTATGAATTTGAACTGCTGCTGGAGGGGTAAACATGATAAAAACTATTCGCGTTGATAAGCTGGCGGACGAAATTATGAAAGAGTTGCAAGAATATAGCAATGCAACCAGCGACGACGTAAAAGCAGCAGTCAAAAAATCCTCTCAGGCAGTCAAAAAAGAACTACTACAAACTGCCCCAAAGCGAACGGGGACGTACAGAAAAAGCTTTGTAGTAACAAAAATCGAAGAAAATTCAAGCAAATTAAAAGTAGCCGTCCACTCTAAAAAGCATTACCGGTTATCGCATTTGCTGGAAGATGGTCACGCACTCAGACAAGGCGGAAGAACAAACGCACACCCACACATGAAGCCGGCGGAAGAGCATGGAATCGAAATGCTTGAATCGCTTGTAAAAAAATCATTAGGGAGGAACTAAGCATGGCAACCGAAACTAAGAACAAGGTTAAATTTGGCTTAAACAAAGTATACTGGGCAAAAATCACCGGATATGATGAGGACGGTGTTCCGCAATACGCTGCACCTGTACGTCTGCCGGGTGCTGTCAGCCTTAGCATTGACGCAAACGGTGAAACAGAACCGTTTTACGCAGACAACTGCGTTTACTACCTGTGTAACAATAACTCCGGTTATGAGGGAGATTTGGAAGTTGCGTTGATTCCGACCGATTTTGCAACCGAAATTTTAGGCGAAAAGCTGGATGCAAAGGGAGTACTCGTGGAAAAGAGCGATGCAGAAGTTTCCGAATTTGCACTGTTTTTTGAATTTGAAGGCGACAAAAAGAAAATCAGACATATCTTTTACCGCTGCTCTGTTGCACGTCCTGCAACAGAATCCGCAACCACAGAAGATACAAAGGAAGTCAAAACGGAAACTCTCAAGCTGTCTGCAACCGCATTGGATAATAACCTTGTTAAGTCAAAATCTTGTGAAAAAACAGATGCTGAAACTTATAACAACTGGTACAACGCTGTTTATATGCCAAGCTTTACAGCGGAAGAAAACAAAGCGAATTAAGGAGATAAAAAAATGGGAGTGTCAAAAACAATTACCATTGACGGCGTAGATGTACAATTTAAAGCGAGTGCAGCAATTCCTCGGCTATATCGCTTGCAATTCCGGCGTGATTTGTTTCATGATTTTGCTGATTTGCAAAAATCAGTTGACGATGAAAAAGAAAAAGACAGTGAAGCGTCCGGATTAAATCCAGAAATTTTGGAAACGTTTGAAAATGTTGCGTACATGATGGCAAAGCATGCAGACCCTAAAGGCGTACCGGGAACAGCGGAGGAATGGTTGGAACAGTTCTCCATGTTTTCAATTTATGAAATTTTGCCAGAACTGCTGGAACTTTGGAACGCAAACTTGCAAACACAAGTCCAGTCTAAAAAAAACATCGCCCGACTGACCGCCCAATGACCACACCGCTTTTTTTGCTGCGGTGCGTTCAGATTGGCTTATCAATAAGCGACTTGGATTTTTTAACTATTGGACTTGTAAATGATTTATTTACAGAAAAAGAAAATGATGGCTATCCATATAGTTATCAAGCAACACAAGCAGATTTTGACAAATTTTAAAAAGGGGGAAGCAATATGGCGAGCCGTATCAAAGGCATTACCGTCGAAATTGGTGGTGACACCACTAATCTGGTAAAATCTTTGGAGGGTGTCAACAAAAATATCCGTAATACGCAAAGTCAATTAAAAGAC
>HF997972.1:0-219 GCA_000433635.1 Ruminococcus sp. CAG:254
AAAACAACTCGTATTTTCTGTTCCGAGAACCCTGTTGTAGGTTATTTCGTCCTGTGTAAACTGCACCACTTTATGTAGCGGTTTCCAGTTATTATCGAACACAAAATATATCTTCACAAAAGTAATCTGGTCAGCAGCAATGACTTCATGCTCCAGCGTTTCGATGTTCTGCCCTTTTACAAGAAATTTTATCCTGCTTTCACCTCTTTCCATGTTTTC
>HF997972.1:244-804 GCA_000433635.1 Ruminococcus sp. CAG:254
CCATGTTTTCGTGCTTGTGACATATTCCATGTATCCATCAAGGCACTGGATTTTTGAAAGCGGAGATTCGATATCAACTGCATGGCTGTCCCAGTTTGTATTTTTCTTCACAGCGTTCCAGTCAGCAAGAGAACCTTCATAGGTAATTTGATTCAGGGATTCACAGTAATTGAAACAGCCACCCACAATTTCCTTGACATTTCTGGTAAGAGTAAGATTTTTCAGTTTTGTGCATCGTACAAACATTCTGTCACTGATGACTTTGCCGCCGTATCGCACCGTTTCAAGATACTGACACTCGCTGAATGCCATTGCACCTACGGTTACCACAGAGGACGGAACGGTTACAGACTTGATTGCCGTTCCTGCAAATGCATTCACGCCAAGTTCCGTAACACGTTCCGGAATCTTCAGTTCTGTTAAACCATTAAGACTCTGATGATAAATGTAACCGTCAATATGCGGCAGAAATGCAGCCTTTTTGATTGCTGTAAGTGTTGTCGGAAGTGATACTGTTTTCAGATTGTCACAATACTGAAAAAGGCGTTCGCCAATACCTG
>HF997973.1:0-1127 GCA_000433635.1 Ruminococcus sp. CAG:254
GCATTTTTGAAAAATTGCTGGATCAAAAAACTTTTTGTTTGCCTGCGGTTTTTGGTTAGGAATTGTGATTCTTAGAGAAACCATCTGAATCCGGTTCGGCAAGGCTGGGGCACATCCCCAGCTTGCTTTGGGAATCGCAATTGCCCCTGAAACCTTGTATCTCATTACAACCTTTCAATTTTTAAGGCAATTGCGATTCTTTTCGATTCTCTCTTAGATTTTTGTTGCATTTGATTGTACAGTTTGATTTGCTCCGCAAATGTGGGCTGCTCGCCCACACCTCGGCAGCATTTTTGAAAAACTGCTGCACCGAAAAACTTTCAGTTGCCTGCGGCTCGGATTTTATGACATACTTTGATTTTTATTTTATATTGCAGAAAGGAGGAGATTGTATGAGCGAAAAATTTGAAAAGTTACGCTTTCGGGTTGCAAAAACCGGAAGAGCAAAATATATTTCCCATCTGGATTTTGTCCGCTGTGTGCAACGTGCCATTCGGCGTTCCGGTCTGCCGGTACACTACACCAATGGCTTTCATCCGCACATGGAAGCAGTCTTTGCTACAGCTCTGCCGTTGGGCATGGAAAGCATTGGAGAAGTCTTAGAAATTCGATTTGCAGAGCCAGTTGAACCAGAAGCAGCCAGAACTTGCTTACAAGCATCCTTGCCAGAGGGCATGAAACTCCTGAAAGTTTATCAGCCTGTTCATAAAATGGGAGAACTGGCATATGTTCGCTATCGGGTGACCATTCCGAGCGAGCAGCCGGAACGGCTTTTCGAGCAGTGGCATGCATTCTTGCAGCAGCCGGAAGTTCTGGTGGAAAAGAAGTCAAAACGTGGAATGCGGACGGTGGACTTGCTGCCGCAGATTGACTGTCAGGCGGAGCAGGTGATTGTAGGGGCGTTGGTGCTGGAGTGGATGTTGTCGGTCGGACAGCCGGAGAGCGTCAATCCGAACTTGATTGTAACAGCGTTTACATTGTTTGCAGGGGTGTCAGCGGAACAGGTGCAGATTTGCCGAACACAACTATGTACAGCAGAACGAACGGAATTTTTATGAGATAGGCTGCAAATTTCGAGCCGCAGGCAATTGCAGCAGGAAAACCAGACTACAAAATTAAATTTGCTT
>HF997973.1:1273-1798 GCA_000433635.1 Ruminococcus sp. CAG:254
AAACAAAATCTCGAATAGATGGCTCATTTTTTGCAGCCAACAGCGTTTCCAAATGCAAAAATAGAAAAAATCATGCGGCTGGAAAAAAATTTTGCAAAAACTCTTGCATTTTTCAAAAAAGTGTGGTATGATAGACAAGCATGAAAAAAATCCGCCTGTCTGTTCCGGAAGTGACAGGCGAGGTGAATGCCAAAAAACGACATTCAATCGGACAGTCCGCTGACGGGAACGGTTTCCGGACACTTTTTTATTTTTTACCCGTTCAGTCTGCCGCAATACCGACAGGCACCGTTATGAATGTCTGAAAAAAATAGGAGGAACCATCATGGACGCATTAAAAATGATCAGCAATGCCAGCTTGAAGCAGGAAGTTCCGGCTTTTAGTGTCGGCGACACCGTAAAGGTACACGTTAGAATTAAGGAAGGCGACAAGAGCCGTATCCAGGTTTTTGAAGGAACCGTTATCGCAAAGAAGCACGGCGGCATCCACGAAACCTTTACTGTAAGAAGAGTTGCTTACGGCTG
>HF997973.1:1828-15410 GCA_000433635.1 Ruminococcus sp. CAG:254
CGGTATGGAACGTGTCTTCCCGCTGCACTCTCCAGTTGTAGACAAGATTGAAGTCATCCGGAGAGGTAAAGTTCGCAGAGCAAAGCTGTACTATCTGCGTGACCGTGTCGGCAAGGCTGCAAAGGTTAAGGAACAGATCGGCTAAAAAACCAGTGAGCAGGCGAAACCAGACAGGGACGGCTTTTCCCGTTTTTGTCTGCCTGTTTCCTGCACAAAGAAAAAGGGGACGTATGTGCCCTTTTTTTATTATGTGCAGGTAGATGAAACTGCAAATACTTGCAAACGATACTTGCACCAGAAACGCAAGCAACGGAAATGAGGGCGGAAAAATGGAACCAAACACAGAAGAAACAACCAAAAAAGAGGAAAAAGGAACGTTCTGGAAAGATGCCGCAGACATGCTCGAAGCCGTTTTGATTTCCATCTTTTGCGTCATTATGCTGTTTGCCTATGTATTAAGACCCGTTACCGTAGAAGGACATTCCATGGAATCGACCCTGCAAGACCAGGACAAGTTGTTTATGACCGATTTGTTCTATACGCCGGAACGGGGCGATATTGTCATCATTGACAACGATGCCTCTCATACATTCGATGAAAACGGCAATTTGGTTGAGGGACAGGGACTTTCCACAGTCACCACAGAAAAGCGTTTGATTAAGCGAATCATTGCCGTGGGCGGCGAAACGCTCGACATCAATTTTGATGATGGTACAGTTACCATTGACGGCACAGTTTTAGATGAACCGTATATCAACAATCTGACGCTCAACGACGAAGGTGCGTTTTCCTATCCGATTACCATTCCGGACGGCTATTATTTCGTCATGGGGGACAATCGGCAGCACTCTTCGGACAGCCGTTACCCGATGGTCGGTCTGGTTGCAAAAGACCAGATTATGGGAAAAGCAATCCTGCGGTTTGCACCGATTTCCAAATTTGGCGGGATTTATGACTGAGAACAGGAGGCAGTATGTCTGAAATTCAGATGGGAACGATTCAATGGTTTCCCGGACATATGACAAAAACACGCCGGATGATTGCGGCGAATCTGTCTTTGGTGGATGCTGTGGTAGAAATTCTGGATGCCAGAATCCCCAGCAGCAGCCAGAATCCGGAAATGCAGCGTTTGGTGAAGGAAAAACCTCGCATGCTGCTCCTGAACAAGGCAGATATGGCAGACCCAAACGCCACAGCCCGTTGGGTGCAGTACTACCAAAAGCAAAACCTGCTTGCCCTGCCGCTGGACTGCAAGACCGGAAAGGGCATCAAGCAATTTGTCCCGATGGTACGCAACCAGCTGCTGAAACCGCTGATGGAAAAACGGGCAAAAGCCGGCATTGTCGGTGCACCGATTCGCCTGATGATTGTCGGGATTCCAAACGTTGGAAAATCTTCATTCATCAATCGCATGGCACAGTCCAAAAAGGCAAAGGTGGAAGACCGTCCGGGTGTCACCCGTACGAAACAATGGGTGAAAATCGGCGACCAGATGGAATTGCTGGATATGCCGGGGGTTCTCTGGCCGAAGTTCGACGATCAGGAAGTTGCAAAGCGGCTTGCCTTTACCGGTGCGATTAAAGATGATATTATGGACTTGGAAAGTCTGGCAATGCTCTTGCTGGAATTTTTGGCGGAGCGATACCCGAAAGCACTGGAAGCTCGTTATAAAATGCAGGTTTCCGATGCGGACAGCGGGTTACAGCTGCTGGAACAGCTCGGCAGAAAACGGGGGATGCTGATTTCTGGCGGCGAAGTCAACTATGAACGGGCAGCTATTACCGTTTTAGATGAATTCCGCAGCGGTACGCTGGGACGGCTCACGCTGGAATTACCGGAGGCGTGACAATGGCTCGAACAGCAGTACCACAGTTTGATTTATACGGCTATGATGCCGAAAAACGGCAGCAATTCCCGTTGCTCTGCGGCGTGGACGAAGCCGGAAGAGGCTCACTCGCTGGGGATGTCTATGCAGCAGCCGTCATTCTCTCGCCGGAACACCTGCCGGAGGGGCTGAACGACAGCAAGAAACTCTCAGAGAAAAAACGGGAATTGTTATTTCCGCAGATTCAGGAGCAGGCAATTGCCTATTGCATCGCTACCGCAAGCGTGGCAGAAATCGAAGCCTATAACATCTTAGGGGCAACAATGCTTGCCATGCAGCGAGCGGTTGCTGGCTTGTCGGTACAGCCGAATCACGTCTTGATTGACGGAAACCGGATGCCGGAGCTTTCTGTTTCCGCAGAAACCGTGGTGAAAGGCGATGCCCATTCTGCAACGATTGCAGCCGCTTCCATTCTGGCAAAGGTGGCGAGAGATCACTATTTGTTGGAACTCGACCGGCAGTATCCGCAGTATGGCTTTGCCCAGCACAAAGGCTATGGGACAAAGGCACACTGTGCGGCAATTTTGCAGTACGGAGCTTCTCCCGTACACCGGAAGGCATTCCTGAGAAAGCTGTTGCAAGACCATGACACCAAGTGAAGCCGGACGGCGTGGGGAAACTGCCGTCTGCCAGTATTTGCTTCAGCGTGGCTACACGATTCGGAAACGTAATTACCGGATACGGGGCGGAGAAATTGACATCATTGCACAAAAGGACGAAATTCTTGCCTTTGTGGAAGTCAAAAGCCGCAGGCAGAGTGAGGGCTTCCCATTGGAGTATCTCTCTCCGCAGCAGCAACTTCGCATTGTGAAAGCCTCTTTGCAATACTGTGCAGCAGAGAATCCAGACTGGGCGTTGCAGCCTCGCTATGATGCTGCAGCCGTAGTGACAGAACGGGGACAGATTGTTTCCATAGAATACGTAGAAAACGCATTCGATGCCAGTGTGCTGGATGCGATAAGATAGGAAAAGGGTGGTTGTTATGTATTATAAAAGTACAAGAGATAGCAGCGTACGGGTAGAAAGTGCCGTTGCGATTTCGCAGGGGATTTCTGCTGATGGCGGTCTGTTCGTACCGGAACAGATTCCGTCGATTACCAAGGAAGAACTGGCTGCTCTGGCAGACAAGACCTATGCACAGCGGGCAGCATTTGTATTTTCCCGTTATCTGACCGATTTCACCGAAGCAGAATTGGTTTACTGCACCGAAAGTGCTTATAACACCAAGCGGTTTGAAACAGAAAATATCGCAGAAATTGCACACCTCTTTGAAGGCACTTACATGCTCGAACTGTGGCATGGCCCAACTTGTGCATTCAAGGATATGGCATTGCAGATTCTGCCGTATTTCCTGACCACAGCCATGAAGAAGCTGCAACTGAAAGAAAAGATTGTCATTCTGGTTGCAACTTCCGGCGATACTGGTAAGGCTGCTCTTGAAGGCTTCAAGGATGTAGAAGGCACAGAAATCATGGTCTTCTATCCGGAAGATGGTGTCAGCGATATGCAGAAGCGGCAAATGGTAACACAGGAAGGCAGCAATGTCAACGTGTGTGCCGTAAAGGGCAACTTTGACGACTGCCAGAGCGGCGTTAAGAAAATCTTCACCGACAAGACCGTCAAGGAAGAACTGGCTGCCGGAAATATGCGGTTCTCCAGTGCCAATTCCATCAACTGGGGACGGCTCGTTCCGCAGATTGTTTACTATGTGTCTTCTTATGTGACACTGGTACAGCAGGGCGAATTGCAGATGGGTGAAACCCTGAACGTCGTTGTTCCGACTGGTAACTTCGGCAACATCCTCGCTGCTTACTATGCAAAGCAAATGGGCGTGCCGCTCGGCAAGCTGATTTGTGCATCCAACATCAACAAGGTTCTGACCGATTTCATCAACACCGGCGTTTACAACCGGAATCGGGAATTCTATGCGACTTGCTCGCCGTCTATGGACATTCTGATTTCCAGCAATCTGGAACGGCTGCTGTACCTGCTGACCGGCGAAGACGATGCACAGATTCGGGAATGGTTCACCGCTCTGTCTGAAACCGGTACTTATGAAGTGACCGATGCCGTTAAGACTGCTCTCCAGAAGGACTTCTTCGGCGGATTCTGCGATGATGCTGCTACCAAGGCAACCATTCATCAGGTTTATGAAACCTATGGTTATACCTGCGATACCCATACTGCTGTTGCAGTTAAGGTTTATCAGGATTACCGCAAGGCAACTGGCGACACCACAAAGACCTTGATTGCATCCACTGCAAGCCCGTATAAGTTCAGCCCGAGCGTGCTCGAAGCCATCGCAAAAGAACCGGTTTCCGGCGATGAATATGCAATGGTTGACCAGCTGCACGAACTGTCGAACCTGCCGATTCCGGCAGCACTGGCAGACCTCAAGAACAAGGAACGCCGCTTTACCAGCTGCATCGACAAGAACGACTTGCAGAGCTTCGTTTTGCAGCAGCTGCACTTAGGATAAGCCATGCAGTTATACGGAATCGGTGACCTGCATCTGTCGCTGGGCGTGCCGGAAAAGCCGATGGACATCTTTCACGGCTGGGAAAACTATATGCAGCTGCTGGAACAACACTGGCGGGCAATGGTTCAGCCGGAAGATACGGTAGTGCTGGCAGGCGACCTCTCTTGGGGCATGACGCTGCCGCAGGCAAAAGCCGATTTCGCTTTTCTCGAAACCCTGCCGGGACAGAAAATCATCTTAAAGGGCAACCATGATTACTGGTGGAACTCCATGAAGAAAATGCAGCAGTTTTTTGCGGACAACGGCTTTGATAGCCTGCACATCCTGCACAACAATCACTATGCATTTCAGCAATATGGAATCTGCGGAACAAGAGGCTGGGTCAGCATCAACGGCGAAACCGCTGACGCAAAAGTACTGGCTCGGGAAGTGCAGCGGCTGGAAGTTTCCATTCAGTCTGCATTGAAAGAACAGCTCACGCCCATTGTGTTCCTGCACTATCCGCCGATTTATGGAAATTCCTATAACTATGAGATTTTAGAGGTGCTGCACCGCTACGCCATTACAGAGTGCTATTATGGGCATATCCACGGAAAAGCCCATCAATACGCCTTTGAAGGAGTGTATGAGGAAACCAAAATGCACTTAATCTCTGGTGATTATATACAATTTAAGCCTGTAAAAATCGTTTGATTTGTGCAAAAAAGAGAAGTGGAAAATTTCTATAGCCAAAAAAAACGGAATATGGTATAATAAACAAGCGTGCATAAAACGAAAACATTCGCACATGGCTCGTTTTCAGTGTGCGTGGTGAAATAGAAATATGGAGGACGAACAATCATGATTTTGAAATCATCTGAAAAAACAGATGTCAACATGACCGAACTGGTCGCTACTGTTGATGCAGAAACTTTTGAAAAGGCAATTGAAGCCGTTTATCAGCAGCAGAAGAAGAACATTTCTCTGCCGGGTTTCCGGAAGGGCAAAGTTCCGAGAAGACTGTGTGAAAGAACTTATGGCGAAGGCGTTTTCTTTGAAGATGCTCTGAACCTGATTCTGAATATGGAAATGCCGGGTGTCATTGCAGAAGCTGCTCTGAATCTGGTCGATGCTCCGAAGGTAGAAGTGACTTCTGTTAGCAAGGAAGACGGTGCAACCGTAAAGATTATTTGCGTGACCAAGCCGGAAATCCACATCGCTGACTACAAGGGCATGACTGCTCCGAAGGAAGACAAGGAAATCACAGATGAAGATGTTGCAAAGCAGGCTGAAAACGTTTGCAAGAGAAATGCAAAGATGGTTTCTGTGGACGACCGTGCAGCAGAAATGGGCGACGAAGTGACCCTCGACTTTGAAGGCTTCTTTGGCGATACGCCGTTTGAAGGCGGCAAGGGCGAAGACTTCCAGCTGAAGCTGGGCAGCGGTCAGTTCATCCCGGGCTTTGAAGAACAGGTTGCAGGCCACAAGATTGACGAAGATTTCGATGTAACTGTTACATTCCCAGAAGATTACCAGATGACCGATTATGCGGGCAAGGAAGCAGTCTTCAAGTGCAAGATTCACTCCATCAGCAAGGAAGAAATTCCGGAACTGACAGACGATTTCGTCAAGGAAATTTCTGATTTCGATACCGTTGACGAATGGAAGGCTGATGCAAAGAAGAAGCTGGAAGAAAATGCAGAACAGACCGCAAAGGTTGGCTTTGAAAATGCACTCGTTGCAAAGCTGATTGACAAGGTTCAGGATCCGATTCCGCACTGCATGTTTGAACAGCGTGCAGATGGCATGATGGATGCATTCGCAAATCAGCTGAAGGGTCAGAATGTAGACCTCGACCTGTACTTGCAGTACACGGGTATGACCAAGGATCAGCTGAAGGAAACTTATCTGGAACGGGCTGAAAACGAAGTAAAGCTCCGTCTGGCTCTGGAAAAGATTGCAGAACTGGAAGGTCTGGAAGTTGCAGACGAAGAACTGGATGCAGAACTGACCAAGCTGGCTGAACAGTATAACATGACACTGGATGATGTTAAGGCTCGGATTCCGGTTGCAGAATACAAGCTGGATATGCTGGTAACCAAGGCTCTGGATCTGGTTAAGGATTCTGCTGTTGTAGATAACAGCGAACCGGCTGAAGCAGAAAAGGCAGAAGACAAGGAAGCTGAATAATTTGTGCGTTTTTTGAACGCCAACAGATAGACACAACGGGCGAACCATTTTTAGTTCGCCCACTGTGCTATCCGGGAAAAAACAGGTTTTTTGTCGTTTTTTAGATATGTAACAAAACCCAACAAGCAAGAAAGAGAGGAATCAGAGATGAGTAATTTAGTCCCTTACGTTGTAGAACAGACCAGCCGTGGAGAACGGTCTTATGATATTTTCTCCCGTCTGCTGAACGACCGTATTATTATGCTGTGCGACCAGGTCAACGATGCCACCGCCAGCTTAGTTGTTGCACAGCTGCTGTATCTGGAAAGTCAGGATTCCGAAAAGGATATTTCTCTGTATATCAACAGCCCGGGCGGTTCGATTACCGCTGGTATGGCAATCTATGACACCATGCAGTATATCAAGTGTGACGTTTCCACCATCTGCATCGGCATGGCAGCTTCCATGGGAGCATTTCTGCTTTCTTCCGGTGCAAAGGGCAAGCGGATTTCCCTTCCGAACAGCGAAATCATGATTCACCAGCCGCTGATTTCCGGCGGTCTGTCTGGACAGTGCACCGACATCAAGATTCAGTCTGACCACTTAGTACGGATTCGGCAGAGAATGAATGAAATCTTAGCTGCCAACACCGGAAAGCCGATTGAAACGATTGAACGGGATACCGAACGGGATAACTATATGTATGCACAGGAAGCACTGGAATATGGTTTGATTGATAAAGTGATGACAAACCGGTAAGGAGTATACCTATATGTCAGAAAGAAAAGAAACCTGCTGCAACTTCTGCGGAAAGCCGGAAAGTCTGGTAGACAGCATGCTGTCCGCTGGCGATGTGCATATTTGTAACGAGTGCGTTTGCTATTGTTACGAAATGCTCTATGGCCCAACCCCGCAGAGCCGTGCAAAGAGCGGGAAAAAGTCCAAATCTTCTGCAAAACAGATTCAGCTGAAAAAGCCGGCAGATATGAAGAAGATTCTGGATGAATATGTCATTGGACAGGATGCCGCCAAAATTTCGCTCAGCGTAGCCGTGTATAATCATTACAAGCGGATTCTGAGTCAGGATGACGGCGAAGATGTTGAACTGCAAAAGAGCAATGTGTTGCTGCTGGGGCCGACAGGTGTCGGAAAGACCTTCTTAGCACAGACCCTCGCACGGATTTTGGACGTGCCGTTTGCAATTGCAGATGCGACCACCATTACCGAAGCCGGATACGTTGGCGAAGACGTGGAAAACGTCCTGCTGCGGCTGATTCAGGCGGCAGATTTTGACGTGGAAGCTGCGGAACGGGGTATTATTTACATTGATGAAATCGACAAGATTTCCAGAAAGTCGGAGAACACCTCCCTGACCAGAGATGTCAGTGGTGAAGGCGTTCAGCAGGCATTGCTGAAAATCATCGAAGGAACGGTTTCCAATGTACCGCCGCAGGGCGGACGGAAGGAACGGTTTCCACTGTACCGCCGCAGGGCGGACGGAAACATCCGAATCAGGAATTTATCCGCATCAATACCAAGAATATTCTGTTCATCTGCGGTGGTGCATTTGACGGGCTGGAAAAGCTGATTCAGAAGCGAATGACCCCGTCTTCTGTTGGATTCGGTGCACCGATTTCCAACAAGAAAGCAGAGATGACGAATATCTTCCGGCAGGCAATTCCACAGGATTTGGTCAAGTTCGGATTAGTACCGGAATTGGTCGGCAGACTGCCGGTTATCACCACACTGGACGATTTGGACGAACCAGCATTGGTACGGATTCTGACCGAGCCGAAAAATGCACTGGTGAAGCAGTATCAGAAGCTGTTCGGATACGACCACATGAAATTGGAAATCACACCGGAAGCCCTGACAGAAATTGCTGCAAAGGCAATTCAGCGGAAAACGGGTGCAAGAGGTCTGCGTTCCATCATGGAAAGCATTTTGGTACAGACCATGTATGACGTGCCATCTTTGGAGCAGGCGAAAAAAGTCGTTGTGACCAAGGAATGTGTGACCGAGGGCAAGCAGCCGGAAATTCTGGATGCAGAGGGCAAGCCAATTGCTGTGCAGGCAGAATCTGCAAAATAAAACTCAGACAAATTAAAACAGAAACGGGCAGTTCCTGCAAGCATTCGCAGGGGCTGCCTGTTTTCTGTATGGAAAGTATTGATGCATGGCGTACCGTCTTTGGAACAGGTGAAAAAAGGTCGTTGTGACCAAGGAATGTGTGACAGAGGGCAAGCAGCCGGAAATTTTAGATGCAGAGGGCAAGCCGATTGCCGTGCAGGCAGAATCTGCAAAGTAAAACCCAAACAAATTAAAACAGAAACGGGCAGTTCCTGCAAAAATTCGCAGGGGCTGCCTGTTTTCTGTATGGAAAGCGTGTTATCTTTGGAGCAGGCGAAAAAGTCGCTGCAACCAAGACACCAAGGACAAGCAGCCGGAAATTCTAGATGCAGAGGGCAAGCCGATTGCCGTGCAGGCAGAATCCGCAAAGTAAAATGCAAACAGATTGAAACAAATACGGGCAGTTCTTGCAAGTGTTCGCAGGGACTGCCTGTTTTGTGCATGGAAAGAATATCATCTTTGGAGCAGGCGAAAAAAGTCGCTGCAACCAAGACACCAAGGACAAGCAGCCGGAAATTCTGGATGCAGAGGGCAAGCCAATTGCCGTGCAGACAGAATCGGCAAAGTAAAATCCAAACAAATTCCAACAGAAACGGGCAGTTCCTGCAAGCATTCGCAGGAGTTGCCCGCTTTTGATTGTTGTATGGTGGTTTAGCAGATTGCGAGGTAGTCGGCATTGCTGTATCCCGTCAGCCCCCTGTAAGAAGTGACATACCAGTTTCCCGTCTTGCCGTAGAGCGGAATTTTTGTGCCATTGGGAATGCTGGCAAGGATTCGCCCCTTTGTCGAGGGGAATGCCCGTAGATTCAAGCCGCTGCCGTCCGTCTGAACCGTTCCGGACAGCACAGGCCCAGCAGAGATAAAGGGAATGCCGAAGTACTCACACAGCCCCTGCACGAGCGTGATTGCAATGCGGTTGAGGTTGTTGCGAATCCAGTTTGCATCCTGTTCGTTGTCGTGATAGCCCAGTTCACAGAGGACTGCCACGGCTTTGGTCTTTATGACTTCTCCGAGCGTTGTGGTTGGACGGGCACGGCATTGGTCAGGAATTGGGTAGATGGTTTTCAGTCGGTCAGCAAGGATATTTGCAAGAATCTGACTGAAGCGACTGCCGGGGGCATAGTAAATATCAATCCCACGCAGCTTTCCGGATAGGCTTTCGGGTGCAGCATTGCTGTGTAAGGCAAGATGCACGTCATAGCTGCCAGCGTTGGAATCTGCAATCGCTCCGGCTGCATTGCGGTTCGGGTCATTTCGGGTGTAGGAAATGCCGCTGGAACGCAAATAAGGTTCCATGCGGTCAGCGATTTGGTTCATATAAAATTCTTCACTGCCGCCGTTGACATAGGGATTCCACTCTTGCGTGGATGGGCTGAGAAAAACATTTGGCATAATTACGTTCCTCCTGTATGATTTTTGGAAATCGGTTCTATTTATTCTATGCAGCAGACAAGAAAAACGAAACGCAGAATTTACAAGCACTTTTCTTTTTTCTATTAGAATCGCTGTATTTTTTGCTTTTTTCGGTGTAATTCGGTAAAATTCGCTTAGAATTCAAAAAATACTTAAAAAAGGAAAAAGTAAAAAAATGCAGTTGACAAGTGCGGGAAGTTGTGCTATAATTAATCATGTTGCAGCGGTAATGCAGCAAACGAAATACAAAAATGCGGATATGGCGGAATCGGCAGACGCGCTAGCTTCAGGTGCTAGTCCTCGCAAGGGGGTGGAGGTTCAAGTCCTCTTATCCGCACCAAAAAGAACTCTCGAGTGTTCGAGAGTTCTTTTTTTGTCTTTTTACGGGAAAACAGGAAAGGAGTTGCAAATGCAGGCACTGCCAGAAACAAAACGTCTGTTCCTGCGAGAATGGACGATGCAAGACTTGGATGCATGGGCTGCCATTTTATCGGATGCGGAAGTGATGCGGTACTATCCGAAACCATTTGACCGCCAGAAAGTACAGGATTGGATTGCGTGGAATCTGGAAAATTACCGAACGGATGGATTCGGCTTGTGGGCGGTGCATCTGCGGGCAACAGGGGAATTACTGGGCGATTGCGGAATCACCATGCAGCAGATTCACAGGCAGCATCTGCCGGAGATTGGGTTTCATATGAAGAAATCTGTCTGGGGGCAGGGATACGCCACGGAGGCAGCAAAAGCCTGCTTGGCGTGGGGCATGCAGCAGACCGATTTTCCAGCGTTCTATTGCTACCAGAAGAGCACGAATTTGCCATCACAAGAACGAAATTTTTCGCAAGAGCACAAAACGCCCTGCGATAATTAACATAACAGCGAGAGCCTGTTTCACATGGGCATGCAGCAGACTGAGTTTCGGCGTTCTATTGTTATCAGAAGAGCACGAATTTGCCATCACAAGAACGAAATTTTTCGCAAGAGCACAAAACGCCCTGCAATAATCAACATACAGAGAAAGCCTGTTTCGCATGGGGTATGCAGCAGACCGAGTTTCGGCATTCTATTGTTATCAGAAGAGCACGAACTTGCCCTCATGGCGAGTTGTGGAGAAACTGGGAATGACCTTGCAGGAGATATATGCAGACCTTGTGAATGCGTTTACCAGCGTGTATGCAATCACAAGAGCAGAATTTTTCGCAGAAACATAAAACGCCCTGCTGTAATCACACAGCAGGGCGTTGTTTGATAGATTCTATAATTGCTTATAGGAAAATATATTTCAATAAGAACAGCATTGCCAGCACGTACAGCAGCGGTTTTACTTCCTTGCCCTTACCGCAAACGAGATGCAGCAGAACGAAGGAAATAATGCCGATGGAAATACCCTCGGAAATGCTATAGAATAATGGCATTGCCAGCACGCACAGATAAGCCGGAATCGCATGCAGATAATTGGTCTGCTTGAACGAAATCTCTGTGATGGAACTGAACATCAGAAATCCAACAATTACCAGAGCTGGAGCGGTTGCAAAAGATGGAATCGCAATGAAAATCGGAGCGAAGAACATCGAAATCAAGAACAGAATCGCTGTTACAACAGCACTGAACCCTGTTCTTCCGCCAGCAGCCACACCAGCAGAGGATTCTACAAAAGTGGTTGTGGTGGAAGTTCCCAGAACGGCACCGGCTGTGGTTGCGATGGAATCCGCCAGCAGAGCCGGCTTGATTTTCGGCAGCTTGCCGTCCTTGTCCAGCATATTTGCCTTATTGCAGACCCCAATCAGTGTGCCCAGTGTGTCGAAGATGTCCACGAATAAGAACGAGGAGATAACAACAATAAAGTTTACAATGCTGATGCCGTCAAAGTCTGCATGGAAACACTGTCCGAATGTGTCACCAAGGGTTGAGAAGTCGGTCATGGAAATGGTTGGAATCAGGCTGTTGTAGCCAGCTTCTGCGTCAACGGTATACAGTCCGGTCAGCTGGCAGAGGATACCTAGTACCCATGTTCCCAAGATACCAATCAGAATCGAACCCTTGATGCCCTTGATATACAGAACAGCAGTCAGGAAGATTCCAATGATTGCCAGCAATGCACAGATGCCAGAGGTGCGGAAGTCGTCGGTAAAGGAAACGAGCGAAACCAGCGTGGAATCATTGTTGACGACAACACCAGCATTTTGCAGCCCGATAAAGGCAATATAAACGCCGATACCAACGGAAACGGCTTGCTTTAACGACATTGGAATGACATTGAACAGGGCTTCTCGAACGTTTGTCAGCGAGAGCACTAAAAAGACAAGCCCCTCAATAAAGACTGCCAGAAGAGCAACCTGCCACGGGTAGCCCATGTTTCCAACAACGGTATAGGCAAAGAATGCATTCAATCCCATGCCGGCAGAAAGGGCGAACGGCAGATTTGCCATCAGACCCATACACATTGTTCCGAGGAACGATGCCAGACAGGTTGCCAGCAGAACAGCGGTTGGATTCATGCCCGCTGCACTTAAAATGTTCGGGTTGACTGCAAGAATATATGCCATTGTCATAAAGGTGGTAACACCAGCGATGCATTCGGTTTTGATGTTGGTGTTGTTTTCTTTGAGGTGGAAAAGCTTTTCAATCATTCTGCCTGTCCCTCCTCATCATATTCAGCAATATAGGGAAGATTGCGATAGAGTTCTCCGCAGTCCAGCCCATAGCCAATGACAAATAAGTCCGGAATCGTAAACAAAGAGAGGTCGGCTTTGAGGTCGACTAAACGGCGGTCTGGCTTGTCCAGCAGCGTGATGATTTTCAGGGAGAGCGGATTTCTTGCCAGCAGCATTTTCTTGACATCATTCAAGGTGCGTCCGGTGTCAATGATGTCTTCAGCAATAATCACGTGATAATTGCTGATGTCCTGCTGTAAGTCCATGGTGATTTTTACAACGCCTGTGGAAACCGTGCCGCTGTAGTAGCTTTTGGCACACATAAAAGCAGTTTCACAGGGAATGGTGATGGCACGGCAGAGGTCTGCCATAAAGACAAATGCACCATTCAGGATGCTGACTAGCAGCAGGGGCTTTCCATCGTATTCCTTGCTGATTTGTGCACCGACTTCTTTGATTTTTGCCTGTAAGTCGGTTTCGGGGATGAGAATTTGCTTGATGTTTTTGCGAAATGTTTCGCTGTTCATGGGTAGTTCCTCCTTCTTGGTTTCTCGATAAAAGTAGTTAAGATGAGAAAACACTTTCTACATTGTACGAAATATTTTATGGAAAGTCAATAGCAAGAATGTAAATAGCGGAGAAAAGCGAATTTTTGGAGGAGGCTGCAAGATACGAGCCGCAGGCAGATAAAAGTTTTTTGATCCAACAATTTTTTAAAAATGTTGGCGAGGTGTGGGCGAGTAGCCCACGTTTGCGAAGCAAATTGTATTTTGCAGTCTGTTTTCCCTGCTGCAATTGCATTCTTTAAAACTGTCAAATTTGCAATTTTATGATTTTTATGAAACAAGTTACAAATTCGGACAAGGCAACGGG
>HF997974.1:0-17452 GCA_000433635.1 Ruminococcus sp. CAG:254
GGTTGGCGTTTATGACAGTAACAACAAGTTGGTAACTGGAAAGACAGCAACACCGAATGCAAAAACCTACAATGTCCGCAATCTGGATGCGTATGTCAGCTTCGGTGATTTGAAGGCAGGTACTTATTATTATAGAGTCTTTGCAACCAACGCTACTACAACGAATTTCCCAGTTGTAGAGCAGAAATTCACGGTTTCTGCGAACGGAAGTACAACAGCATCCGACACCTTGAGCATTTCGGGCGGTACAAGTGTTCCGAATATCACAGAGGGAACGTCCGTTGTAGTAAAAGGAACGGTGTCCTCTGCCTCTTCCAATATCACCAGTGTAACAGTTGGTGTTTATTCTGCATCCGGAAACTTGATTACCGGAAAAACAGCAAAGCCAAATGCAAAATCATATGATTTGCGAAAGTTGGATGCTTATGTCAACTTTAACCTGTTGACACCGGGCAGCTACCTGTATCGTGTAACGGTATCCAACGGCACAAAGACACAACAGTTGGTCAATCAGGCGTTTCAGGTAAAGGCAAAGGGTGGCAGTTCACAGAGTCAGGATAGATTGACGCTTTCCGGCGGACGAACCATTCCCAATATCAAAGTGGGAAAAGCTGTCAGCATTCGTGGAACAGTAAAATCTGCAACTTCCAATATCACCAGTTTGACAGTTGGCGTTTTCACTGCTTCTGGAAATTTTGTAACAGGGAAAACCGTCAAGCCAAATGCGAAGTCGTATGATGTTAGCCGTTTGGATAATTATGTGAATTTCAATATTTTGTCCGCTGATACTTATTATTATGGTATCATTGCAACAAATGGCAGTTATCAAAATCAGATTGTTTCATATCAAAAATTTAAAGTTACAGAATAATGTGAAAATTGAAATGTAATCACAAAAAAGTGCCGATATTCTATTTGAGAATACCGGCACTTTGTAATATTTCAGTTGCATTTCTTATAGCATCGGGTCAGATTCAAGTTCAGCAGGTTCTTCAATTGGAATAACTTCCAGAACGATGCAAGTAACATTGTCAATGCCGCCATAATTGACAGCAGTTTGCACCAGAACCGCTGCTTCATTGAAGTAATCCTGAGAGAGAATATCTTGAATTTCCTGTTCCGAACACATGTCAACCAGTCCATCTGTACAGAGCAGGAACTTTCTTCCGGGTTGTAATGCAACCGGCGGACGGCTGTCCGCATTCAAGCCCAACCCATTCTTATCAACGCCAACATAGAGCGTTAAACGGTGCTGGTCTGCACTTTTTTTGGCTTGAGCCTCGGTATAAATGCCGGCATCTAATTTCTGATTAGCAAGCGTGTGATCCCGTGTCAGACAAATTAAATCTTCTTCATCCTGCATATAAATCCGGCTATCACCCAGATAATAAAGTTTTGCAAGCCCGTCAATAAAATACAGCATTGCAAAAGTCGTGCCACCGCTCAGGCAATTTTTTTCTCGCAGCATATCACAGATAGAATTGTTGGCTTCTGTGACAAATTCTGTGACAATTTGATCCACAGCCCGCATTCCCTCTGCATTTTTCAGGCGGCGTTCATATTTTTTCATGGTCTGTACTGCAATTTCGGAGGCAATTTCTCCGTAAGCAGCCCCGCCCATGCCATCAAAAACGGCAAAGCTCATGCCGTCAGCATCGCTGATGGTATAGGTTGCAGAAAAATCATTTCGGAAGATTTCATTCAACCGTAAACCTTCCAAATAAAAATTATCCTCATGATTTCCACGCACTTTCCCAATATGCGTGGAAACAGAAACTCTCAGGTTATAAGCAGTAATGCCAGGTTTAATAAAAAGTGTATCGTCCTGTGTTTGGAAAATCTCATTCTTATTGCTGGAATAATAATATAGTGCTTCTTCTTCCTGTTCCATATCTGAATTTGTATCAAATTTCATGGTTATGCTCTCCTTCTTCTCAATTCTTTGCCGCTGCAATCACAATGAAAATTCTGCTGTCCGCAGAGCCGATTTCATGGAATGCAGCATGGTTGGTTATCCAACATGAAATTGTGCTTTCGTGAAGACGAATAAACCATATACTATCATACCACACTTTTTCCAAAAAGTAAATAACAAAATGAAAAATCCTGTTTGCCATTTCGATGATTTTTTTGGTTTTGCGATTTTCTATCTGAAAACAGAAAAAAGAACACTCCCGAAAACCACGTTTCGGAAATGTTCTCTTTGAATTCAGAAAGTTATATTGCATAAAAAGTATGCGGAATCGTCTTGCACTGTGCCACAAACGGAACAACCTTCCGCAGAGCCGAACAGCATTTGCGAGCAGGTTCTTGCGAGGAGAACAGCCCGAAAACCGCCGAGCCGCTGCCCGTCATCAGGCTGGCAAATGCTCCCCGTGCGAGCATTTCCTGTTGCAACTTCTGGACAATCGGCAGTTCGGTGACTTCTGCGAATAGATTTCCGCAGAGCGGTGCAAGGTCTTTCGGTTCTGCATATGCCTGTAGCCGCTGCTTCATCTCCGGAACATTTGGATGTGGCGGATTTTGCAGGGCATCCATTGCCGCATACGCAGCCGCTGTGGAGATACCGCCTTTTCCCTTTGCAAGGACAACTGATACATCGCCCAAATAGGGGAGCGGTTGGATTTCTTCGCCAATGCCGGCAGCATATGCCGTACCGCCGTAGAAGAAAAACGGAACATCTGCCCCCAGCTGCAATCCCATTTCACAGAGCTCTGCATGAGAAAGCCCTGCTCCGGTCAGCTGATTGCAGGCGTATAAAACCGCTGCTGCATCGGAACTTCCGCCGCCCAAGCCCGCTTGAGAGGGGATATATTTTTGCAAGTAGATGTCAAAGCCGACAGGACATCCAGTCTTCTTTAAGAATAAATCCACCGCTTTCCATGCAATGTTCCGTTCATCTTTTGGAATCCACGGAATATTGCAGAGAATCCGAATGGCTTGTTCTCCGGTTCGGTGGGGGAACAGGGTCACTGTAATCGTATCATAGAGGGAAACCGTCTGAAAAACCGTTTCCAAGGTGTGATACCCGTCTGCCCGTTTTCCGACAACATCCAACGCAAGGTTGATTTTTGCCGGCGTTTTTAGAACCATCCGTTTCACGGTGTATCCTCCTGCTTATGCCGCTGTACAAAGGCTGCAATGTGTTCCAGTGCCTCCATGAGGTGTTTCAGGGAGTATGCATAGGAAACCCGTACAAAGCCTTCGCCGCTTTCGCCAAACGCACTGCCCGGAACAACCGCAACCTTTTCTTCCTGCAAGAGCTTTTCACAGAATGTTTCGCTGTCCATGCCCGTGCTGCGAATGCATGGGAAGACATAAAATGCTCCTTCCGGATTGAAGCAGTGCAGCCCCATCTTATTAAAGCCGTCTACAACAATTCTCCGGCGAGCATCGTATTCATCGACCATTTTCCGGACTTCATCGTCACATTCCTGCAAAGCGACAATGGCAGCGTACTGGCTGACAGTCGGTGCACACATAATGGCATACTGGTGAATTTTCAGCATTTGTTTTGCGAGTGGCTTCGGGGCACAGAGATAGCCCAGCCGCCAGCCAGTCATAGCGAATGCTTTGGAAAAGCCGCTGACATAAATCGTCCGTTCCCACATGTCCGGAATTGAGGCGATGGAACAGTGCTTTGTGCCATAGGTCAGTTCGGAATAGATTTCATCGCTCAGAACTAAGATGTTTGTTCCACGGAGCACTGCTGCAATCTTTTCCAAATCTTCCCGTGTCATGATACCGCCTGTCGGGTTGTTCGGATACGGGAGAATCAGCATCTTTGTCTTTTCCGTGATGTGTGCCTGTAATTCTTCCGGTGTCAGCTTGAACTTGTTCTCTTCCTTGGTTGGAATCGGAACAGCTACGCCGTGCATCAGTTCCACAATTGGTTTGTAACAGACAAAGCTTGGTTCTACGACCAGAACTTCATCTCCCGGATTGACAATCGCACGGATAGCAAGGTCAATGGCTTCCGAACCGCCGACTGTTGCAATGACTTCGGAATCCGGATCATAAGTCAGGTCATATTTGCGGTTCAGGTAGTTGGCAATTTCTTTCCGCAGGTTCATCATGCCGGAGTTTGCACTATAAATAATCCGTTTCCGTTCGAGAATATCGACAGCTTCCTTTCGTACGACCCACGGTGTCTGAAAGTCCGGTTCGCCAACACCCAGACTGATGACGCCTTCCATCATTGCAGCAACGTCAAAAAATTTTCGGATGCCGGATGGCTGCATGCGTTTTACTTGGTCGGACAAAAGAGAATCATAATTGATCACAAATGATCGCCCCTTTCCAATGGACAAAAAGATAAAACAGTCAGCAGCTGTGTGGATTTTTGAAAAGTCTGCACAGCTGCTGTCAAAATCCGATTCTTTTTATTTTTTCGGTTTTCTTGCCTTACGGGAAATAGAAGCCCCGTTCGTCCTTTTCTTCGTCCACAACGATTTTTCCCATTTCCTTGTACTTTTTCAGGACAAAGTAGGTTGCTGTAGAGAGGACATTTCCGAGCGGAGCAAGCCGCTGGGAAACAAACAGGGAAACATCCTTGACGTTTGCACCCTTTACGGTTACGGCAAAGTCATATGCACCTGCCATCAGGGAGATGCTTTCCACTTCATCATATTGCATGATGGTACGGGCGATGGATTCAAATCCGCAGTCCCGCTGCGGGGTTACCCGCAATTCTACAATGGCAGTGACCATATCTTTGTTAATGGCTTCTTCGTTCAGAATGACACTGTATCCTTTGATAATGCCGTCTTCTTCCAGTTTCCGAATATCCGCCGCCACTTCTTCTTCCGTTTTTCCCAGCATAACCGCAAGCTGTGCGTTGGACAGACGGGCGTTTTGTTGCAGCAAAGAGATTAACTTTTGCATAACCATCAACCTTTCGTATTTTTTTGATATTTCCTTTCTGCAATGATGCAGAAAATGGACTTTATGGAATGGGAATATAAACGGGTTCTCGCTCTAAGTAATAGCAGAGATAGGAGAATCCGGCTTCCTTTGCAATGGCAATGGCTTCTTTGATGCCAGAGCCGACATCTTCCGCACAGTGTGCGTCAGAACCGATGGACAGGCTTTCTCCGCCCATTTCCCGATATAATTTGATGTATTCGAGTGTTGGGAATGGCTTCCCGTATTTCTGCCGCAGTCCGGAGGTGTTCAGCTCTAAGCCGCAGCCATTGTTGACCAGTGCTTTCAGGCATTCGTGAATCTGTTCTTCATAGGCAGATAAGTCTACCGGAATGCCAGCTTCGCCTTCGATGTAACGCAGCGGATAGGTCATATGTCCCAGCACATCGAATTTTCCCCACTGACAGAGCGTCAGCAGTTCCGAGAAATATTGTTCCAGCAGTTTTGGAACATCTTCTGTGCGATAATCCAGGAAATAAAAATCCGGTTTATTTTTCAGTTCGTGCAGGGAGGCAATGACAAAATCCAGCCGATTATCCTGCATCACAGAGTCCGCCAGACCAAAATCACAGGGAATCTGTCCCAGTTCAATGCCGCTGATGATATGCAGGCGGTTGCCATAGGCTTCCTTTGCGGCGTGGTTGTCTTTCATCGCTTTTTCCATGCGTTTGTAATAGCTGTATTCTTCTTCATCATTGCGTGGGGTTGTGCCATAATACCCCTGCGAATGCCAGCGGTTCAGTTCTACATGTTCTGTAATTGCCAGTGCTTCCAAGCCAAGGGAAATGGCACGGCGGCACAGTCCGCCAACCGTTCCGGTTCCATCCGGGGAATTTCCGGAATGGGTGTGACAATCAATTCCAAACATCCGTGTTCCTCCTGTCTGATTGGTTCATAAAATGGTTTGATTTTGATTTCAACATACGCTGCATCGATTTTTCGTCAGATACAATATCTATATTATAACACAGGCTGGGAAATCTGTCAACGAAATTTGAAAAGTGCAATCTGGCGAAATCCTGCACGGAATTTTTGAAAAATGACTTGACACCGCATTCTGTGTCATGCTACAATAAAAGGGAAAAGAATGGATGAACGAAAGAAACCGATTGCAGCAGCAAAATAGAAATGGTTCTTTTTTTGTGCAAAAAAAGAAATTTCAGAATTTCTGTGTGAATGCTCTTGTAAGTTGATAAAAAAAGTGCTATAATAAAAAAGAACGGGTTTCCTGCTGCAAAAAGATAATTAAAACAAGCGATACACGGTCAGCAACGCAGCTGCCTGTCAAAATAATCGCAGGAATGTGAGGGATTTTTGTGAAATTAGTTTCCATTGTTGTACCGTGTTACAACGAGGAAAAAGTATTGCCGCTGTTTTATGCGGAGATTACCAAGGTCATGAGCCAGATGCAGGAAAAATATCCGGAACTGGATTTTGAACTGCTGTTCATTAATGACGGCTCAAAAGATGGAACATTGCAGGAATTTCGGAAGATGGCAACGATGGATCATCGGGTGCGGTATGTTTCTTTCTCCAGAAACTTCGGGAAAGAAGCCGGTATGTATGCAGGGTTGCAGCATGCAAAGGGCGATTATGTTGTCATTATGGATGCCGATTTGCAGCATCCGCCGGCATTCTTACCGCAGATGTATGAATATGTCAAAGATGGAGAATATGACTGTGCAACCACACGGCGTGTCAGCCGAAAGGGCGAATCAAAAATTCGTTCCTGGTTCTCCAGAAAATTCTATAAAATCATGAATCACATTTCCCAAACCGAAATTGTTGACGGTGCACAGGATTTCCGGTTTATGACCCGTCAGATGGTCAATGCAATTTTGGAAATGAAAGAATATAACCGCTTTTCCAAGGGTATTTTCAGCTGGGTTGGTTTCCGGACACGCTATATTCCATATGAAAATGTAGAGCGTGCAGCCGGTACAACTTCCTGGTCGTTTAAATCTCTGTTCAAATACTCGCTGGAAGGAATTTTTGCATTTTCTACCGCTCCGCTGGCACTGGCTTCCCTGTTGGGGATTGTCAGCTGCCTGCTGGCGTTCATCATGATTTTAGTCGTCGTGATTAAATATCTGGCGTTTGGCGACCCGGTACAGGGCTATGCAACGACCATTTGTGTGATTCTGCTGATGGGCGGCTTACAGCTGTTCTGTACAGGGATTGTAGGACAATATTTGTCGAAAACCTATCTGGAAACAAAGAACCGTCCGATTTATCTGGTACAGGAAACAGAAGAAGCCGTTCAGCAGCCGGATTCAAAAGCGAATCCAAATCGGCAGAATTGAGGCCGCATACACAGACTGCCCGTAAAGATACTGATTCCGCACCGAAAAAGGGAATGTGGCTGTTTGTCTTTTTTCTGTTGCTGATTGCAGGGCTTGGCATTGCAGTCAGTCGGTTTTATGCCGCCAAAACAGAAGACCCATCCGCTTCTCACCATGTTTCTTCTGTTCCGGAGCAGGACAGCTGCTACATCTTTCAGGAGGAAAGCACCGGATTGTATGGACTTTCCGATGCAGACGGCAGAATCATTGCGGCGGCAGAGTGGAAAAATTTGTCCTTTATCGGCGATCATGGCGTTGCAGCAGTCAAGCAAATCGGGACGGAATCTGTGATGGGCGTGTTAGACCGAGAGGGAAACGTGATCGTTCCGTTTGTCTATCAGGATTTGTCCTATGTGAACAATCAAATTTTAGTTGGAAAACTGCTGCACGAAGATTTGTATTTTTTATACGACCGTTCTTTTCAGGATTTGACCAACTGCACTTGGAATGCTTATCTGTTAAAAGACGATGGGCTGACTTTGCAGCGGGGAACAGACAGCTTTTTCTATCAGCAGATAAAAGACGGAATCGTACTGCGGTCATTCGACTTGCAGCGAACCATACAGCGAAAAGTCGTCACGATGCACTGTGAACATCGGGTCACTGCACAGCGGTATCCCGTGGAAGTCTGGCAGATGCTGGGCGATGACTTGAGCGAATTTTTGAAAGCCTATCAGCGAAATGATGAAACGGCAGCCGCTGCCTTTTTGTCATCCGATGCTATCTCACAGCTGCATCCGCTGATTCCCAAAAATAAAGCGGAAAAGTGGCTGGTGGATTGGAACAGTTCCATTGGCATTTCCAGTCAGATGACACAGGACAACACTGTTTTTTGCACCATCACTGTGAAGCGGGACACAGAATCCGCTGTTTTACGGGTTGCCTTTTCTACGGAATCGACAGCCGGAACATTACAGATTACAGGTCTGGAGATTTTACAGGAAAAAGCAGAAAAAACAGAGGAATCTTCTGCACTGGAAACAACTGCGGACTTTGTAATAAATGATGGAGGGCGGGACATTTCCGCCAATCCATTTGGAAGCGTTCAGGAAGAATGAGAAAAGAGGTTTCAAACATGAGTAAAAAAGTTGCAATCATTATGGGAAGCGACAGCGATTTGCCAGTTGTAAAGGCTGCCATTTCCGAATTAAAGGCATTCGGCGTGCCGAGTGAAGTGCACGTAATGTCCGCACACCGGACACCGGAACTGGTCGCAGAATTTGCAACCAATGCAAAGGAAAACGGATTCGGTGTGATCATCGCTGCTGCCGGAAAGGCTGCTCATTTGGCTGGTGTCATTGCTGGTCATACCACCCTACCGGTCATCGGCATTCCGATCAAGTCCTCTACACTGGACGGACTGGATGCCCTGCTGGCAACCGTACAGATGCCGACTGGTATTCCGGTTGCAACCGTTGCGATTGACGGGGCTGCAAATGCAGCAATTCTTGCTGTTCAGATGCTGGCTCTTTCCGATGATGCACTGGCAGAACAGCTGGTACAGCGGAAGAAGACCATGGCAGAAGGCGTTGTAGAAAAGGAAAAGAAGCTGCTGGCTCAGCTGGAAGCGTAACCAACCGCAAAACAGCTACGGATGATTTTTATTTTTGTACGATTGAGGGAGTTTTTCCCTCTGTCATAAAACTGTGACCCTGTAAAAAATAAGCAGAGTCAAAAATGGAGGAAAACAGTTATGGAAAACCTGCAGAAAAAAGAACAGATGTATGAAGGAAAAGCAAAGAAGGTTTATGCAACCAATCAGGAAGGCATTGTAATCGTAGATTATAAGGACGATGCAACTGCATTCAACGGCGAAAAGAAGGGTACAATCGTTGGAAAGGGCGTTATCAACAATAAAATGTCCAACTACATCATGAAGCAGCTCGAAGCCGCTGGCGTACCGACACATCTGGTAGAAGAACTGAGCGACCGGGAAACCGCAGTGAAGAAGGTTTCTATCGTACCACTGGAAGTCATCGTAAGAAACGTAGCAGCCGGCAGTTTTTCCAAGAGAATGGGCGTTGAAGAAGGCAAGGCTCTGCTCCGTCCGATTATTGAATTTAGCTATAAGTGCGATGAACTGAACGACCCGTTCATCAACGATGATTATGCATTGGCTCTGGGTCTGGCAACCGAAGAAGAAATCAAGACCATCAAGGCTTATACCGCAAAGGTAAACGAAGTACTGAAGGAATTCTTCTTGAAGATTGGTATCCGTCTGATTGACTTCAAGATCGAATTTGGTCGTCTGGCTGATGGCACGATCATTCTGGCAGATGAAATTTCTCCGGATACCTGCCGTCTGTGGGACGTTAAGACCAACGAAAAGCTGGATAAAGACCGGTTCAGAAGAGATATGGGCGGTACAGAAGAAGCATATCAGGAAGTTATGCACAGAATTTTTGGAGAATAAGATTATATGGGCGGATTTTTTGGTGCAGTTTCCGCAAACGACTGCATTTCAGACGTATTTTTTGGAACAGATTACCATTCACACCTTGGTACAAGACGGGGCGGTATGACCGCATTTTCTCCGGCACTGGGATTTCAGAGAAATATCCACAGCATTGAAAATTCCCCGTTCCGGACGAAATTTGAAAAGGACGTAGAGAGAATGCGGGGCAATATCTGCATCGGCTGTATCAGCGATACAGATCCGCAGCCGATTATGGTTCGCTCTCAGCTGGGACTTTATGCAATCTGTTCGATTGGTGTCATCACCAATGCAGAAACCTTGTCTGAAGAATTGCTGGACAAGGGCTGTGCAAACTTTGAAACCATGAGCAGCGGCAGCATCAATTCTGGTGCATTGATTGCAGCTCTGATTGCACAGCGGTCTTCTTTCGTGGAAGGCATTCGCTATGCACAGGAAAAAATTCAAGGCACAATGTCCTTGGTCATCATGACAGAGGACAGCATTATCTGTGCAAGGGACAAGATGGGACGATTGCCGATTCTCATCGGGAAGCGGTCAGACGGATTCTGCTTTTCGTTTGAATCGTTCGCCTATCAGAAATTAGGCTATCAGACCTGCCACGAATTAAAGGCAGGAGAAATCCTCAAGCTCACAAAGGATGGCTATGAGATTTTGCAGGAAGGAACAGACGAAATGAAAATCTGTACATTCCTGTGGACATATTACGGCTATCCGAATGCGTGCTATGAAGGGGTCAACGTGGAAATGATGCGTACCCGAAACGGGGAAATCATGGCGGAAACGGATATCAAAAACGGAAAATTGCCCGATGTCGATTATGTGTGCGGTGTGCCGGATTCCGGCGTTCCGCACGCCATCGGCTATGCAAACCGCAGCGGCATTCCGTTTGCAAGACCGTTTATTAAGTATACGCCGACTTGGCCGAGAAGCTTTATGCCAACCAGCCAGACCATGCGGAATAAAGTTGCAAAAATGAAGCTGATTCCGGTGCATGATTTGATTGAAGGCAAAAAACTGCTGTTTGTAGATGACAGCATTGTAAGAGGCACACAGATGCGGGAAACGGTGGAATTTCTCTATGAGAACGGGGCAAAAGAAGTGCATATGCGTTCAGCCTGTCCGCCGATCATGTATGGCTGCAAATACCTCAATTTTTCAAGAAGCACATCAGAATTAGAGCTGATTGCACGACAGATTATTGACGAACACGAAGGCATTGACGGAATAAAATACATTCATGAATACAGCAATTCCAATACGGAACGGGGCAAACTGCTCAGAGATGAGATTTGCCGGCGATTGAAGCTGACTTCCTTAGAGTTCCAGTCCTTAGAGGGAACCGTTCAGGCGGTCGGAAAGCCAGAATGTCAGCTTTGCTCCTATTGTTGGAGTGGAAGGGAATGATTGAAGTTGATGACAGGACTGCATGAGGAATGCGGCGTATTTGGTGTTTATGCACCACACACAACCGATGTAGCAGCAATGACCTATGCAGCTTTGTATGCACTCCAGCATCGGGGGCAGGAAAGCTGCGGGATCGTCGTAAATGACAGAGGCGTTTTCGCCCATCACAAAGATCTGGGCTTAGTACCGGAAGTGTTTAAAGCAGAGGACATGGAAAAACTCGGACACGGCAATATCTCCATCGGTCATGTTCGGTATTCCACAACCGGAAAACCGAACCGTGCAAATGCACAGCCGATTGTGGTACGGCACGTGAAGGGTTCGATGTCCATTGCCCACAACGGGAATCTCACCAATTCCAGAGAACTGCGGGAACGATATGAGTTAAAAGGTGCGATTTTTCACACCACCAATGATACAGAAGTCATCTCCTATGCGATTACAGAGCAGCGGTTGCAGCGTTCTTCGATTGAAGAAGCCGTTGAGTATGCCATGTATGACCTGAAGGGGGCATATTCACTGGTCGTGATGTCGCCGAACAAGCTGATTGCAGCGAGAGATCCACACGGATTCCGTCCGCTTTGTATGGGTCGCTGCAAGGATGGCAGCATTGTATTCGCATCCGAATCCTGTGCACTGGATAGTGTCGATGCGGAATTTGAGCGAGATATTGAACCCGGAGAAATTGTCGTGGTCGAAGATTGCAACGTACATTCCATTCGGACACACTGCGGACAGAAGCGGTCGATGTGTGTGTTTGAATATGTGTATTTTGCACGTCCGGACTCTGTGATTGAAGGCACTTGTGTGCACACCGCACGGCTGAACGCTGGTCGGATTCTTTGGCAGGAGCATCCGGTGGAAGCAGATGTTGTTGTCGGTGTTCCAGACAGCGGTCTGGATGCCGCACTGGGGCTTTCGATGGCATCGGGCATTCCTTATGGAATTGGTTTTGTCAAAAACCGTTATGTAGGCCGTACATTTATTCAGCCATCTCAGAAAATGCGGACAAATTCTGTTCGCATCAAGCTGAATGTCCTGAAGAGTGTCGTAAAAGGAAAACGGGTCATTCTGGTAGATGACAGCATTGTCAGAGGAACGACCTGTAAGCGGATTGTAAACTTATTGCGGGAAGCAGGAGCAACGGAAGTACATATGCGGATTTCGTGTCCGCCGTTTACCAACCCTTGCTATTTCGGCGTGGATATTGACAGCCGGGAAAACCTGATTGCCTGCCAGATGACGATTCCGGAAATCTGTTCCTATATTGGGGCAGATTCTCTCGGATATCTGAGCTTAAAGGGCGTAAAATCCCTGACTTCTCCGGATTTGCAGGAGGAGGATTGGTTCTGCACGGGCTGTTTTGATGGAACATATCCGATTGCAGTGCCGAAAGAAATGCCAAAAGACAAATTTGAAAGTAAAATCGGCGAATAATTGCCGTGGAGGAATCAAAAAGCATGAAGAGCTACTCAGAAAGCTACAAAAAGGCCGGTGTTGACGTAACAGCTGGCTATCGAGCAGTCGACTTAATGAAGAAACATATCGCACGCACCATGACAGACAATGTGCTGACCGGCATCGGCGGTTTCGGCGGACTGTATGAGCTGGACGTAACCGGCATGGAACATCCAGTACTCGTTTCCGGTACAGACGGCGTTGGTACAAAGCTGAAAATCGCATTCCTGATGGACAGACACAACACCATCGGCATTGACTGCGTGGCAATGTGCGTCAATGATATTATTTGCTGTGGTGCAAAGCCGCAGTTCTTCCTGGACTATATTGCATTGGGCAAGAATGTTCCGGAAAAGGTTGCAGAAATTGTTTCCGGTGTGGCAGAAGGCTGCGTACAGGCTGGCTGTGCATTGGTTGGCGGCGAAACCGCTGAAATGCCGGGCTTCTATCCGGTCGATGAATATGACGTGGCTGGTTTTGCAGTTGGTCTGGTGGATAAGAAGAAGGTTCTGGATCTGAACACCCAGAAGGAAGGGGATGTCCTGATTGCACTCCCGTCCAGCGGTATTCATTCCAACGGCTATTCTCTGATTCGGAAGGTCTTTACTGTCAACAGCCAGAATCTGGCTCGCCATTTCTCGGAACTGGGCACAACACTGGGTGAAGCTCTGCTGATGCCGACCAAGATTTATGTAAAGCCGATTCTGTCCCTGCTGGAACAGGTAACTGTAAAGTCTATCGCACACATCACCGGCGGCGGATTCTATGAAAATATTCCGAGAGCACTGAAGAAGGGCTTGTCCGCACAGATTGAAAAGAAGGATGTCAAGGTACTGCCGATTTTCGATTTGGTTGCAAAGACAGGCAACATTCCGGAACACGACATGTTCAACACCTTTAACATGGGCGTTGGTATGATGGTATGCGTGGCACAGGAAGATGCAGATAAGGCTCTGGAAACTCTGCGGGCTGCCGGAGAAGATGCTTATGTACTGGGTACATTGGTTTCTTCTGATGAAGGCGTTATCCTGAAGTAAGGACGGTTTCCGATGAAAAACATCATTGTACTGGTTTCCGGTGGCGGAACGAATTTGCAGGCACTGCTGGAAGCAGAACAGGCGGGAGCATTTCCGGGCGGTTCGATCACTTGCGTGATCTCCTCTCGGGGCGATGCCTACGCCCTGCGTCGGGCAGAACAGTTCCATGTCAAGTCAAGAGTCATTGCAAAGAAAGACTATCCGGATTTCTCTGCTTATACAGATGCAATGCTGCTGGCATTGAAGGAAGAACAGGCAGACTTGATTGTCCTTGCCGGATTCCTAACCATTTTAGATGAACGCATCATTGCAGCCTATCCAAACCGGATTATCAACGTGCATCCATCCTTGATTCCGGCATTTTGCGGAGAAGGATTCTATGGTTTGCGGGTGCATGAATGTGCCCTGAAACGGGGCGTGAAATATTCTGGTGCAACTGTGCATTTCGTAAACGAAATTGCAGACGGTGGGCCGATTATTTTACAAAAGCCGGTTGCAGTGGAAGAGGGCGACACGCCGCAGACCCTGCAAAAGCGAATCATGGAAGAAGCAGAGTGGAAGTTGCTGCCGGAAGCCGTTCGGTTGTTCTGTGCAGACAAGCTGGAAGTGCATGACAACAAGGTGACCCTTTTGGAACAGCCAAAGCTGTCCTGACCCCCATTCGTCCAACTGGAAAACGCAAAGAGAGGCAAGAACAGATTTATGAAGACCAACAATCTTTTTGATACATTGAAACAGAATGCTTACCCAGGCAGAGGCATCGTGCTGGGAACATCCGCAGATGGTGCATCTGCAGTTGCTGCTTATTTCATCATGGGCAGAAGCGAAAACAGCCGGAATCGGGTATTTGTAACCGATGGCGACGGCATCCGCACACAGGCATTTGACCCATCCAAGATGGTTGACCCAAGCCTGATTATCTATGCACCGGTTCGGGTGCTGGGCGATACTACCATTGTCACCAATGGCGACCAGACCGACACGGTTTATGACCAGATGCTGGCTGGAAAGACCTTTGAAGAATCCCTGCGGATTCGGGAATTTGAACCGGATGCTCCGAACTATACCCCTCGTATTTCTGGCATCATCGAACGGAAAGACGGCTATCAGTATGCACTGTCCATTCTGAAGAGTGCAGACGGCAATCCGGATTCCTGCCAGAGATATACCTTTACTTATTCCAACCCGATTGCTGGCGTGGGGCATTTCATTCACACCTATCAGGGCGATGGAAATCCGCTGCCGAGCTTTGAAGGCGAACCGGAAAAGGTTGCCATCGAAGGCGATATTGACACCTTTACCAATGCCGTTTGGGACAGCCTGAATCCGGAAAACAAGGTTTCTCTGTTTGTACGGTTCATCGACCTGAAGACTGGCAAGGCAGAAACACGGATTGTCAACAAGAATCAATAAACAAGAGGGAGATGCAGTTATGGCTTCAGAAATGCAATTGAAATATGGATGCAATCCGAATCAGAAACCATCCAGAATCTTTATGGCAGATAACAGCGACCTGCCGATTACCGTATTGAACGGCAAGCCGGGTTATATCAACCTGCTGGATGCGTTCAACGGCTGGCAGCTGGTACGGGAATTAAAGCAGGCAACCGGTTACTGTGCAGCAACTTCGTTTAAGCACGTTTCTCCGGCAGGTGCTGCCATTGGCAAGCCACTTTCCGATACCTTAAAGAAGATTTATTTTGTCGATGATTTGGGCGAACTTTCTCCGCTGGCTTGTGCTTATGCAAGAGCAAGAGGTGCGGATCGAATGTCCTCTTACGGCGACTTCATCGCTCTGTCGGATGTTTGTGACGTTCCGACTGCCAAGATGATTCAGCGGGAAGTTTCTGACGGAATCATTGCACCGGGCTATGAACCGGAAGCACTCGAAATTCTGAAATCCAAGCGGAAGGGCACTTATAACATCATTCAGATTGACCCGTCCTATGAACCAGCCGCACTGGAACGGAAACAGGTATTTGGCGTGACCTTTGAACAGGGCAGAAACAACCTGAAAATTGATGAAAGCATGCTGGAAAACATCGTAACAGAGAACAAGAACTTGCCGGAAGACAAGAAGCATGACCTGCTGATTTCTCTGATTACTCTGAAATATACCCAGTCCAATTCTGTTTGCTATGTCAAGGATGGTCAGGCAATCGGCATTGGTGCTGGACAGCAGTCCAGAATCCACTGCACCAGACTGGCTGGTAACAAGGCAGATATCTGGTGGCTGCGGCAGCATCCAAAGGTAATGGGTCTGCAATTTGTAGACGGCATTCGCCGCCCAGACCGGGATAATGCAATTGACGTTTACATCTCGGATGAATACATGGATGTTCTGGCAGATGGTGCATGGGAAAACATTTTCAAGGTAAAGCCGGAAGTCTTCACGAAAGAAGAACAGAAGGCATGGCTGGCACAGAATACCGATGTTTGTCTGGGCTCAGACGCATTCTTCCCGTTTGGCGATAACATCGAACGGGCACACAAGAGCGGTGTCACCTATATTGTAGAACCGGGCGGTTCGATTCGGGATGACCATGTTATTATGACTTGCAACAAGTATCATATGGTCATGGCATTCTGCGGCATTCGGTTCTTCCACCACTAAGAGAAAATGGGATTGGCAGGCTGCTGGTATTACTGGCAGCCCGTCAGTCAGACAGGAGAGAAAGAATCCATGAAAATTTTAGTTGTTGGCGGCGGCGGCAGAGAACACGCCATCATCCGCAAACTGAAAGAAAGTAAACAGGTGGATGCCCTGTACTGTGCACCGGGAAACGGCGGAATCTCCAAAGATGCAGAGTGCTTTCCGGTCAAGGCAACCGATGTAGAAGGCATGGTTGCACTGGCAAAGCAGCTATCTGTTGATTTGGTCTTTGTTGCACCGGATGACCCGCTGGTATTGGGTATGGTCGATGCCATGCAGGCAGCTGGATTTGCAACCTTTGGCCCCAATAAGGCGGCTGCAATCATCGAAGGCAGCAAGGCATTCTCCAAGGAATTGATGAAGAAGTATCACATTCCGACCGCAAAGTATGAAATTTTCCACGATGCAGATGCAGCCATTGCATACATCAAGCAGGAAAATCAGTTCCCGACCGTCATCAAAGCAGATGGTCTGGCTCTGGGAAAAGGCGTTATCATTGCAGCCAATCTGGAAGAAGCAGAACAGGCTGTCAAGAGCATGATGGAAGACAAGATGTTCGGCGAAAGCGGCAGCACGGTTGTTGTAGAAGAATTTCTGACAGGGCCGGAAGTTTCGGTACTTTCCTTTACAGACGGGAAAACCGTTGTTCCGATGGTGTCCTCGATGGATCACAAGCGGGCACTCGACCAGGACAAGGGTTTGAATACCGGCGGTATGGGAACAGTTGCACCGAACCCGTATTATACAAAGGAAATTGCAGATACTTGTATGGAAACCATCTTCCTGCCGACCATTCGTGCGATGCAGGCAGAGGGCAGACCGTTCCAAGGCTGTCTGTATTTCGGCTTGATGCTGACACCGAATGGCCCAAAGGTCATTGAATATAACTGTCGGTTCGGCGACCCGGAAACACAGGTTGTGTTGCCGCTGCTGGAAACCGATTTGGTTGATATTATGCGTGCGATTTCGGAACAGAAGCTGGCAGAATTGCCGGTTGTCTGGAAGAATGGCTGTGCAGCTTGTGTGGTTATGGCAAGCGGCGGCTATCCGAAAAAGTATGAAACCGGTCTTGCAATCTCCGGTCTGGATGATGGCGGACAGGTAGCAGGCTGCACCGTTTATCATGCCGGAACAAAGCTGGCAGAAGATGGACAGCAGCTGTTGACCGCTGGCGGAAGAGTGCTCGGCGTCACAGCAA
>HF997974.1:17466-28543 GCA_000433635.1 Ruminococcus sp. CAG:254
GTGCTCGGCGTGACAGCAACCGCTGAAAACTTGCCGGCTGCATTGGAAAAGGCTTATGCAGGCGTTGCAAAGATTCAGTGGGAGAACGTCCACTATCGGCACGACATTGGACAGCGTGCATTACAGGCATTACAGTAACGAGATTGGGATGCATACATCCGGAGGTGCTTTATGAATCCAAGATTGCCGTTTTTAAGAGAGAAAACAGCGAAATTGACGACATCTCCGGGTGTCTATCTCATGAAAAATGAGAAGAAAACAATTATCTATGTGGGAAAGGCGAAAAATCTGAAAAATCGAGTGACCAGTTATTTTCGGGTTTCCGCCGACCATACACCCAAAGTTGCCAGTATGGTGGCATCGGTCTATGACTATGATTTCATCGTGACAGACTCGGAATATGAGGCGTTGGTGTTGGAATGCAGTCTGATTAAGCAGTATCAGCCAAAATATAACATTCTCCTGAAAGATGATAAGGGATACCATTATATTTTCATTTCCGATGAGCCATTTCCTCGCTTCTCCGTTCAGCAGAACAAGGAGAAAAAAGGGACGTATTTAGGCCCTTATATGAGCGGATTTGTTGCGAAAGAGGCAGTCAAAGAAGTGAACAAGGTGTTCCGGCTGCCAACCTGTCAGAAATCGTTTCCAGCATCGTTTCATCGGGGCAGACCTTGCCTGAATTATCACTTGCAACAGTGCATGGGGCTTTGTCGGGGGAATATTTCCCAAAAGGCATATCAGGAAATCATTCAACAGGCGATTGCCTACCTCAAAAACGGCAGTACGGCATCCGTGCAGCAAATGCAACAGGAAATGGAAGCGGCTGCGGAACGGCTGGATTTTGAACGGGCAGCCATTTTGCGTGACCGTATGAAAGCCATTGCCAAAGCAGGCGAAACACAAAAAATTCTCGATTCGGATATAAAAGAAGCCGATGTGCTGGCAGTCAGCGAAAGCGGCGGAAAGCAGTGCATTTCTCTGCTTTTATATCGGAATCGAAGACTTTTTGATAAACAGACCTATCTGTTTTCACAGGTAGAATCCACTGCCGGACTGTTAGCGTCCTTTATCGGGCAGTATTATGACCAAGCGGAAAAAATTCCAAGCGATTTGTTATTGCCCGTACCGCTGGAAAATATGGAACTGATGCAAAAAATGCTATCAGAACGGGCAGGACATCGTGTCCGGCTGTCTGTTCCGCAACGTGGAGCAGCTGCCCATATTTTGCAGCTCTCGAAACACAATGCCAACGAAACGCTTGCCCTCCAGATGAGCCGGACGGGCAAAGAAATTCAGGCATTGGAAGAGTTGAAGCAGGTGCTGGGACTTCCGGCAACGCCGGAGTGGATTGAAGCCTATGACATTTCCAACTTAGCTGCCACGTCTATGGTGGCTGGGATGGTTGTTTTCCAGAAGGGCAAGCCCGCCAAAAAGGCATACAAACGCTTTTCGCTGGAGCAAATGCCGGGGCAGGATGACTATGCTTGTATGCAGCAAGTCTTGCGGCGGCGGTTGCTGCATCTGGTGAAGCAGGACGGCGATGCTGGATTCTGTAAAACACCGGATTTGATTTTACTGGACGGCGGACAGGGACACGTCCATGCCGTGCAGACCGTGTTAGAGGAATTGCAGCTGCACATTCCCTTGTATGGCATGGTCAAAGACCAGAAGCACCGTACCCGTGCAATTGCCAAGGATGGCGGAGAAATTACCGTTTCCCGTACCAGTGCCGCCTTTCATTTTCTGACGCAGGTTCAGGATGAGGTCCATCGCTATGCAATCACCTATATGCGAAGCCATCATAAGAAGACATCGTATGCGTTGGAGTTGACGCAGGTCAAGGGCATTGGCGAGAAAAAAGCACAGGCGTTGTTGGTGCAGTTTAAGACAAAAGAACAGTTGAAAGCCGCCTCGGCAGAGGAACTTGCGAAAGCCGCCGGCGTTTCGCAGGCAGTCGGGGAAGCATTATATACGTTCATTCAACAAGAAATGTAAGAAATTAGAAGATAGGAGCAAGGCAGTTATGCGAATTATTTCTGGAACGGCACGGGGCAGACGATTAAAGACGTTAGAGGGAATGGATGTTCGCCCAACCACCGAAAAGGTGAAAGAAGCCATTTTCTCCTCCATTCAGTTTGACTTGCCGCAGGCAACTGTTCTGGATTTGTTTGCAGGCAGCGGACAGCTGGGTCTGGAAGCGTTGAGCCGTGGAGCAAAACGGGCATATCTGATTGACCATTCTCCAAAGGCACTGTCTGTCATTCGGGAGAATGTCGCAGCCGCTGGCTTTTCGGAGCAGGCAGAAGTCATTCAGACGGAGGCAGCTACATTTTTAAAGAGCAGTGCCCCCACGATGCAATGGGATTTGGTCTTTTTAGACCCGCCGTATCGGCACGATACCATTCAGGAAATGCTGTTGCTGTTGGAACACCACGTTGCACCGGATGGAAAGATTATCTGTGAACACGAACGGGAATTGGAACTGCCGGAGGAACTGGGTGTCTGGCGGAAAAAGAAAACGTATTCGTACGGCAGCATTGCAGTAACCGTGTACATTTATAAGGAAGAAGTGACGCAAAATTGAAGAGAATTGCAGTTTATCCCGGAAGTTTTGATCCGGTGACGGTGGGGCATTTGGATGTCATCCGTCGTGCCTCGAAGCTGTTTGATGAATTGATTGTGTTGGTTTCCAAAAATATCATGAAATCCAATGAAAGCTTTACGCCACAGGAACGGGTTTCCATGATTACACGGGTAACGACCGATTTGCCGAATGTGCGAGTCGACCTTTCCGGTGGGCTATTGGTGGACTATGTGCGGGACGTGCATGCAATTGCAATTGTCAAGGGCTTGCGGGCAGTCAGCGACTTTGAATATGAATTTCAAATGGCACTTGCCAACAAAAAGCTATATGACCAGGCAGAAACCATTTTTTTGACTGCCTGCACCGAAAATATGTATCTCAGTTCCAGTGTCGTGAAACAAATTGCGGCATTCAACGGCGATATTCGGCATTTTGTTCCGGATGTGCTGCACGATGAGATTTTGCAACGCCTCTCAAAGGAGTTACCAACATGAAAATTGATGAAATCCTGGATTTGATGGATCAGCTTTTGGATCATGCAAAGCCCATTCCGTTTGCCTCTCATAAAGTGATTGTGGATGGTGACCGGCTGCGGGAACTGATCAACGATATGCGGATGAATAAGCCGGAGGAAATCCGCCGTGCAAAGCTGATTGAATTTGACTGCGACCGCATCATCCAAGAAGCCCAGACCAACGGGGAACGCATTGTGCAGGAAGCTGAACAGCGTGCAAAAAAATTGGTGGAACAACAGACCATTACTATGGAAGCACGGGAACGGGCAGTGGAAATGCTGACCAAGGCACAGGCTGCCTCTGAAGAAATCAAGAATGCTTCAGAGAGTTATGTCATGCACTTATTAACCGAAACCGAACAGTATCTCAACACGAATTTACAAGAGGTACAACAAACGAAAAATCGGATTCACAACCGAAAAAAATAAAAAAAGAAAGTTTGCATAAAAGTTTTATTTTAAATTTAACGTTCGTACATCTTTCTTTGTTATAATATTGTCATATGCGATGGCATGCCGCTTTTTTGAAAGAGTATGCGAAAAAATGAAAGTTTGGAAAGGAGATTCCGTGATGGATAAAATTGATGCAATGCTCATTACATTGTTGCAGGAAAATGCGAGAGCACCGCTGAAAGTACTGGCATCGAAAGTATTTTTGTCAGCCCCTGCTGTTTCCTCCAGAATTGACAAGTTGGAAAAACAAGGAATTATTTTGGGATATAATACGATTATTGACCGACAAAAGCTGGGGTATCATATTACCGCATTTATCAATTTGGAATTGTCTGCTGACCAGAAAGCGGAATTTTATCCTTTCATTAACAGCTGTCCGAATGTATTGGAATGTAACTGTGTGACTGGTGTTTATTCGATGCTGATTAAGGTTTCGTTCCCGTCTACACAGGAATTGGATACGTTTATCGGAAAAATTCAGCGGTTCGGCAATACGTCTACGCAAATCGTCTTTTCAACGCCAGTTCCCCATCGAGAAATCAGTGTTGAAACCAATCTTTAAGAGAAAAGAATACTGTAAGGTACTTCTGCCTTGCAGTATTTTCTATTTACAAGGAGATTCTTCATGTTACATATCATCGCCGGCGGTTCGGGAACAGGAAAATCAACCCTGCTCATGCAGAAAATCCGACAGCTGCTGCCACAAGAGCCGGACTGCATCATTCTTGTTCCAGAACAATTTTCCTATGAATTTGATAAAAAACTCTATCACTTTTTAGGTGCAACTGCCTTTAATCAGTTGGAAACCCACAGCTTCACTTCCATCAGCCGGATGCTGTTTCAGAAATATGGGAAACATGCAGCACAATATGCCGATGCGACCGTTCGGAAAGCCTTGTTTTTGCAGGCAGTACAGACGGTTCGGCAAAATCAGGTGCTGTATTTTTTTGACCGGCAGTGCGGAAAGACCGACTTCATGGAGCATCTTGAACAGATTTTATCGGTGCTGCGGCGGAACGGAACAGATTCCTCCGCCCTCTTTGAAACGGCACAGCAATGCTCCGGACGGCTGCGGGATAAGTTGCAGGATGTCGCAAACATCTATCAGGAATATGAATCACTTTTGGAAGAGCAGCATTTGCAGGATGCCTTGACAGATATTACAGAGGCAGCCAGCATTGCCAATGGAGCAGACTTTTTCCTCGGAAAAACCATTTTCATTGATGAATTTGAAAGCTTCACCGAAGATGAATATGCCATGCTGGAAGTCATGGTTGGAACGGCTGCTGATATTTATATCACGCTGCGAGTGGAAGAACAGAGCGAATCCGCAGATACGCTCTTTGCAACCGTACAGGAAACCCGAAACCGGATGCTCGAACTGGCAAAGCGGTTTCACATTGCCAGTGATGTGCAGTTTTGTGCGGAAACCAAGCGGTTTTCCAGTGCAGACCTTGCCTATCTGAGCAAGACGGTTTTCCGGTCGGGTTCGATTGCAGCCTGTCCGGAACAGGCACAGCACATTCATATTTTTGAAGCACGGGATGCGGTTTCTGAGTTGGAATATGTCTGTGCAACCATTCGGAAGCAGCTGATGCAGGATGATACTTTGCACTGCAGCGACATTGCCATTCTGACCAATGATTTAGAGGCATACCGCCCGATTGTACATCATGCATTTTCTCGCTATGAATTGCCGTTTTATCTGGATACAGCGGTTTCGGTTCTGCACCATCCGTTTTCCGTATCCCTGTTGACCCTGCTGGAATTGGTACAGCAGCGGCATTTGCAGACGGATTGCCTGTTACGATATGCAAAGGCAGGCTTTTCCGGCTGTGATTGGCTCGCTCTGTCGAAACTGGAGAACTATTGCTATCAATGGAACATCAAGGGAAAAACGTGGGAAGTGCCATTTCCTGTACCGGAAAAAGAATCTCTACAGGAAGAACAAGCAGAGATGGAGCAGACCCGTCAGCAGTTGGTAACGCCGATTTTAGAGCTGAAACAGGCATTCTTTAACTGCAATACGGGGGCAGATTATTGCAATGCCTTGTATGAACACATAGAGAAAACAAAGTTGCTGGAACAGCTTTCCACCTCCTGTCAATCCGAGAATGCAGAAAAAACAATTGCCCAGCAGCAGGATGCAAAATACATCTGGGAGCAGTTCCTTTCGATTTTAGATACCATTTACCGCTTATATTCCAAAAAGCCAATGACAACGGCAGATTTTTGTCAGACGATTTCCTATCTGTTTCAGACGATTACCTATGCAACGCCGCCTCGCACCTTGGATGCGGTCTTGATTGGGCAGACCGGACGTTCTCGTCTGCGTGACCCGAAAATCGTATTTGTCATTCATTGCAGCGAAGGGGCATTTCCAGCAACCGGACTGGCAGCGGATTTATTTTCCGAACGGGAATACCGCCTGATGGAGGAAAAGCAGTTAGTCATCCGGAAATCGTTGCAAAAAATACTGGCGGATGAACGGCTTGCCGTCTATAAAACGATTTCTGCTCCGGCTCAGGAACTCTACTTGACCTATCCGCTGGTGGATACTGCCAACCAAAAAAGTTATCCCTCTTTCTTGCTGGGACAGATTCCAGAATGGTTTCCGAACGGCAAGCAGTTGCTACAGACAGAAGCTCAAATCCCACTTTCTTACTATGCAACTACCATGCAGTCTGCCTATTATCACTATGTCCGGAACTTTTCGGAGCATTCCGCTGCGATTGCAGCCGTGCAGCATGTTTTGCAGCAACAGCCCGTCTATGCTCAGAAAATCGCCTATTTGCAGAGCGTGCATCAGCAAATGGACTTCTCCATCACAGAACCAAAGCACATGGAACAGCTTCTGGGCAAGCAGCTGCACATGTCTGCATCGAAGCTAGAAACCTATCGGCTCTGTCCGTTTCAGTTCTTCTGCGGCAGTGCCTTGCATCTGTATGCACGGAAAAAAATTCAGTTAGACCCTGTCAATCAAGGCAACCTGATTCATTACTGTCTGGAACAAATGCTGCGAAATCATACACGAGATGTATTTCTGGCACTCACTCCCGAAGAATTGGAGAAAAAGCTGCAATATTGGGTGAATCAGTATTGGAATACCGCACTGGGCGGCGACTTCTCCAAAGACCCCCGCAGTTATGCAGTTTATGCAGAAGTTCAGCGACAGCTATTGATTACCTTGCTGCACGTACAGGCGGAATTGCGGCAAACTCGATTCTATCCGCATTATTTGGAACTGCCGATTCGTAGTCATACCGCATTCTCGCCGCTGAAAGCCCTGACGGAAGATGGGCATAGCCTGCAAATTGAAGGCATTATTGACCGTGTGGATACCTGCGAACTGGACGGGAAGACTTGCGTGCGAATCATTGACTATAAGAGCGGAACGAAGAGCTTTTCGTTTGGAAATTTGCGGTATGGGTTGGATATGCAGATGTTAATTTATCTGTTCTCGTTGATTTATAATCAGACACCGCTGCAAAATGCCAAAATTGGCGGCGTTTTGTATATGCCGGCTGGCGGTGTAAAGACGAATCAGGAGCGGGGCAATGCCAAATCCAAGCAAGAGTTGGAGCAGGATGCCTACCGGATGAGTGGCTTGTTGATTGACGATGCCGAACGCATCCGCTGTATGGAACCAGATGGAAAGGGCATCTATATTCCGGCAAAGCTGAAAGCTGGCACAAGCGGAGCATCGGAACTCATCACCGGAAAGAATGACGTTTATCTGTCGGAATCCGCCTTTCATGCCCTGTATCGCTATGTAATGGAAACCTTGAAACAGACTGCCCAGCAGATTTATCAGGGGGACATTGCAGCAAATCCGCTGATTTTACCGAAAAAAACGGTCTGCAAATATTGCAATTATCAGGATATTTGCGGAAATCTTCAGCAGCAGCCCTGCCGGACAACGGAACCGGATGCACAGGAAGCCATGCTGGAACAATTAAAAACGTGGGAGGAATCTGAACATGGCATGGACAAATGAACAGCAGCAGGCAATCACGCTGCGAAATAGCAGTCTGATTGTTTCGGCAGCTGCCGGCAGCGGAAAAACTTCTGTTCTGGTGGAACGGCTGATTCAGATTTTATCCGACACCACAGAGAAAGTCTTTGCTGACCGGATGATTGTGGTGACGTTCACGAATGATGCAGCTGCGGAGATGAAACAGCGGTTGCAGACCGCATTTGAAAAACGCATTGCAGAAGAGCCGGAAAATCGTTGGTTACGGCAGCAGCAGTTGCTATTGCCAGCGGCGAAAATCAGCACCATCAATGCATTTTGTTTTGACTTGATTCGGGAGCATCTGGGCGATGGCGAAATCACCTCCAGTTTTCGGGTCATGGACGAAACCGAGCAGGACTTGCTATTCCGTGCAGCGGTTGACGAAGTGTTGAACCGCTGGTATACCGAACGAGCAGCTGAGATGCAGCTGCTTTGGAATGCGTTCTGCAACCATACCGACCAAGCGTTAGAAGAATTATTGCTGGAATTAAAGACGTTTCTCGCCTCGATTCCATTTCCGGAGCAGTGGAAACAGCAGGTGTTACAGCGGTTTTCCGTGCCGGATGCGGAAAATCCGGACTATCTGGAATTTCTGAAACTGATGCAGGAAAAGGCTGCTGTCCTCACGGATGAAGTGGAACGGCTGTATGCGTTATCGGAAGACCTCTATGAGGAAAAGAACAATGTTGCAGAATGGATGAGCGTGGACTTTGACACGATGCACGCTCTGTTACACGCTCTACAGCAGCAGCCAGCAGATGCGGAACAGATTCTGAAAATCATTCAAAATCATCTGGATGCACGGGCAGGGAAACGCTATCCCACCAAGCGAAAAACCGTTTCCAGTACGGCTTTATTTGAACAGATACGAGATCAGCGGAAACAGTATGATGCGGATATGAAAGCCCTGTTCACAGAGTTACAGGAAACATTGCCGTATTGTCGGGAAGATTTTCAGGCACATCGGGAATTACTGCCGATTTTGTTTGCGTTGTCGGAGGACATTGAACAGGTGCTCTGGACGAAAAAAGTACAGCGGAATGCTTTGAGTTTTGACGATGGGGAACGGATGACCTTGCAGCTGCTGTCAGAGATGCAGGACGGTGTTCTCACACAAAGCCCACTGGCAAAAGCCCTCTCTGAGGAATATCAAATCATTATGATTGACGAATATCAGGATGCGAACAATAAGCAAGACATGATTTTCAAGCTGCTTTCGCATGGCTGCCAGAAAGATGCAGACGGAACGCTGCAATATGGAGATAATGTATTTTTGGTGGGCGATGTCAAGCAATCCATCTATCAATTCCGGCTGGCGAATCCGAAAAACTTTTTGCAGTGCGTGCGGTTTGCGGAACGGGAAAGCCAACAGACGGAACAGCCACGTATGCGATGCATCAAGCTGAATAAAAATTTCCGCAGTTCCGATGCAGTCTTGCAGTTTGTGAATCTGATTTTCTCTCATATTATGCAGGGAACAGATACCGTTTCCTATGACCCGTCGGAATGGCTGTATCCCGGAGCAACGGGTTATCAATCTCTTCCAGAGCATCAACAAGGCGTTGAAGTTGCGTTTTTACCGGAAACAGAAACCGCTGATTTCCAGGTAACATGGATTACCCACACCATTCAACAGATGCTGCAAAGCGGGTATCCGGTGTTAGAGAAAAACGGAACGGTTCGTCCCTGTCAGCCGGGCGATTTCTGCATTCTGCTGCGAAAAGGAAAGCCCTGCCAGAAGTATGCAAAGGCATTGGAAGCCCTGCAAATCCCTGTGAAAAAAGTCGAGGAACAGGGATACTTAAAGGCACGGGAAATTACGATCTTATTGAATATGCTGCGGATTCTGGACAATCCGCTGTTGGAAATTCCACTGGTTGCTGTGCTTGCCTCGCCAATGTTTCAATTTTCCATGGATGAAATCTCCATGCTGCGGTTGCTTGACCGCAAGGCATCTCTTTATTATGTATTGAGCGTGGCAGCTGGCGATGCGGAACAGCTGGCAACACCAGAATTATTGGAGGCGGTGCAGCAGCTGCCAGAGCCATTTCGGGAGAAATGCCGTTCGTTCTGGCAGATTTTCCAACAGCTGCGAACGGATAGCACAACATTGCCGCTGGAAGAACTGATTCGGGAAATCTACGATACCACAGACTTTCTTTCCGTCATGCAATTGTATCAGGATGGCGAGAAAAAACGTGCCAACTTAAACTTGCTGATTCAGTACGCCCGACAGTATGAGGCACAGGGACAGGCAGCCTTTACCGGCGGTGTGACAGGCTTCTTGCGGTATATTGATGCCCTGCTGGAACATGACCGAGATTTGGAGCAGGCGAACCCCTCCAACGGGGCAGATTGTGCGGTATTCCTGAAAACCATGCACCGTTCTAAAGGGTTGGAATTTCCGTTTGTATTTTTGGCAGAACTGGAAACAGAGTTTTCCAAACAGGACAGCTCCAAAAAAATGCACGTTTCCGATACGGGAAGAATGGGGCTGTATTTATACGATGCAAAGAATTATCAAAAATATCAAACCTTATCCTATCTGGTCTTGCTGAAAGAGAAAAAACAGCAGCTATTACAAGAAGAAATGCGGTTGCTGTATGTGGCAATGACCCGAGCTAAGCAGAAATTATTCCTACCACTTCAGCTGGGACGAAAAGAAACGGCAATTGCCCGTCAGCTGCAAAACAAGGATTTCTCCAAGGAATTTGTCTGCCGTGCAGCGGTTTCCTCCGCCAATTGTATGGCATTCTGGATTTGGTACGTTTTGTATTGCCGACAGGATGCAGAGTTTTTGAAGTGTATGCATGAGTGGGAAGCAAGACGACCCCTGCCGGAAGAAACAGATTTCCCCACGCTGTCGATTTCCTATACAGCGGTTTCAGAAGAGCAATTGGAAGTGGAACAAGCCGAAACGGTTGCCAATGCACTGCCAGAACCGGACGCAGCGTTACAGGCAGAGATCGAAACGGCATTGCAGTTTCACTATGCGGATACGGCTGCAAAGCAATTATCCCTGCTCAGCGTGTCCAGTCTAACACATGACAAAACGCAGACTGAACCGGAACAGGAAATCAGCTGGGCAAGACCACGCTTTTTACAGCAAGAAGCTTTGACGGCAACCGAACGAGGAACGGCAACGCATACGTTTTTACAGTATGTATCTTTTTCCGAGGCGGAGAAAGACCCGAAAGCAGCCCTGCAAACACTGGTACAGAATGGGCACTTGACCGAAGCCGAGGCGGACAGCATTCGCCTATTGGATATTCGACACTTTTTCCAGAGCGAATTGTACCAGAGAGTTCGCCGTTCGCCGCTGATTCTGCGAGAGAAAAAGTTTTTGGTGCAGTTGGATTTGCTGTTGCCAAAGATGCAGGGGGAAGAATGGGATACCCTGAAACAGCAGCACAATCCAGAGAGTATGATTAAGGGAATCATTGACCTTGCATTCTGGGAGCAGAACGGCTTTGTACTGGTGGACTATAAAACCGACACGACACGAGAT
>HF997974.1:28593-30854 GCA_000433635.1 Ruminococcus sp. CAG:254
ATCGGATGCAGCTGCGATTGTATCAGCTGGCATTAGAGGGAATCACGGGCGAACGGGTGCGGCAGTGCTGCTTGTTCTCGACCTATACCGGAGCGGTTGTATTACTTTAAAGGAGAACTGTATGGAACAATCTTTAACCAATATGCGATATGTACGAACCCTATTGGAACGGCATGGATTTCACTTCTCGAAGAAGCTGGGGCAAAACTTTCTCATCAATCCGGATGTTTGCCCCCGCATTGCGGAGATGGGCAATGCCAAGCCGGAACATGGCATTCTGGAAATTGGCACGGGAATCGGAACACTGACCGCAGAGCTTGCCAAGCGGGCGGAAAAAGTAACTGCTGTGGAAGTAGATGCACGGCTGTTCCCGATTTTGGAGGAAACCGTTGGACAGTATGAAAACCTGCATATCATTCATCAGGACATTTTGAAATGCGACATTCCAGCACTGCTGGAGCAGGAGTTTGGAACAATGCCGGTTTCGGTTTGTGCGAACTTGCCGTATTATATCACCGCTCCGATTCTCATGCACTTGCTGGAGAGTCGGGCAAAGCTGGAAACAATTACGGTTATGGTGCAGAAAGAAGTTGCAGAGAAGCTGACCGCTCCGGTTGGAACACGAGAAGCCGGAGCAATTACGGTTGCGGTGCAGTATTATGGAACGGTTACACAGCTGTTTTCTGTTTCGAGGGGCAGTTTTTTGCCGCCGCCGAATGTCGATTCTGCGGTGATTCAAATTCAGTTGGGAACGTCGTATGCGGAGCAGGTTGCAGATGAAAAGCACTTTTTCCGAATGGTACGGAGCGGCTTTTCTCAGCGGAGAAAAACACTGGTCAATGCACTGTCGGCAACGATGGGCTATGAAAAGGCAGTTGTCAGCAAGGCATTGACGGATTGCGGATTGTCGGAAACCGTGCGGATAGAATCGCTTTCCATGGAACAGCTGATTGCTCTGCATCGGGCATTGCTGGAAGCATAATCCAATCATAAAGCGATTTTGCCGAACCGGATGCATTTGGTTTCCCAAGAACTTCTTTGAAAAAGTCCCAACAGTCGATTTGTGGAATTTTCAGGACTTACCACTTGCAAACAGAGCAGAAATATAGTATAATATGAAATACCGAGGAAATCAGAGGGAAATCCTGTCAGGATACCGCTGCCCTCGGTGTGCAATTTTCATTACCACAATTAGAAAAAGAAAGGGGACTGACGTACCTTATGAATCCAATCGAACGCACAACCCAGAATATGCCGATGGTTGCCATGCGTGGCGTTGTAATCTTCCCGAAAATGGTCATGCATTTTGATGTGGCAAGAGAAGCATCGATTCAAGCCGTCAATGCAGCGTATGCTTCGGATCATCAGCTCTTTTTGGTTGCACAGCGGGATATTTTTACAGAAGAACCGGAACAGAAAGACTTGTACGAATTTGGTGTTATTGCAGAAGTACGCCAGGTACTGAAAACACCGGATGGTGTCATGCGGGTATTGGTGGAAGGTGTCCAGAAAGCAAAGCTTTGCTCGATGGAAAAGCAGGATGCCTTTTTGACGGCAGAAGTAAAGCCGGTTTCTTATAAGAGCCGTGCCAAGATAGATGACGTGGAACTGACTGCAATGATTCGGACGCTGAAAGAGTCATTCGACCAGTACTGCGATTTTTTCCCGAGAATGCCGAGAGAATTGGTTGTTTCTGTGCTCTGCCAGGATGACCCATACGAATTGTTCAACAACATGATTTTCAACATCAATCTGGATTACCGCCAGAAGCAGGAACTGCTGGAAGAAAATCATATTCTGAAACGGCTGGATATGCTGCTGCGGATGTTGCAGCATGAAATTGCAGTGCTGGATTTGGAACGGGATATTCAGGAACGTACCAAGGAAAGCATGGATCGTTCGCAGAAAGAATTTTATCTGCGGGAACAGATGCACATCATTGAAGAGCAGCTGGGCGAAGCTGAGGACGAACAGGAAGATGCAGCGGAATATGTTGCAAAAATCAAGGAATTGAAGCTAGAGCCAGCAACCGAAGAAAAGCTGCTGAAAGAGGCCGACCGAATCGGAAAACTGCCGCCGGCAACGCAGGAAGCCTTTTTGATTCGGAACTATCTGGATACGGTTTTGAGCCTGCCGTGGAATCAGGAAACCAAGACCAAAGTCAACTTAGAAAAGGCAAGAGCCATTCTGGACAAAGACCATTACGGTATGAAAAAGGTCAAGGAACGGGTACTGGAGAGCATCGCTCTGCATGCCATGAT
>HF997974.1:30864-40588 GCA_000433635.1 Ruminococcus sp. CAG:254
GCATCGCTCTGCATGCCATGATGCCGGAAGTGACGGGACAGATTCTCTGTTTTGTTGGCCCTCCGGGTGTCGGCAAGACTTCCATCGGAAAATCCATTGCCAAGGCTCTGGGCAGAAATTACGAACGGGTTTCGCTGGGCGGAATTCGGGATGAATCCGATATTCGGGGACACCGGAAAACTTACATCGGAGCAATGCCGGGACGCATTATGGATGCGATGGCACGGGCAAAGTCCAAGAATCCATTGATTTTGTTGGATGAAATTGATAAGATGAGCAATGATTTTCGAGGCGACCCATCCGCTGCAATGCTGGAAGTGCTCGACAGCGAACAGAATCAGGCATTCCGTGACCACTACATTGAAGTGCCGTTTGACTTGAGCAAAACGCTGTTTATTGCAACTGCCAACACGCTGGACACGATTCCAGCACCACTGTTAGACCGAATGGAAGTCATCGAACTGGGCAGCTATAACCGAGAGGAAAAGTTCCAGATTGCCAAGCATCACCTGTTGAGCAAACAGATGAAAAAGCATGGCTTAAAGGGCACACAGTTCAAGGTACAGGATGCTGTTTTGTATACGTTGATTGACGATTACACCCGAGAAGCAGGCGTGCGGGAACTGGAACGGATGCTGGCAGCTCTCTGCCGGAAAGCGGTCAAGGAATTGGTTTCCGGAACGTGCAAACGGGTGACGATTACCACCAAGAATCTGACAACTTATCTGGGACATAAAAAATATCTGCCGGACGACCAGAGCAAACAGGATACTGTTGGCATTGTCAATGGTCTGGCATGGACATCGGTCGGCGGTGTGCTGATGCCGTTGGAAACATTGGTACTGAACGGAAAGGGCATGATTGAATTGACTGGTTCGCTGGGTGATGTCATGAAAGAAAGTGCTAAGATTGCCGTTAGCTATGTGCGAAGCATTGCCAAGCAGTACCACATTCCGGAGGACTTCTATTTGAAGAACGACCTTCACATTCACGCTCCGGAAGGAGCAGTGCCGAAGGATGGTCCTTCTGCTGGTGTTACGATGGTAACAGCGATTGTTTCCGCTCTGTCTGGAATTCCAGTGCGGCATGACGTTGCAATGACGGGTGAAATTACACTGCACGGAAAAGTATTGCCGATTGGCGGCTTGCCGGAAAAGGCAATGGCAGCCTATAAGGCAGGCTTGAAAACTGTCATCATTCCAAAACGCAACGAACCGGATTTGGAAGATGTTGACGAAACCGTACGGAACGGGCTGGAATTTGTGACGGCAGAAAATCTGGAAACGGTTTTGAAAACCGCACTGGTTTCTGTTCCAGAACCGATTCAGCCGGAAACACCGATTGCGGAACAGCCGGACGAGCAGCCAGCTGTCTTTTCTCCAAAGGCTGCCGGAACACCTGCACCGGAAACAAAAACCTTGATTCCGGTATAAGAGGAGGAACGGATGAACTTTCAACAAGCCACATTTCTGGCATCGTACGGAACATTTTCCCAGCTGCCGCCTTGCAAGGGCATGGAGATTGCATTTGCAGGGCGTTCCAACGTGGGAAAGTCCACGATGCTGAATAAAATTTTCAACCGGAAAGCACTGGCGAGAGTCAGTGCCGTTCCCGGCAAAACTGCAACCATCAACTTCTATCAGATTCCGCCAGTGACCTTTGTCGATTTGCCGGGATATGGATACGCAAAGGTTGCAAAGACAGAGAAACGCCGCTGGGCAGAATTGATTGATGGCTATCTGGAATCTGACCGAGATATCCGCTTGACATTTCTGCTGCTGGATATGCGGCACGCTCCCTCTAAGGACGACTTGCAGATGATTGAATACCTGATTGCACAGGAAATGCCATTTGTCATTGTCCTGACCAAGGCGGACAAGCTGAACAAGTCGCAGCGGAAAGCCCGAATGGAAGCGTTTCAGACGGAGATTCCTTATTTTTCAGACATTCATGTCATTCCGTTCTCCGCAATGACCCGTGAGGGCGTAGACGAAGTACGGAATGTGATTACAGAATTAGCAGAAGCAGACGAAACCGATGCAGAATGAAAATGCGATGAGAAAAAACACTGCGTAATGCAGGAAAGGAAGTAAAATATGTTTGTATCAGAGGATTTACAGGTAAATGCACAGGGACACTTGACCATTGGCGGACAGGATACCGTAGAGCTTGCAAAGCAGTACGGCACACCGCTGTATGTGATGGATGAAGACCTCATCCGGAAGCACTGCCGGTCATTCAAGCAGAGCATGGACAAGTTCTATCAGGGCAAGGGCTTAGTTTGCTATGCCAGCAAGGCATTCTCCTGCAAGGCAATTTATCGGGTGATGCAGGAAGAAGGCTTGGGCGTAGACGTTGTTTCCGGCGGGGAACTGTATACGGCGATGCAGACCGGATTTGACAGCAGCAAAATTTGTTTCCACGGCAACAATAAGACCACCGAAGAATTGCAAATGGCACTGGATTATCAGGTCGGCAGAATCATTGTAGACAACATCTATGAACTGCACCAGCTGGAACAGATGTGTCAGGAGCAGGGCAAGACCGCTCGCATTATGTTCCGAATCAAGCCGGGTGTCGATGCACACACGCATAACTTTATCCGCACCGGACAGATTGACAGCAAGTTTGGCTTTGCACTCGAAACCGGCGAAGCTATGGAAGCAGTCAAGGAAGCGTTGCAGTGCAAGAGCCTGCATCTGTGTGGTCTGCATTGTCATATTGGTTCGCAGATTCTGGATACCAACGGATTTGAAGCAGCTGCGGAAGTTATGATGCAGTTCATCGCAACCATTCAGAAAGAATTACATATCACCATCGAAGAACTGAATCTGGGCGGCGGCTTTGGTATTTGCTATACCGAACAGGATGACCCGATTCCATATGAACAGTACATGGAAGCGGTTTCCAAGGTGATTCACCGTTGCAGCGAAGAATATGGTGTGCCGCAGCCGTTCATTTTGATTGAACCGGGTCGTTCCATTGTTGCACCGGCAGGCATTACCCTGTATACCGTTGGCGGAAAGAAAGTCATCCCGAACATCCGGACTTATGTTTCCATTGATGGCGGTATGTGCGATAATCCACGTTATATTCTGTATCAGTCTGCTTATGATGCAATTGTTGCCAACAAGGCAGACCAGCCGAAGGACACCAAAGTGACCATCGCCGGCAAGTGCTGCGAAAGCGGCGACCTGATTGGCGAAAATATGCCGTTGCAGGCATGCGAACCGGGCGACATCATCGCTGTTTGTGCAACGGGTGCTTATAACTATTCGATGTCCTCCAACTATAACCGTCTTCAGAAGCCAGCCGTTGTATTTGTAAAGGATGGCACTTCCCGTGTTGTGGTAAAGCGGGAAACCCTCCAAGATCTGGTACGGAACGACTGCGAATAATCAGCGAAAGGATATTGGCATGAAAGATGCACAGCTGGAGGAGGATTTGCAGGCTTTGGCGAAAGCGTTTCTGCTCCTGAAAACAGAAGAAGAATGCACTGCATTTTTAAAAGATGTCTGCACCTATCAGGAATTGCGTGCGTTGTCCCAGCGGCTGCATGTTGCAAGACTGCTGCGGAAGCAGTATGTATTCCATGAGATTGTGCAGGAAACGGGTGCAAGCACGGCGACCATTAGCCGTGTGAATCGCACCTTACGGGACAGCACGGGCGGTTATCAGGCAGTACTGGAACGCATGGAACCGGAAACGGACACCAAACCAGAATCCTAAAACAGAATTTATGAGAAAACGGTTCTCTTCTGACATGGAAGAGAACCGTTTTTGTTTTTTATTTACAGGTCATAGCCAGAGTCTGACCAGTCAGAAAGTGGGTCAGGCAAGAAAATTTGATTCTGGTTTCGCCAATCTCTCGGCGGAATGCCGTAGATGTTTCGAAAGGCTCTGGAGAAGTGCAGGGGGTTGGCATATCCAACCGCATTGCTGACATCCCGAATGGAAAGTCGGGTGAGTTTGAGCAGCTCCGTTGCTTTTAGCATGCGATAGCTCAGAAGAAATTCCTGCGGCGTTTTTCCGACTGCATTTTTGAAGATTTTTCCGAAATAGCTGCGATTCAGTCCGCAGACATCGGCAATATCTTCTACTGTAATATCGTTTTGGAAGTTGTGTTCGATATAGTTGAGGGCTTCATGAATATAAAAGTCCCGTAAGCTGCTGCCGCTGGAGAGCGATGCACTGGCAGTGGAACGAGCTAAATAGTCTAAAAACAAATATAAATGACCGATGAGATGGATGGGAGAAGAATTTTGATTTTGTGTGATATAAATCATTTCGTTCATCATCTCTTCCCGCAAATCTTTGGATTTTGCATGATAGACCGGATGATTTGGAGAGAATCCGCAGGCATCTAAAATGGATTTCACCCGCAGCCCGTCAAATTCTACCCAAACATATTCCCACGGCAAATCCTTGTCCGCAATATACGTGGTAATCTGATTGGGGAAAATCATAAATCCCTGTCGGCTTTTAATGGAAAAAGATTGTGTCTGACCGTTTTCATCTGTTGTCATCAATCTGCCAGTTCCGGACATAATATAGTGGAACAAATAGTGATTGCGGGCAGCTGGGCCAAACGAATGAGCCGGCTTGCATTTCTCCCAGCCGAATTGATATAGACCCAAATCCACGAAATTTTCGCTGGGAAATACGGAAAAAATTAAATCTTTCATTTTTTGTTCTCCTTGCACAAAAACGGAATTAAAAAGTTGTTGATTTCTATTATAACACACAATATACCAATATGCAATATGAAATTGCATATTTTTCAAAAAAATCGCATAATGGTATATGGATTCTCGATTTGTGCTATTTACAGAACGCAAACTGGTATGTTATAATAAGAACACAAAATAACAGAAGCGTTTTAAAAACGAAAAGAAAAAGGAGGAAGAACAATCATGAAAAAAAGAAATGCAATTTGTAGTTTGATTTTAGCAGGCGTTTCTCTTTCCACACTGTTGTTACAGGGATGTGGTTCTGGTAAGACCAGCGATGGAAAGATTGAAGTGGAGCTGCTGCAATACAAACCGGAAGCAGTTGCAGCATTTGAAGCGATGGAAGAACGCTTCAATGCCACCCATGACAACATTCACCTGACCATCGAATCCCCGAATGAAGCCGTTACGGTTTTGAAAACCAGACTGATTCGGGAAGATTATCCGGACATCATCGGCATTGGCGGTGATATAAACTATTCCAACTTCTTGGATGCGAATTTGTTCATGGACATCTCTGATTTTGAGGGCATTTCCGATGTCAAGCAAGCATATCTGGACATGGAAAAAGAATTGGAACTTGTTCCGAAAGATGGCACATATGCACTGCCGTATGTTGCAAACTGTGCAGGTATCCTTTATAACAAGGACATCTTTGAGGAACACGGCTGGAGCATTCCGGAAACATGGGACGAATTTACCAGTCTCTGTGAAGAAATCCAGTCCGCAGGTATGACACCGCTGTACTTTGGCTTTAAAGATACCTGGACTTGCTTAGCACCGTGGAATGCGTTGGCAGTTGGTCTGGCAGAGCCGGACACTTGCAGTGAGGTCAATGCAGGCAATACCACCTTTACGGATGCTTATCGGGGTGTTGCGGAAAAGATGAAAGTGCTGCTGGATTATGCAGAACCAAATCCGTACGCATACAGCTATAACGATGCATGTACAGCATTTGCAAGAGGCGAATCGGCAATGTATGCGATTGGTAGCTATGCTGTTCCGCAGATTCAGTCTGTAAATCCGGACATCAACATTGACTCGTTTACGTTCCCGGCAAACGACAAGGAAGAAGACAACGTGCTGAACTCTGGTGTCGACTTGCAGTTCTGTGTGATGAAAGAAACCAAGAATAAAGAAGCCGTTTACGAAGTGCTGAAGTTCTTGTGTGAAGACGAAACCATTCAGATTTATCTGGATGAACAAAATGCCGTTCCTTGTAAGGAAGGCGACTTCACATTACCATCCATGCTGAACGGTATGCAGAGTTATATTCAGGAAGGCAGAATGGCAGACTTCCAAGACCACCATTATCCAAGTGAAATGAGCGTGGATGCGATGATTCAGACGTTCTTGATGGATGATAGTTCCAATGCCGTTGATACATTCCTGAGTCGGTTCGATAAGGAATGGAAGCGGTATAATCGGGATTTGATTGCAAAAGTCAAGAAATATCAGGAAGAAAAGGGGGAACAGTAAATGAAAACGAAAAAAGTAGCATCTGCAAAGGATCGGACATTTTTAATCATCACGATTCCGATCGTAGCATTATTCTTTTTATTCAATACGCTGCCGTTGATTACGGGTGCGTTCTACAGCTTTACCAACTATCGTGGATACGGTGACTTTGATTTCGTTGGATTCCGGAACTATATGGATTTGTTCACCGATTCCAGAGTCGGACATTCTTATCTGTTCACCTTTAAATATGCGATTGTCGGAACGATTCTCATCAATGTTCTGAGCTTACTGCTGGCGATGGGCTTGAACAGTAAGATTCGCTGCAAGAGCCTGCTCCGTGGGATGTACTTTGTCCCGAACATCCTCGGCGGATTGATCATTGGTTATATCTTCAGCTTTATTTTCACCTATATCATTCCAGCTGTTGCAAAGGCAATGCACATTGGATTCCTGGAAAACAGTATTTTAGCAAGCGAAAAGCATGCATGGATTGGCGTTCTGGTTGTCGGCGTTTGGCAGGCAGTTGCCATGAACACCATCATTTACATCTCTGGCTTGCAGACCATTCCGACCGATATTTATGAAGCCGGCGATATTGACGGTGCAAATCCGTGGCAGAAGTTCTGGAAGCTGACGCTCCCGATGCTGATGCCGTTCGTTTCCATCAACTTGGTATTGAGTACCAAGAACATGCTGATGGTATTTGACCAGATCATGTCTTTGACAAAGGGTGGTCCTGCACAGAGCACCGAGTCCATCTCTTACCTGATTTATCGAAACGGTATGGACGGCGGACAGTTTGGTTATCAGTGTGCAAACGCCGTCATCTTCTTTATTGTAATTGTTGCATTCTCTGTCATCCAGCTGAAAATGACGAATAAGAAGGAGGAACAGCTATGAGAAAAACAAAAAAAATCGGCGGCTCTAACGTGCTTGTTACAGTCTTGTTATTCTTGGGCTGTTTGACAATTCTTTTCCCGCTGTATATGACCATTATTATTGCATTCAAAAACCCGAGCGAAATGACCAACGACGTTGCTGGTGCATTGGCATTCCCGAGTAGCTGGAAACTGGACAACTTCAAAGAAGCCATGGAAGTTACAAACTTCTGGCACACCCTTGGAAACAGCTTGCTGATTACCATTGCAACCATCGTGCTGGCACTGTTGATTCACTCGCTGGCTGGTTATGTCATCGGCAGAAACATGGCAAGAAAAAAAGGCTATCGGTTCATTTATTTCTACATTGTAAGCGGTATGTTTGTTCCGTTTGCAATTCTGATGATGCCGTTGGTTAAGGAAACTGCGATTTTAGGGTTAGACAATCGACTTGGTGTAATCCTGCTGTATCTGGTTTTCTATATGCCAATCAATGTTATGCTGTATAGCGGCTATCTGAAAAACATTCCGCTGGCAATGGAAGAAGCGGCTGAAATTGACGGGGCATCTGCTTGGAAAACTTATTGGACAGTTATTTTCCCAATGATGAAGCCAATGCATGCAACCGTTGCGGTTCTGACCGCTCTGGGTACTTGGAACGACGTTATGACACCGCTGGTAATCATGTCTGGCACAAAGGGAACAACCTTGCCTCTGGCACAGTTGAACTTCCAGACACAGTTCGGTACAAACTACAACTTGGCGTTTGCATCGTACTTGCTGGCATTGATTCCGATTCTGATTTTCTATGTGATTTGCCAGAAGCAGATTTTGAACGGTGTTGCAAATGGTGCAGTAAAGGGTTAAGGTGAAATTTCGATGCAGTTAAAAAATGAGATTATGTTGATTACCTATGCGGACAGCATGGGCAACAATTTAAAGGATTTACACAAGGTTTTGAATCAGTATTATGCAAAGGCAGTTGGCGGTGTGCATATTCTTCCATTCTTTCCATCTTCTGCCGACCGTGGCTTTGCTCCGATGTGTTATGATCGGGTTGACCCGAACTTCGGAACATTTGCAGATGTAGAGGCAATCGGAAAAGACTATTACCTGATGTTTGACTTCATGGTCAATCATATCTCTGCACATTCGGCTTATTTTCAGGATTTCCTGCAAAAGAAAGACCAGTCTGCGTATAAAGATTTCTTCATCCGCTATTCTGATTTCTGGGAGAACGGAGAACCGACACAGGAGCAGGTGGACTTGATTTACAAGCGAAAGCCACGTGCTCCGTACATCGAAGCAGAATTTGCAGACGGCAGCAAAGAAAAAGTCTGGTGCACGTTCTGCGAAGAACAAATTGATTTGGACGTACGGAAAGATGCTACCAAGCAGTTCATCAAGCAGACATTGGTGGATATGTGCCATCATGGTGCAGCTGTCATTCGTCTGGATGCATTCGCTTATGCAATTAAGAAACCGGATACCAGTTGTTTCTTTGTAGAACCGGACATCTGGGAACTGCTCTATGACATTGAAAAGACAGTCAAAGCAGAGGGTGCAGAAATCCTGCCGGAGATTCACGAGCATTACACCATCCCGATGAAAATTGCAGACAAGGGCTTTTGGATTTATGACTTTGCCCTGCCGGTTCTGACCCTGCACGCCCTGTATAATCACACAGGCGTTTATCTGAAACAGTGGATGGAACGCTGCCCGATGCATCAGTTCACCACACTGGACACCCACGACGGAATCGGCATTGTCGATGTAAAAGACTTGTTGCCGGATGAAGAAGTGGACAAGGTAAAGGAACAGATGTACCAGCAGGGAGCAAACGTAAAGAAGATTTACAGTTCCGAAGCGTACAACAACCTCGATATTTATCAGGTCAACACCACGTATTATTCAGCGTTGGGCAATCAAGATGATGCGTACTTGCTGGCAAGAGCTATTCAGTTCTTTGCACCGGGTATTCCGCAGGTTTATTATGTGGGCATGCTGGCAGGCAGCAATGATGTGGACTTGATGGAACGTACCAAGAATGGACGGGACATCAACCGGCATTATTACTCGCTGGAAGAAGTGGCAGAACAGCAGCAGCGTCCAGTGGTACAGAAATTGAAAGAACTGATGGAACTGCGGAACACGCATCCGGCGTTCTCGCTGGAGGGTACGATTTCTATTCAGGCAGAGGGCGACCACCTGCAAATCGTCCGCACGTATCAGTCGCACAAGATTGTGTTAGATGCAAATCTTTCCACCTATCAGTTTGAAATTCACGAATAAAGAAAAAATGTGTTCGCATCGTATGAGAGAAATCTCTCTGCGATGCGAAACTTGTATCAAAGAAAAAGGAGCGATTCTTATGGCAATTCAAGTTGTAACAACCGAACAGTCCACCTTGTTCACCATTCGCACAAAGCATACCACCTATCAGATGAAAGCAGATGAATACGGCGTTCTGCTGCATCTTTGGTATGGTGCATCTGTCGAGGGCGATATGTCCTATCTGTTGGATTATCCGGATGTTGGATTTTCCGGAAATCTCTATGAAGCAGAAAACAGAAGAACTTACTCTTTGAATACCTTGCCGCTGGAATATGCAACCGAAGGCGTTGGCGATTTCCGGATTCCGGCAGTTGCAGCAAC